>NZ_JBITDM010000009.1:130101-319253 GCF_044454195.1 Streptomyces sp. NPDC051561 | reverse complement strand
CTGTTCTTGCGTTTCCGACTCTATCAGACCGTTTCCGTTCCGATTTCCTCGGCGCCTTTCAGGTTCTTCGCTTTCGCGTTTTCCCTTTCCAGCGGCTCCGACTTTATCAGAATTTCTCAGTCGGAATTTCCAACCTCCAGCCGGATGTTCAGGCATGCAGAACATGTCCTGGTTCCCGCTGAGGTGGAGACGTAAACGTACTGGAGCGGGGTGCCTCGATGCAAATCGAGGTGCCCCGCTCCGGGAGATGAGGTAGTGGGACCTCGATCAGACCTCGACGACGACCGGGAGGATCATCGGCCGGCGGCGGTAGGTGTCGGACACCCACTTGCCCACCGAGCGGCGGATGAGCTGCTGGATCTGGTGCGCTTCCATCACTCCGTCGGCCGCGGAGCGCATGAGAGCTTCCTCGATCTTCGGGGTGACGGCGTTGAACGCGGCGTCGTCGATGCCGGAGCCACGGGCGTGGAAGGTCGGGCCTCCGACGATCTTGCCACTGGAGCTGTCGACCACGACGAAGACCGAGATGAAGCCCTCGTCGCCGAGGATGCGGCGGTCCTTGAGGTGGGTCTCGGTGACATCGCCGACCGAGAGGCCGTCGACGTACACATAACCGGCCTGGACCTTGCCGACGATCTTGGCGCGGCCGTCGATGAGGTCGACGACGACGCCGTCCTCGGCGATGACGATGTGGTCCTTGCGGACGCCGGTGAGAGCGCCCAGCTCGGCGTTGGCGCGCAGGTGGCGCCATTCGCCGTGGACCGGCATCAGGTTCTTGGGCTTGCAGATGTTGTAGAAGTACAACAGCTCGCCGGCCGAGGCGTGGCCCGAGACGTGGACCTTGGCGTTGCCCTTGTGGACGACGTTGGCGCCCCAGCGGGTCAGGCCGTTGATGACGCGGTAGACCGCGTTCTCGTTGCCCGGGATGAGGGACGAGGCCAGGATGACCGTGTCGCCGGGGACGATGCGGATCTGGTGGTCGCGGTTGGCCATCCGGGAGAGGGCGGCCATCGGCTCGCCCTGGGAGCCGGTGCAGACCAGTACGACTTCCTCGTCCGGGAGGTCGTCGAGGGTCTTGACGTCGACGACCAGGCCGCCGGGGACCTTCAGGTAGCCGAGGTCACGGGCGATGCCCATGTTGCGGACCATGGAGCGGCCGACGAAGGCGACGCGGCGGCCGTACTCGTGGGCGGCGTCCAGGATCTGCTGGATGCGGTGCACATGGCTCGCGAAGCTGGCCACGATGATGCGCTTCTCGGCGCTCGCGAAGACGTTGCGCAGCACGTTGGAGATGTCGCGCTCGGGCGGGACGAAGCCAGGGACCTCGGCGTTCGTGGAGTCCGAGAGGAGGAGGTCGATGCCTTCCTCACTCAGGCGCGCGAAGGCGTGCAGGTCGGTGAGGCGGCCGTCCAGCGGGAGCTGGTCCATCTTGAAGTCGCCGGTGGCGACGACCATGCCCGCGGGGGTGCGGATGGCGACGGCCAGCGCGTCCGGGATGGAGTGGTTGACCGCGACGAACTCGCACTCGAAGGGGCCGAGGCGCTCGCGGTCGCCCTCGACGACCTCAAGGGTGTACGGGCGGATGCGGTGCTCCTGGAGCTTCGCCTCGATGAGGGCGAGCGTCAGCTTGGAGCCGATCAGCGGGATGTCGGGCTTGAGGCGCAGGAGGTAGGGAACGCCTCCGATGTGGTCCTCGTGGCCGTGGGTGAGGACGATGCCCTCGATGTCGTCGAGGCGGTCCTTGATGGACGTGAAGTCCGGCAGGATCAGGTCGATGCCGGGCTGCTCCTCCTCGGGGAAGAGGACGCCGCAGTCGACGATGAGCAGACGGCCGTCGAACTCGAAGACCGTCATGTTGCGGCCGATTTCGCCGAGGCCGCCCAGCGGGGTGACGCGCAGGCCGCCCTTGGCCAGCTTCGGCGGGGCGCCCAGTTCGGGATGCGGATGACTCAAAAGACTCTCCTCACCATGCGCACTGCGGATCGTGGGGATCTCGGGCGCATGTTGTGTTGTGCACGGGCTGAATGTCAGTGCAGGGGTGTTTACGAGTGGTGCTGATGTGGTGCTTGTTCAGTTGTGAAGTCAGTGTTTAGAGCTGTACCCCGCCTGCGGCGAGATCGATCTTGAGCTGGTGGGTTTCGTCCGCGGACAGCTCTACGAGCGGCAGGCGGAGCGGGCCGGCGGGCAGGCCCTGAAGGGCGAGCGCGGCCTTGGTGGTGATGACGCCCTGGGTGCGGAACATGCCGGTGAAGACGGGCAGGAGCTTCTGGTGGAGCTCGGTGGCCTTCTGTACGTCACCGGAGAGGTGGGCGTCGAGGAGGGCGCGCAGCTCGGGGGTGACGACGTGGCCGACGACGGAGACGAAGCCGCAGGCGCCGACGGAGAGGAGGGGGAGGTTGAGCATGTCGTCGCCGGAGTACCAGGCGAGGCCGGAGCGGGCGATGGCCCAGCTGGCGCGGCCGAGGTCGCCCTTGGCATCCTTGTTGGCGACGATCCGGGGGTGCTCCGCGAGCCGGACGATCGTCTCGGTGTTGATCGGAACGCCGCTGCGGCCGGGGATGTCGTACAGCATCACCGGGAGCCCGGTGGCGTCCGCGATGGCGGTGAAGTGCCGGAACAGGCCCTCCTGCGGGGGCTTGTTGTAGTACGGCGTGACCGCGAGGAGGCCGTGGGCGCCGATCTGCTCGGCGGCGCGGGCGAGTTCCAGGCTGTGGCGGGTGTCGTTGGTGCCGACTCCGGCGACGACGTGGGCGCGGTCGCCGACCGCTTCCAGTACCGCCCGTACCAGGTCGTTTTTCTCCGCGTCGCCGGTGGTCGGGGACTCGCCGGTGGTGCCGTTGACGACGAGACCGTCGTTGCCGGCATCCACCAGATGGGTCGCGAGGCGCTGGGCGCCGTCGAGGTCGAGTGCGCCGTCCGCCGTGAGAGGCGTGACCATGGCGGTGAGGACCCGCCCGAAGGGGGTCTGCGGAGTGGAGATCGGAGCCATGGGTAACACGCTACTCGCTGCTCAGCGCGGGGTGTCCCCTCGGGGGACCGTGTGAGGTGGGGGAAGAGGACACCGGCACTGCCTGCTCGGGGGTTCAAGCAGTGCCGGGTCCGTTTGATCAGCCTAGATGAACTTCGCGAAACGTCGCAATACGGACACCTCGTGCGGCCCATCCGTACATCTGTGCCCGCAGAGAGTTACCGGGCAGAGATGTACGGGCGGAGAGTTACGGAGCGACGCGGCCGTTCTTGTTGAAGGCCGCGTAGGTGAGCGGCATCAGCCCGGCCCAGTGGGCCTCCATCTGCTCACCGACCATCTCGATCTCGCGCTGCGGGAAGGACGGCACGGTGGCCAGCTCGTGCTGGGTGCGCAGACCGAGGAAGTGCATCAGCGAGCGGGCGTTGCAGGTGGCGTACATCGAGGAGTACAGGCCGACCGGGAGGGTCGCGCGGGCCACCTCGCGGGCGACGCCCGCGGCGAGCATCTCCTGGTACGCCTCGTAGGACTGCCGGTAGGAGTCCTCCATGACGCGGGAGGTGAGCTCCTGCTGGGCCTCGGTGCCCTCGACGAAGACGTACTTGCCGGGGCGGCCCTCCTGGACCAGCTTGCGGTCGGCGCCGGGGACGTAGAAGACCGGGTCGAGACGCCGGTAACGGCCCGATTCCTCGTTGTACGACCAGCCGACGCGGTGCCGCATGAACTCGCGGAAGACGAAGATCGGGGCGCTGATGAAGAACGTCATCGAGTTGTGCTCGAAGGGGCTGCCGTGGCGGTCGCGCATCAGGTAGTTGATGAGGCCCTTGGAGCGCTCGGGGTCCTTGGTGAGCTCCTCCAGGGACTGCTCGCCGGCCGTGGAGACCCGGGCGGCCCACAGGACGTCCGAGTCCTGCGCCGCGTGCTTGACCAGCTCGACAGTGACTTCACTGCGGAAGCTCGGCTTCTGGGTCTCTTCGGGGGTGCTGTCCGGGGTCACGGTCACCGGCGGGTCCTTCCGTCTGCGTCTCGCTCTGGGCGGCGTCCACTTTACGGGCCGGAGGGGGGCCCGATTGCCGCTCCCGAGGTCCGACGGGCCGTCAGGACATTCTTTGAGCAATTCGGGGAAATCGGGCACCAAGTGGCAGTCTTGTGCGTCTGACAGTGCAGAGGCGTACAGGTGCCTCCGTGGACACTGTTCAGCTTGAATGATCAAAAGGAGCGACACTCATGTTTCGCCGGCGAGAAGCCGTCCCGTTCGCCTTTGTGGCCGAAGCGGACCGTTTCCGCAGTAATGTCACCCCTCCCCCACCTGAACGCCCCAGCGCGTCCCAGGTTCTCCTGCGGTCACTGGTCGGTCTGACCGTGGTCGCCGGACTGGCGGGTTCACTTCTCTTCGGGCTTCCGGCGCTCGATCCGGGGCACGCGCCAGGTAAGGCCCAGCAGTCCGAGGCCTCCCGGTCGCGCTGACCGGCTTGACCCACTCGGGCTCCGCGGAGCCCGGTTCAGGGGAACCGATGGGCCGTCAGGACTCGGCCGGACCCCCTGAGGTGGCTCGCCGCGAGAGCGCTCGGTAGCCTCACCGGGCACAGCCCAATCGAGCGTGCTTGTGAGTGAGGACCAGTCGTGCCCCTGCCATTCCTGACGGCCGACCGCGCTTTTGAAGCTGGCGCGGACGATATTGCGCTGCCGTACGACGATCACGACCAGTGGCGACGGCCGTACCGACCCGGGCCCTACCGGGTCGGTATCGCGGCCGTATTGCTGCTGCTGGCGTCGTTCGTGCTGTTGTCGGCGATGATCATTGCGTTTGCCGCCGAGGTGACCGGTGCGCTGGTCGTGCTCGGTTTCGGGGCGGTGGTGATCGCCTGTGCGTTGCGGATTCTGCGGATGGGGGTCTGGGTCAGCAGGGCCGGGCTGCGGCGGGTGGGGTTCTTCGGGACGGTCACGGTGCCGTGGAGCGAGACGTCGAATGTCCGGACCGTGCAGCAGCCGGTGCGGTGGCTGGGGCTGCCGCGGACGGTGCAGGGTCAGGCGCTGGTGATGGAGCGGCGGGGCGGATCGCAGCTGCCCGCGCTGCTCACGGACCACAGCGCGGACTTCCTGTCCCGCCCCGAGGCCTTCGACCGGGCGACCGACACGGTCGAGGTCTGGGGCGACGAGTACCGGCGGTAGCCGTCCGCGGGGAACGATTCAGCGGCACGGAAGCCGTACGGAGCAGTACGGAGCAGTACGGAAGGGGTGGCCTCGGTCGAGGCCACCCCTTCCGTATGCCGTTCCGTGCGTCAGTTCGTCGGCAGCGGCCTGCCCTCGTGCAGGGCGATGGCGCGCTGCATCGCCTTGCGGGCGCGAGGGGTGTCGCGGGCGTCCTGGTAGGCGATGGCGAGGCGGAACCAGGAACGCCAGTCGTCCGGATTGTCCTCGGTCTCCTCGCGGCGGCGGGTGAAGACCTCGTCGGCGGAGTCGCGGTCGATGCGGCCGGCCGGGGTGCGCTTCAACTCGTCGACGGGGAGGGCGCCTTCGGCGTCCAGGAGGGCGGCGAGCTTGTTGGCCTTGCGGACGAACTCGGTGTTCTTCCAGAGGAACCAGACGCCGATCAGCGGGATGATCAGCGCGGCGATGCCGAAGCCGATACCGAGCGGGGTGCCCAGTTCGATCATGGCGACGGCACGGCCGCCGACCAGGACGAAGAAGACGACCAGGACGGCTGCCGTGATGATGTAGGTGATCTTTGCGCGCATGGCTGGGTGTGTCCCGCTGTCGGTTCTCGTCAGTTCAGGTCGAGGAAGTTTTCCAGGCCGAAGGTGAGGCCGGGAGTGGTGACCACGCGGCGGGCGCCGAGCAGGATGCCCGGCATGAAGCTGCTGTGGTGCAGGGAGTCGTGCCGGACGGTGAGGGTCTCGCCCTCGGCGCCCAGCAGGACCTCCTGGTGTGCGAGGAGGCCGCGGAGGCGGACGGAGTGGACGGGGATGCCGTCGACGTCGGCGCCCCGGGCCCCGTCCAGGGCGGTGGCGGTGGCGTCCGGCATGGGCGCGCTGCCGGCCTGGGCGCGGGCGGCGGCGATGAGCTGGGCGGTGCGGGCGGCGGTGCCGGAGGGGGCGTCGGCCTTGTTGGGGTGGTGCAGCTCGATGACCTCGACGGATTCGAAGTACGGGGCCGCGATCTGGGCGAACTTCATGGTGAGCACGGCACCGATGGAGAAGTTCGGGGCGATCAATACGCCGGTGGAGGGCGACGCGTCGAGCCAGGAGTTGAGCTGCGCGAGGCGGTCGTCGGTCCAGCCCGTGGTGCCGACGACGGCGTGCATTCCATGACGTACGCAGAATTCGAGGTTGGCCATCACCGAGTCGGGGGTGGTCAGTTCGACGACGACCTGGGCGCCGGACTCCTTGAGGGTGTCCAGTGAGTCGCCCCGGCCGAGGGCCGCGACCAGTTCCAGGTCCTCGGCCGCTTCCACGGCTCGTACGGCTTCGGAACCGATCCGGCCCTTGGCACCGAGGACCGCGACGCGCAGCTTGCTCATGCTTGTTTCCTTCACGAAAGGGTTAGACGACCGCTTCTTCGAGGCGGGCGGCCTGCTTGTCCTTGAGGGGGCCGATGACCGCCAGGGAAGGCCGTTGGCCCAGGATGTCGCGGGCGACTTCGCGGACCTCGTCCGGGGTGACCTCGGAGATCCGGGTGAGCATGTCGGTGACGGACATGTGCTCGCCCCAGGCGAGTTCGCTCTTGCCGATGCGGTTCATGAGGGCGCCGGTGTCTTCGAGGCCGAGGACGGTGGAGCCGGAGAGCTGGCCGATGGCGCGGCGGATCTCGTCGTCGGTGAGGCCGTCGGCCGCCACCTTGTCGAGTTCGTTGCGGCAGATCTTGAGCACGTCGTGCACCTGGCTCGGGCGGCAGCCCGCGTACACGCCGAACAGGCCGCAGTCGGCGAAGCCGGAGGTGTACGAGTACACGCTGTAGGCCAGGCCGCGCTTTTCGCGGACCTCCTGGAAGAGGCGGGACGACATGCCGCCGCCGAGGGCCGTGCTCAGGACGCTCAAGGCCCAGCGGCGGTCGTCGGCACGGGCGAGGCCCGGCATGCCGAGGACGACGTGGGCCTGCTCGGTCTTGCGGTTGAGCAGTTCGACCCGGCCCGAGGCGCGGAGCTTGCGGGCTCCGGTACGGGGGGCCACCGGGACGGCGTCGGGCGAGCCGAGTGCGCCGGCCTTTTCGAAGGCGCGGCGGACCTGGCGTACCACTGTCGCGTGATCGACGTTGCCCGCGGCCGCGACCACCAGGTGGGTGGGGTCGTAGTGCTTCTTGTAGAAGCGGCGGATGCGCTCGGCCTGGAGCGCGTTGATGGTGTCGACGGTGCCCAGGACCGGGCGGCCGAGGGGGGTGTCGCCGAGCATGGTGTGCGCGAACAGGTCGTGCACGCAGTCGCCCGGGTCGTCCTCGGTCATCGCGATCTCTTCGAGGATGACGCCGCGCTCGGCGTCCACGTCCTCCTGGCGGATCAGCGAGCCGGTCAGCATGTCGCAGACCGTGTCGATGGCGAGCGGCAGGTCGGTGTCGAGGACCCGCGCGTAGTAGCAGGTGTACTCCTTCGCCGTGAAGGCGTTCATCTCGCCGCCGACCGCGTCGATCGCGGCGGAGATGTCGAGGGCGCTGCGCTTGGCGGTGCCCTTGAAGAGGAGGTGTTCGAGGTAGTGCGTCGCGCCGTTGAGGGAGGGGGTCTCGTCGCGGGAGCCGACGTTGACCCAGATTCCGAAGGTGGCGGAGCGGACGGAGGGGAGGGTTTCGGTGACGATGCGCAGGCCGCCCGGGAGGGTGGTCCTGCGGACCGTACCGATGCCGTTCTCGCCCTTGAGAAGCGTTTGGGTACGGGCGACGGCCCGCCCCTCCGAAGAGGTGCGGGCCGTCGTCACGGAACTACTCGACGTCACTTTTAGGCGTCGTCCTTCTTGTCGTCGCCCTCTTCGCCCTCGATGACGGGGATGAGGGAGAGCTTGCCGCGCGAGTCGATCTCGGCGATCTCGACCTGGACCTTCGAGCCGACCGCGAGCACGTCCTCGACGTTCTCCACGCGCTTGCCACCGGCGAGCTTGCGGATCTGCGAGATGTGCAGCAGGCCGTCCTTGCCGGGCATCAGGGAGACGAAGGCACCGAAGGTGGTGGTCTTGACGACCGTACCCAGGTAGCGCTCGCCGACCTCCGGCATGGTCGGGTTGGCGATCGAGTTGATCGTGGCGCGGGCGGCCTCGGCGGCCGGACCGTCGGCGGCACCGATGTAGATGGTGCCGTCGTCCTCGATCGTGATGTCGGCGCCGGTGTCCTCCTGGATCTGGTTGATCATCTTGCCCTTGGGGCCGATGACCTCACCGATCTTGTCCACCGGGATCTTGACGGTGATGATGCGGGGCGCGTTCGGGGACATCTCGTCCGGAACGTCGATGGCCTCGTTCATCACGTCGAGGATGTGCAGACGGGCGTCGCGGGCCTGCTTCAGCGCGGCGTCCAGGACCGACGACGGGATGCCGTCGAGCTTGGTGTCGAGCTGGAGGGCCGTGACGAAGGTCTTCGTACCGGCGACCTTGAAGTCCATGTCACCGAACGCGTCCTCGGCACCGAGGATGTCGGTCAGCGCGACGTAGTGCGTCTTGCCGTCGATCTCCTCGGAGATGAGGCCCATGGCGATACCGGCGACGGGGGCCTTGAGCGGCACACCGGCGTTCAGCAGCGACATGGTGGAGGCGCAGACCGAGCCCATCGAGGTGGAGCCGTTGGAGCCCAGCGCCTCGGAGACCTGGCGGATCGCGTAGGGGAACTCCTCGCGCGTCGGCAGGACCGGCACGATCGCGCGCTCGGCGAGCGCGCCGTGGCCGATCTCGCGGCGCTTGGGGGAGCCGACGCGGCCCGTCTCACCGACGGAGTACGGCGGGAAGTTGTAGTTGTGCATGTAGCGCTTGCGGGTCACCGGGGAGAGGGTGTCCAGCATCTGCTCCATGCGCAGCATGTTGAGGGTGGTGACGCCCAGGATCTGGGTCTCGCCACGCTCGAACAGGGCGGAGCCGTGCACGCGCGGGATGGCCTCGACCTCGGCGGCCAGCGTACGGATGTCCGTGACGCCGCGGCCGTCGATGCGGACCTTGTCCTTGATGACGCGCTCGCGGACGAGCTTCTTCGTCAGGGCGCGGTAGGCACCGGAGATCTCCTTCTCGCGGCCCTCGAAGGCCGGGAGGAGCTTCTCGGCGGCGATCTCCTTGATGCGGTCCAGCTCGGTCTCGCGGTCCTGCTTGCCCGCGATGGTGAGCGCCTGGGACAGCTCCGACTTGACGGCCTTGGTGAGGGCCTCCAGGACGTCGTCCTGGTAGTCGAGGAAGACCGGGAACTCGCCGGTGGGCTTGGCAGCCTTGGAGGCGAGGTCCGACTGGGCCTTGCAGAGGTTCTTGATGAACGGCTTGGCAGCCTCAAGACCCGCGGCGACGATCTCCTCGGTGGGAGCCTCGGCACCGTCCGCGACGAGCTGGATGGTCTTCTCGGTGGCCTCGGCCTCGACCATCATGATCGCGACGTCGCCGTCCTCCAGGACGCGACCGGCGACGACCATGTCGAAGACGGCGTCCTCAAGCTCGGTGTGCGTCGGGAACGCGACCCACTGGCCCTTGATCAGGGCGACGCGGGTGGCGCCGATCGGGCCGGAGAAGGGCAGGCCCGCCAGGATCGTGGAGCACGAGGCGGCGTTGATCGCGACCACGTCGTACAGGTGGTCGGGGTTGAGCGCCATGATCGTCTCGACGATCTGGATCTCGTTGCGCAGGCCCTTCTTGAAGGAGGGGCGCAGCGGCCGGTCGATCAGGCGGCAGGTGAGGATCGCGTCCTCGGAGGGCCGGCCCTCACGACGGAAGAAGCTGCCGGGGATCTTGCCGGCGGCGTACATGCGCTCTTCGACGTCCACCGTGAGGGGGAAGAAGTCGAGCTGGTCCTTGGGGCGCTTCGACGCGGTCGTGGCCGACATCACCATGGTGTCGTCGTCCAGGTACGCGACGGCGGAGCCGGCGGCCTGCTTGGCCAGGCGGCCCGTCTCGAAGCGGATGGTGCGGGTGCCGAAGGTGCCGTTGTCGATGACGGCCTCGGCGTAGTGGGTCTCGTTCTCCACTAGCGTTTTCTCCTCGTCTTCGTCCCCAGTCGCCCGTGTGGCGGTGGGACGGTGGCGGAGAAGCGTGCGCGCTCCGTGGTGCGGGCCGGTCTTCGATCGAAGCACCCGGGGTCTTGTTTCTCCGGGGGCCACTACCGAGGACCGGCGGGCTGGGCTGCGCCGCTTCTCGCTCTTGGTTTGTCCTGCTGGTGCGGGGGTTGGCCCCGCGGGTACGGGGCTCTGTCCCGTACGTCTCGTACGTTTCCCGTACGTCGTGCTCGTACGCCTCGCCCTGGGGGCGGGGTGTGACACGTACCAGCCTAATTGGCGTCCGGTACGTCCCGCACGTAGAAGAGGCTATGCCTGTCGTACGTACGGCAAAGGGAGCGGCTCCCAGTGGCGGGAACCGCTCCCTTCGTGGCGAACTACTTGGCGCCGCCGGCCGCACCGCGGCGGATGCCCAGACGGTCGACCAGCGCACGGAAGCGCTGGATGTCCTTCTTGGCGAGGTACTGGAGCAGGCGACGACGCTGGCCGACCAGGATCAGCAGACCCCGGCGGGAGTGGTGGTCGTGCTTGTGCGTCTTCAGGTGCTCGGTCAGGTCCGAGATGCGACGGGAAAGCATGGCGACCTGGACCTCGGGAGAGCCGGTGTCGCCCTCCTTCTGGCCGAACTCGCCCATGATCTGCTTCTTCGTAGCGGCGTCAAGCGGCATGCGTACTCCTGCTGTGTTGAGTCAAAGACTTGCCATCGAGTGCCCCTGGTCTTGTTCTCAGGGGAGCTTCCGTTACTCGGGAGGCGGGGTCCGCTGGGCGCAGCCCGCAGAGTCCAGGGACTCCGGTGGGCGCGTACACAAACGGCCGTAGGTCAGACTACCAGGCCGGCGAAGGGGGCTCTGCCCGCCTTCCCGGGGGCTGCTTCGCTTCGGGGCCGCCTTCCCTAGGGTCCCGCGGCGCGCAGTGCGTGGTAGGCGTCGAAGACGGCCAGGCAGAGCGGGACCGGCAGGAGCAGGACGCAGGTGTCGGCCAGCTCCAGGAAGCGGCCCCAGAACGGGGTGACCCCCTTCTTGGGGACGATCAGCGCGATCGCGGCGAGTACGGCCGCGACGGCGGCGGTGACGGCCGTGACTCCGATCGTACGGAGGTCCAGGGGACCCGTGTGCCCGGCGAGGGCGGCGGCGGTCAGGGCGGGCGGTGGGCGCAGTGCCATTCCCAGTCCGAGCAGGAGGAGGGTGCCGAGCCCTGCGGCGAGGACGCAGCCCGCTTGCGCGGTGTAGCGGAAGAGGTGGGCGCGCAGGAGCAGGGCGGCGCCCAGGGCCAGGGCGAGGAGCTGGGCGCGCACGCCGCCGGAGAAGCCGAGTACGGCGGCGCAGGCGACGGCGAGCAGGGCGCAGCCGCCGACCAGACCGGTGAGGAGTTCGTGGCCCCGGCGGGTGCGGGCGGCGATGCGGACGGCGTCGACGGGTGGTTGTGGGCTGTCCGGCTCGGGGTCGGTGACGTATCCGCCGGACGCGGGGGTGGGTGGGGCGGCGAAGCCGACGGGGATGCGGGCGAAGCGGGCGGCCAGTGAGGGGAGGAAGGCGAGGGCGCCGACCAGGAGGGGGACGCCGAGGGCGGCGGCGCGGGTGGGGGTGAGGCCGGTGACGGTCGCGGCGAAGAGGAGAAGGAGACCGGCGGTGGAGGCGGTGGCGGTAGCTACGAAGGGGGCGTCGGTGGGGTGGGAGGGGGTGGTGTGGGAGGGGGCGGTGGCGGGTGGGGTGGGCGTGCCGGTCCGGTTCGGGGAGGCGATGAGGAGGAGTACGGAGGCGAGGAGGACGGCGGCGAGAGCGAGGAGGGCGTGGAGGCGGCCGGGGCCCGCGCCGGGTGCGAGGGGGAGGAAGGCGGTGCCGGCGACAGCGGCGTGGGCGAGGGCCGGGGCGCCGAGGGCGAGGGCCGAGCCCTGGTCGTCGTACACCCGGGCCCGGGTGGCGGCGAGGGCGAGCAGGAGTACGGCGGTGAGGGCGGCGAGCGTGCCGGGGAGGCCTCGGGTGTGGTGGAGGGGGTGGGCGTTCCAGAGGGTGAGGGCAAGGAGGGTGAGGAGGGCGGAGGTGGCGGAGAGGCCGGTGGTACGGGTGAGGTGGTCGCTCCAGAGAGTGCGGTCGCGGGCGACGGTGGAGGCGACCGCGTCCGAGATGTCGTCGAAGACGGGTGGGGCGAGGGATTCGGCGAAGGGGCGCATGGCGAGGATCTCGCCGTCGAGGACGCGTTGGGCGGCAAGGGTGCGGGAGCTGTTGAGGATGGTGCCGTCGCGGCGGACCAGGTGGTGGCCGATGGGGGTGTGGGGGTGGGTTGGGTTGGTGTGGGGGTGGGGCTGGCTGGTGTGGGGGTGGGGTGCGTGGTGGCCGGAGAGGCGGAGTAGTTCGGGGTGGAGGTCGGCCAGGGGGAGGTCGCTGGGGAGGGCGAGGTCGATTCGGGTGGTGGGGGTGGTGAGGGTGAGGCGGAGGTAGGGGGTGCTGGTGGGGGCCTGGCCTGCGGCCGAGTTGTTGGTGTTGGTGGGGGCCTGGCCTGCGGCCGGGGTGGGGGTGGTTGTTTGGTGCGGGGGCAACTGGGGGTCTCCTTCGGGTGGTTGGGGGTCCCTTCGTCAAACGTGGGAGGGGGTGGGGAGGTGGCGGGGTCAGGGTGGGGCGCCTGGGGTGCGGGTGGGTTGCGCCTGCGGCGGGGGTTTGCCCCTCCCCGCCCCTTCCCTGAACCGCCTGCCGCGGGGCGGGTGGGGATCTCCGGGGGTGTGGTGATTGCTCGCGCAGTTCCCCGCGCCCCTGAAGACGCGCGGACAGGGGGGCGAGGAGGTGGAGGGGCGGGGTCAGGGTGGGTCGGGAGAGGCGGGTGGGGGCAGTAGGATCCGGCGGCGACGGGGCCCGGATCGGACAGGTTTGGGGTAACACGTCTGTTCGGTAGGGGAATTGGGGATCGTGGGGCAGATCGTCGTCAAGCGTCCGGCTCGGGTGGTGCCGCCTGGATTTGGTGGGGATGGCGTGGCGCTGCCGCCGCCTCCGGAGTTGCCCAAGGGGCAGCAGGAGGGGGTGTTGATACAGCTTCTGCCGATGCTGGGGATGGGCGGGTCGGTTGTCTTCCTGTTCATGAGCCCGAACAGGATCATGCATGTGATGGGCGGGTTGATGCTGATCTCCACCGTCGCCATGGCCGTCGCGATGCTGGTGCGTCAACGTCGCGGCACCCAGGGGCAGTTGGCGGATCTTCGGCGGGATTACCTGAAGCAGTTGGCGCAGGTGCGGCGGCAGGTGTTGAGGACCGCGCGGCGGCAGCGGGATGTGCAGTACTACCTGCATCCCTCCCCTGAGCAGTTGTGGGCGCTGGTGGCCGAGGGCAGCCGGGTGTGGGAGCGGCGGCCCGGGGACCCGGACTTCGCGCAGGTGCGGGTGGGGCTGGGGAGTCAGGGGCTGGTGACTCCGCTGGTGGCACCCGAGACGGCGCCGGTGGAGGAGTTGGAGCCGTTGTCGGCCGGGGCGCTGCGGCAGTTTCTGGCGACGCACAGCACGGTGGACGCGCTGCCGATGGCGGTGTCGTTGCGGGCGTTCTACCACATGGTGGTGAGTGGGGGTGGGGACGCGGAGTGTGTACGGGGTGAGGCGCGGGCGGTGGTGGCGTCGTTGGCCGCGTTGCACTCCCCCGCCGACCTGGTGATCGCGGTGGCGGTCGGTGAGCGGAGTGCGGCGGAGTGGGAGTGGGTGAAGTGGCTGCCGCATGCGCAGGGGCCGGGTGAGCCGGACGGGGCGGGGAGTCCGCGGCTGATCGCTGGGGACGTACGGGAGTTGGAGGGGTTGCTCGGGGGGTTGCTGGCGGACCGGCCGCGGTTCCGGTCGGAGGGGGCCGCGCTCACCGACCGGCCTCATGTGGTGGTGCTGCTCGACGGGGTGAGTGTGCCGGCCGGGTCGGTGCTGGCGTCGGCCGAGGGGCTCCAGGGCGTGACGGTGGTCGAGGTGGTGCCGGGTGAGCTGGGTGACGGTGCGAGGGGTGGCCTGTCCGTCGTCGTACGGGAAGAGGTGCTGCGGCTGGAGTCGGGGCACGGGGTGGCGTACGAGGGAGTGGCCGACGCTCTGAGCAGGGAGGAGGCGGAGGCGCTGGCCCGGCAGTTGGCGCCGCTCGCGGTGGCTTCGGGGCCGGATGCGGGGGAACCGCTGCTCTCGGAACTGGAGTTCACGGAGCTGCTGGATCTGGGCGACGCGGATGCGGTGGAGGTGGCCAGGACCTGGCGGGCGCGGCCCCGGGCGGACCGCTTGCGGGTGCCGATCGGGGTGGGCGAGGACGGCGCTCCCGTACTCCTCGATCTGAAGGAAGCGGCTCAGGAGGGGATGGGGCCGCACGGGCTGTGCGTGGGGGCGACGGGGTCCGGCAAGTCGGAGCTGCTGCGGACGCTGGTGCTGGGGCTCGCGGTGACGCACTCGTCCGAGACGCTGAACTTTGTGCTCGCGGACTTCAAGGGCGGGGCGACCTTTGCCGGGATGGCCCAGTTGCCGCATGTGGCGGCCGTCATCACCAATCTGGCGGACGATCTGTCGTTGGTCGACCGGATGGGTGACTCGATCCGGGGTGAGCTGAACCGGCGGCAGGAGCTGCTGCGGGACGCGGGGAACTACGCGAATGTGCACGACTACGAGCGGGCACGGCTGGCGGGGGCGACCGGGCCTGGCGGGGTGGCGTTGCAGCCTGTGCCGTCACTCGTCCTGGTGATTGACGAGTTCAGCGAACTGCTCACCGCGATGCCGGACTTCATCGAGATGTTCGTGCAGATCGGGCGGATCGGGCGGTCGCTCGGGGTACATCTGCTGCTGGCTTCGCAACGGTTGGAGGAGGGCCGGCTGCGCGGGCTGGAGACGTATCTGTCGTACCGGGTGGGGCTGCGGACGTTCTCGGCGGCGGAGTCGCGGGCGGCGCTGGGGGTGCCGGACGCGTATCAGCTGCCGAATGTGCCGGGGTCCGGGTATCTGAAGTACGGGACGGACGACATGGTGCGCTTCAAGGCGGCGTATGTGTCGGGTCCGTACCGGGGCGCGGAGGTGCGGCGGGAGGTCGTGGCGGGAGGGGTACGGGGGGACCGGCGGCCGGTGCTGTTCACGGCGGCCAGGGTTCCGGTGCCGGAGGCGGCGGTCGAAGGGGTGCCGGAGTCGGGCCCGGAGGTGCTGTCGGTGCCCGGGGCGCGTGTTCCGGAGGATGAGGCGCTGGCGGACTCGGTGCTGGAGGTGATCGTTCGGAGGCTGGAGGGGCGGGGTCCGGGTGCGCACCGGGTGTGGTTGCCGCCGCTGGACAGTCCGCCGTCGCTGGGTGAGCTGGTCGCCGGGGACGGTGCGGGCGGGTTGTCCGTACCGCTGGGTGTGATCGACAAGCCGTACGAGCAGCGCAGGGACACGCTGTGGCGGGACTTCTCGGGGGCGGCCGGGCACATGCAGATCGTGGGCGGCCCGCAGTCGGGGAAGTCGGCGTTGCTGAGGTCCTTGGTGTGTGCCTTCGCGTTGACGCATTCCCCGCGTGACGTGCAGTTCTACGGGCTGGATTTCGGTGGGGGCGGGCTGTCGGCGGTGGCCGGGCTGCCGCACGTCGGGGGCATCGCGTCCCGGCTGGACCCGGAGCGGGTGCGGCGGACGGTGGCCGAGGTGTTCGGGGTGCTGACCGAGCGCGAGGAGTACTTCCGGGCGGCGGGGATCGACTCGGTCGCGACGTACCGGAAGCTGCGGGCGCGTGGGGAGATCTCGGCGGACGAGCAGCCGTGGGGGGATGTCTTTCTGCTGATCGACGGCTGGGGCAGCTTCCGTACGGAGTACGAGGGGCTGGAGTCGGCGGTCGTCGACATCGCGGCGCGCGGGCTGGGCTACGGGGTGCATGTGGTGCTGACCGCCTCGCGTTCGATGGAGGTGCGGGCGCAGCTCAAGGACCTGCTGATGAACCGGCTGGAGCTGCGGCTCGGCGATGTCACGGACTCGGAGCTGGACCGGAAGGCGGCCGCCCAGGTGCCCGCCGGCGTGCCGGGGCGTGGGCTGACGCCGGAGAAGCTGCACTTCATGGGGGCGGTGCCGAGGGCCGATGGGGTGACGTCGGGGGACGGGCTCTCGGAGGGGACCGCGGAGCTGGTACGGGAGGTGGGGGCGCGGTGGGCCTCGGCCGGGGCCGCGCCTCAGGTGCGTTTGCTGCCTCGGCAGTTGGACGCGAGCGAGCTGGTGGCCGGGGGCGCGCGGTCGGCGGGCGGGGTGGTGATCGGGCTCGACGAGGACCGGCTGGAGCCGGTGTGCGTGGACTTCGAGCGGGATCCGTTCTTCCTGGTACTCGGCGAGAGCGAGTCGGGCAAGACGAATCTGCTGCGGCTGCTGATCGGGCAGCTGAGCGCGCGGTACTCGGGCCAGGAGTGCAAGTTCTTCGTCATCGACAACCGGCGGGGGCTGCTGGATGTGACCCCTGCGTCGCATCTCGCGGAGTACGTGCCGATGTCGCACTCCATGGAGCACCACGTGGAAGCACTGGTGGAGCTGATGCGGCGGCGTGCCCCTGCGGCGGATGTGACGGCGCGGGAGTTGCGGGAGCGGAGTTGGTGGCAGGGGCCGACGGTGTTCGTGGTGGTGGACGACTACGACCTCGTATCGACGTCGAGTGGGAATCCCCTGGCGCCGTTGGCGGAGTTGCTGCCGTTCGCGCGGGATGTGGGCGTGCGGTTCGTGCTGGCCAGGAATACAGCGGGGGCGAGCAGGGCGGCGTACGAACCCTTCGTGCAGCGGATGGTCGAGCTGGGGGCGCAGGGGGTGGTGCTGTCCGGGGACCCGAACGAGGGGGATGTGTTCGGCGGTGTGCGGCCTCGGGCGATGCCGGCGGGGCGGGGGGTTCTGGTGTCGCGGAGGCGGGGGGCGGTGTTGGTGCAGACGGGGTTGGTGGGGGTGGGTGAGTGAGGTGGAGCGGTTGGCTCGGGGGCGTCTGGGGTTGTTCTGGGTTCGTGGTGAGAGCTGGGGTGGTTGGTGATGGTGTGGGACGAGTGGGAGAAGTTGAAGGGTGAGGCGGCGGGGAGGCGGGCTGCCGGGGGCGAGGGTGACGGGATGCGGCTTGCGGGGGTGGGTGGTGGGTCGCAGGGGGCTGGATCGCGTGGGGCGGGGGGCGCGGGTGGGGCCGGGGTTCTTTCGGCGAATCAGCAGCAGCTTTCGAGGGTGGGGGGCGACGCGTATGCCCTGTTCCAGAGGTTGGGGCGGGAGGGGCGGGGACCGGTCGCCGCGAGTGCGAAGGCGGCGGGTGATCTGAAGGGGCAGGGGTTCGCGCTCGGGGGTGGGCTGCATCGGGTGCAGGAGCGGTGGGGGCAGCAGGTGCGGTCGTTGGTGGACGCGTGTGCGCATGTCGCGCAGCGGATGGACTTCACCGGGAAGGTGCACCGGGAGGACGAGTTGGCGGTGCATCGGGTGGTGAGCAGCATCGCGCGGCTGGAGACGGCGTTCGAGGAGCGGTCGGAGCGGCGGGGCGGTGGGGGCGGTCCGGGTGGGGGCGGTCCGGGTGGGCATGGTCCGGCCCGTGGGAAGCCGGAGGGGGGCCGGTGAGGCTGGAGGCTTTGCGGCAGGGGAATTTCGCTTCGCTGGACGTGGCGGTGCAGGACTGGTCCCGGGTCATCACCCATTTGCAGTCCATCGAGCGCGAGGCGCGCACCGGGATGCGGGCGCGGGCCGAGCGGGCCAATTGGGAGGGCATCAATGCGACGGTCTCGCGGGAGTTCATTACGAACGAATTGAATCAGAACAAGACCAACTATGCCGGAATGATCGGAACAGGAATCGGTGTGGGGGTCAGCTTCGTCGGAACACCCGTACTTGGTGCGTTGGCAGGTGGCGCCGCGACCACGACGACCAGCGTCATCATTGAGTACATCTCGCAACAGTCCGAGGCCGAAAAGACAAAGGAGGCATTCTCACGGGTCGGTGACATCTGGGAAGTGCAGAAAGCGACCAGCAGTAAGGCAAGTGCAGATTGCGCAGAAATTGTGGCCAGGAAATACGACGTTTCGACCCCTAGCGCCATGTACGTCTTGGCACGAAATTCAACGCAGAGCGGATACTCCGACGCCTCATCCAACGCTGCACGAATGGCAAGGGACCTTGAGACTGATGTCCACCGCTAGGACGAGCAAGCCACCATCAACCGCATCGAATCCCTGGAAGCGTGTCGCCACCCTCGTAATAACGGGACTTCTCCTCACTTCGTGCTGGACACAGGAGACGAGAACATACTCAATTCCGAAAACACTGTGCGGCACAGAGGTTCCTGGTGCATTAATCGATCCGTTCCTCGCCCCCGGAAAGACCGTCTCTCAGGAACTGGATGATTTCGGTGACCGCTCGGGCAATTACTCGTTCTGCCGAATTCGCGTAGACGGGAAGAGAGTCCTGTCCGTGATCAACGAGTGGTACCCCAGGGACTACAACATGGCCAGAGTGGCTTCAGCTCCACTGGGTGTCCGTTTGAGCGATCACCTTTCAGGAGACGGTTCGTACACCTATGCAGAGCGAGGTGGCGTCATCCGAGTCCAATGCCACCATCCGGACACGACATGGAAACGCGAGAACGGAAAGCTATTCGTCACCGTGTATTCGGCTGACCCTGCTCCCCCCAGCGAATCCGCGATGAAAAATCTGGTCACCGGCTACGCCAAAGCCGTCTCCGCGTCGGGTGAGTGCAACTGACCACCAGCACAGCAACGCCGAGCGCCCCCAACCGTCCAGGTTGAGGGCGCTCCGGGCTTCGGGGCCTACATGAAGCCCTGGGCCGCTCGCTTGTCGCCTGCCTGGTAGGCCGGGGCTGCCTGTTCCACCGCTCGGGAGATCTGGATCAGGGAGGTGTGGATGGCCTGGGCCTCGCGGTCCCACTGGGTCTGGGCCATGTTGTAGGCGTCTCGGGCGTCGCCGGCCCACAGTTCGGAGATGGTGGCGATCTTGTCCTTGATGGCGCGCAGGCTCTGGTCGAGGCCGTCCGCCTGGCTCTTGATGGTGCGGGCGGCGTTGTCCAGGGCGGCGTAGGTGACCAGCATGGTGCCGTCGTTGTGCGTCATGAGGGAGTGGGCTCCTGTCAGTAGCTGCTGAAGCTTGAGGTGGGGGCGGTGGGGGACGGGGACGGGCCGCCCGCGTAGCCGGGGGTGACGTCGATTCCTCGCATGGCCGCGCGTACCTCGTCCTCCGTGTTGCCGGAGATCGTGCGGGCCGCCTCGATGGCTTCCTGGAACTTCAGGAGCAGGTTGCCGATGCGGACCATGTTCTGGTTGATCTGCGCCTGCTTGGCGTTGAACGCGCCGGCGCCGATGCCCTTCCACTGGCCTTCGAGGTTGTCGATGGTGGCGTGGAGGCGGGAAAGCTGGCCCTTGACGTTCTGGAAGTTGTTCGTGAGTTCCAACTGGAGCTTCGCGAGGGCTACTCCGTTGACCTTCTGCACTGCCATGGGTGGGGCCTCCTCAATGTGAGTGGTTGATGACGGGTGGGGCGGCGGGGCCCTGGGCGGACGTCCAGGTCTCCGCGTCCTCCGTCAGGGGGGAGGCGGACTGCGGGGCGTTCCGCCGGGGGGTGTTGCGCTGGGGTGTGCCGGGTGGGGGTGACAGAGGAGGTACGCCCGGGCGGACGAGCCCGGCGCCGCCACGGGTGAAAGCGCCCGGGGTGGATGCCGTGGCCGGGCGGGTGGGAGTGCCGCCGCTCACGCCGTAGGGGCTGGTGGGGAATACCGGGCGGCCGGCAGCGGACATGGACCTGGCAGGCAGGGCGCCGGAAGTGGGGCTCTGGGCGGGAATCCCGGACGTGCCGGTGAGGGGCGGGGGAAGGGGGATGCCTCCCGCGATCCCGGCGAGTGGGGCGGGGGCGGCCGTCGGCGTGAGGGGCTGGGCCTGTGGGGTGGCCGGCTGGGGGACGGACGACGGTGCGCCGGACGCCTGGGACGGCGTAACACTGCTGAGTTCCATTGAGGTCGAGGCGCCGGGATGTGAAGGGGACGTGGGGTCGATGTCGATGAAGGAGGTCGGGTGCGTCGAGTCAGTCGGGTCGGCCGGGTACGTCGAAACGGGCGCGAGCGTCCCGGCGGCTGCGGGTCCCGCCACCATCCCCCGGGACGCGTCGTACACGACCCCCTCGACCCCGGCCCCCTCCCCCATCGCCTGCGACGGCGACAGCGACTGCTGCGTGCCCCCTCCCGAGCGCACCCCCGGTGCACCCGCTCCCCCGGCCCCGCCACCTCCCGTAACCCCGCCCGCGTCCCTCGGTCTCGGGACGTCCGCCGCCAGTTCCTCGTCGAACACCGGGGCGGGCGTGCCGGCCAGGTGTCCTGCGGAGACGGTGTAGTAGGAGGCCAGCCGGTTGAGCTGGTTGACGGCTTCCTGGCGGTGCGGTTCCGAGGGAGTGGCGGGTGAGGCGTCCCTGGGCGGGAGGGAGTTGCGTACGGCGGTGAGGCCCGCGCCCGCCTCCTGGAGTTCGGTGCCGACTCTGCGCGCGTACTCGCCCAGCTCGTCCGCGTGGTCTGCCAGACGTGCGCCGAACCTGCGGAACTCGGTGGCGGATTCACCCTTCCAGTTCGCCCCGGCGAGGTGGTCCCGCAGTTCCTTCGCAGCGACGAAGAAGGCGGTCCGTACGCTCATGAGCGACCGGCCGGTCTCCTCCAGGGCCTGTGGGTTTCCGGCCTCCACCAGGTCGATCATGGTGTTGAGCCGGTGCGACTCGAAGTGGGAGGTCACGCGCCGGTGCCCCCTGACGGGGATTCGGAGCGGATCGCCCAGAAGCGGCGGCGGAGGTCTTCCTCCAGGTTGTCGAAGCCGATCTGAGCGCCGTGCACCGCGATGTCCAGGCACTCGATCTGTTCCGAGAGTGAACGGGAGAGGTCGATGAGTCCCTTGTGCACTCTGCGGTACTGCGTGTGCAGGTCGTCGGCCTCCGGGAAGGGGATGCCCGGAGCGGCGAAGTGCGCACGGGAGAGGGTGTGGGACGCCACCTTTCTGCTGCCGGCGTCGCTGTTCTCGAACTCGGCCAGCATCGCGTGCACCCGGGCGCGGAACTGTTTCAGTGCACCCACTCCGCGTTCGAGGTCGCTGCTGCCGGTCCGGCCGCCTCCGTCGGGCACGGCGCTCCTTTCGGTTCTGTTGTCGTCCTACTTGCCGCTGATCACTTGAGCGTGCCATTGGGCGGGGGTGCGTCACGGGGACAAGTCGCTGGTCAGTCGCGGTGGTTGCCCGGGGTTGCGGCTTTCGGGGGCGGGGCCCCCGACACTCGTTCGACGGGTGGCGTCAGGTCCGGCGCTCCCCCACCGGCCACCGCCCGCGCCGCCTCGCGTCGCGCACCGCGACCGCCGCCCCGGTGAGCACGGCGACGGCTGCGGCGCTGCCGATGAGGATGTACGTCGCGAGGCGTGCGGCCCGTTCGTGGGCGGTTTCGCCGGTACGGGCGGACGTGGGGTCGGGAGCCGGGCCGGCGGCCGGGGCCTGCTGGGCGACGGGGCGGGCGGCGGGGCGGGTGTCGTCGGTCAGGGCCCGCAGGGGGTCGACCACGCCCCAGCCGACATTGGGGTCGGCGCCGGGGGTGGAGCGTTCGGCGGTCTGCTGGAGGTGGGAGACGATCTGCTGCCCGCTCCAGTGGTGGCCGTGCTTCGCCTGGAGGAGGGCGGCGACTCCGGCGACGTACGGCGCGGCGAAGCTCGTACCGCTGTCGGTGCAGTGGCCGCCGCCGGGGACGGTGGAGACGATGTCGGCGCCGGGTGCCGCGATGCCGACGAAGTCGCCGGGTTGGGAGAAGTAGGCGCGTTCGTTGTTGCGGTCGGAGGCGGCGACGGCCAGCACGCCGTCGATGGCGGCGGGGTAGGTGGGGGCGAGGGTGCCGTCGGCGCCGTCGTTGCCTGCGGAGGCGACGACCACGATGTCCTGGGCGAGCGCCTTCTTCACCGTCGTGACAAGTTGCCCAGGAGGCGGCTGCGACGAAGCTGTGTCCTGGGAGATGTTGATGACCTTGGCCCCGGCGCGGATGGCGTACTCGATCGCCTCGATCAGATTCGTCGGAGTGCCGTTGCCCTGCACGTCGTTCTGGTCGATGGGGATGATCGTCACTTCGGGCGCGAGCCCCACGAACCCCGTGTCGGGGTGCGGCCGGGCCGCGATGATCCCGGCGACCTTGGTGCCGTGCCCCACGGCGTCGGTGGTGCCGTCGGCGGCGCCGCGCTCGGCGCCGCCCTTCAGCTTGGCGGGCAGTACGTTGGTCCCGCCCGCAACCGCCCCCCTGAGCTGCGGATGCCGGGCATCCACCCCCGTATCGATGACCGCCACCTTGATCCCCGCCCCCCGCGTCTCCTTCCACACCTCGTCCAGCAGCACCCGCTGGAGCGGCCAGGGGCGGCCCGCGTACGGTTTCCCCGGATGGCAAGAGC
Source organism: Streptomyces sp. NPDC051561 (assembly GCF_044454195.1). Lineage (NCBI taxonomy): Bacteria > Bacillati > Actinomycetota > Actinomycetes > Kitasatosporales > Streptomycetaceae > Streptomyces > Streptomyces sp. NPDC051561. Next base: position 296,775 of record NZ_JBITDM010000009.1, on the reverse strand, counting down.
CCACGTCCACCGGTTCCGTGGCCTGGGCGGCCGGGCAGACCGAGGCGAGCACCAGGGTCGCCGCACCGCGCACGAGAACCGTGCGGACACGGCGCGGACCGCATCGATACGTCGCCGGACCGCCCGCCACCCCCGTCACGAGCCCTGCATCTGGACGGCGCCGCCGGTGGACAGGCGCGGCCCGGTCGGCAGCAGTGAGGACCACACGGCGGGGACCGGGGCGGCCTTCACGCCCTCGTAGCCGAGGAGTTCCTGGGCCGTCTTGAGAGGCGCCCGCCCGCCCTTGGGCACCTTCTCGCTGGTCAGGTCCGGACCGCCGCCGGGCTTCGCGTCCGTGGCCAGTGCGAACCCGCCGACCTGGAGGGAGTGGCGCAGTCCGGTGTCGGTGAGCAGGAAGTACGGGCCGGTGTCCGTCCTGGTGCCGGAGATCTGGCGGAAGTACTGGCCCGAGCCGGGGGTGACATAGGCGGAGGCGGTGCCGGTGGGCAGCGGGCGGGGGAAGTCGGGGGCGGCCCAGGTGCTGAGGGCGATGGTGCCGTGGGTGCCGTCGACGGAGCGGAGGACGGTGCAGAGGGTGGTGCGGGCCGGGGCGACGGGCTGGGGCGCGTACCTCGGCCAGCTCTTCTCGTACGGGGCGAAGTCGGCACCCACCGCGAAGAACCGGCTGACCTGCTCGGCGGAGCCGCCCTGTCCGAGGTGCTCCAACTTCTTGCTGTTGAGCAGGAGATACGCAACGAACGGGGAGACGGGCACGACCCGGCCCGCCAGCACCACGTAGTGCGGGGCACTGCCGCCCCTGCCCGTGGCCAGCACCCGGCCCACTGTGCGGGCGTGCCCCCTGAGGCCGGGCACCCGGCTGGGCCTGCCGGCTCCCGGCACGTCAGGAACCACGATCTCGCTCCCCCTGTGCAGTGTCCTCAGCCACTCCTTCGGCACCCGCTGCGGCACCCGCCGCGCCCCCACCACCTGGTTGAGCAGCACCTCGTCCTCAGTGCCGATCGGGTACGCCGTCCCCGTCGCGTCCACCACGTAGCGGCCGTCCTCGGTCGCCACGTACAGGAGTTGCCCGCCCCGCAGCCGGTGACCGTTCTCGACCTCGTCCCGCTCCCGCTCCGCCAGCACGAACATCGTCGTCCTGGGCCTCCCGCCGCTCTCCTGGGCCCGGGTGCAGGCCGCCCACAGCTTCCGGCTGCCGACCTCGCCGCGCTCGGGCACCCGGTCCGGTGCGTACGGAATGCCGACGGTGGCACCGCGCTCAAGTCCGCTGCGGTCGAGGATCTCGTCGTTCACCTTGACGACCTTCTTGTCACCCCCGTCGACCAGCAGCCTCGCGGAAGCCATGTTCAGCACCGGGTGGAGCTTGTGCTTGCCGTTCGTCGTCAACACCACGTACCGGGTGGTCGACTCCCTCGCCACGATGATGTTCTCGTACGGCTTGCGCCAGTTCCGTGGAGCCGCCGGATCGAACATCCCCCACACCCCGAACCCCGCCAGCACCACTGCCCCCACCAATACCCCTGGCAGCACCGCCCGCAACGGGCGCGGGGCACCCTCCTCCGAGCCGGTCGGACTGGGCCTCAGGAACTGTGCGACCAGCCTCCGCTTCGCGTAGGCGTATGCGTTGAGTTCGTCTCGTCGTGATGCCATCGGGCCGCTGCCACTCTCCGCAACTCTCGTCACTCACAGCTCGGATAGGGTGAACGCACGGTCAACTCCCGCACGTCAGCGGTGGTTACGGTCGCGGGAGGCGAGCGGTAGTGAGGGTGCCGATGTTCGGTTTGCGCCCCGGGGCGCCTCGGCGGGATTCCGCCCCGGGTGCGCTCGGGGTCCCGGTTCTGCCCACGTTTCCGTACGAGGACCGGGGGCGCCGGATCGTCGGAATGGCCGGGGACGGGACATTCCTGACGGCGGTGGTGCGAGTGTCGTCCGAGAGTGGAACGGGGCTTCAACCAGCGGGTGGGGTGCGGCCGTTGCCCCTGTCCTTGCTCGCGGACGTGCTGGAGGTCGACGGGGTCGCACTGGCGTCGGCGCAGTGTGTTCAGCAGGTTCGGGGCGACGGCCCGGCGGGGTTCCCGGCGGTGCGGCTGACCTGGGTGGCGTTGCGGCTGGAGCCTGCGCTCTGCCCGGAAGCGGTGACGGTGCGCGGGGGCGGGCTCGGCGGGGCGCAGCGGTGCCTGGTCCGGGCCGCCTCCCATGTGGCGAGCAGGATCACGGGGGCGGGGTTGCGGGCCGAGGTGCTGGATCAGGAGGGCCTCAACTCGGCGGTGTCCAGCGCGGCTTGCTGCGGATCGGCGCATGTCGTGTACACGGTGAAAGGCACGCCCGACCGTGCGGCCGCCCTGCTCACCGCGCTGCCCGGAAGGACGGCCACTCTCGGGCTGACTGTGCGGCGTGGGCCCTGGGGGGCATCGGCGGATACGACCGGGCACCTTCGGGTTTCCGCACGGGACGCCAGCGAACTCGACTTAGTACGAGGGGAGTTGCAGCAAGCGGCGCGGGCTGCACGGATCGGTCTCGTACGGGTTGACGGCGCACGGCGCTCGGCGGTGCTCGCCACGGTGCCGCTGGGAGGTGTGGCGCGGTGAGGGTACGGCGGAGATCGGGACGGGGCGGGGCCGTGGAACGGGGCGGGGCCGTGGAGTTTGCGGCGGTGCCGGTCGGGGGTGACGGGGTGCCCGTTGGGGTGAACGCCCAGGGGCGGCCGCTGGTGCTGGGGGTGCACCGGCCCGAGCCGTACGACGTGCTGCTGATCGGTGGGCTGTGGACGGCTCAGCTGCTGGCGATGCGGGCGGTCGGGGCCGGGGCGGGGACCCGGGTTGCCGTCGAGACGGGGCGGCCCCAGGCATGGGCGGAGGTGGGCGGGGTGGAGCTGTTCGAGGTGGGGCGGGTGCCCCCGCTCGGAGCGGCCGAGGGGCGGCCCGTGCTGGTGGTGCGGGACTGTGGGATGCGGCCGCCGCGTGGGCGGGTGGTGCCGGCGCCCTGGCAGGTGGTGCTGACGTTGCTGCCGTATGTGAGCGCGGTGGCGCCCCGGTTGGTACGGGAGGCCGGGCTGGTCGGTGTGCAGCGGGTCGCGCCCGAGGAGGCGGGGCAGATCGGGCGGCTGCTGCGACTGACGGAGGAGGAGTCGGCGGCACTTCCGGAACTCGGCGACGGGGTGACGCTGTGGTGTGCGGGGCGGGAGCGCGAGTGGGTGACGGCCGAGCCCAGTGGGGTGGAGGGGGCGGCGCTGGGAGTGGCTCGTCGGATGGATTGAAGGGGAAGGGAGCAGCGGGCAGCGGAATGGAGTGGGGGGAGTGGCAGCACGATCCCGCCGATGACGCAACCCCCTTCGCACCCATCGGGCACGATGGCATGGGCAACGGCGTTCGTGAGAACGGATGTTGTGTCGGACGCACAACGAAGGGGACAGGCGGAATGGGAACTCAGCAGGAGAAGGACGCGCTCTACGCCCTCGACATCTCGGATGCGGAGTGGCTCGGCGCGCCGGGCACCGAGGACGCCGAGGAGCGGGTGGAGATCGCCTATCTGCCCGAGGGTGCGGTGGCGATGCGGTCGTCGGCGGACCCCGCGACGGTACTGCGGTACACCGAGGCGGAGTGGACGGCGTTCGTTCTGGGCGCCCGCGACGGGGAGTTCGACCTCACGTAGCCGACGCTACGGAGTCGGTGATCCGAACCGGCGGTACGGAGTCGGCGGTACGGGGTCGGTGATCCGAACCGGCGGTACGGAGTCGGCGGTACGGGGTCGTGGGGGTGAGCGGTCGTGGGGGCGAGGTGCTCCGGCGGCCGCTCCGTCGTGCCGGGGAGGCCGGGCGGGCAGGTGTGGGTGGCCATGACGCACACCACAGGCGTCGACATCCGATTGTTGGAAAGCGTGCGCGGCAAGGTCCTGGCAGGCCACTTTCCGTACAGAGATGCCTGGTTCTGACGGGTTTGGTCGTCACGCAGGGGTGCCGGTCTGTCACTTGTGGGCAACAAGTGGCGTCCGGGGCGCGGTTCGGCGGTTGGCCGGGCCTGCCGGAGGGGCAGTCCTGACGACTAGGCTGACCGCACGGGTGCGGCCTGCGGCGGCCGGAGCCGCACGCAGAACAGTGGCATGCGCACGTGACATCCACAGAGCGACCTCACACAGCGACATTCACACAGCGACATTCACCAACGGGGAAGTACGGGGAAGTGCCGAGCGGATCGGACGACGGAAGCGGTCACCCCACCCACCACGCACGGCACCAGGGTGCTCGACCACAGCAGGAGGCATTGTGAACAGCGAGCGGGACGAGATCCGCGAGGGCTGGAACCTGCCCGTAGACGAGACGCCCGACCCGGAGGCCGACCGTACGGGCGAGTTCACCATCGACTACACGCCGCCCGCTTGGTACACGCAGAACGCGGGTGCTTCGGGCACGGACGCCGCGGGCGCCGGCGCTGCGGGTCACGGCGAGTCCGGTGACGCCGCCGGTTCCGGCGACTTCGGTGACTCCGCTTCCGCGGGGCCCTCGGGTGCGCGGAACGGTGGCGCCGCGAACGGCGAGCCGGAGGCGTTCGGGGCCGGGGACCTGGAGAGCGGGGCCACCATGCGGTTCTCGCCCGCCGCGCTCAAGCGGGAGTTCGCGGAGCTGGAGGCGGCCGGGAAGGTCGGCGGCGGCCCGGAGACGGGTTCCGGTTCTGACTCTGCGGAGGGTTCCGGTTCTGATTCCGGTTCGGACTCCCGGGAGGGTTCCGGTTCTGATTCCGGTGATGGCTTCGGTACGTCCGGGGACCAGGCCGAGGCCGACCCCGGCTTCGCCGCAGCTGCGGACCTGGATGCCGAGGTGTCCGACACCCCGGACGCGGGCGGCGACCGGCACAGCTATGCCTCCGCCGACGACCGGCCGCTGGATCCGACGCGGGACCTGGACGGCACCGACACCGACACCGACGCCGGTTCGGACTCCACCGAGGAGGCGGATGCGGCAGCTCTGGACACCTCAAGTGACTTTGTGGGCAGGGCAGTTGACACCTCGGCAGTCGACGACTCCGACGCCGGTTCACTGACGGGCGACGTCTCGGACGAGGAGGAGCCGAGCGACTCGATCCCGAGCTCCTTCTCTCCGTACGACCTCACGGCGGACGCCTCGGACACCGGCACCCCAAACACCGACGCCCCGGACGCCGAACTGTCGGGCACCGACGCTGCGGACGACCTCACGCCCAACGACTCCGTCCCGGACGACTCCGGCTCAGGCTCCGGCTCCGGCTCCGGCTCGCAGGGCGTCATCACCGACAGCCCCGCCCACGGCGTCACCGCCTCCGACGACGACATCAACGACGCGATCCCCTCGGACGCCATCCCGAGCGCCGTCCAGGACTCCCCGCAGGACGCCTCCGCCGCGTATCCCGCCGGTGAACCGCAGGACACTCCGCCCGGCGGAGCTCCGGCGGCCCCGGTCTGGACTCCCCCGGCGCCGCCGCAGGGCAGCCTGCCGCCGCTGCCGCCGGCGTTCCGGCCCGCGGCCCCCTCCACCGCCTCCCAGTGGCCCACGCCGCCCGGAACGCCGTCGGCCTGGCCGACCCCCGCCCCGTCGAGCGAGACCTCCGGGCAGCAGGCACAGGGCTCCCCCGGATTCCCGCGGCAGGAACAGTCCGGCGGATACGGGTTCCCCCCGCCGCAGGGCACCGCCTCCCCCGCACCGCAGGGGGGTTACGACCTGTCGCAGCCGCCGGCCCCGAGCGCCCCCGCCCCCGTGCAGCAGGACGGATACGGATTCCCGCAGCCACCCGCGACGCCCGGCACCCCTGGTGCCCCGGGTGGCCAGCAGGACGGATACGGATTCCCGCAGCCCGGCGGCCCGGCGGCCCCCGCACCGGCCCCGCACGGTGGGTTCCCGCCGCCGCCCGCCGCACCGGGAGCCCCCGTGGCCCCCGACGCCGTACAGCCCCCGCAGCCCGGAGCGCCCGGCGCACCGCAGCCACCGTTCGGCGCGCAGCCCCAGCCCCCGGCACCTCAGCCGCCGTTCGCCGGTGCGCCCCAGGACGGATACGGATTCCCGCAGCCGCCCGCAGCACCGCAGGCCCCCGGTGCACCGCTGACACCTGGCGCACCGCAGGCCCCCGGCGCTCCCCAGCCCGGATTTCCGCAACCCCCCGCTCCGGTCAATCCCGAGCCGCCGCAGCCGGGTTCGGCGCTCGCGCTGCCGGAAGCCGGTACTCCCGGCCCGGCGGCACCTCAGCAGGGTTACGGCTTCCCGCAGCCGTCCGCGCCCGGCAACGCCCAGGCGCCGCTCGCCGGTTCCGCACCCGTACCGCCGGAGGCCGGAACCCCCGTACCGCAGCAGGGTTACGGCTTCCCGCAGCCCGCGACGCCGGGGCTGCCCGCGCAGGTGGATGCGGCCCAGGCCGCGCCGCAACCGCTGCCGCACCAGGCCCCCGTACCCCCGCAGCAACAGCACCCACAGCCCCCGCACGCCGCGCAGCCCCAGCCCCAGCCCCACCACGCGCAGCAGCAGCCCGAAGCTGTCGCGCCGGCCGCGCCCGCCGCTCCGGTCGACCCGCGCACCGGAGCCGGCTGGCCTTCGCCCGTGGCGCACGACCAGCGGCAGGCGTCGAATCCGGGGGCTCCCCTCGGGTACACCGCCGCCGTCGAGCTGTCCTCCGAGCGGCTGCTGCGCAACAACAAGCAGAAGCCGAAGAGCAGCCGGAACCCGTCTGCCGGGTCGCGCTTCAAGTTCGGCGGGAAGAAGGAGGAGGCCGAGCGGCTGCGCAAGCTCGAACTCATCCGCACCCCGGTGCTGTCCTGCTACCGCATCGCGGTGATCTCGCTGAAGGGCGGCGTCGGCAAGACCACGACGACCACCGCGCTCGGCGCGACCCTCGCCACCGAGCGGCAGGACAAGATCCTGGCCATCGACGCCAACCCGGACGCCGGTACGCTCGGCCGCCGCGTACGGCGCGAGACCGGGGCCACCATCCGAGACCTGGTCCAGGCGATCCCGTACCTCAACTCCTACATGGACATCCGGCGGTTCACCTCGCAGGCGCCGTCCGGTCTGGAGATCATCGCCAATGACGTCGACCCGGCGGTCTCCACGGCGTTCAACGACGAGGACTACCGGCGCGCGATCGACGTGCTCGGCAAGCAGTACCCGATCATCCTGACCGACTCGGGCACGGGTCTGCTCTACAGCGCGATGCGTGGAGTCCTGGACCTGGCCGACCAGTTGATCATCATCTCGACGCCGTCGGTGGACGGTGCGAGCAGTGCGTCGACGACGCTGGACTGGCTCTCCGCACATGGGTACTCGGACTTGGTGCAGCGTTCGCTGACGGTGATCTCCGGGGTGCGCGAGACCGGGAAGATGGTCAAGGTCGACGACATCGTGCAGCACTTCGAGACGCGTTGCCGGGGCGTGGTGGTCGTGCCGTTCGACGAGCACCTGTCGGCGGGCGCGGAGGTCGACCTCGACATGATGCGGCCCAAGACGCGGGAGGCTTACTTCCACCTGTCGTCGCTGGTCGCGGAGGACTTCGTACGGGCGCAGCAGGCGCAGGGGCTGTGGACGGCGGACGGCAACCCGCCGCCGCACCTGGCACCGCCGATGCCGGGGCAGCAGGGGCAGGGGCAGGTGCCGGGTCAGTACCAGCAGCAGCCGTACGCCCCCCAGCAGCCGGGCCAGCAGTGGCAGCAGCAGCCGGGGCAGCAGCAGCCCGGGGTGCCCGGCCAGCCGCACTCCCCCGAGCAGGGGCAGCAGCCGGGCCAGTACGCCGCGGGCCAGCAGCCCGTCGGTGGCGCCCCCCAGCCGTACCAGCACCAACACCCGCACCCCCAGCAGCCCCAGTCCCCCGGCGCCTGGCAGCAGGCCCCGGCACCGCACGGTCAGCCCGCACCTCAGGGACAACTGCCCGCCCCCCAGCCCCAGCCCTCCCACGGCGCCCCGGGCCAACTCCCGCCGGCCCAACTCCCACCGGTCCAGCCCCACTCCGCCGGCCACCAGCCCATGCCGCTGCCCGGCCAGCCGGGACAGCCCGGAGGCGAATTCCCCGGGCAGCCGGTCGGCCAACCCGGTCAGCCGGGTCAGCCGGGTCAGCCGGGTCAGCCCGATCAGTCCGGCCGGCCCGGTCACCCCCACCAGCCCCACTCCCCCGAGAACCCCGCCCCTCCCGGGTGGCCCCGGCAGCAGCCTCCGCAGGCGCCGCCAGCCCCTCAGCAGTAGGGCTTCAGGGGTATAGACCAATGAGGGCCCGCATCACGGTCGCAGGACGACCGGGTGCGGGCCTTCCGCTTGTCCGCCGGGACGTCCGCAACGGCTCGTGCCGTACGTCCCGCACGTCCCGTATCGCGCATTCCCGCAGCCCACACGGCAGTTGACATGCCGTTGACACGTCCCGAAGACCGCTGGTAGACCTTCGCCACACCCCTCGGCCGACCCATGATCCACCCGCCGACAGGGCATGGATGGGCAAACAGGGTCCAGCCGCAGCACCCGCAGCAACGGCCACGGCAAGAGCAGCAGCACGTACAGGCAAGTCCCAGCAAGTGACGCGCAAGTGACGACGCGAGGTCTCCGTCCATGGACACACAGGGCACCACCACCCAGGCTCCGCCGTACGACTCCCCCTCCCGGCCCGCCCGCACCCGCCGCCTGCTGGCGACCGGCGCCGCCGCCTTCGCCCTGCTGGCCACCGGCGCGGCCCCGCAGAGCCAGGCCCAGCCCCGGGCAGAGTCCCGGACCGAAGTGAAGACCCGGGCCGAGGCCGACGAGCAGACCCTCAACGTCGCCGTCTCGCAGAGCATGGACTCGCTGAGCCCGTTCCTCGCCAGTCGCCTGGTCAGCACCACGGTGATGCGCCTGACCTACGACTTTCTGACGAACTACGACGTCAAGGACGCGCACACCGTCCCGGCGCTGGCCACCGAGTGGAAGTCCTCGCCGGACAAGCTCACTTGGACATACAAGATCCGCAAGGATTCCAAGTGGTCGGACGGGCGGCCGACGACCGCCGAGGACGCCTCCTGGACCTTCAACAAGATGATGACGGACGAGGGGGCCGCCACCGCCAACGGCAGCTTCACCGCCAACTTCAAGAAGGTCACGGCCCCGGACCCGGAGACCCTGGTCGTCGAGCTGAAGAAGCCGCAGGCGACGATGACGGCGCTCGATGTGCCGATCGTGCCCAAGCACGTCTGGGAGAAGGTCACCGACTTCTCCAAGTTCACCAACGACAAGACCTTCCCGATCGTCGGCAACGGGCCGTACGTCATCACGGACTACAAGACCGACCAGTACGTGAAGCTGAAGGCCAACAAGACCTTCTGGCGGGGCGCCCCGAAGTTCGAGAACCTCACGCTGAAGTACTACAAGGACAATGACGCGGCGGTCGCGGCGCTGCGCACCGGTGAGGTCGACTTCGTCGAGAAGCTGACGCCCGCCCAGGCCGCGTCGCTGAAGTCCGAGTCCAACATCAAGGTCAACGACGCACCGGGCCGCCGCTTCCTCTCGCTGGCCACCAACCCGGGCGCCCAGGACAAGACCGGCAAGAAGTTCGGCAACGGCCACCCGGCGCTGCTCGACCCGGCCGTCCGCAAGGCGCTGTTCCAGGCCGTGGACCGCAGGACGATCGTCGAGAAGGTCTACCAGGGGCACGCCGTCGAGGGAGAGGGCTACATCCCGCCCCGGTTCGCCGACTACCACTGGAAGCCGGGCGCCGGGGAGGCCATCGCCTACGACCCGGCGCGCGCCGCCCAGACCCTTCAGGACGCGGGCTACAAGAAGAACGCGGCGGGCAAGCGGGTCGGCAAGGACGGCAAGCCGCTGGACTTCCGCATGCTGTGCCACGCCACCGACCCCAACGAGAAGGCCATCGGCAAGTACCTGGAGGAGTGGTGGGGGCCGCTCGGCGTCGGGCTGAAGCTCGAATGCCTCGACAACGTCACCGACCCCTGGCAGGCGGGCAACTACGACCTCGCCTTCGACGGCTACTCGGTCAACCCGGACCCGGACTACGTCCTGTCCATCCACACCTGTGCCGTGCTGCCGTCCTCCGCCGACAAGCCGGGCCAGACCGACAACTTCATCTGCGACAAGAAGTTCGACGACCTCTACGACAAGCAGGTCGTGGAGTACGACAAGACCAAGCGCGCCGACCTCGTCAAGCAGATGCAGGCACGGCTCTACGAGTCCGGCTACATGAACGTGATGCTCTACCCGAACGCGGTCGAGGCCTACCGCAGCGACAAGATCAAGTCGATCATGACCATGCCGGAGGGCGGCGGCAACATCTGGGGCCAGGACGGCTACTGGAGCTGGTGGTCGGCCGAACCCGTGGCCGGTGACAGCGGCGACAAGGGCGGTTCCGGCAGCGACAGCGGCACGTCGCCCACCGTCTGGATCATCTCCGGCATCGCGGTACTGCTGGTCGCGGGGATCGTCGTCGTGGCGGTCAGGCGGCGCGGCACCACCGCCGAGGACCGCGAGTAGCCCGCAAGGGATCCGCGAACAGCCCGCAAGGGATCACGGAAGTACCCACAGAGGATCACAGGCACCCCATGAGGACCACAGGCACCCCATGAGCACCGCAAGCACCCCCGCCGCGGTGCGGGAGCCGGACGGCGGCCCGGTGAAATCCGGGCCGTCCTCCGGGCTCTCCCGCAGCGCAGGCCCCAGGCTGACCTATCTGCTGTACGTCGCGGGAAAGCTGGGCGGCGCCGCCGTCTCCCTCTTCGCCGTACTCGTCACCAGCTTCTTCCTGTTCCGGATCATCCCGGGCGACCCGATCCGCGAGATGACGCACGGGCGCGCGGTGTCGGCGGAGCAAATGGACTCGCTGCGCCGGGAGTTCGGGCTCGATTCTCCGGTGTGGCAGCAGTTCACCGAGTACTGCGGGAGGGCGCTGACCGGCGATCTGGGCCTGTCGTACCAATTCCGTTCGCCGGTCGGCGAGTTGATCGCGGAGAAGTTCCCGGCGACGCTGCTGCTGACCGGGGTGGCCGTGCTCATCTACTCGGCGCTCGGGCTGTGGCTGGGCACCCGCTCCGCGTGGGGTCACGGGCGGCTCGGGGACAGGCTCAACACCGGGGTGGCGCTGACCCTCTGGTCGGTTCCGGCGTTCTGGCTGGGGCTGCTGCTGATCATCGCGCTGTCGGTGGGGCTGGGGATGTTCCCGACCGGTGGGATGGAGTCCGGCAACGAGACGGGCTTCGCCCATGTCCTGGACGTCGCGCATCACATGGTGCTGCCCGTCGCGACGCTGGTGATCGTCGGCTATGCGCAGACCCTGCTGGTGATGCGGTCCTCGCTGCTGGACGAGATGGGCAGCGACTACCTGACGACGGCGCGGGCGAAGGGGCTGCGGGACGCGCTGGTGCGCCGCAAGCACGCGGTACCCAACGCGCTGCTGCCCACCGTCACCATGATCTTCATCAATCTGGGGCACGTGGCGGCCGGATCGATCCTGGTGGAGACGGTGTTCTCCTGGCCGGGGCTCGGCGGTCTCTTCTACCAGGCGCTGAAGGTGCCCGATCTGCCGCTGATCCAGGGGCTGTTCGTGGTGTTCGCGGGCGCGATGATCCTGATGAACCTCCTTGCCGACCTGCTGTATCCGCTGCTCGACCCCCGGGTGGGCCGATGACGACCGAATCCGTGACGCCGCAGGATCCGTCCCCGGCCGGCGCCCCTTCCGGCGCTCCCGAGGGGCAGCGGAAGAAGCCCGCCACGGCGCGTTCCCTCGCCCGGACCAGGCGCCGCAAGTCCGCCGCCCGGTTCTGGCGGCAGTACCGCGCGCACCGGGCGGGGCTGGCCGGGCTCGCCGGACTGATGCTGATCGCGGCGCTGGCGCTGGCGGCGCCGCTGATCGTCGGTAGCGACGTTCAGAGCGTGACCAACGCTTCGGGCAAGGCGCTCGAATCGCCGAGTGCCGCGTTCCCGCTGGGGACCGACCAGTTGGGCCGTGATCTGCTGGGGCTGCTGCTCTGGGGATCCCGGGTCTCACTGGCCGTGGGGCTGCTGGCGGCGGCGTTGTCGGTGGCCATCGGTACGCTGGTGGGGATCCTGGCCGGACACTTCGGCGGATGGTTCGCCACGGTCACGATGCGGGTCACCGACTGGTTCCTGGTGATGCCCGCACTGGTGCTGGCGATCGTGCTGGCCACGGTGATGTCGCCGAGCATCTGGACGGTGGTGCTCGCCATCGGCATCACGTCCTGGCCGACGACCGCCCGTCTCGTACGGGCCCAGACACTGGCCGTCGAGTCACGCCCGTACATCGAACGCGCGCAGGCACTCGGTGGCGGTCACGGCCACATCATGGCCCGCCACGTCCTGCCCAACGTCATGCCGCTGGTCCTAGCCCAGACCACCCTCCTCATCTCCAGCGCCATCCTGACCGAGGCCACGCTCGCCTTCCTCGGCCTCGGCGACCCGAACGTCGTCTCCTGGGGCGGCATGCTCCAGGAGGCGCGCGAGGCGGGCGCGGTGTCCTCCGGCCACTGGTGGTACCTGGCGCCGCCCGGCCTCGCCATCGCCGTTGTCGCGCTGGCCTTCACGCTGTGCGGCCGGGCCATCGAGTCCGTACTCAACCCGAAGCTGGGGGTGGCGCGTTGAGCCCCACATCACCCGTGGAACCGACGGCCGCGCCGCTCCTCGAACTGCGGAACCTGTCGGTGACGTACGGCAAGGACGTGCACGCCGTACGCGGTGTGGACCTCACCCTGGCCGCCGGGCAGAAGCTCGGCGTCGCGGGCGAGTCCGGCTGCGGCAAGTCCACCCTCGCGCTGGCGCTGCTGCGACTGCTGCCCGCGTCGGCCCGCATCACCGGCGAGATCCTGCTGGAGGGCGAGGACGTCCTCACCATGAAGTGGGGGCGGCTGCGGGCGGTCCGCTGGGCGGGCGCGTCCATCGTCTTCCAGGGCGCGATGCACTCCCTCAACGCGGTGCACCGCATCGGCGACCAGATCGCCGAACCCCTCCTGATCCACGGCCTGGCCACCCCGCAGACGGCCCGCGAGCGCACCGCCGCCCTCCTCGGACAGGTCGGCCTCCCGACCTCCCGCGCGGATGCCTACCCGCACGAGCTGTCCGGCGGCCAGCGCCAGCGCGTCATGATCGCCATGGCGCTCGCCTGCGACCCGCACCTGATCGTCGCCGACGAACCGACGACCGCACTCGATGTGATGATCCAGGCCCAGATCCTGCGCCTGATCGAGCAGTTGGTCGCCGACCAGAACATCTCTCTGCTCATGATCAGCCACGACCTGGCCGTCCTCGCCGACACCTGCGACCGGCTCGCGGTGATGTACGCGGGGCGGGTGGTCGAGGAGGGGCCCGCCCAGGAGGTGTATCTGCGGGCCCAGCACCCTTACGGCCGCGCCCTGTCGGCCGCCTTCCCGCGCATCGGCGACCCGGCCTCCCGGCGCGCCCCGGGCGGCCTCCCCGGGGACCCGCCGGACCCGGCGCGGCTGCCCGACGGCTGTACGTTCCACCCCCGCTGCCCGGTCGCTCTCGCATCCTGCGGTACGCAGGACCAGCTGCTCCGGCAGGTGGGGGCGGGGCACCGGGCGGCCTGCGTACACGTGGGGGCGGTGTCGGCGCAGAGGCCACCGGGAGCCGGCTCCTGAGCGGACCCGGACGCGTGCCCCCGGGGTGTGTCCTGCCGCAAGGCGCGCCCTCCCCTCTCGACCCCTCAGGGAAGCCCCATGACCAGCAGCACGCCTGCCCCGCCCGTCACACCGCTCCTCTCCGCCACCGGTCTGCACGTCACCTTCCCCGGGAGGCGCGGCGCTCCACCCGCCCGTGCGGTGGACGGGGTCGACCTGGCGCTCGCTCCCGGTGAGATCGTCGCCCTGGTGGGCGAGTCCGGGTGCGGGAAGACCACGCTCGCCCGCGCCCTGCTCGGTCTGGTGCGGCCCACCTCCGGCGAGGTGGCCTTCGCCGAGACGCCCCTCGACTACCGGCCGCAGGCCCTCAAGGCGTACCGCAAGCGCGTGCAGCTGGTCCTCCAGGACCCGAGCGGCTCGCTCAACCCCCGCCACACCGTGTACGACGCGGTCGCCGAGGGACTGCGGATCCACGGCTACCGGGGCGACGAGCGCGCCGCCGTCGCCGACGCCCTCTCGCGGGCCGGGCTGCGCCCACCGGAGCGTTTCTTCCTGCGCTATCCGCACGAGCTGTCGGGAGGCCAGCGCCAGCGCGTGGTCATCGCGGGCGCCCTGGTGCTCGGCCCCGAACTCATCGTGGCGGACGAGCCGGTGGCCTCCCTGGACGCCTCGGTGCGCGGCGAGATCCTGGCGCTGCTGCTGCGACTGCGGGACGAACTGGGGCTCTCCGCCCTGGTCGTCACCCATGACCTCGGGCTCGCCTGGAACATCGCGGACCGGGTGGCGGTGATGTATCTGGGCCGGATCGTCGAGTCGGGGCCGGTCGAGCAGGTACTGACGTCGCCCCAGCACCCGTACACCCAGGCCCTGTTGTCGGTGCTGCCGGAGGCGGAGGGGGAAGCGGTGGTGCTCACCGGCGAACCCCCGGACCCGTCCCGGATCCCGTCCGGCTGCCGGTTCCACGCCCGCTGTCAGATCCTGGCCTCGGGCGAGGCTCGGGCGGCGGGGGTCGCGGAGAAGTGCCGCACCGAGCAGCTGCCGGTGCTCGACGCCGGAGACGAAAGGGCCCAGGTCGCCTGCCACTGGGCGCACCGGCGGGCGGCGGGGAAGCGGACGGCATAGCGGAGGGCCCCGGTGCGCCCACCAGCGCACCGGGGCCCGACAACCTCAGCCGGACGAAGCCGCCCGACGTACGAGGTCACCAGCTGGACGAGGTCGCCCGTCAGGCGTTGTCGTCCTTCTTGCCGGTCAGGGAGTCCTTGATGCCGCCCATGGTGTCCTTGGCCTTGTCGCCCATCTCGTCGGCCTTCGCCTTGAGCTGGTCGGTCTTGCCCTCGGCCTGCTGCCGGTCGTCGCCGGTGACCTTGCCACCGAGCTCCTTGGCCTTGCCCTTGAGCTTGTCGAACGTGCTTTCGCCGTCAGTCATGGATTCCGCCTTTCAGAGGGTCCAGGGGGACATTTCCGCACTTACGATGCCGCAGGAGCGGACATTCCGCATGTGGAACGATTTTGGCCATATTACTCAGAACGGGTGAATCGGCACAGGTTCGTGGTGTTCGCCGCATCCGGCGGGCCGACGGACCGGAGTGTGAACCGCATGAGCACTCAGGAACGCGCATGAACATCCAGGAACCGTCCCGCACTTCAGCGAGCCCGTCGTCCCGTCCGACCCGTCGTACGGTCATCGCCTCGACCGGCGCGGCAGCCCTCACCACCGGCCTGGTCGGCGGACTCGCCTCCCCCGCGACTGCCGCCGCTGCCAGCCCTGCCGCACCCGTGGCACCGGCCGCCCCCACCGCCCCGCGCGACGCGGCCCTCGCCGTGGCCCGCGCCATTCTCGTACTCGACGAGGACAACCAGCCCCTCGTCCCGGGCTACACCCGGATCCTGCTCGGCGACGGTCTGCCGCGCAGCCGCCGCGCCCCCAAGAAGGTCCTGATCGTCGGCGCCGGCCCGGCCGGCATGGTCGCCGCCCACCTGCTGCGCCAGGCCGGACACCAGGTCACCGTGATCGAGGCCAACGGCAACCGGGTCGGCGGCCGCGTCAAGACCTTCCGCACCGGCGGCCACGAGCAGGCGAAGCAGCCGTTCGCCGACCCTCAGCAGTACGCCGAGGCCGGCGCCATGCGCATCCCGGACAGCCACCCCCTGGTCACCGGCCTCCTGGACTCGCTGGGCCTCAAGCGCCGCCCCTTCCACCTCACCGATGTCGACGCCTCCGGCAAACCCGCGCTGCGCACCTGGATCCTGGTGAACGGCGTCCGGATGCGCCGCGCCGACTACCGGAAGAACCCCCGCACCATCAACCGGACCTTCGGCGTCCCGGCCCGGTACGAGGACGTCCCGGCCGCCGACATCGTCCGCTCCGCCCTCGCACCGGCCCGCGCCCTGATCGACGGCAGGAGCGGCGAGGAGCTGGTGGAGGGCTGGGCGACGGTGCTGCGGAAGTACGGGCACTGGTCGATGTACCGCTATCTGAGAGAGGTGGCGCAGCTCGACGACGCGACGATCGACCTGATCGGCACGGTCGAGAACATGACTTCCCGGCTCCACCTCGCCTTCCTGCACAGCTTCCTGTCCTCCGCGCTGATCAGCCCGGACACCAAGTTCTTCGAACTGCCGGGCGGCACCGCGACGTTCGTGGACGCGCTGTACGTGCGGGTGAAGGACGCCGTACGGCTGGACCGGCGTGCGGTGCGCGTCGAGCACGGGCCGCGCGGGGTCGCCGTGCACACCGTCTCGGAGGGCAAGGACGGTGCGGAGGTGGTGCGGGAGACGTTCAACGGCGACGAGGTGATCCTCACGGTGCCGTTCAGCGGGCTGCGCCACGTCACCTTCTCGCCCGCGCTCTCGTACGGGAAGCGGCGGGCGATCACCGAGGTGCACTACGACTCGGCGACCAAGGTGCTGCTCGAATTCTCGCGCCGTTGGTGGGAGTTCACCGAGGCCGACTGGAAGCGCGAGCTGAACGCGGTACGTCCCGGCCTGTACGAGGCCTACCGCAGCGGCCGGGCCCCCGCCGACGGCACCTTGCTGGGCGCCCACCCCTCGGTTCCCAAGGGCCACATCAGCCCCAGCCAGCGCAGCCACTACGCCGCGCACCGGGTCGCCGAGGCGAAGCAGCCGGAGGCTGCCACCGTCATCGGGGGCGGCTCCACCACCGACAACCCGAACCGCTTCATGTTCGAGCCGTCCTACCCGGTCCCCGGCAGCAGGGGCGGTGTGCTGCTCGCCTCCTACAGCTGGGCCGACGACGCGCTGAAGTGGGACTCCTTCGACGACGACGAGCGCTATCCGCGTGCGCTGGGCGGCGTCCAGGACGTCTACGGCCAGCGCGTCGAGGTCTTCTACACCGGCGTCGGCAAGACCCAGTCCTGGATGCGCGATCCGTACGCCTACGGCGAGGCCTCGGTCCTGCTCCCCGGCCAGCACACGGAACTCTTCCCGGACATCCCGTCCACCGAAGGCCCGCTCCACTTCGCCGGCTGCCACACGTCGATCAAACCCGCCTGGATCGAGGGCGCCCTGGAATCCGCCCTCCGCACCGCCCTGAAGGTCCACACAGACTGACCCCACCCCCGTCAGCCCGCTTGGGCGGCGGGGCCGCCCCCCGGGGGGCGGAACGGGCGGGCAAGGGGGCGGCCCCCGGCGGAGTCGCCCCCCCCTGCCCCGGCCCACCCCGGTCCCGTACCCCTACCGCCTACACCCCGTCCGCATCCCCCGTCATCGCCCGCGCCTGCTTCACGTCATCCCCAATGGCCTCAAGCAACGCGTCGATCGACTCGAACTTGGCCATCCCCCGGACGTACGCCAAAAAGTCCACCGCTACATGCAGCCCATACAAATCCAGCCCCACCCGGTCAATGGCATACGCCTCGACCGTCCGCTTCTTCCCCTCGAACTGCGGATTGGTCCCCACCGAGATCGCCGCCGGCATCCGTTCCCCGTCCGCGGTCAGCCACCCGGCATACACCCCGTCCGCCGGAATCGCCGTATGCGGCAAGGTCTCGACGTTCGCCGTCGGATACCCCAGCTCACGCCCCCGCTGCTCACCCCGTACGACCACACCCTCGACCCGGTGCGGCCGCCCCAGGATCTCCGCGGCTCCCGCCACGTCCCCCTCGGCGACCAGGCGCCGCGTCAGCGTCGACGAGAACGGCTCGCCGCCGCCCGCGGTCCCGCTGACGTACAGGTCGATGACCTCGACGTCGTAGTCGTACGTCGGTCCCAGCTCCGCCAGGAACTTCACGTTCCCGGCCGCCTTGTGCCCGAACCTGAAGTTCGGTCCCTCCACCACCAGCTGGGCGTGCAGCTTGTCCACGACCACCTTCACCACGAACTCCGCGGGCGAGAGCTTCGAGAACTCGGTGGTGAACGGAAGGATCAGCACCGCGTCGACCCCCAGCTCCGCACACAGCTCGGCACGCCGGTGGTGCGGGGCGAGCAGCGGCGGGTGGCTGCCCGGCCGCACGACCTCGCTCGGGTGCGGGTCGAAGGTCACCACGACCGACTGCACGCCCAGCTCGCGGGCGCGTTCCACGGTCCGCCCGATGATCAGCTGGTGCCCACGGTGCACGCCGTCGTAGGAGCCGATGGTGACGACGCTGCGCCCCCAGTCCTGGGGGATGTCCTCCAAGCCGCGCCAGCGCTGCACTGTGACCGCTCCTTGTACGTCTCTGGTACGTGATGTTGGCTGCCCCAGGGGTTCGGACGAACCCCGAAGCCTGCTCTACGCAGGTCTAAGACTGCCATGCCCACGCCCGCCGCCCCGCATCGGTGCCCCCGTCCCGGGGGTGCGGCACCGCTGCTTCGGCCAGTGTCTGCACCATCCGCCGGGAGCTCGGCCCGACCACCGACGCCCAGTCCTCCGGCGCGGTGGCCAGCCACTGGGCGAGCTGCCCGGCGAAACCGGGCACCTCCCGCGCCAGCGCGACCAGCCGCCGGTCGAAGCAGGCCGCCCCCTCGGGCGCACGCACCAGCAGGTCCCCGACGCGTCGCACCAGGTCCTGGGTCCGCCGCGCCGCGCACCCGCCGGATCCGTGCACCGCCGCCCGCAGCACGGCGTCGAGCACCGAGAAGTCACGGCCGGGCGAAGGGCCGGGGGAGGGTCCGGGTGCAAGGCCGAGCGAGAGACCGGGGGAAAGGCCGTGCGCCGGGTCCTCGCGCGGGTACTCCTCGTACTCCAGGAGTACGTCGAGAAGTTCGGCCCGCAAGGGCCCGGACACCGGCGTTCCCGGCGCGGCGAGCACGGCTGCCAGTGCGCAGCGCACCTCGGACGGACTCCCCCGCAGCATCCCGCTGACCAGCGGCACCAGCACCGCCCGCGCTCCCGGCCCGCTCTCCAGCCGCCGCTCGACGAAGGCAGCGGCGTGCACCGCGCCCTCGGGGCGGCGCGCGAGGTACTCGGCGACCAGCCCGGCGGCCTGCCTGGCCGGCACGGCATCGTCCACGGCCGCCAGGGCCAGGAGCACCTCCTGAGCCCGCCCCCCTGACCCGTCCCCCACCGCGTGCAGCCCACTGCGCAGCGCCGCCAGCACCGGTTCCGGGTGCGTCTCCAGGGCCGCGGCCAACGCGTCCGCGGGCACCCTGGGTTCGCCGACCACGAAGGCGGCCACCGCGCGCGGCAGGAACCGCGACCGGGACACCGGATCCCGTACCAGCAGCGCCAGCGCCGCCCCGTGCAGGCTCAGGTCACCCGGCCTGGCCAGCAGCGCGAGCCCCGCGAACCGCAGCAGCTCCCGGTCGGCGCCCCCCGCCACGTGCGGTGCGACCACGGACGCGTAGGAGGCGGCGGCCACCCGTCGCTCCGCCCGCTCGTCGTGCGCCCACCGGTCGACGGCCCGGCACAGGGCGGACGGCTCGTCGGCGCACAGCACCCGCAGCAGTTCGTCCGCGCGCGGATGGGCGGCCTCCACCAGGGTCTCCACCAGATCGTCGACGGCCGGCGCCCGATGGGTGTGCAGCAGCGCCTGCGCCACCTCCGCCACCGTCACCCCGGCCCTGCCCGGCAGCTCCCGCCCGTCCCCGAACCACCCGCACAGCAGCACCTGAGTACGCCGCACCTCCGCCACCAGCGCCCGCGCCACCGCATCGAGGTACCTGGCCGACTGCACCTGCCCCGCCAACCCGCCGCTCCGGGACAACCCGCCGCTCCCGGCCTGCCGCACCTGGTCGGAAATCCCGCCTCCCCGGGCCTGCCGCGCGTGATCCGGCACCCCGCCCTCCCTGGCCGACCGTGCCTCCGGCGCCCCGTCCGCCGGCACCAACACCCGCAGCAGATCCAGCCGTTCGGCCTGGTCGACCCCCACCCGCTCCCAGAACCACGGCCCGAAGAAGCCCAGCCCGCCCAGCCCCCGGGGCCCGCCCTCGCGCAACGACCGCGCGGTGACGGTCCGGGCAAGCTCGCGCAGCACGTCGCGATACGCCCCCACGTCGCGCACCCGCAGCAGGGTCCCGGCGAGCAGCCGAGACCCCCACCACTGCGCGTCCACCCCCTCCGAGACGTCCAGGGCGCCGATCAACTCCCGCATCCGTACGGCGAGTTCGGCCGGGCCGTGGTGCCGCTCAAGCAACAGCATCGCCTCGATGACGGGCCCGATCCGGTGCCGGGGCACGGGCAGTTTCCGCTCGCCGGTCCGGTGCACCAGGTCCCGTACCGCCTCCACCAGATCCAGGTGCGCCCCCTGCATCCAGTCGGCGACCTCCTCGTGCGCGAAGCGGTAGCCGCCGCCGGCCGGCACCAGCAGCCCCTCGGTGAGTACCGCCGACGCCCACCCGGTGCGCCACGGGAAGATCTCCTCGAACGCCGCGCGCTCCAACTCCCCCTGCCCCGGCCCCAGACAGCGCCGCGCCGCCTCGTGCACCCGCCCCGAGGCCTCCGCCGCCAGCCGCCGCACCGCACTCCCCCGCGGCGCGGGACGCCGCGCCGCCGCCACCCGTACCGCGATCCGCAGACACATCAGCCCCAGATGCGCCTCGAAGACCTCCTCCCGGGTCGGGCAGCCGGGTGCCGTCGCGCCGTCCGGCAGGGCCGCCCGTACCTCCGCGAGGAGCCGCAGGGTCAGCGGGTGCCGGGCATCGCTCTCACCGAGGGCGCCGCTCTCGACGCCGTACCGCTCCCGGGCGAGGACCGCCTCCCTCGCGTCCAGGTCGCCCACCAGGACCGCCGGCGGGAGCCGCTCGGCCGGTACCGGGTGCAGGGCCTGTGGCGGATACAGCGCGCCCGCCTGCTCCCAGTGCTCCGGCCTGCACGCCACCACCAGTCGCGCCCCGCGTTCGCGCAGCCAGTCCGCGGTGCCCGCCGTCCACTCGGCCAGCCGGTGCGCGAGCACCGGCGGCATCTCCTCAGGTCCGTCGAGCAGCACCAGCAGCGGCCGTCCGGCGTCCCGGGCCAGCCGGGCCACGCGCCCGGGTGTGGCGGCAGTCATGTCGCCGGGCGTCCCGGAGGCGGCGACGATCCGTCCGGCCTGCGCGAGAGTGCGGGCCAGCGCGTCGGCCACCGAGTCGTCGCGGTCGCGCAGATCGGCGCCGCGCAGCCAGACGGTGGGCGCGGGGTGGGTCCCGCGGGCACGGCGGGCGGCCAGCGCGCGGAGTTCGGTGGTACGCCCCGTCCCCGGCGGGCCCACCAGGCCCAGCACATGGGCCGAGCCGGTCGTGAAGTCCTCGAACTCCCTTTGCAAGCAGGCCCGTTCGACCGGTTCCTGCCACCCGGCGGCCCCGCCCACCGAGCCGACGGAGGTGGCGGTCAGCTGCAGGGCACCGGCCAGATTCAGGTCCTCGCCGTACGCGGGCACGGTGGCGGCATTGCGCCGCAGCAGCTCACCGAGCGGCCCGGCGTCGGCGCCGGGAAGGGGCACGGCGAATCCCGCCGCGCTGTGCGCGAACGGAGCCTCCCCCGCTGCGCCGCAGTGCGGAACCTGAGGGTGCAGGGAGGTACCGACGACGGCGAGAACGGCCCCCGTCACCGCGTCCAGCACCGGCCCCCCGGCCGCCTCCCCGCCCAGCCGCAGCGCGTCGCTCCCCGCCGTGCCCATCGCCAACTCCATTGCGGAGTCCAGGAGATGGAAGCGGTCGGTGGCGGTGTACGTCACCGGGGCCGCCCCGAGCACCCGTGCCTCGCGCCAGCCCCCGGCGACCAGTCGCACGTACGTCCCGAGCGGGATCCTGCCGCGTCCGGTCACCGGCAGCGGGCGGACGTCGAGGCCCTCGGTGCGGACCAGGGCGAGGCCGTGCTCGGGCAGCGGGACGATGGCGCCGGCCTCGGCGAGGCAGGTGCGGTCGCCGGGGGCGTGCAGGACGAGCCGGGTGAGCCCGTCGACCACCTCGTGGCCGGTGACCACCGTGCCCAGGTCGTCGGCGACGAAGCCGGTGCCGCGCGGCCTGCCCGCCAGGTCGCAGATCCGTACCAGCATCGCCGCCGGAACCGGCCGGGCCCCGTCGTTGGCCGCCATAAAGGAACACCCCCTGCCCACGACGGTAGGCAGAGGATGATCAGCACGAGAAGGACGCCTGACGAACGCGCCCCCCGATGCTCCCCGCATTCACTCCGAGCGCCCGCCCGAAGGGGTGAATCAACCGGCCGGAACGGACAGACCCTTGGTCGGGGGAGAAAGCACGGGGGGCGGGAGGGGATCGTGGAGCGGGCAGCGCGTCTGCTGCCCACTCCACGGTTTCGCCCGGTGCCGTACACCGGCGCGGCACGCGTCAGCGACGTACGCCCGGCACGGCACGCGTCAGCCGAAGACGGCCAGGCTCTTGGCCTTGCCCCGCTGGTCCTCGACGAGGGCGAGGAACTTCCCGTCGGGCCCGTAGACCGCGACCGGGCTGCGCTCGTACGCGGGCATGTCGATCCGCACGCCGTTCATGATCAGGGCGGCGCGCTTCTCGTCCACGTCCCAGCGCGGGAAGGCGGCGGCCGCCGCGTCCGCGATGGGCATGACGGTCAGCTCCTCCTGGTGCGCGTCCAGCGTCTTGGCCGCGTCCAGGCCGTAGGGACCGACCCGGGTGCGGCGCAGGGCGGTCAGATGGCCGCCGACGCCGAGCCCGGCGCCCAGGTCACGGGCGAGGGCGCGGATGTACGTACCGGACGAGCAGACCACCGAGACCACCAGGTCGACGACGGGCGTGCCGTTCTCCGCGACGGCGGGCCTGACGTCGTACACCTGGAAGCTGGAGACGGTCACCGGCCGGGCGGGGATCTCGAAGTCCTCGCCCTCGCGGGCCCGCTTGTACGAGCGCTTGCCGTCGATCTTGATGGCGCTGACCTTGGACGGCACCTGCATGATCGCGCCGGACAGTTCGGCGACACCCGCGTCGATGCCCTCGCGCGTGACCGCGGAGGCGTCGGTGGAGCTGATGATGTCGCCCTCGGCATCGTCCGTGAGGGTGTCCTGACCGAGCCGGATGGTGCCCAGGTACTCCTTCTCGGTGAGCGCGAGGTGGCCGAGCAGCTTGGTGGCCTTCTCCACGCCGAGGACGAGGACGCCCGTCGCCATCGGGTCGAGCGTGCCGGCGTGGCCGACGCGGCGGGTCCTGGCGATCCCGCGCATCTTGGCGACGACGTCGTGCGAAGTGAAGCCGGACGGCTTGTCGACAATGACAAGACCGTCCGGCGTCTTCGTTACTGCTGTGCTCATACGGCGGCGTCGTCCTCGTCGTCGTCACCGGGCTTCTTGTACGGGTCGGCGTCACCGGCGAACTTGGCGTCCGAGGACACCTCGCGCACCTTGGCGTCGGAGGCCCGCGCCTTGTCGAGCAGGCTCTCGATCGTCTTGGCGTTCTCCGGGAGGGCGTCCGCGACGAACGTCAGGGTCGGCGTGAACTTGGTGCCCGCCGCCTGCCCGACCGCCGAGCGCAGGACGCCCTTGGCGCTCTGCAGCCCCGCCGCCGCGCTGGCCCGGTCCTCGTCGTCGCCGTACACCGTGTAGAAGACCGTGGCCTCCCGCAGGTCACCGGTGACGCGGGTGTCCGTGATCGTCACGTGCGTCCCCAGACGCGGGTCCTTGACCCCGCGCAGGAGCTTCTCGGCGACGACCTGCTGAATGAGGTCCGCCAGCTTCTTCGCCCGAGCGTTGTCGGCCACTGGTCCTTCTCCTTGTGTGTTCTTGCTCAGTCTTCGTCACTGTGCAGCCGCCGCCGTACCGACAGCAACTCCACCTCGGGCCGGGCGGCCACCATGCGCTCGCACCGGTCCAGTACGTCTGTGAGGTGCCCCGTGTCACCCGCCACCACCGCGACGCCGATCTCGGCCCTGCGGTGGAGGTCCTGATCTCCCACCTCCGCCACGCTGACCGCGAACTTGCGGTGCAGTTCGGCGACGATCGGCCGGACGATGGAGCGTTTCTCCTTCAGCGACCGTACGTCGCCGAGCAGGAGGTCGAAGGACAGAGTCCCCACATACATGTGTGTCCGGATGTCCCGCCGGTTCGGGTTCATGTGCCGCTGCCACTGCTTGGCAGGGACACCAGAACCGTACACGCAACGGCCGGGGCCGCTCGACGGAAATAATCTCCGCCGAGCGGCCCCGACTGATGCCTACGGTGCCTGCTGCGTGGCTATCAGCCGCGCGGCTTCTCCCGCATCTCGTACGTCGCGATGACGTCGTCGATCTTGATGTCGTTGAAGTTGCCGAGGTTGATACCGCCCTCGAACCCTTCGCGGATCTCGGTGACGTCGTCCTTGAAGCGGCGCAGACCCTGGATGTTGAGGTCCTCGGCGATGACCTTGCCGTCGCGGACGAGGCGCGCCTTGGTGTTGCGCTTGACCTCGCCGGAGCGGATGAGAACACCCGCGATGTTGCCGAGCTTGGACGAGCGGAAGATCTCGCGGATCTCCGCGGTACCGAGCTCGACCTCCTCGTACTCCGGCTTGAGCATGCCCTTGAGCGCTGCTTCGATCTCCTCGATGGCCTGGTAGATCACCGAGTAGTAGCGGACGTCGACGCCCTCGCGCTCGGCCATCTGCTGTGCACGGCCGGCCGCACGGACGTTGAATCCGATGACGATGGCGTCGGAACCCGTCGCCAGGTCGATGTCGGACTCGGTGACCGCACCCACACCACGGTGCAGGACGCGGATGTCGACCTCGTCGGAGACGTCGAGCGCCAGCAGCGAGGCTTCGAGGGCCTCGACCGAACCGGACGCGTCACCCTTGATGATGATGTTGAGGTCCTGCACCAGACCGGCCTTGAGGGCCTCGTCCAGGTTCTCCAGGGAGAACCGGACGCCACGGCGGGCGAACGCCGCGTTCCGCTCACGAGCGGCACGCTTCTCGGCGATCTGACGAGCCGTGCGGTCCTCCTCGACGACGAGGAAGTTGTCGCCGGCGCCGGGGACGTTGGTGAGACCCAGCACCAGGACGGGGGTCGAGGGACCCGCTTCCTGCACGTTGTTGCCGTTGTCGTCGAGCATGGCGCGCACGCGGCCGTAGGCGTCGCCCGCGACCATCGTGTCGCCGACGCGGAGGGTACCGCGCTGGACGAGGACGGTGGCGACAGCACCACGGCCCTTGTCGAGGTGGGCCTCGATGGCAATACCCTGCGCGTCCATCTCGGCGTTCGCCCGGAGGTCGAGCGAAGCGTCGGCGGTCAGGATGACCGCTTCCAGCAGGGCCTCGATGTTGAGGCTCTGACGGGCCGAGATGTCGACGAACATGGTGTCGCCGCCGTACTCCTCCGCCACCAGACCGAACTCGGTGAGCTGACCGCGCACCTTGGTCGGGTCGGCACCCTCGACGTCGATCTTGTTGACCGCGACGACGATCGGGACACCGGCGGCCTTGGCGTGGTTGAGCGCCTCGATCGTCTGCGGCATCACACCGTCGTTGGCCGCGACCACGAGGATCGCGATGTCGGTGGACTTCGCACCACGGGCACGCATGGCGGTGAACGCCTCGTGACCGGGGGTGTCGATGAAGGTGATGGCGCGCTCTTCACCGTTGACCTCGGTGGCGACCTGGTACGCACCGATGTGCTGCGTGATGCCACCGGCCTCGCCCGCAACGACGTTCGTCTTGCGGATCGCGTCCAGAAGGCGGGTCTTACCGTGGTCGACGTGACCCATGACGGTCACGACCGGCGGACGGGACACGAGCATGTCCTCGCCGCCCTCGTCCTCGCCGAACTCGATGTCGAAGGACTCGAGAAGCTCGCGGTCCTCCTCCTCCGGGCTGACGATTTCGAGGATGAAGTTCATCTCGTCGGCGAGCAGCTTGAGCGTCTCGTCGGAGACGGACTGCGTGGCAGTGACCATCTCGCCGAGGTTCATCATCACGCCGACGAGCGACGCCGGGTTGGCGTTGATCTTCTCGGCGAAGTCGGTGAGCGAGGCACCGCGCGACAGGCGGACGGTCTGTCCGTTGCCGCGAGGCAGCATCACGCCGCCCACGGACGGGGCCTGCATGGCCTCGTACTCCTGGCGCCTCTGACGCTTCGACTTGCGACCACGACGCGCGGGACCGCCGGGACGGCCGAAGGCGCCCTGCGTGCCACCACGTGCGTTGGGGCCACCGGGACGGCCGGCGAAGCCGGGACGTCCACCGCCGCCGCCACCGGGACGACCGGCGAAGCCGCCGCCACCGCCACCGGGACCGGCCGGACGGCCAGCGAAGCCACCGCCGCCGCCACCCGGGCGACCGGCGAAGCCGCCGCCGCCACCGGGACGACCGCCGCCACCGCCACCGGGACGGCCTGCGCCGCCACCGGGACCACGGCCGCCGCCGCCGGGACCGCCACCAGGACGGGGACCGGCAGCCGGACGCTGCGGCATCATGCCCGGGTTCGGGCGGTTACCGGAAGGGGCACCACCCGGACGCGGAGCGCCGCCCTGCGGGCGGGGCATGCCACCGGGGCTCGGACGGCCTGCGCCGCCCTGGCCACCCTGCGGACGCGGAGCGCCGCCGGGGCCGCCCTGCGGACGCGGGGCGCCACCGGGGGCACCGGCGCCGCCGGGACGGGGAGCGCCACCCGGACGGGGCGTCTGCGGACGCGCCATGCCGGTGGAGCCGCCAGAGGTGAAGGGGTTGTTGCCGGGGCGGGGACCCGAGGGACGGGCACCGCCGGGACGCGGGGCGCCCTGGCCGGCGGGGCGTGCGGGGCGGTCGCCGCCACGCTCGCCGCGGTTGTCGCGCTGGCCGCCCTCGCGGGGGGCGCTGTCGCGCTGGGCCGGGGCCGGACGGGCCGGACGCGGACCGGGGGTGGCACCGGCGGGACGCGCGGCCTGCGGCGCTGCCGGGGCAGCGGGCTGGGCCGGCGCGGGCGCCGAGAACTCGGCCTGCGGCACCGGGGTGACCGGGGCAGGCTTGGTGACGGGCTTGGGACCCGGACGCGGGCCGGCGGCAGCCGGGGTCGCGGCGGGGGCCGTGGGCTCGCTCTTGGGGGCCTCGGCGGCGGCCGGCTTGGGGGCCGGTGCACCGGGCTTGGGGGCACCCGGGCGGGGGGCCGCCGGGGTTGCCGCGGACGGGGCCGCGGGCTTGGCAGGCGTCGCCTTGCGGGGCGCGCCGGGCTTTGCTGCGGACTTGCCGGCGTTGCCGCCGGGACCCTGCAGTGCGTCAGTCAACTTGCGTACAACCGGCGCCTCGATCGTCGAGGACGCCGAACGGACGAATTCACCAAGTTCTTGGAGCTTGGCCATGACGACCTTGCTCTCAACACCGAACTCCTTGGCGAGTTCGTATACCCGGACCTTAGCCACTTCGCTCCTTTTAGGTCCGGGTTGAACGCCGGACCGTCGCTACTTCATGGGCGTACTCATCGCGTACTCATCGAGTGCTCATCGCAATCTCGACCTACTTCCAACTCGCGAGGTACCTGACCGCACGGGGACCCGTGCCGTTCGTTTGGTGCGTCTTACGGTGTCGCCTGCTCGGCGCACCGCGCCACGTATTTCTCCAGTGGCGCGGTATCGAGCTGTCCCTGGCCCCGAAAGGCCCGGGGGAACGCCCGGCGGCGGACCGCCAGGTCGTAACAGGCAGAGGCGGGGTGAACGTAAGCACCCCGGCCGGGCAGCGTACCGCGAGGATCAGGGACACACTCACCCTCGATCATCACGATGCGCAGCAGATCGCTCTTGGCCGCTCGCTCCCGGCAACCCACACAGGTTCGCTCAGGGCATGCGCCGGTTTGCGTTTGGCCAGACACGACTAAGTCTACCTCCCCGCACCGACCTCACCCCTTTGGGGCAAGAATCGAAAACCTGTTGGTCCAAAAACCGATGTGGCCCGGGTCTCACCCGGGCCTCATCGTCGCTCGCGGCTCACTCAGCCGCGGTCGTCACGCTCATCCCGTACGTCACGGACGTCGCGCCGGTACTCGCCGACCTCTTCGCCCTCACCGAGCTCCTCGGTGTCCGGGCGGATGTCGATGCGCCAGCCCGTCAGACGGGCGGCCAGGCGGGCGTTCTGCCCCTCCTTGCCGATGGCGAGCGAGAGCTGGTAGTCCGGCACGGTCACCCGGGCGGAGCGGGTCGACATGTCGACCACCTCGACCTTGGAGACGCGGGCCGGGGAGAGCGCGTTGGCGACCATCTCGGCCGGGTCGTCGGACCAGTCGACGATGTCGATCTTCTCGCCGTGCAGTTCGGCCATGACATTGCGCACACGGCTGCCCATCGGGCCGATGCAGGCGCCCTTGGGGTTGATGCCAGAGCGGGTCGAGCGGACCGCGATCTTGGTGCGGTGACCGGCCTCGCGGGCGATGGCCTCGATGACCACCGAGCCGTCGGCGATCTCCGGGACCTCCAGCGCGAACAGCTTCTTGACCAGGTTGGGGTGCGTGCGCGACAGCGTCACGGACGGACCGCGGACGCCCTTGGCGACCCGTACGACGAAGCAGCGCAGGCGCAGGCCGTGCGTGTACTCCTCGCCGGGGACCTGCTCCTGCACCGGCAGGATGGCCTCCAGCTTGCCGATGTCGACCAGGACGTTCTTGGGGTCCTTGCCCTGCTGGACCAGGCCGACGACGACATCGCCCTCGATGCCGGCGTACTCGCCGAAGGTCTGGTCGTCCTCGGCGTCGCGCAGCCGCTGCAGGATGACCTGCTTGGCGGTGCTGGCGGCGATCCGGCCGAAGTCGTCCGGGGTGTCGTCGAACTCCTTGGGCTCCTGGCCCTCTTCGAGGTCCTTGGGGTCCTCCGTGGCCCACACCCGGATCTGGCCGCTCTCGCGGTCCAGCTTCACGCGGGCACGGCGGAAGCTGCCGTCGGTGCGGTGGTAGGCGATGAGGAGGGCCTGCTCGATCGCCTCGACCAGTACCTCGAAGGAGATCTCCTTCTCCCGTACCAGACCCCGCAGGGCGCTCATGTCGATGTCCACGGCTACGCCTCCTCTTCCTTCACGTCGTTGTCGTTCTCGTCGAGCTTGTCGCTCTGGTCGTTCTTGTCGTTCTTGCGGTTGAACTCGACCTCGACACGGGCCTTGGCGATGTCGGCGAACTCCACCCGGCGGGCGGTGGGCTTGCGCCCCTTCACGCCCGGCACTTCGAGGTCGAGACCGTCCTCGTCCACGACGAGGATGCGGGCGACGAGCTCGGCGCCGTCGTTCAGCTGGAGCTTGGCGAGGCGGCCGGTGGCCCGTACGTAGTGGCGGTGCTCGGTGAGCGGGCGGTCCGCGCCGGGGGAGCTGACCTCCAGGACGTACTCCTCGTCGCCCATCGCGTCGCTCTCGTCGAGCTTGTCGGAGACGATGCGGCTGATCTCGGCACACACGTCGAGCTCCACGCCGTCCTCGGAGTCCACGACGATCCTCAGCATCCGGCGCCTGCCTGCCTTGGAGATCTCGATTTCCTCAAGATCCAGGCCCTTGGCGGCGACCAGCGGTTCCAGCAGTTCGCGCAGCCTGTCGCTCTGGGTGGTGCTCATCCGGGTGACTCCTCGGCCGCGTGTGCTGTTGTCTGTTTCGTCGTGTGTCAGGTCAAAGGGTATCCGGTCCGGAGGGGTGTTGCCGTCCGTCGGGTGGACAGCGCAGGTACGCTCGCCTGCGGTGATCAACCGGGGACATAGGGAGACGGACAGTTGCGCACGCCCACCACTCGCAGACGTGCGCTGGCCTGGAGCGGGGCCGCTGCCGCGGGCCTGCTGGCCGGCTGCTCGGACGGTTCCGGTACGCCCGGTTCCGGCGGTACGCAGAGGGACTCGGCCGTACGGAAGGCAGCGGTCCGCCTCCGCGAGACCTCCACTCGTACGAGCCTGGACCTGCTCGCCCACTACGACGCCCTGCTGAAGCGGCACCCCGCCGAGGCGAAGCAGCTGAAGCCGCTGCGCGACGAGGTGGCCCAGCAGGCGAAGGCGCTGCGGGGGCAGGGCCGTGCGAGCGCCGGGACCGCGCCGGTGACGGTCGCCGCCGATGCGAGGACCGCGCTCAAGGACCTGGCCGCCGCCGAGCAGCGGACCTCCGACGCGCACCTGGCCGCGCTGACCGACGCCACCCCCGAGCTGGCCCGGCTGCTGGCTTCGGTGGCCGCCGCGGGCGCGGGGCACGTGCATCTGCTGATCGACGGGGCGAAGAAGTGAACGTGGAAACCGTGCAGGCCGCACTCGCCGCCGAACACGCTGCCGTCTACGGGTACGGAGTGGTGGGCGGCCGGGTCGCGGAGCCGCGCAGGACCGAGGCCAGGGAGGCGTACGCCGCCCACCGGGAACGCCGGGACACGCTGGCCAGGACGGTGCGCGAGCTGGGCGGGAAGCCGGTGGCGGCGGAGGCGGCGTACGCGCTGCCGTTCCCGGTGCCGGACGCCGCTGCCGCGGTGAGGCTGGCTGCCGTGCTGGAGGACCGGGTGGCCGGGGTGTACTCGGATCTGGTGCGGGCCGCCGATGGCCCGTTGCGGC
This sequence comes from Streptomyces sp. NPDC051561, assembly GCF_044454195.1. Classification (NCBI taxonomy): domain Bacteria; kingdom Bacillati; phylum Actinomycetota; class Actinomycetes; order Kitasatosporales; family Streptomycetaceae; genus Streptomyces; species Streptomyces sp. NPDC051561. Next base: position 266,392 of record NZ_JBITDM010000009.1, on the reverse strand, counting down.
GCCAGGCGGCCGTGGCGCTGCGCGAGGCGGCGGTGCGGGCGGTCCGCTGGCGGGGCAGCAGCGTAGCCTTTCCTGGGCTCGCCGAACTGACCACTTCGGTACGCGAAGGCGTGTGAGCCCTCCGAATCGAAGGAGAACACCCCACCCATGGCTTTCGAACCGCCACAGCGCCTCGTCAGGGCGCTGGGCGAGGCGTACGGGGAACAGTCCGCCGACGCCTGGCTCGGACGACTCCCGCAGCTCGCCCAGAAGGCCCTCGCCGAGCGGGAGTTGACCTGTGAGCGGGTGCAGGCGCCGGGCGGCCGGAGCTCGCTGGTGGCGCTGGTACGACGCCAGGACGGCAGCCAGGGGGCACTGAAGTTCGCCCCCGAGGCCGCGTCCCCGGAACGGGAGCGGGCGGCGCTCGCGCACTGGAACGGGTGGGGTGCGGTGCTGCTCGCGGACGATCCCGCCGCCGATGCCGGGGTGCTGTTCCTGGAGCGGCTGCACTGCGAGGTGTCGCTGCGCTCCTTGCCGGAGGCGAAGGCGCTGCTTGAGGCGGCCGGTGTCGTACGGAAGCTGTGGGTGGAGCCCGCCGACGACCACCCGTTCGAGTCGGTCGAGGAGCGTACGGAGCGGCAGACCGTACCCCTGCGGAAGGCACCGGAGGAGTACTCCGCGCTGGTCGGGGCGGCCCTGGCCGCGCGTGAGCGGCTGATCGCCGACTCCCCCGAACTCCTGTTGCTGCACGGCAACTTCCGGCAGGGCAAGGTACTCGCCGGCGACCGGACGCCGTGGCTGGCGGTCGGCCCGGACCCGCTCGTCGGCGAGCGGGCGTACGACCTGGCCCGGCTGGTCCGGGACCGGATCGACGACCAGATCGCCACCGCCGCCGGCTCCCCCGCGACCCGTCGCCGGATCAACCGGCTGGCCGACTCCCTGGATGTGGACCGGGAGCGGCTGCACGGCTGGACGCTGTTCCGGGCGGTCGAGTCGGGGGTGCGGGCGATGGCGGCGGGACGCCGGCAGGACGGCGAGATGCTGCTGGAGTTCGCGAGCTGGCTGTAGCGCCCGCGGGCCGGGCACAGTGGCCCGCCACCGCACTACCAGGGCCTATCAGGTTTCCGAAGCCACGCGGCGGGGGGGGGGGGGGGGGGGGGGGCGGGGGGGGGGGGGGGGGGGGGGGGGGGCGGGGGGGGGGGGGGGGGGGGGGGGGGGGGGGGGCGGGCGCGCGTCCCCCCCCCCCCCCCCCCCCCCCCCCCCCCCGCCCCCCCCCCCCCCCCCCCCCCCCCCCCCCCCCCCCCCCCCCCCCCCCCCCCCCCCCCCCCCCGCTGCGTGCGAAAAGGGCGGATCAGGCGGTCAGGCGGGCGATCGCCTCGTCGACCGTCAGCTCCTCGCGCTCGCCGGTGCGGCGGTCCTTGAGCTCCAGGACGCCGTCGGCGGCGCGGCGGCCGGCGACCAGGATCTTCGGGCAGCCGATGAGCTCGGAGTCGGTGAACTTCACGCCGGGCGAGACGCCGGGACGCTCGTCCACCAGCACGCGCAGGCCGGCCTGGCCCAGCTTCTCGGCGACGTCGACGGCCAGTTCGGTCTGGAGCGCCTTGCCCGCCGCGACGACGTGGACGTCGGCCGGGGCGATCTCGGGCGTCCAGCACAGGCCCTTGTCGTCGGCGGACTGCTCGGCGAGGGCGGCGACCGCGCGGGAGACGCCGATGCCGTAGGAGCCCATGGTCACGCGGACCGGCTTGCCCTGCTGGCCGAGCACGTCCAGCGAGAAGGTGTCGGCGTACTTGCGGCCGAGCTGGAAGATGTGGCCGATCTCGATGGCGCGGTCCAGCTTGAGGCCGGTGCCGCACTTGGGGCACGGGTCGCCCTCGTTGACCACGACGACGTCGAGGTAGTCGTCGACCTCGAAGTCGCGGCCCGCGACGACGTTCTTGGCGTGGGTGTCGGGCTTGTTGGCGCCGGTGATCCAGGAGGTGCCGGGGGCGACGCGGGGGTCGGCGATGTAGCGGACCTTGGCGAGGCCCTGCGGGCCGACGTAGCCGCGTACGAGATCGTCGCGGCCCTCGAAGTCCTCGGCGGTGACCAGCTCGACGACGGCGGGGGCGAGGTGCTCGCCCAGCTTGCCGAGGTCGACCTCACGGTCGCCGGGGACGCCGACGGCGACGATCTCGCCGTCGACCTTGACCAGGAGGTTCTTGAGGGTGGCGGAGGCCGCGACGCCGAGCTGGGCGGCGAGGGTCTCGATGGTGGGGGTGTCGGGGGTGGCGATGTCCTCGGCGGCCGGGTGCGCGGAGCCGTCGACGGTCTTCAGTTCGAAGGTGACGGCCTCGGTGTTCGCGGCGTAGTCGCAGTTCGGGCAGTCGGCGAAGGTGTCCTCACCGGCGGCGGCCGGGGCCAGGAACTCCTCGGAGGCGGAGCCGCCCATGGCGCCGGAGACGGCGGAGACGATGCGGTGGTCCAGGCCGAGACGGTTGAAGATCTTGATGTACGCCTCGCGGTGCAGGCGGTACGACTCGGCGAGGCCCTCGTCCGTGGTGTCGAAGGAGTACGAGTCCTTCATCTGGAACTCGCGGCCGCGCAGCACGCCGGAGCGGGGGCGGGCCTCGTCGCGGTACTTGGTCTGGATCTGGTAGAGCATCACCGGCAGGTCCTTGTAGGACGTGCACTGGTCCTTGACCGTCTGGGTGAAGATCTCCTCGTGGGTGGGGCCCAGGAGGTAGTCGGCACCCTTGCGGTCCTTGAGGCGGAAGAGCAGGTCGCCGTACTCCTCCCAGCGCCCGGACGCCTCGTACGCCTCCTTGGGCAGGAGGGCGGGGAGGAGGACCTCCTGGGCGCCGATGGCGTCCATTTCCTCGCGTACGACACGGGAGATGTTGTCCAGGACCTTCTTGCCCAGCGGCAGCCAGGTCCAGATCCCGGCGGCGTTGCGACGGACGTAGCCGGCGCGGACCAGCAGCTTGTGGCTGAGGGTCTCGGCGTCCGCCGGGTCGTCACGCAATGTCTTGACCATCAAACGGGACATGCGTTGGACCTGGGCCATGGTGAACTCCTGCTCGGAAGGGTGATGTCAGGAGGTTAGCCGGGGGGTGGGGGCGGGTGGAAATCGGTTAGGGCGCGGGTGGACGCAGGAGTGGGAGAGGTGCGCCCATGACGGCGTACGGGCGCGGGGCGCTCGGGAAGAGGACCTGACGGGCGAGGTCGGTGTAGCCGAGCGAGCGGTAGAGGGCGCGGGCCGGGCTCTCGATGTCGATGGCGGAGAGGATCGAGCGGGGCTGGCTCGCGCTGTCCGTGAGGGTGGTGATCAGGGTGCGGCCGATGCCGCGGGCCTGGAAGTCCGGGTGGACGTGGAGTTCGGTGATCACGAAGGAGTGGTCGAGCCAGGGGTCCAGGCCGGTGGGGCGGAGGTACGGCTCGACGACGGTGGACCACCAGTGGGCGCGGTCGTTGGGCTGGCCGTAGACGAAGCCGACGAGGCGCCCTTCGGGGGTGGTGGCCCCCAGCGCGCGGGCGCCCGGGTTGGTCATGTGCCGGAGCACGATGTGACGGCGTACCCCCACCTCGTCCGCACCGAGGCCGAAGGCGAGGGCCTGTACGGCGAGTGCCTCGTCCACGCGCGCGGCGAGGTCGAGGGGGCCGATGGTCACGGCGTCGTCCGTCAGGGGCGTCATGGGCGAACCCTAGCCGTCTCCCGCGCACCGCGGCAGGCGGGAAGGATCTAGAACCGGACGCTCCGGAAACGGCGGTCGGCACTCGGGAACCGGACGCTCCGGAATCCGCGGTCGGCACTCGGGAACCGGACGCTCCGGAAACGGCCGCAGCGCTTCAGAAGAGGACGCTCGTGAAGGCCCCCACCTCGCGGAAGCCGACCCGCCGGTAGGACGCCCTGGCAGGGGCGTTGAAGTCGTTCACGTACAGGCTGACGACCGGAGCGACGTCGGCGAGGGCGTACCGCAGGACGGCGGCCATGCCGGTGACGGAGAGTCCGCGGCCGCGGTGTTCCGGGGCGACCCAGACGCCCTGGATCTGGCAGGCGGCGGGGGTGGCGGCGCCGATCTCCGCCTTGAAGACGACCTTGCCGTCCTCGATACGGGCGAACGAGCGTCCCGCGCCGACGAGTTCGGCCACCCTCGCCTGGTAGAGCAGCCCGCCGTCGCCCGCCGTCGGGGAGACCCCGACCTCCTCGGTGAACATGGCCACGCAGGCGGGCATGATCGTTTCCATTTCGTCCTTGCGGATACGCCGGACGAGCGGGTCGGGGGTGATGTCGTCCGGCATCTGCTCGGTGACCATCAGGGGCTGTTGGGAGCGGACCTCGCGGGCGGGGCCCCAGCTGGGTTCGAGGAGGCTCCACAGCTGGGAGGTGGGTTCCAGGGGCCCGACGATGGAGGAGCAGCGGCGGCCGGTGCGGCGGGCCCGTTCGGCGAAGGCGCGGACGGCTTCGGGGGTGGCGCAGATGGGGACCAGGTTGGCGCCTGAATAGCAGAGGCTGCGGAGCTTTCCACCCTCGTACCAGCCCCACATCTCGCCGCCGAGACGCCAGGGGTCGAGGCCGGCGACCTGGACGCGGGAGGTCACGAAGGCGTTGTTGACGGGCTCGCTCTCCAGCAGGGCGAGAGCCTCGCCGAGTTCGCCGGGTGCGAGGACGCGGGTGGTGGTCGTCGTCAACACGTGGAGGCCTCACCGGGACGGTTCGCTGATCTCCGCACTCTACCCGGCGGGTTCGAAAGCACCCACCCGGACCGAAAAGGCGTGGTGGGGGGTGGGTTCATGGAGGCGTGGGGAGGGGCGTCCGGCGCGGTGGGGTGGGCGCCCGGGGCGGGCCCGGGGGCCGTCCGCCCCGCTGCGGGGGCCCCTCCCCGCCCCTTCCCTGGACCACTGGCCGCAGGGCTGGGGGGCGTGCGGGAGTGTTGTGGTGCTCGCGCAATTCCTCGCGCCCCTGGAGGGGGAGGGAGCAGCCGAGGGCCGACCCTCCCCTTCCAGGGGGGAGATGGAGTGGGGCGTTCGGGCTACTTTCCGATGGCTACCGTCGGTTCGCCGGAGGCGACGCCGTCCTTCTCCATTTGTTCGGCGATCTTCATGGCCTCTTCGATCAGGGTCTCGACGATCTTCGACTCGGGGACGGTCTTGATGACCTCGCCCTTGACGAAGATCTGGCCCTTGCCGTTGCCGGAGGCGACGCCGAGGTCGGCCTCGCGGGCCTCGCCGGGGCCGTTGACGACGCAGCCCATGACGGCGACGCGGAGCGGGACCTCCATGCCTTCGAGGCCGGCGGTGACTTCTTCCGCGAGCTTGTAGACGTCGACCTGGGCGCGGCCGCAGGACGGGCAGGAGACGATCTCCAGGCGGCGCGGCTTGAGGTTGAGGGACTCCAGGATCTGGATGCCGACCTTGATCTCCTCCACCGGCGGGGCCGACAGAGAGACGCGGATGGTGTCGCCGATGCCCTCGGAGAGCAGTGCGCCGAAGGCGACGGCGGACTTGATGGTGCCCTGGAAGGCGGGGCCGGCCTCGGTGACACCGAGGTGCAGCGGGTAGTCGCACTGGGCGGCGAGCTGGCGGTAGGCGTTGACCATCACGACCGGGTCGTTGTGCTTGACCGAGATCTTGATGTCGCCGAAGCCGTGCTCCTCGAAGAGGGAGGCTTCCCAGAGGGCGGACTCGACGAGTGCCTCGGGGGTGGCCTTGCCGTACTTCTTGAGCAGGCGGGCGTCCAGCGAGCCCGCGTTGACGCCGATGCGGATCGGGGTGCCGGAGTCGCGCGCCGCGTGCGCGATCTCCTTCACCTTGTCGTCGAACTGCTTGATGTTGCCCGGGTTGACGCGGACCGCCGCGCAGCCCGCGTCGATCGCGGCGAAGACGTACTTCGGCTGGAAGTGGATATCGGCGATCACCGGGATCTGCGACTTCTTCGCGATGGTCGCGAGCGCGTCGGCGTCGTCCTGGGTGGGGCAGGCGACGCGGACGATCTGACAGCCGGACGCGGTGAGTTCCGCGATCTGCTGGAGCGTGGCGCCGATGTCGGACGTACGGGTGGTCGTCATCGACTGCACCGATACGGGTGCGTCCCCGCCGACGGCTACGGTGCCGACCTGGATCTTGCGGCTGATCCTCCGGTCGGCGAGCTTCGTCGGAACAGCGGGCATTCCGAGAGAAATTGCAGTCATCTGCTGTGCAACCCCAAGTGTGGATCTAGGTCCCGGTGACCGATCGGCGGGCTCCGGTCTTCAGGTATTCGAGCGTACGTCACCTGGAATGACCGGAGTACACCACGTCGACAAATCCACTCAATGGAGCGTTACGGGGGTGCCGGGAGACCCCGTCGGGGTCAGGAGATACGGACGGGGTTGACCACGTCCGCGATCAGCACCAGCACCGTGAAGCAGATGAAGAGACCTGCCACCACGTAGGCGACCGGCATCAGCTTGGCCACGTCGAAGGGGCCGGGGTCGGGCTTCCTGAAGAGCTTGGCGAGACCCCGCCGCAGCGACTCCCAGAGCGCTCCCGCGATGTGCCCGCCGTCGAGCGGGAGCAGCGGCAGCATGTTGAACAGGAACAGCGAGAGGTTGAAGCCGGCGATCAGGAAGAGCACCATCGCCACGGTGTTCTCCAGCGGCAGCCCCAGGCCGAGGATCTCGCCGCTGACCCTGGCCGCGCCGACGACGCCCATCGGGGAGTCCGCCTTGCGCTCCTCGCCGTTGAACGCGGCGTTCCACAGGTCGGGGACCTTGGAGGGCAGTGCGATCAGCGAGTCCACACCCGACTGGATCATGGTGCCCATCTGGTCGACGGACTCCGAGAGGGTGAGCGGTGTGGTGGCGGACGCGGGCCCGAAGCCGAGGTAGCCGGCCTGGACGTACTCGTCCTTGACCGGGTTCCCGTCGGCGTCCCGCTTGGCGACCAGGTTGGTCCGCACCGTGGTGGTGAGGACCTGCTGCTCGCCGCCGCGGTCGACGGTGATCTTCACTTCGCCGCGGGCCGCGCGGATCCGGTCGGAGAGTTCGGCCCAGGTGGCAACCGGCTGCCCCTGGAAGGCGACCACCTTGTCGCCCTTCTGGAGGCCGGCGGCCTTGGCGGGCGAGGCGGGGTCGGTCGGCTTGCAGGCCTCGCGGTTCTCGCTCTGCGAGATCACACAGGGGACCACCGATTCGACGGTGGTGGTGGCCTTGTTGAGACCGATGAAGGTGAAGACGCCGAGGAACATCACCACCGCGATGATCAGGTTCATGAACGGTCCGGCGAACATCACCACGACGCGCTTCCACGGCTTGCGGGTGTAGAACATCCGCTTCTCGTCGCCGGGCTGCAGTTCCTCGTACGCCGCCGAGCGGGCGTCCTCGATCATGCCGCGCCAGGGCGAGGTGGAGCGGGCCTCGACGCGGCCGTCGGCGCCGGGCGGGAACATGCCGATCATGCGGATGTAGCCGCCGAGCGGGATGCCCTTGATGCCGTACTCGGTGTCACCCTTGCGCTTGGACCAGATGGTGGGGCCGAAGCCGACCATGTACTGGGGCACCCGGATGCCGAAGAGCTTGGCGAAGGACAGGTGACCGAGTTCGTGAAGGGCGATCGAGACGAGCAGCCCGACTGCGAAGATCACTATCCCGAGGACCATCAAGAGGATGTCGCTCATGCGCGGGCCTCCGCTGTTGCCGTCACGTTCGCCGCCGATACGTTCTTCGTCGCCAGTTCGCGGGCGCGGGTGCGCGCCCACTTCTCTGCTTCCAGGACGTCCGTGACCGTGAGGGAAGTTCCCCGGCTGGGGGTTCCGTGTTCGGCCACGACCTCGGCGACCGTATCCACGATTCCTGTGAAGGGCAGCCGTCCCGCGAGGAACGCGTCGACGCATTCCTCGTTCGCGGCATTGAACACCGCCGGGGCCGTGCCCGCGAGCTCCCCGACCTGACGGGCGAGTCCCACGGCCGGGAACGCCTCGGTGTCCAGCGGGAAGAACTCCCAGGTGGACGCCTTGGTCCAGTCGAATGCCGGGGCCGCGTCCGGGACCCGCTCCGGCCAGCCGATGCCGATGGCGATCGGGCCGCCCATGTCGGGCGGGGTGGCCTGGGCGAGGGTGGAGCCGTCGGTGAACTCCACCATCGAGTGGACGTAGGACTGAGGGTGGACGACGACCTCGATGCGGTCGAAGGGGATGTCGTAGAGGAGGTGCGCCTCGATCACCTCCAGGCCCTTGTTGACCAGGGTGGCCGAGTTGACGGTGATGACCGGGCCCATCGCCCAGGTGGGGTGGGCGAGCGCGTCCTCGCGGGTGACCCCGGCCAGCTCCGCCTTGGTGCGTCCGCGGAAGGGCCCGCCGGAGGCGGTGACGACCAGCTTGCGTACGTCGCTGCGCTTGCCGCTCGCCAGGGCCTGGAAGAGCGCCGCGTGCTCGGAGTCGACCGGGATGATCTGGCCGGGCTTCGCGAGGGCCTTCACCAGGGGGCCGCCGACGATCAGCGACTCCTTGTTGGCGAGGGCCAGGGTGCGGCCCGCTTCGAGGGCGGCGAGGGTGGGGGCGAGACCGATGGAGCCCGTGATGCCGTTGAGGACCGTGTGGCAGTCGGAGGCGGCGAGGTGGGTGGCGGCCTCGGGGCCTGCCAGGATCTCGGGGAGCGGCTCGCTGCCGTACCGCGTCCTCAGTGCCTCGCGCAGTGCGCCGGCCGCCTCCTCGCGGGCCACCGCCACCTGACGTACCCGAAGCTGGTGCGCCTGGTCGGCGAGCAGCTCGACCTGGGAGCCGGCGGCGGAGAGCGCGGTGATCCGGAAGCGGTCGGGGTTGCGCAGGACCAGGTCGATGGCCTGGGTGCCGATGGATCCGGTGGAGCCGAGGACGACGAGGTCGCGCGGCCCCTCGGTGGCGGCTCCGTAGCGGAGGTGCGGATCGGCGAGCGGGGCGGGGCTGTCGGTCATCCCCCCATTGTGTCCCGGGCGGGAGGCACTGTGGACAGCGCGCCCCCGCATCGGGCCCCGGGATCGGCTCTCTTGGGTCTTTCCTTACGGTGCCTTGGTCATTTCTTACGGCGCCCGGGCGGGCGGTCCGGCTTGCGGCCCGGGCTCTTCGGGGTGTGGTCGGGGTCCTTCGGGGTGTGGTCGGGGCCGTCGTGGGTCACCACGCCGTCCTCGGTGTCCATGCTGGGGGCGGTGAAGAGGAGCCCGTCGTCCTGGCGGGGGGCCAGGTCGGCGGCGCCCTGTTCGGTTTCGACCTTGAGGTTGAAGAGATAGCCGACGGTCTCCTCCTTGATGGCTTCCATCATGGCGGTGAACAGTTCGAAGCCCTCGCGCTGGTACTCGAAGACGGGCTCCCGGCCGAGCATGTAGCGCAGGCCGATGCCGTCCCTCAGGTAGTCCATTTCGTAGAGGTGTTCGCGCCACTTGCGGTCGAGCACGGCGAGCAGGACCCGCCGTTCCAGCTCGCGCGTCACCTCGGCTCCCAGCCCGGCCTCGCGCTCCTCGTACCGCGCGTGCATGTCCGCGCGTACGGCTTCGTGGAGGACGTCCGGGGTGAGGTCGGGGTGCTCGCGCATCTCCTCGACGGTGAGGGTGAGGGGGTAGAGGTCGCGCAGTGCCCGCCAGAGCCGGTCGAGGTTCCACTCCTCGGCGAAACCCTCGGCGGTCTCGGCGCGGACGTAGGCGTCGACGGTGTCGTCCATGAAGTGGCCGATCTGGCCGGTGAGGTCCTCGCCGTCCAGGACCCGGCGGCGCTCTCCGTAGACGAGCTTGCGCTGGCGGTCCATGACCTCGTCGTACTTCAGGAGGTCCTTGCGGGCCTCGAAGTTCTGCCGCTCGATCTGCGACTGGGCGGACGCGACGGCGCGGGTGACCAGCTTGTTCTCGATGGGTACGGCGTCGGGGAGGTTGGCCATGGTCATCACCCGGTCGACGGCCTGGGCGCGGAAGAGGCGCATCAGGCTGTCTTCGAGGGAGAGGTAGAAGCGGGAGAGGCCGGGGTCGCCCTGGCGGCCCGAGCGGCCGCGGAGCTGGTTGTCGATGCGGCGGGACTCGTGGCGTTCGGTGCCCAGGACGTAGAGGCCGCCGAGAGCCTTGACCTCGTCGTGGGCGGCGGTGCGGTCGGGCTCTGGCTCGGGCTCTGGCTCTGGCTCTGGCTCTGGCTCTTTGCGCAGGCTCGGGCGGCTTCCTTCCGGTCCGGCGCCGACGACCGGTTCCGGGGCAACGGCCGGTTCCGGGGCGTCGGCGGGTTCCGGGGCGTCGGCGGGTTCCGGGCTGCCGCCCAGCATGATGTCGGTGCCCCGGCCCGCCATGTTGGTGGCGACGGTGACCGCTCCGGGGCGGCCGGCCCGGGCAACGATCTCGGCCTCGCGCTGGTGGTTGCGGGCGTTGAGGACCTCGTGCGGGATCCCCCGGTGGCGCAGCAGGGCGGAGAGGTACTCGGACTTCTCGACGGAGACGGTGCCGACCAGGACGGGCTGGCCGGTGTCGTGCCGTTCGGCGATGTCGTCGACGACGGCGGCGTACTTGGCGTCCTCGGTGCGGTAGATGAGGTCCGCCTCGTCGCGGCGGATCATCGGCCGGTTGGTGGGGATGGGCACGACCTGGAGCTTGTAGATCTGGTGGAACTCGGCGGCCTCGGTCATGGCGGTGCCGGTCATTCCGGACAGGCCCTTGCCGTAGAGGCGGAAGAAGTTCTGCAGGGTGACGGTGGCGAGGGTCTGGTTCTCGTCCTTGATCTCGACGTGTTCCCTGGCCTCGATGGCCTGGTGGAGTCCTTCGTTGTAGCGGCGTCCCGGGAGCAGCCGGCCGGTGTGTTCGTCGACGATGAGGACTTCGCCGTCCAGGACGACATAGTCCTTGTCCTTGCGGAAGAGTTCCTTCGCTTTTATCGCGTTGTTGAGGTGGCCTATGAGGGGGGTGTGTACGGAGTCGTAGAAATTGTCGATACCCAGCTGGTCCTCCAGGAGTTCGATTCCTCGGTCGAGAATGGCGACGGTGCGTTTCTTGGGGTCGTACTCGTAGTGGTAGGCGGTCCGGATTCCGGCGAGTTCGTCCTTTTCCGCCTGGGTGACGTAACGCTCCTCCTGGATCAGCACGCCCTCCATCTTCTCGACGAACCGCACGAAGGCGCCGTACCAGTGGGTGGGCTGGTCGGCGGGGCCGGAAATGATGAGCGGGGTGCGGGCCTCGTCGATGAGGATGGAGTCCGCTTCGTCGACGACGGCGAAATGGTGGCCGCGCTGGACGAGTTCACCGTGCGACCAGGCCATGTTGTCGCGGAGGTAGTCGAAGCCGAATTCGGTGTTGGTGCCGTAGGTGATGTCGCAGGCGTAGGCGGCGCGGCGGTCGGCGGGAGTCATCTCGGACTTGATCACGCCGACGGTGAGTCCCAGGAAGCGGTACGCCCTGCCCATCCAGGCGGCGTCGCGCTCGGCGAGGTAGTCGTTGACGGTGACCAGGTGGGCGCCCTCGCCGGAAAGGGCGTTGAGGTAGAGCGGGAGGGTGGCGACCAGGGTCTTTCCCTCGCCGGTCCGCATTTCGGCGATGCACTGGAGGTGAAGTGCCGCCCCTCCCATGATCTGTACGTCGAAGTGGCGCATTCCCAGGACGCGCCGGGCGGCTTCCCGCATGGTGGCGAAGGCTTCGGGGAGGAGATCGTCCAGGGATTCACCGTTCGCGTGGCGTTCCTTGAACTCTGCCGTCAGCTCCTGGAGTTCCGTGTCCGACAGCTCGGCGTAGTCCTCCTCGATCATCGCGACCTGGCGGGAAATTCCCTCCAGTTTGCGCAGCATCCGGCCCTCACCGGCGCGCATTATCCTGTTGGTGACTTTCCCCAGACCGAGCTTTGGCATCACGTGTCCCCCACCTGCCGCACACCGGATTGCTCATTGTCGGCGCGAAGTTTCGCCGCCGCAAGGAGCGTCAGGGCGGGTGGGGTCATTTACAGCCGGAGATACTTATTGATGTCGGTGGGGCTCTTGGGGTGTCATTTCTTTCCCCACTTCTCCCACTGCGCGTCAACGATTTCCTTCGGTACGCCGCCGAGGTCCGCCGCGTCCAGCGCCTCGGCCCGGAAGGAGAGCGTGGTCGCCCCGGCCCGCACCACGGTCAGGTACTCGACCTCCTTCGCCCCGCCCTTCACCTCCCGCACCACCAGCCGGAACGCCTGCGCCTCGTCCCCGACGCCGGCCGGGGCGGGGACCTTCTCCACGCCCAGGTACGTGGCCCGAACAGTGCCCCGCTTCTCGGTGAAGCCCCCCTTGCACTTCTCCCCCGCCACCCGCAGCGCCCGCATCACCCCGGCCGCACGCCCCTCTCCGTACGAACGGAGCTGGACGGCGACATCGGCGCCCTTCGGCCTGGCAGGGTCGCCCAGTCTCCGGTGCACCTGGGCGAGCGGGCCGCCCTCGGCGGATCTGAGGCCGACGAGCGGCTGGCAGAGGGCGGGCTCGGCGGTGTAGTCGTCGCTCATCGGGCCGCCGGAGACGGTGAATTCGGCCGTACGGTACGGGCCGACCCGCTCCCCGACGGCGAAGGCACGGGCGTTGAGGGCGGTCTGGGCCAAGGGCTTGGGCGGGGCGGCGGCGGGCCGGGCGCGGGCCGGGGTGTCGGGTCCGGCGCAGCCCGCCAGTGCCGCCGCGCAGCTGACCGCCCCCGCCGCTGCTCCCAGTGCGGCTCGTATGCGCCTCGTCCGTACCGCCGCGTTCTTCCCGTAACCCTGGTTCATCTGCACATCGTCGGGCACGGGAAGAGGCGGTGTCATCCATTCCGGTTGGTTGGATTCAGCGGATGGGGCGGTGCACGTTGTCGTTCTTCGCAGGTCCCGGGGTCGCGTCGGCGATCCAGGGGCCGTCGCCGCTGGGGTCGACGATTCCTTCCTCCAGCCAGGTGTAGGTGCCGCTCAGGACTCCCTGGACCACGGTGCGGTCGAGGTCGTCGGTGTTGGTCCAGAGCCGGTCGAGGAGTTCTTCGGTGCGGATGCGGGACTGGCGGCAGAAGATGTCGGCGAGCTGGTAGGCCTCGCGGCCGTACTCCTCGGTGGTGCGCAGGAGTTCCGCCCGTACACAGGCGGCACTCATCGCGAAGAGCTCCGCGCCGATGTCGACGATCCGCCCGAGGAAGCCCTGTTTGGTCTCCATGCGGCCCTGCCAGCGGGACATCGCGTAGAAGGTGGAGCGCGCCAGTTTGCGGGAGGTGCGCTCGACGTAGCGGAGGTGGCCGGACAGGTCGGGGTGGCCGTCCGGGTGGAAATCGCCGAAGGTGCGCGGGAGTTGACCGGAACCGGTGACCAGCTTGGGCAGCCAGCGGGCGTAGAAGCCGGCGGCCTGCGCGCCCGCCTTCGCCTTGTCGGAGAGGGTCTTGTCGGGGTCGATGAGGTCCCCCGCCACCTTCAGATGCGCGTCGACCGCCTCGCGTGCGATCAGCAGATGCATGATCTCCGTCGAGCCCTCGAAGATCCGGTTGATGCGCAGATCTCGCAGGACCTGCTCGGCGGGAACGGCCCGTTCGCCGCGCGCGGCGAGCGACGCGGCGGTCTCGAAGCCCCGTCCGCCCCGGATCTGGACCAGTTCGTCGGCCATCAGCCAGGCCATCTCCGAGCCGTACAGCTTGGCGAGGGCCGCCTCGATGCGGATGTCGTTGCGGTCCTCGTCGGCCATCTGCGAGGACAGGTCGAGGACCGCCTCCAGGGCGAAGGTGGTGGCGGCGATGAAGGAGATCTTGGCGCCGACGGCCTCGTGGTTCGCGACCGGCTTGCCCCACTGCTCGCGGACCGAGGACCACTCGCGGGCGATCTTCAGACACCACTTGCCCGCCCCGACGCAGTTGGCGGGCAGTGAGAGACGGCCGGTATTGAGGGTGGTGAGCGCGATCTTGAGACCCGCGCCCTCGGGGCCGATGCGGTTCGCGACCGGGACCCTGACCTGGTGGAAGCGGGTGACGCCGTTCTCCAGGCCGCGCAGCCCCATGAAGACGTTGCGGTTCTCGACGGTGACGCCCGGGGAGTCGGCCTCGACGACGAAGGCGGTGATGCCGCCCTTGCTGCTGTCGGTCCTGGGGACGCGGGCCATCACCACCAGCAGATCGGCGACGACGCCGTTGGTCGTCCAGAGCTTCACCCCGTCCAGCAGGTACGAGCCCTCGCCGTCCGCAATGGCGGTGGTGGCCAGCCGCGCCGGGTCGGAGCCGACGTCCGGTTCGGTGAGCAGGAAGGCGGAGATGTCGGTGCGGGCGAGGCGCGGCAGGAAGGCGTCCCGCTGCTCCTGGGTGCCGAAGAGCTTCAGCGGCTGGGGTACGCCGATGGACTGGTGGGCGGAGAGCAGTGCGCCGATGGCGGGGCTGGCGGAACCGACCAGCGCGAGCGCTTTGTTGTAGTAGACCTGGGTGAGACCCAGGCCGCCGTACTTCCGGTCGATCTTCATCCCGAGCGCGCCGAGTTGCTTGAGCCCGTTGATCGTCTCGTCCGGGATGCGGGCCTCCCGTTCGATCCGCGCGCTGTCGATCTCGCTCTCGCAGAAGGCGCGCAGCTTGGCGAGGAACGCCTCGCCGCGTTCGGCGTCCTCGGCCGGGGGCATCGGGTGCGGGTGGATGAGGTCCAGGCGGAAGCGGCCGAGGAAGAGTTCCTTGGCGAAGCTGGGCTTGCGCCAGTCCTGCTCGCGCGCGTCCTCGGCGACCCGGCGGGCCTCGCGCTCGGTGACCTTGGGCCGGCCGGCCCCGGGCTGCTGCGGGCCGGAATGCTGCGGGCCGGGCTGATTGTGGGCGTGTGGTGCGGACATGAGGCTCACCTCGCCGCGAGTCGGGATCAAGGGGCCGGGCAGTGCCTTACGTCGACGTACGACCGCGAATCGGCCGTGATCATCCGTTACGGCTACCGACCGGTGCTACCCGATCGTATGTACCCCATTCCTCCCATCGCCACCAGACCTCTCGTCACCGGACCTCCGCCGCCCCCTCCCGAACAAGCAGGGCGGCGTCAGGCGGGACCACCGGCCGCCCAGCCGGGGGACGCCTGGGCGGCCCAGCCGGGGGACGCCTGGGCGGCCCAGCCGGGGGACGCCTGCTGGAGTACGCCGTCGATGCGCGCCCAGGTCCCCATGTCCCTTTCCAGCGGCGGGAGTTCGATGTCGCTGCCGGACTTCCAGGAGGTGGCGATCTCGACCGGGTCGGCGCCGGTGGCCGCTCCCGCCGCGAGGGCGGCCGCACCGAGGGCGACGAGTTCGGTGGCGGCGGGCAGGACGACGGGGCGGCCGGAGAGGCGGCGGACCGTGTCCACCCAGGTGCGGCCCTGGGCGCCGCCGCCGATGAGGCGGAGGGGCCGGGCCGCGACGGCGGCGTCGGTGGGGTCCTCGCCGCAGGCGGTGACGAGTTCGTCCAGGGCGTTCAGGACGGTGAAGGCGGCGCCTTCGTAGGCGGCGCCGAGGAGTTGCTGAGGGGTGGTGGCATGTCGCAGGCCGGTCAGGAGGCCGGAGGCGTGCGGCAGGTCGGGGGTGCGTTCGCCGTCGAGGTACGGGAGGAGGACGGCGCGGCCGCCGGGGGTGGCGTCCTCGCGGTCGAGGCGCAGGAGAGCTGCCACCTTGTCCACGGCGAGGGTGCAGTTGAGGGTGCAGCCGAGGGGGAGGTAGCTGCCGTCGGCGGCGGCGAAGCCGTTGACGCCGGGGCTGGTGGGGCGGGAGCGGGTGGCGGCGAAGACGGTGCCGGAGGTGCCGAGGGAGAGCACGGGGTGGTCGAGGAGGCCGGCCCTGCCCAGGCCCAGGCCGATGGCGGCGGCCATGTTGTCGCCGGTGCCGGCGGCCACCGGGATGCCGGCGGGGAGGCCGAGGGCGGTGGCGGCTTCGGGGGTGAGGGTGCCGATGCGGGTGGCGCCGGTGGGGGCGACCTCGGGGAGCAGGTCGCGGTCGATGCCGAGGAGTTGGAGGATCTCGGGGTCGTAGGCGCCGGTGCCGGTGTGGAACCAGCCGGTGCCCGAGGCGTCACCGGGGTCGGTGGCGGCGACGCCGGAGAGGCGTGCGGTGAGGTGGTCGTGCGGGAGGCGGAGCGCGGTGGTGGCGGCGACGGTGCGGGGTTCGTGCTCGCGGAGCCACTGCCAGGTGGTGGCGGTGAGCGAGGCGACGGGCACCGAACCGGTGCGCTCCAGCCACCAGTTGGCGCCCTGTTCCTCGGTGAGGGCGGCGGCCTGCGGGGCGGAGCGGGTGTCGTTCCAGAGGATGGCGGGGCGCAGCGGGCGGCCGTTCGCGCCGAGGGCGACGAGGCCGTGCTGCTGGCCGGCGACCGCGATGCCGGTGACGGCGGTGGGGCGTACCCCCGACTCCGCGAGACCTTCGGCGACGGCCGCGGTCAGCGCCTGCCACCACCGTTCGGGGTCGCTCTCGCGGGCGCCCGACTCACCGGTGACGGTGTGCGGGGCGCGGCCGGTGCCGAGGATCCGGCCGGCCTCCCGGTCGACCACCGCCACCTTGGTGGACTGGGTGGAGCTGTCCACACCGAGAACTACGGGGGTGTGCGGCTGGGCGACGGGGAGGGGCATCGCGGTGGGCCTCTCGGGAGCAGGGGGCGGCGGGCCGCAGGGCGGGTTTGATCGTACACAGAACAAATGCGAAGGGGCCGGAGCCGTTCGGTCACCGGCCACTCGGGGCCCACCGGCCGCAGGACGGCTCAATGCCCGCGGATTCACCGCGTTTCACTGAGGGGCTGGCCAAGTCGGGTAACGTCGTACAGTATTTGCCATGCCATCAAACAAATACCGCTGACCAGCAGCGCGAAGCCCGCGCGAACCCGACGGACAATGAGGTGCCGACCATGACGGATCGCTACTCCCCCACCCCCGAGGACAAGTTCACCTTCGGTCTGTGGACCGTGGGCTGGCAGGGCCGTGACCCCTTCGGGGACGCCACCCGGCCCGCGCTGGACCCGGTGGAGTCGGTGCGCCGGCTCGCGGATCTGGGGGCGCACGGGGTGACCTTCCACGATGACGACCTGATTCCGTTCGGGGCGGACGACTCCGAGCGGGACGCCCTCGTCAAGCGGTTCCGGCAGGCGCTGGACGCGACCGGCATGAAGGTGCCGATGGCGACGACCAACCTCTTCACCCACCCCGTCTTCAAGGACGGCGGCTTCACGGCGAACGACCGCGACGTACGGCGGTTCGCACTCCGCAAGACGATTCGCAACATCGACCTGGCGGTGGAGCTGGGCGCCACCACCTATGTCGCCTGGGGCGGCCGGGAGGGTGCCGAGTCCGGCGGCGCCAAGGACGTGCGCGTCGCACTGGACCGGATGAAGGAGGCCTTCGACCTGCTCGGGGACTATGTCGTCGAGCAGGGCTACGACCTGCGCTTCGCCATCGAGCCGAAGCCGAACGAGCCCCGCGGCGACATCCTGCTGCCGACGATCGGCCATGCGCTGGCGTTCATCGAGCGGCTGGAGCGGCCCGAACTGGTGGGCGTGAACCCGGAGACCGGGCACGAGCAGATGGCCGGGCTGAACTTCCCGCACGGCATCGCGCAGGCGCTGTGGGCGGGCAAGCTCTTCCACATCGACCTCAACGGCCAGACCGGCATCAAGTACGACCAGGACTTCCGGTTCGGCGCGGGCGATCTGCGGCAGGCGTTCTGGCTGGTGGACCTGCTGGAGACGGCCGGATACGAGGGGCCGCGGCACTTCGACTTCAAGCCGGTGCGGACCGACGGGTTCGACGGGGTGTGGGAGTCGGCGGCCGGGTGCATGCGCAACTACCTGATCCTCAAGGAGCGGGCGGCCGCTTTCCGGGCCGACCCGAAGGTGCGGCAGGCGCTGCTGGACTCACGGCTGGACGAACTGGCGCAGCCGACGGCACCCGACGGTCTTGCCGGGCTGCTGGGCGACCGCAGCGCGTTCGAGGACTTCGACGTGACGGCGGCGGCGGAGCGCTCGATGGCCTTCGAGCGGCTGGATCAGCTGGCGATGGAGCACCTGCTCGCCGTGCGGTAGGCGGGGGCGAGAGCAGGTCGGTCGCGGGGTGCTGTTTCGTCGTGGCCGGTCGCGCGGTTCCCCGCGCCCCTGAACTGCCCCCTTCGGGGCCGTTCAGGGGCGCGGGGAACGGACACGGGCCCCTACCCCTGCCGTGAGCTGAGCCTTTGCGCGTAAGCGGCCGGGTCTGCCAGCACATCGCGTACGACCAGGGCGGCCGCCCCCCGTGCCGCGTCTCCCGACAGCGATGAGGGCCGCAGCCGTCGCGAGCCGGCGGGCCAGAGCCCGGAGACCACCCGCTCGTCCAGCTCGGCCTCGATCACCGGCATCAGCCAGCGGGCGAGCCCGCGGTAGATCCCGCCGAGCACGACGGCCTCGGGGTCGATCAGGTTCACCGCCCCGGACAGCACGAGCCCCAGCTTCTCGCCCGCCGTGCGCAGCGCCCCGAGCGCGGCCCGGTCCCCCGCCTCGGCCCGCCGCTCCAGGTCGGCGACACCGGGGACTCCGGCGTTCTCGTCGATTCCCGCGCTGCGGAGCAGGGCGGGCTGACCGGCGTACTGCTCCAGGCAGCCGCGCGCCCCGCACCGGCACAGCGGGCCGTCCGCCTGTGCCACCACATGCCCGATCTCCCCCGCGAACCCGTGTGCACCGCGCAGCAGTTGGCCGTCGATGACCAGCGCACCGCCGATGCCCACCTC
Source organism: Streptomyces sp. NPDC051561 (assembly GCF_044454195.1). Taxonomy (NCBI): domain Bacteria; kingdom Bacillati; phylum Actinomycetota; class Actinomycetes; order Kitasatosporales; family Streptomycetaceae; genus Streptomyces; species Streptomyces sp. NPDC051561. The sequence goes on along the minus strand of NZ_JBITDM010000009.1, from coordinate 247,823 downwards.
ACCGCTGAGGTGGAGGAACGACCTGACGGTCCGGTCGGCGCCGAACCACAGCTCGGCGAGTGCGGCGAGGTTGGCCTCGTTGTCGGCACTGACGGGGAGCGCCGGACGGCCGGGGAGCAGTGCGGCGAGTGCCTGCGCGAAGAGCCCTTCGACGGCAACCCGGCTCCACCCCAGGTTGGGCGCCTGCCGTACGGTGCCGCCGGAGACCAGGCCCGGCAGCCCCAACTGGACCCCCACCAGCTGGAGTTGCTGCTCGGCGGCCGATTCGACGGCGCGCACCGCGATCCGGGCCACCCGGCGGAAGACGTCGGCGGGCGGGGTGCCGCGATTGTCCAGGTGCTCGGTGAGCCGGACCCGGTCGGTGCCGCCGAGGTCGACGACGCACACGGTGACGTAGTCGATGTTGATCTCGATGCCGAGCCCGGCGGCCCCGGTACGGGCCACCTTGAGGACGGTTCCGGGACGCCCGGCCTGTCCGCTGAAGGTCTTGCCGGACTCGGCCAGGAACCCGCCCTCCAGCAGTTGCTCCACCAGTGACGAAACCGCCGCCCTGGTCAGCCCGACACGGGCGGCGACCTGGGCCCGGGTGATCTCCCCCTCGTCGTGCACGGCCCGCAGCACCAGGCTGAGGTTGTGCCGGCGCACGGTGTCCTTGTCGGCCTTGGCGCCCAGCGGGGTCGGGGCGGGGTTCGGGGACGCCGGAGGGGAGGCCGGTGAGCTGATCGTCATGATGACGACGAGCCTACTGGCCTCCCCTCGGACGGGTGGTTGCCGCAGGTGGTTACAGGTCGATGCCGGTGAGGACCATGACCCGCTCGTACGTGTAGTCGTCCATGGCGTAACGGACGCCCTCGCGGCCGACGCCGGACTGCTTCACTCCGCCGTAAGGCATCTGGTCGGCGCGGTAGGACGGGACGTCGCCGACGATCACGCCGCCGACCTCCAGGGCGCGGTGGCCGCGGAAGGCCGCCTGGATGTCGTGGGTGAACAGGCCCGCCTGGAGTCCGTACTTGGAGGAGTTGACGGCGGCGAAGGCCTCCGCCTCCCCCTCCACCTTCTGGATCGAGAGGACCGGCCCGAAGACCTCCTCGCAGGAGAGGGTGGTGTCGGCGGGCAGGTCGGCGAGAACCGTGGGGGCGTAGGCGGCCCCGTCGCGCTTGCCGCCGGTGAGCAGCTGGGCGCCGCCCTTGACGGCCTCGTCGACCCAGGACTCGACGCGCTTGGCGGCGTCCTCGCTGACCAGCGGGCCGACGTCGGTGGTGGCGTCGGACGGGTCGCCGGTCACCTGCGCCTCGACTGCCGCGACGATCTTCGGGACGAGCCGGTCGTAGACCGACGCGTCGGCGATGACCCGCTGCACCGAGATGCAGGACTGGCCGCCCTGGTAGTTGGAGAAGGTGGCGATGCGGGTCGCGGCCCAGTCCAGGTCCTTCTCGGAGGAGAAGTCGGGGAGGACGACGGCCGCACCGTTGCCGCCCAGCTCCAGGGTGCAGTGCTTGCGCGGCACCGAGTCCATGATCGCGTAACCGACCTTGTCGGAGCCGGTGAAGGAGATGACCGGCAGCCGCTCGTCCTGGACCAGCGCGGGCATCTTCTCGTTGGCCACCGGCAGCACGGACCACGAACCGGCCGGGAGGTCGGTCTCGGCGAGCAGCTCGCCCAGGATCAGCCCGGAGAGCGGGGTGGCCGGGGCCGGCTTGAGGATGATCGGCGCACCGACGGCGATCGCCGGGGCGACCTTGTGGGCGCAGAGGTTCAGCGGGAAGTTGAACGGCGCGATGCCGAGGACCACACCGCGGTTGAAGCGGCGGGTCAGGGCCAGGCGGCCGACACCGCCGGCGTCGGTGTCGAGGCGCTGGGCCTCGCCGCCGTTGAAGCGACGCGCCTCCTCGGCCGCGAACCGGAACACGGAGATCGCACGGCCGAGCTCGCCGCGCGCCCACTTGATGGGCTTGCCGTTCTCGGCGGAGATCAGCTGGGCGATCTCCTCGGTGCGCTCCACGAGGCGGTCGGCGACGTGGTTCAGCGCGGTGGCGCGGGCGTGCGCGGGGGTCGCCGCGAACTCGTCCTTCACGGCGTACGCGGCGGCCACGGCCTCTTCGACCTGGGCGTCGGTCGGCACGCTGACCTGGCCGACGAGGCGGCCGTCCCACGGCGAGGTGACGTCGAAGGTGTCGTCGCCGGTGGCCTGGCGGCCGGCGAGCCAGAAAGCGTGGGTGGAAGTCATAGGTGGGTTCCGGCCCTTCCGAGGTGGGGTGTACGGGTGTGGGTCTTCGGTTCCACCGTAGGGGCCGGGGCGGGAGGCGTCGTTTGTCCAGCGTGGAGTGTTGGGGGTGGAGGGTGTGCCGGGATGGTGGGTGGGGCCCGGCCGCGTCGGGGTCCGGCGGGTTACGGGGTGGCTAGGCGCGTCGGGACCCGGCGGACTACGCGGTGGTGAGGCGCGTCGCAGCGCCCGCGGACCACTCGGTGGCGAGGCGGCTCGGGGAGCCCGCGGACTACGGGGTGGCGAGGACCGGCGGCCAGGCCCGGAAGTGCTTGGCGCGGGGGGTGGCGTACGTCCGTACCTTCGATGTCCGCAGGCCGAGCCGGACCAGCGACTCAGCGACCGCCACCGCCGCCGTGACCCCGTCCACCACGGGGACCCCGGTGCGGGCCACCACGCGTTCGGTGAGGCCGGACATGCCTCCGCAGCCGAGGCAGATGACCTCAGCGCGGTCGACGGTGACCGCCTTCACCGCCTCGTCGACGATCGCCTCGACAGCCGCCTCGGGATCGCGTTCGAGGTCCAGGACCGCCATTCCGGCGGCGCGGACCGAAGCGCAGCGGGCGGAGAGGCCGGCCAGGGCGAGGCGGTCCTCGATCAGGGGGACGGCCCGGTCGAGCGTGGTGACGACCGAATAGCTGCGGCCCAGGTACTGGGCGGTGGAGGCCGCGGCCTCGGTGATGTCCACGACGGGGACGTCCAGGAGCTCCTGGAGCCCCTCGCGCCCGTGCTCGCCGTACCCGGCCTGGATCACCGCGTCGAAGTCGCCGGAGTGGGCGCGGACGGTCTCCATCACGGCGATGGCGGCCAGGTGGCTCTCGTAGTTGCCCTCGACGGACTCGGCTCCGAAGGCGGGGGTGAGCGGCACGATCTCGGTTCCCGGGGAGGCGACGGCCGCCGCCTGCTCTCCGATGCTCTTCGTCATCGACTCGGTGGTGTTGACGTTGACGACCAGCAGACGCATGAGGGGTCCTTACGAGGTGGAGAGGGGAGGCGGAGGAGCGGGCGGGTCACACGCTGGGTACGGCGATGGCCTCCCCGTCGACGTCCTCGGCCACCGGCGCGCCCCGTCCCCGGCCGGTCAGGGCGACGTACAGCAGGCCGGCGAGCAGGGTGCCGATGAACCACGAGAAGCCGGAGATCGCCGAGAAGTACGGCACGAAGGCGACCACCACCGCGACGGCCGCGGTCGGCACCAGCGCGAGCACGGCGCGCGGGTTGACGCCGCCCCGGTAGGCGTAGCCGGCCTGCGGGTCCTCGGTGTAGAGGTGCGGGACGTTGACCCGGGTGCGGCGGACCAGCCAGTAGTCGGCCATCACGATGCCGAAGACCGGGCCGAGCAGCGCGCCGAGCCCGCCGAGGAAGTACTCGACGACGGCCGGGCTGTTGTAGAGGTTCCAGGGGAGGATGACCAGGCCGAGTACGGCGCTGAGCACGCCCGCCTTGCGGAAGTCGAGCCTCTGCGGGAAGAGGTTGACCAGGGTGTAGACCGGGGCGACGAAGTTCGCCATCAGGTTGACCGCGACGGTCAGCACGATCAGCGAGAGCGAGGCCAGGACCAGCAGGAAGGTGTTGGGGATGGCCTGCACGATGTCGGCGGGGCTGGCCAGCACCTTGCCTTCGAGCTTGAACTGGGCGCCGCTGAGGACGACCGCGATACCCGCGAAGAAGAGCATGTTGACCGGGATGCCGATGAGGTTGCCGATCAGCACCGAGCGGTTGGACTTGGCGGAGCGGGTGAAGTCGCAGAAGTTGAGGACGAAGGTGCCGTAGACGACCACCCAGAGCGCCGCCGCCTCACCGATGTGCAGCCAGCGGTCTGCTCCCGTGAAGGGGGATCCGGCGTCCGTCGCGATCGACCAGTCCGCCTTGGCGAACATCCACACGGCCAGTGCGAACAGGGTCACCAGCACGGCGGGCGCGGCCACTTCGATGTACTTCCGGATGACGTCCATGCCGTAACTGACGATCAGCACCTGCACCAGCCACAGCGCCAGGAACGACACCCAGCCGAGCGCCGAGAGCCCCAGCACCGCGTGCTGCTCCCAGGACTTCAGCCCCGGCATCAGCGTCACCAGCAGCGCGGACAGCACCGACGAGGCGAGATACGTCTGGATGCCGAACCACGCGATGGCCACACCACCCCTGATGACGGCGGGGAGTTGGGCCCCGCGGACGCCGAAGGCGATCCGGCTCATCACCGGGAACGGCACACCCGTCTTCGACCCCATGTACCCCGACAGGCTCAGCAGCACGAAGAGGAAGACCGAGGCGAGCAGGAAGGCCACCAGGATGTCCCAGACGCTCATCCCCAGCGCGAACAGGCCGAGCGCGAAGGCGTAATTGCCCAGGCTGTGCACGTCGTTGGCCCACAGCGTGAAGACGCTGTAGCCGCCCCAGCTGCGTCCGGCCTTCTTGGTCGGCGCGAGGTCGGGGTTGTAGAGGCGCGGGCTGAGGTCCGGCCGCGCTCCCGCCGCGCTGCTCCCGGCAGCCGGTTCCGCGACCCCCACCCCGTGCCCGTGCGATGCGTCCTGAGCTGTGGTCACGTCCGCCGCCCTTCCCAGTAAATTCGGTATACGAAAACTGGTCTCTGAAGCAATTGACCGGGACGCTACGGCCGTCGCGACACGGCCGTCAATAGGTTCAGAGCGCAAAGATGCAGATGGGATGCACCACAAGCGGGCGACCGGGGATGGAATGCGGAGGTCAGCGCGCGTAGAAATGGGATACCAAATCAACTGCGAGAGAGCGGCCCAGAGCTGGAGTTCTACGGAGGAACACGCAAGAGGGAGCGGGAGGAGAAGGAGGGAGGACGTGGGAGGGAGCGGAAGCCCCTACTGCCCGGCACTCCGAAGATGCGCCGCAGTCGCGCTGCGCCCCGTCTCCAGATGCTTCAGCACCAGCGCCTCGACGCGCGGGACGTCGCGTGCCGCGATCGCGTCGTACAGCCCCTCGTGCTCCTTGGCGACGTCCATCAGGTCGTCGTGCCGCACCAGCAGCCAGCGCAGCCGGCTGCGCAGACCGCGCTCCAGCTCGCAGAGCAGTTCGTTGGCGGCGAGCGTGGTGACCGTCTCGTGGAAATCGGCGGCGGCCCGGCGCGCCATGACCGCGTCGCCCCGGCGGGCCGCTTCGAGTTCGGCGTCCAGGGCGGCCCGCAGCTCTTCGAGCCCCGCGCGGGTACGTCGCTGGGCCGCGAGCCGGAAGGTCAGGGTGTCCAGTGCCGAGCGGACCTCGTCGAGGTCGGCGATGTCGGTGGGGCTGAACTCCCGCACCACGGCCCAGGTGCGCGGCCTGGGGGTGACCAGGCCCTCGGTGACCAGGGCCTTGAGGGCGTCGCGGATGGGCAGACGGCTGACGCCCAGCTCGGCGGCGAGTTCACGCTCGACGAGCTTGCTGCCGGGGGCGCGCACGCCGTCCACGATCTCGTCGCGCAGGTGGCGGGTGATCCGATCGGACTCGGGTTCGAAGCCCTCTGCTGCGTCTGCCATGTGTCCGATTCTCCCATCAGGCCGAGGGTGGGCCCCCGCCCTGCTCCCCGGTGCGCTACTCCCCCGCCCCCGTAGAGGTCGCCTTCAGCGCCAGCCACAGCTCCATGCGCACATCCGGGTCGTCCAGCGACCGCCCGAGGATCTCCTCGACCCGCCGCATCCGGTACCGCAACGTGTGCCGGTGCACGCCCAGTTGGGCCGCCGCCGCATCCCACTGCCCGTGCCGCGAGAGCCATGCGCGCAGCGAGGCCACCAGGTCTCCGCGGCCCGTCGCGTCATGTTCGTGCAGTGCCCGAAGCATCCCGTCGGCGAAGGCCCGTACCGCGTCGTCCGCGAGCAGCGGAAGCACCGAGCCCGTCGCCAGCTCCTCGTGCTCGACCAGGGTGCGGCCCCTGCGGCGGGCCACCGAGAGGGCCTGCTCGGCCTGCTTGAAGGCGGTGGCCGCGGCGATCGGACCGGCCGGTGCGGACAGCCCCACCACCAGGTCGTCCTCCTCCACCGGCTCCATCGGGCGGGCCTTGCCCCCGCCCCGTACCGCCGCCGCGGTGTGCACCGTGCAGGCGGCGACCGTCTCGCCGCCGTCGGCCGCCAGTATCACCACCCGGGACCCGTCGGGTACGACGAGCAGGGCCTCGCCCGCCCGGGCGGCCGCCGATTCGAGGGCGTCGACCAGGGCCTGGAGGGGTTCGGTGCCGTCGGTGCCCTCGCTCGCGGCTTCGGCGATGAGGACCCGGAAGGGGGCGTCGAGGAGGTCTCCGTACAGGTCACCGGCGACCGCGCGGGCGTGGTCGGGTTCACCGGCGAGCAGCATCCGGAGCACCGCCGCGCCGAGGCGGGCCTCGGCGGCCTGGAGGGCGCGGGTGCGTTCGGTGGTGAGGGTGAGCAGGGCGATGGCGGAGTGCACGGCGTACCGCTCGACGGTGCCCAGCGGGGCGGCGGTACCGACGGCGAGGGCGCCCCTGGCCCGGCGGCCCGCGCCCAGCGACTGGAGTTCCACGCGGTCGTCGTTGTTGCCGACCACCGCACTGGCGGGGGCGGGGCGCAGCCGGAGCCGTTCCACGTCGTCGGCGAGGCGGGTGGCCCGGCGGCCCGCCCAGTCGGGGGCTGCGGCGACCACCGCGCCGGAGGCGTCGTAGACGGCCGCCCAGCCGTCGACGTGCGAGGCCAGCTTGGCGACCAGGTCGGCGGGGCCGTTGAGGGCCGCCTTGGTGAGTTCCCGCTGCGCCTCGAAGCCCGCCGTCACGGCCCGGTACTGATCGGCGGCGATGGCGGCCGACACCGCCTTGGAGATGGCCAGGAAGGGGGTGCGGCGCGGTACTTCGAGGAGCGGGAGGTCCTCCTCCTTGGCGGCGGCGAGGAGGGCTTGGGGGATGTCGTCGTAACTGACCCCGACCGCGAAGCCGAGGCCCACGACGCCCGCGCCGACCAGCCTGCGGACGTACCGCCGCATCGCCTCGGGGTCCTCGGCGTCCAGCTTCATCGCGGTGATGAGGAGGAGTTCGCCGCCCTCCATGTAGGGGACGGGGTCGGCGAGCTCACTGACGTGCGCCCAGCGCACCGGGGTCTCCAGCCGGTCCTCACCGGCGCGCACGACGAGCTTGAGCGCGGTGTGGTGGACGAGGGAGGCGAGCGTGGGCGGCATCAGGGGGCGCGACCTTAGACAGAGGACGGATCAGGCGGAGCAGACATGGAAATGCGCCGTCCCGTACGAACGACACCCCCGATTCTGCCAGGACGTACGTATGCCCGGTATCACCAAGGTCACTCGGGCCGCACACGGCACCGCACACGGCACCGCGCCCGGCCGCCGCCTCAGCACCGCCGGCCCTGTCCGCCGGTCGGTCCCGTCAGTCCCGCCGGCCCCGTCCGCTCCGTCGGCCCCGTCCGCCCCGTCAGTCCCGCAGGTCCACCAGCAGCGGCGGCGCGTGCTCCCCGCGCACCGTCGTCAGCGACAGCACCGCGTGCCCGGCCGGTACCTCCCGGGCCAGCTCGGACGCCGACCAGCGGGCCCGCTCCACCTTCTTGATGGTGACCGCGCTGGTCACCACCGACTTGCCGGTGACCAGCTTGCGCAGCGCGTGCAGGGCCCGGGTCAGCGGCTGGTTGGCGAAGACGGTGTGCTGGGCGACCTCCTTGGTCTCCACCCACTCCGTCCCCCATGCCTCGGTGAAGCGCCTGCCGTCCCAGGTGGTGACCCCGGAGAACGCCATGTGGCAGCCGACCGCGCCGAGCAGCGGGATGTGCAGGGCCTCGGGTACGTCGTCGACGGTACGCAGGCTCAGCACCACCCCGGCATTGGCGGAACGCAGCCGTCCGATGCCCCGTACCGTCTCGGCGGTCAGCGTCGCCGTCGCGTCGTCGAGCACCAGGCAGCTGAAGAGGGACCGGTCCGCACGGGAAGTCACCGCGCCGAGGAACTGGGCCAGGATCAGCCGGGCCAGCAGCCGGGACGCCTCCGCGTGCCCCCGCTCGGGCAGTTCGATGCGGACCCGCATCGGGTGGTGCTGGAGGGCGCGCAGCGAGAAGGGACGGGCACTGGCGCCGGTGTCGAAGAAGTCGGCGAAGGCGGGCCGGTCGAGCAGGGCGAGCCGGTCGGCGAGCGGCGGGCAGGGGTCGGCGGCGGTACCCATCTGCCGCATCCGGGCGGTGAGGTCGCGTTCCATCGCGGTCTCTCCGGCCGCGGTGAGCCGGTCGGCGAGGCTCTGCAGGGTGGCCGGGTCGCCGCGCAGCAGTTCGTACAGCTCGGGTACGGCGGGGAAGTGCCCGTGCACCGCGTGGTAGGGGCCGATGAGCTGGGCGAGCGCGGTCGCGGCCCGCCCGGTGTCGACCGTGTCGAGGTCGCCGACCAGGCCCTCGGCGAGGATCGCGGAGGCTGCCTCGGCGTCGCCGGCGCTCCCGGTTCCGCCGTAGAGGTCGAGGTCGTGGACCGAGGCGGGGTCGCCGATCCTGACCACCACGTCGTACGCCGCGTCGTCGGCCAGGGGCGCTCCGGCGGCGCAGACGGCGAGCGTGCTGCACTTGCCGGCCAGTGCCTGGAGGGCGAGGGACTCCACGACGGGGGCGGTCAGCCGCCGGGTCTTGCCCGCACCCGGCGGGCCGACGGCCAGCAGCGAGGTGCCCAGGACGTCCGGTTCGAGGGCGGTGCCCGCGCCGCCGTGCCGGTACGGATTGGGGTCGCCGTCGACGTAACTGCCGATCCGCACCTGGGAGGCGAGCAGGTCGTGGGTGGCGGTGCGGTGGGGCAGGTCGCGGGCGCCGGAAGGGTGGGTGAAGGAGGCGGCGCCGTCGCGCAGGACGGTGGCGGCGAAGAGGGTGCGGCGCTCGGGGTCCTGGCCGACGGCCTGCCAGGCGTTCCTGATCCGCACCAGGTCCACGTCGCCCATCCGCCCGCCCCGCACCTCGGCGGTGAGCCGGTCCGCCACCTCGCCGAGGCCGGCGGCGCGCAGCTCGGGCCAGCGGGCGGGGTCGGAGTCGGGGTGGGCGGGGGCGGTGGGTGCGGGGGCGGGGGCCCTGCCGCGGAAGCCGTGCAGGAGCGCGCCCCAGCCGCCCATCTTCGCGAAGGGCCAGAGCAGGCCGAGGGCGATCACCGCGGTGGTGCCGTAACTGACGACGAGGAGCGTGGTGACGTTGCCGTCGCGGACCTCGAACCAGGACAGCGGCAGCAGCGAGAGCACCGAGTCGGCGAAGGGCAGCACCCGGGTCCAGACCAGGAGCTGGACCAGGGCGGCGACGGCGAGGGCGATCAGTGCCCGCAGCGGCTGCTCGCGGCGGCGGACGAAGCGGCGGGTGAACTCGGCCCAGTTGCCGATCTGGCCGAACCAGTACAGCAGAGCGGCGCAGACGATCCCGTTGTAGACCCACGCCGCACTGACGGCCTCGGTCGTCCGGGGCCCGCCGTACACCCCGTAGGTCCACCACGCCTCCGGGGTGAAGAGCTTCAGCGGAACGTACTGGTAAGGGACGTACCCATTGCGCCACAGCGACCACAGCAGCATCCAGGACAGCACCGTGATCACCGCCCCCGAGATCAGCGACCGGTCGCTGACCTCCTCCTCCACCGGCCGGTCGGGACGCGGCACGTGGCCCAGCCGCCAGATCCCGGGGCCCGCGTCCGGCCGCGCGGTGGTCAGCCAGTCCTCCAGCGGGGACAGCGGCCGGGACGAGGAGGCCGGGACGGACGGGGCGGCCGAGGGGGGCGCGGCGGGCACCGGCGGAAGCCGGCCGGGCGGCGGCCCGGCAGGCCTCGGCACCGCACCCGCACGGGTGGTGTGCGCGCCGTCGTGCCTGTCACCGGTGTTCATCTGCTGCCCCTCGTCCCCACGAACCAGCCGTACACATCCCTGGCGGGGCCCGAAGGACCGCTGCCAAGGCCCAACCTAGTCGCCCCGCCCGCTCGTTCGGCGTACCCCGCACTCCGGGCCCGCTATGTCCGTACCGGACAACACACCCCCCGTACTTCTCCGAGACGGAACATGCCCGCGCGACCGCCGCGCCCCTAGCCTGCGAAGTAGCCGAAGCAACCTTTTGCACCCTTGGTGCGAGGCAGAACCCCCCAAGGCAGAACCCCCACTGGCGCGAGCCAGCACCCCACCCCGAGGAGCCCCTCATGAGCGCAGTTCCGCAGGAGCGCCGCGTCGTCACCGCCATCCCCGGCCCGAAGTCGCAGGAGCTTCAGGCCCGCCGCACGGCCACGGTGGCCGGTGGGGTGGGTTCCGTCCTTCCCGTGTTCACCACCCGCGCCGGTGGCGGCATCGTCGAGGACGTCGACGGCAACCGTCTGATCGACTTCGGCTCGGGCATCGCGGTGACCTCGGTCGGCTCCTCCGCCGAAGCCGTGGTCCGCCGGGCGACCGCCCAGCTCCAGGACTTCACCCACACCTGTTTCATGGTCACGCCGTACGAGGGTTACGTCGAGGTCTGCGAGCAGCTCGCCGAGCTGACCCCGGGCGACCACGCCAAGAAGTCCGCGCTGTTCAACTCGGGCGCCGAGGCAGTCGAGAACGCCGTGAAGATCGCCCGTGCGTACACCAAGCGCCAGGCCGTCGTCGTCTTTGACCACGGCTACCACGGCCGTACCAACCTCACCATGGGCATGACCGCCAAGAACATGCCGTACAAGCACGGTTTCGGTCCGTTCGCCCCGGAGATCTACCGCGTCCCGGTCGCCTACGGCTACCGCTGGCCGACCGGTGAGGACAACGCCGGCGCCGAGGCGTCCGCCCAGGCCATCGACATGATCAACAAGCAGGTCGGCGCGGAGAACGTCGCCGCGATCATCATCGAGCCGATCCTCGGCGAGGGCGGCTTCATCGAGCCGGCCAAGGGCTTCCTGCCCGCGATCAGCCAGTTCGCCAAGGACAACGGGATCGTCTTCGTCGCGGACGAGATCCAGTCCGGCTTCTGCCGCACCGGCCAGTGGTTCGCCTGCGAGGACGAGAACGTCGTCCCCGACCTGATCACCACCGCCAAGGGCATCGCGGGCGGTCTGCCGCTCGCCGCCGTCACGGGCCGCGCCGAGATCATGGACGCCCCGCACTCCGGCGGCCTCGGCGGCACCTACGGCGGAAACCCGGTCGCCTGCGCCGCCGCCCTGGGCGCCATCGAGACGATGAAGGAGCTGGACCTCAACGGGAAGGCCAAGCGCATCGAGGAGGTCATGAAGGGCCGCCTCGCGGAGATCGCCGCCAAGTACGAGATCGTGGGCGACATCCGCGGCCGTGGCGCCATGATCGCCGTCGAGCTGGTCAAGCCGGGCACCAAGGACCCCGACCCGGAGACCACCTCCGCGCTCGCCAAGGCCTGCCACCAGGAGGGCCTGCTGGTCCTGACCTGCGGCACCTACGGCAATGTGCTGCGCTTCCTGCCGCCGCTGGTGATCGGTGAGGACCTCCTCAACGAGGGCCTGGACATCATCGAGACGGCGTTCGCGGGCGTCTGAGCGCGACAGCCGGACACCTGGGGCAAACTGCCTCTGTGAAGAACGTGTGGGGGGCCAATGGCGGGATCGCACTCCCGCTGTCGGTCCCCTTCTTCCTGCCGTACGGTTCCTGGCAGATGAGAGAAACACCCCGCCCGCAGGTGACTGCGAGCGAGACCAGGACGACGCTTTCCCGGCTTCGACCTGGTCGTGCCTTCGCGCACACCTCCGGAGCTTCTGGCTCCGGTTCTCCTCACCGATCGGACGGCGAGACGCCCCACACCCCCCGGGGCGTCCGTCCCTCCGGTCCGACCGACTGCCCCGGAGCCACCCCCCCTGCTCCGGGGCAGTCGGCATTCCTGCTCACCGTCACCCTCAGCGCCCTGCTGTTCGCGCTGATCACCTGGCAGGTGGTGACAGAGGGCCCGCTGGCGTACGCCGATGAACGGCTGAGCCGTGCCGTCGTCGGCCACGGGCCGCGCCGGCTCACCGAGTTCCTGGCCGACCTGGGCAACATGCAGGTCGCGCTGCCGGTGCTCGCGGTGGCGGTCGGCTGCGCCCTGTGGCGTGGCCACCGGCTGCTCGCGCTCGCCGTCGCGCTCGCCATGGCGCTGGTCCCGGCCGTCGTCGTACCCCTGAAGACCTGGACCGGACGGCCCGCGCCGCTCGATCCCTCGGACAGTGGGTACTTCCCGTCCGGGCACGGGGCGACGGCTGCCGTCGCCTACTGCGGGGCCGCGCTGCTGCTCTCGGTGTGGGTACGCCGCCGATGGCCGGTGCCCGTCGCGCTGGGGCTCGGCGTGGCGACCGGCATCGGGCTCGTGCTGCGGGGCTATCACTGGCCGTTGGACGTGGTCGGCAGCTGGTGTCTCGCGGTGCTGCTGCTCGCGCCCGCGTGGTGGCTCAGTCGCCGTACGCCATCCGGCTCGCCGCCTCGTGCATCGCGAGCTCCAGGAGAGTCGGGTCCGTGAGGGTGCCGCGGCCGTCCGGGGCGACCAGCCAGCGGACGCCGCCGGTGGTGGCCCGCCCCGGGTAGGGGACGACGATCCAGGTGCCGTGTCCCGCACCCCGTACTCCCGTGCCCAGCCATCGGGCGGCCGTGCCCGCGGGGACGAAGAAGCCCATCCGGGAGTCGCCGAAGTCGGTGAGGACCGGCCCGGGACGGTCGACCAGTCGGGCCAGGACGTCAAGGGTGGGATAACCGAGTTCACCCGGCAGGATCAGTACGTCCCACCGGCGGCCGGCCGGGAGCAGGGCGACGCCCAGTGGGTTGCGCTCCCACTCCCAACGGCACGCGTCGGGGTCCGGGGCCACCGAGACCAGCCACTCCACCGCGGTCTTCGCTTCCGAGCCAACCATCGCGCTCGGCCTCCTTCGTTCCCTGTTTCCCTGTGCACGGACAATGCGTACACAGGAGAGAGGGAGGCCGGGCGCGATCATGACGCGGGTTTGGCTACTTATTGGTAGTGAGGTGCGTCACACGGTGATCGCGGTTGTGCGCCCCCGGCTTCACCAGGGGCGCACTCACCACACGTACCGGGAATCGGCTCCGCGCGTACCGGGGGATCAGCTGTCGAAGCCCAGGCCCAGCTTGTCCATCGCCTTCAGCCAGATGTTGCGCCTGCCACCGTTGTCGTCGGCGCGGGCCATCGAGCGCTTGGTGATCTCGATGCCCGCCCAGGCGACCGGCTCCGGCGGGAACGGGAGCGGCTTGCTGCGCACCATCTCCAGCTCGGTCCGCTCGGTCTTCTTCCCGTCGAGGAGATCGAGCATGACCTCCGCGCCGAAGCGGGTCGCGCCGACGCCGAGACCGGTGTAGCCGGCCGCGTAGGCGACCTTGCCCGCATGGGCCGTGCCGAAGAAGGCGGAGAAGCGGGTGCAGGTGTCGATCGCACCGCCCCAGGCGTGCGTGAAGCGCAGGCCCTCCAGCTGCGGGAAGCAGGTGAAGAAGTGCTCGGCCAGCTTGAGGTACGTCTCCGGGCGGTGGTCCAGTTCGGCGCTCAGCTTGCCGCCGTAGTGGTAGACCGCGTCGTAGCCGCCCCAGAGGATGCGGTTGTCCGCGGAGATGCGGAAGTAGTGGAACTGGTTGGCGCTGTCGCCGAGACCGGCCCGGTTCTTCCAGCCGATCGCGGCGAGCTGCTCCTCGTTGAGCGGCTCGGTCATCAGGGCGTAGTCGTAGACCGGCACCGTGAAGGGGCGGAGCCGCTTCACCAGCGACGGAAAAACGTTTGTGCCCAGGGCGACCCGACGGGCGAAGATCCGGCCGTACGAGGTGCGTACGGCGGTCCCGTTGGCGTCCGAGGCGAGCTCGGTGCCCTTGGTGTTCTCGTAGATACGGACACCGAGGTCCAGGCACGCCCGCTTGAGGCCCCACGCGAGACGCGCCGGATTCAGCATGGCCACGCCGCGCTTGTCCCACATGCCGCCCAGGAAGGTCGGCGAGTCGACCTCGGCGCGCATGGCGTCCGCGTCGAGCATCTCCACGTGTTCGGTGAGGCCCAGCTTCCTGGCCTCCTCGTACATCTCCTGAAGCTCTTCGAGCTGGTGCGGCTCGGTGGCGACGTCGATCTCACCGGTGCGCTCGAAGGCACAGTCGATGCCGTACTTCGCGACCGCTTCCTCGATGGCGTCGAGGTTGCGCTCGCCCAGCTCCTCCAGCTTGTCGATCTCGCCGGGCCAGCGGGCGATGCCGTTGCCCAGGCCGTGGGTGAGGGACGCGGCGCAGAAGCCGCCGTTGCGCCCGGAGGCGGCCCAGCCCACCTCGCTCGCCTCGATGAGCACGACGTCGCGCTGCGGGTCGCGTTCCTTGGCGATCAGCGCGGTCCACAGACCGCTGTAACCGCCGCCGATCACCAGCAGGTCGCAGCGCTCGTCCCCGGTGAGGGACGGCTCGGGGGCGGGGCGGTCCGGGTCGTCCAGCCAGAACGACAGCGGCTTCGCGCCGGAAAGGGATTGTGCGGCACTACGCATGGCTACCGGGGCCATGGTTTCCAACTCCTTCAGTTCCCGCCAGGGGGAACTACTTGGGTGATGCGCTGTTCTTGCGGCGGCTCGCGATGAGCTGGCCGCCGAGGACCATCAGCACGGCGATGACGAACATAGCTGTACCAATGACGTTGATTTGTACGGGTGTGCCGCGCTGCGCGGAGCCCCATACGAACATCGGGAAGGTGACCGTCGAGCCCGCGTTGAAGTTCGTGATGATGAAGTCGTCGAACGACAGCGAGAAGGCGAGCAGTGCGCCGGCCGCGATGCCGGGAGCGGCGATCGGCAGGGTCACCCGTACGAAAGTTTGGACCGGACCGGCGTAGAGATCGCGGGCCGCTTCCTCCAGCCTCGGGTCCATCGACATCACTCGTGCCTTGACGGCGGTGACGACGAAGCTGAGGCAGAACATGATGTGCGCGATCAGCACGGTCCAGAAACCGAGCGGGGCGCCCATGTTGAGGAAGAGCGTCAGCAGCGAGGCGGCCATGACGACCTCGGGCATCGCCATCGGCAGGAAGATCAGCGAGTTGATCGCACCACGCGCCCGGAAGCGGTAGCGGACCAGCGCGAAGGCGATCATCGTGCCGAGCACGGTCGCACCGAGGGTCGCCCAGGCGGCCAGCTGGAGCGAGAGGGAGAGCGAACCGCACAGGTCGGCGACGCCGCACGGGTCCTTCCAGGCGTCCAGCGAGAACTGCTGCCAGGCGTAGTTGAAGCGCCCGTTGGGCTTGTTGAACGAGAACACCATCACGACGATGTTCGGCAGGATCATGTACGCGAGCGTCAGCAGGCCCGCGATGACGACCAGGTTGCGCCGGATCCACTTGAGGGCGGCCATCAGACGAGGTCCTCCGTCCCGGACTTGCGCATGTAGACGGTGACCATGACCAGCACGATCGCCATCAGGATGAAGGACAGCGCGGCGGCCGTCGGATAGTCGAGCACCCGCAGGAACTGCGACTGGATGACCGAGCCGACCATCTTGGTGTCGGTCGAGCCCAGCAGTTCGGCGTTGACGTAGTCACCGGCCGCCGGGATGAAGGTCAGCAGCGTGCCGGAGACGACACCCGGCATGGACAGCGGGAACGTCACCTTCCGGAACGTCGTCGCCGGAGAGGCGTAGAGGTCCTTGGCCGCTTCGTGCAGCCGCCCGTCGATCCGCTCCAGCGAGGTGTAGAGCGGCAGGATCATGAAGGGCAGGAAGTTGTACGTCAGACCGCAGACCACCGCGAGCGGGGTGGCCAGCAGCCGGCCGCCCTCGGTCCAGCCGAGCCAGCTGGTCACATCCAGGATGTGCAGGGTGTTGAGGACGTCGACGACCGGGCCGCCGTCCGCCAGGATCGTCTTCCAGGCCAGCGTGCGGATCAGGAAGCTGGTGAAGAAGGGGGCGATCACCAGCACCAGGATCAGGTTGCGCCAGCGCCCCGCCTTGAAGGCGATGAGGTACGCCAGCGGGTAGCCCAGCAGCAGACAGAGCACGGTCGCGGTACCTGCGTACAGCAGCGAGCGGACGAACTGCGGCCAGTACTCCGACAGGGCGTCCCAGTACGTCTGGAAGTGCCAGGTGACCTTGAAACCGGCCTCCAGCGAACCCTGCTGGACCGAGGTGGAGGCCTGGTAGACCAGCGGCAGCGCGAAGAAGACGAGCAGCCACAGGATGCCGGGCAGCAGCAGCCAGTACGGGATCAGCCGCTTGCGGGTGGACGGCTTGTGGACCGGGGGGTCCACGGCCGCTGTGACGGGTGCTTCGGAGACGGTCACGAGGCGTCCTCCACCGACTGCACGCCCGCGTCGATGGCCTGGTCGGCGTCGAGGCCGAAGGTGTGCTCCGGGTTCCAGTGCAGGACGACCTCGGTGCCGGGGGTGAGCCGGGCGTCCCGCTCGATGTTCTGGACGTACACCTCGAAGTCCGCGCAGGACGGGCTGTTGACGACGAACTGGGTGGAGACGCCGATGAAGCTGGAGGCGAGGATGCGGCCGGTGATCCGGTTGCGGCTCTCCGGGACCGAAGCGGCGTCGTCCGCGTGCGCGATCGACACCTTCTCCGGGCGTACGCCGACCAGGAGCTTGTCGCCGGCCGCGGCCTGGGCCCGGCATCGGCTCGCGGGGAGCTTCAGCTTGGAGTCTCCGCAGGTCACCGTGACGATGCCGGAGGCCGATGCGGCGATCTGGGCCTGGATCAGGTTCGAGGTGCCGAGGAAGTTGGCGACGAAGGTGGTCTTCGGGTTCTCGTAGAGGTCGGCGGGGGCGCCGAGCTGTTCGACCCGGCCGCCGTTCATCACCGCGACCTGGTCGGCCATGGTCATGGCCTCCTCCTGGTCGTGGGTGACGTGCACGAAGGTGATGCCGACCTCGGTCTGGATGCGCTTGAGCTCCAGCTGCATCTGGCGGCGCAGCTTGAGGTCCAGGGCACCCAGCGGCTCGTCGAGGAGCAGCACCTGCGGGTGGTTGATCAGGGCGCGGGCGACGGCGACGCGCTGCTGCTGGCCACCGGAGAGCTGGTGCGGCTTGCGCTTGGCGAACTGGCCGAGCTGGACCAGTTCCAGCATGTCGTCGACCTGCTTGTGCACCGACTTGATGCCGCGTCGGCGCAGCCCGAAGGCGACGTTCTCGGTGATGTCCAGGTGCGGGAAGAGCGCGTAGCTCTGGAAGACGGTGTTCACCGGGCGCTTGTACGGCGGCAGGTGCGTGACGTCCCTGTCGCCGAGCGAGACGGTGCCGGTGGAGGGGTCCTCCAGACCGGCGATCATCCGCAGGGTCGTCGTCTTGCCGCAGCCGGACGCGCCGAGCAGGGCGAAGAAGGAGCCCTGCGGGACGGTCAGGTCGAGCGGGTGCACGGCCGTGAACGAGCCGTAGGTCTTGCTGATCCCGGCGAGGCGGACGTCGCCGCCTTCGGTCTTCTGAGTCATGGGTTGCGGTCCCAGGGGGGAGTCGGGGTGCGTCAAGGGTGCGGGGGGTGGCTCGGCAGAGGGTGCGGGGGTGGCCCGGCCACCCGTGCCAAGGCACGTATTACGGCACGCGTCACGCGCCGATGAGCTTGGCGAACTTCTCTTCGTACGCCTTCTCCTCGGCCTCGCTGAGCGGCCGGAAGGGATGTGCCTGGGCGGCCATCGCCCGGTCCGGGAGGATCAGCTTGGAAGAGGCCAACTCCGGGTCGATCCTGGTGAGCTCCTCGCGGACACCGTCGACCGGGCAGACGTAGTTGATGTACGCGGCGAGCTGGGCGGCAGGACCGGGCTCGTAGTAGTAGTCGATCAGCTTCTCGGCGTTGGTCTTGTGCCGGGCCTTCGCCGGGACCAGCAGGTTGTCCGTGGACGAGACGTAACCGGCCTTGGGAATCGCGAACTTGACGGACGGGTTGTCCGCCGAGAGCTGTACGACGTCGCCGGCCCAGGCGACACAGGCCGCCAGGTCACCCTTTTCGAGGTCGGCGGTGTAGTCGTTGCCGGTGAAGCGGCGGATCTGTTTGGTGTCGACGCCCTTCTGCAGCCGGGCGATCGCCGCGTCGTAGTCGTCGTCGCTGAACTTGGCCGGGTCCTTGCCCATGTCGAGCAGCGTCATCCCGATGGTGTCGCGCATCTCGGAGAGGAAGCCGACCTTGCCCTTGAGCGCGGGGTCGTCGAGCAGTTGCGAGATCGAGTCGACCTTGCGGCCACCGGTGGCCTTCTCGTTGTACGCGATGACCGTGGAAATACCGGTCCAGGGGTACGAGTAGGCGTGGCCCGGGTCCCAGACGGGGCTGCGGAACTGGGCACTGAGATTGGCGTACGCGTGCGGCAGCCGCGTGGGGTCGAGCTTCTGCACCCAGCCGAGCCGGATCAGCCGGGCGGCCATCCAGTCGGTGACGCAGATGAGGTCGCGGCCGATGGGCTGGCCGTTGTGCAGCTGCTGCTGGATCTTGCCGAAGAACTCGTTGTTGTCGTTGATGTCCGCCGTGTACTTGACGGATATCCCGGTGCGTTGGGTGAAGGCCTCCAGGGTCGGATAGCCCTTGTCGTTCTCCCCGACGTCCATGTATTCGGTCCAGTTGGAGAAGACGACCTGCTTCTCCTTGGCCGAGAAGTCGTCCGAGACCGCTGCCTGCTTGTCCTTGCCGGCGGCCGGAATGCCGCAGGCGCTCAGTGCGCCGATGCCACCGAGGGCGAGGGCGCCGCCGCCGGCGGCGCGCATCAGCGAACGGCGGGTGAGAGCACCCCGGCCGCTCGTGATGCTGCGCCGCATGGCACTCTCCACCGCGCCGGTGGCCGCCACACGGTTCGTGGCGGAGTCGGCGGAGAGACTCCCGTACTGGAACTGCTCCATGCGCAAGTGCCCTTTCGGGTGGGTTGCCGCTGGTCGAGCGGACTCTTTATCGGTCCCCGAAGATCGTGCGGTGCCAGTCCTTGCGGGCCACCGCGGTGTTGTCGAACATGACGTGCTTGACCTGCGTGTACTCCTCGAAGGAGTACGCCGACATGTCCTTGCCGAAGCCGCTGGCCTTGTATCCGCCGTGCGGCATTTCGCTGAGGATCGGGATGTGGTCGTTGACCCACACACAGCCCGCCTTGATCTCGCGGGTGGCGCGGTTGGCGCGGAACACGTCCCGGGTCCAGGCCGAGGCGGCCAGACCGTACGGGGTGTCGTTGGCGAGCGCGATGCCCTCTTCGTCGCTGTCGAAGGGGAGCACCACGAGCACCGGACCGAAGATCTCGTCCTGGACGATCTCGCTGTCCTGGGGAGCGTCGGCGATCAGGGTCGGACGGTAGTAGGCGCCGTCCTTGAGGTCGCCCTGCGGGGCTTCGCCGCCGGTGACGATGCGCGCGTAGGCACGGGCGCGGTCGACGAGGGCGGCGACGCGGTCGCGCTGGGCGAAGCTGATGAGCGGGCCGAGGTCGGTCGACTCCGCGAACGGGTCGCCGAGCCGGACGGACTCCATGAGGGCGGCGACGCCGCTCACGAAGGCGTCGTACAGCGGACGCTGGACGTAGGCGCGGGTGGCGGCGGTGCAGTCCTGACCGGTGTTGATGAGAGAGCCGGCTACCGCGCCGTGGACGGCGGCCTCCAGGTCGGCGTCGTCGAAGACCAGGAACGGGGCCTTGCCGCCCAGTTCGAGGTGGAGCCGCTTGACCGTCGAGGTGGCGATCTCGGCGACCCGCTTGCCGACCGGGGTGGAGCCGGTGAAGGAGGTCATGGCGACATCGGGGTGGCCGACGAGGTGCTCGCCCGCATCCTTGCCCGCGCCGGTGACGACATTGACGACGCCGTCCGGCAGACCGGCCTCCTTGGCCGCCTGGGCGAACATGATCGAGGTCAGCGGGGTCAGCTCGGCAGGCTTCAGCACGATGGTGTTGCCCGCCGCGATGGCCGGAAGAACCTTCCAGGCGGCCATCTGGAGCGGGTAGTTCCAGGGTGCGATCGAGCCGACGACACCGATCGCCTCGCGGCGGATGTACGAGGTGTGGTCACCGTCGTACTCCCCCGCCGACTTGCCCTCCAGATGACGGGCGGCGCCCGCGAAGAAGGCGACGTTGTCGACCGTTCCCGGTACGTCGAACTCCTTGGAGAGCTTGATCGGCTTGCCGCACTGGAGCGACTCGGCGTACGCGAAGTCGTCCGCCTGCTCGGCGAGGACCGCGGCGAAGCGGTGCATGACGTCGGACCGCTCGCCGGGGGTGGCCCCCGACCAGCCGGGGAACGCCGCCTTGGCCGCGGCGACCGCGGCGTCGACGTCGTCTCTTCCGGCCAGCTCGTAGGTGTAGATCCCCTCGCCCGTGGCGGGGTTGACGACCGTGTGACTGCGACCCGAGGTACCGGGCCGCAACTGCCCGCCGATGTACTGTGCGCCGCCTTCGAAACGGTCCTGCACCTGGAAGCGGTTGCCCATGACGCTCTCCTCCGCCGCTCACCCCGTCATACGGGGGTCGGCGTAGCTCCAGCTTGATTTGATTGCCGATCCTGACAGAGCAGGAAGCCACCAACAAGTGATTCCGTTGTTGCCTTTTGGTTACGCGACGGATTCGGTCGACCGTGTGTCGAGTCGGCGTCGAAATACCGTACGGAGTGTCAGTGGCGGATGCCAGACTCGCATGCATGGGGAAGATCGAAGAGCTTGCAGCGCAGGTCAAGCAGGGGGAGCGGGTCAAGTTCCTGCACTTCTGGGGTCACCGACCGCGACCGGACGGATCGCTCGGTCCGAGCATTTTCAGCCAGTGGTGGGAGTCCCCGTTCACCGTGGACGGGGTGCGTTACGCGACGGCGGAGCACTGGATGATGGCGCGCAAGGCGGTGCTGTTCGGCGACCCGCAGGCGGAGCGGGCGGCCCTCGACGCGTCCTCGCCCGCCGAGGCGAAGAAGGCGGGCCGACTGGTCCGGGGCTTCGACGGTGCCGTCTGGGAGCGGGAGCGGTACGGGATCGTGGTGGAGGGCAACGTCCACAAGTTCGGCCGGCACGCGGACCTGGGCGCGTATCTGCTGGGCACCGGCTCCCGGGTGCTCGTCGAGGCGAGCCCCATGGACCGCATATGGGGCATCGGCCTGACGGCGGACGACCCCCGCGCCGAGGACCCGGCGCAGTGGCGGGGGCTGAATCTGCTGGGGTTCGCGCTGATGGAGGCGAGGGGGAGGCTGGCGGCGGGGGGCTGAGGAGTCCGCCCCGCCCCGGCCTAGCGGTTGGTGGCCACCGCCCAGACGATGAATCCGATGATGACGAACCCGATGGCCAGACCGATCGATCCGGTGATGATGCCGGCCAGCGCCATACCGCCGTTGTTGGCCTCGCCCCGCTCCGCCTTCTTGCGGCCGATGATGCCGAAGATCAGGCCCAGCGCGCCGAGGATGATGCTCAGCACTCCGTACAGGCAGAACAGGCAGATGGAGAGGATGCCCAGCACCATCGCCGCGATGCCCATGCCGTTCTGCGGCGCCATCTGGCCGGTCCAGCCGTTCGCCCCGGCGTAACCCGGGTAGCCGGGGTAGCCCGCGTATCCGGCGTCGTACGGCGAAGGACCCGGCGCTCCCGGCACCCCGGGCACCGTGGCCCCACCCGGATAGGCCGGCGGATACCCGTACTCCCCCGGCGTCCCCGCGGTCGGATACCCGTACGTGCCAGGGGCGGCCGGTGCCCCCGGCATCGACGTCACCGTCGGCTGGTCGTGCACCGGGCTCGCGGTCGGCGGCGCGTCCTGCGGCGCGGGCGCGGGCTTGCTCAGCGGCACCCGGTTCCCGGAGTCCGCCGGCGGCGCCCAGGGGTCCGGCGCCCCGGCGGGCTGCCCGCCCGGGGACTGCGGTGCCGGGGACGACGGCCCGTAAGGCTGCGGCTGCGGCTGCGGCTCCGAGGGCTGTGGCCCGGAAGTCTCTGGTGTGTTGTCCGACATGGACCCTCCCCCATTGCGATTCCCCGTCATGCTACGGCGTCCCCCACATGGCCCAGCGCGCCGCCTACGATGATCCCGGGCCGCCCCGGAGACCCACGCGCACCCGCGCGTGCGTACCCGCACCGGGGCCCCATGCGTGCTCCACCGCAGAACAACCCCCGGTACACCCCCGTACCGGCCGCACCAGGAGGATCCGATGACCGACCTGCGCCCCTTCGTCGCGGGCCTGCCCAAGGCAGAACTGCATGTGCACCACGTCGGATCCGCCTCCCCGCGCATCGTCGCCGAACTCGCCGCCAGGCACCCCGACTCCAAGGTGCCCGCCGACTCGCACAAGCTCGTCGACTTCTTCACCTTCACCGACTTCGCGCACTTCATCGACGTGTACCTGTCGGTGGTCGACCTCATCCGCACCCCCGAGGACGTCCGCCTGCTGACCTTCGAGGTGGCCCGCGACATGGCCCGGCAGAACATCCGGTACGCGGAGCTGACCATCACTCCGTACAGCTCGACCCGCCGCGGCATCGACCCGCAGGCGTTCATGGACGCCATCGAGGACGCCCGCAAGGCCGCCGAGGCCGAGCTGGGCGTCGTACTGCGCTGGTGCTTCGACATCCCCGGCGAGGCAGGGCTGGAGTCGGCGGAGGAGACGGTACGGCTGGCCGTCGAGCACCGCCCCGAGGGCCTGGTCTCCTTCGGCCTCGGCGGCCCCGAGATCGGCGTACCGCGCCCGCAGTTCAAGCCGTACTTCGACCGGGCCATCGCGGTCGGCCTGCACTCCGTCCCGCACGCGGGCGAGACCACCGGCCCGGAGACCATCTGGTCCGCCCTGACCGACCTGCGCGCCGAGCGCATCGGCCACGGCACCAGCGCCACCCAGGACCCGAAGCTGCTGGCACACCTGGCCGAGCACCGCATCCCGCTGGAGGTCTGCCCGACCTCCAACATCGCCACCCGCGCGGTCGCGCACCTCGACGAGCACCCGATCAAGGAGATGGTCGCCGCGGGCTGCGTCGTCACCATCAACAGCGACGACCCGCCGATGTTCGGCACCGACCTCAACAACGAGTACGTGGTCGCGGCCCGCCTCCTCGACCTGGACGAGCGGGGCCTGGCGGCCCTCGCGAAGAACGCCGTGGAGGCCTCCTTCCTCGACCCGGCGGGCAAGGCCGCACTGGCCTCCGAGATCGACGCCTACACGGAGAAGTGGCTCTCCGAGCACTGAGGGCCGGTGTCCCCACCCGTGTCCCCACCCCGGGCCCGACCGGACACAGGCTCCGGGAACCCGAGCGGGGCGCCCGCCACTCCCCAACAATGACCCCATGAGCACCGACAGCAGCATCCGTACCCACGCCGGTACCGGCACCCGCCCCCGTACCGCTGCCGCCGTCCTCGCCGTGGCCCACCGCGGAGACCTCTACCGCTTCCGGGAGAACACGCTCGACTCGATCCGCTCGGCGCTGGAGCACGGCGCCGACGCGGTCGAGGTCGACGTGCGGCTGACCCGCGACGGCGTCCCCGTCCTCCTCCACGACGAGACGCTGGAGCGGCTCTGGGGCCACGACCGCTGGCTGGCCGACCTCACGAAGGCCGAGCTGGACGGGCTGACCGGGACGGCCGGGAGCTCCGCGCCCGGGAGCGGGGTGCCGTCGCTGCGGGAGGCGCTCCTCGCGGTGGGCGGCCGCCGGCTGCTGATCGACCTGCCGGACGGCGCCCGGGACGCGATGGTGCGCAAGGTGGTCGGGGTGGTGCACGAGGCCGGGGCGAGCGAGCGGACGTACTACTGCGGCAATCCGACCGCGATGCTGCGGGTACGGGCGGCCGACCCGCACGCCGAGATCGCGCTGAGCTGGCAGTCGGTGGCACCGCCCCGGCCGGTGCTGCTGGAGTCGATCACCCCGCGCTGGCTCAACTACCGTTTCGGTCTCGTCGACGGGGAGCTGGTGGACCGCGTGCACCGCGACGGCCTGCTCGTCGCCGCCTGGACCCCCGACACCCGCCGGAGCATCCGCCGGGTGCTGGCCGCGGGCGTCGACGCCGTCACCACCAACCGCCTCGACGCACTGGCGGCGGAGGTGGCCAGGTACCGGGCGGCATAGGGGATGCGGGCGCTGAGAGCCCGCTCGCCCCAACCCCCTCCCCTCTCCCACCAGTTGCCCGTCCGGCATGATGGCCCGGCGCACTCCGCACCCCGCGCGCCCCCGTCCTGGAGGAGAGAGAATCCCCATGCCTGAAGCCATCCGCACCGACGTCGCCCACAACGCCCGCGTCTGGAACTACTGGCTCGGCGGCAAGGACCACTACCCCGTGGACACGGCGGTGGGCGACACGGTCACGTCCTTCTATCCGAGCATCGGTGAAGTGGCGCGTGCCGACCGGCAGTTCCTCGGCCGCTCGGTGTCCTACCTGGCGGGCGAGGCGGGCCTGCGCCAGTTCCTGGACGTCGGCACCGGGCTGCCCACCGCCGAGAACACGCACCAGGTCGCCCAGCGCATCGCCCCCGACGCCCGGATCGTGTACGTCGACAACGACCCGGTCGTGCTGGCCCACGCCCGCGCCCTGCTGACCGGCACCCCCGAGGGCCTTACCGCCTACATAGACGCGGACGCCCACGACCCCGACGCCATCCTCAAGGAGGCGGGGCGGACCCTGGACCTGGACCGGCCGGTGGCGTTGATGCTGCTGGGCATCCTCAACTTCGTCGCCGACACGGCCGAGGCCCGGTCGATCGTACGCACCCTCATGGACGCCCTCCCGGCGGGCAGCCACCTCGCGATCACCCACCCCACCCTGGAGCTGGGCGGCGAGGGCAACGAGGCCGCGATGGCGTTCTGGAACGAGAACGCGACCCCGCCGATCACCGCCCGTACCGGCGCCGAGTTCGCCTCGTTCCTCGACGGCCTGGAGATCCTGGAGCCGGGCATCGTGTCCTGCGCGCGGTGGCGCGGCGAGGGCCCCTCGGTGGCGCAGTTCGGCGCGGTGGCCGTCAAGCGCGGATGAGCGGACCGATGCCGAGCAGCCCGCTCGCACACCGGCTGCGCACCGTGCTCGCACTCCGGCTGCGCGCCCTGCTCGCGCACCCCTGGGCCGCCGACACAGGCGTCGCCCTGCTGGTCCAACTGGCGTGCAGTATCCCGTGGTTGATCCCCAGGCCGCCGGGCCAGGAACCGGCGACGCTCGCCGCGTACGCCCTGACCACGCTGACCGTGGTGCCGCTGGTGTGGCGGCGCCGCGCACCGCTTGCGGTGCTGGTGGCGGTGATGTGCACGCAGGGCCTGTACGGGGCCGCCGTCGACGGCCCCGGGCAGTCGCTGCCGTACACCAGCATGGTCGCCCTGTACTCGGTCGCGGCACTCTCGCCCGCCCGCACCAGGCAGCTCGCGGGGTCGATGACACTGGTGATCGCCACCGTCTCGGTGGTGCTGCGCGGGCGGGACGACTGGCTGCGGGAGCTGACGTTCACACTGGTCGTCTTCAGTGCGTCGTACGCCTTCGGCCGCCTGACCCACACCCGGCAGGCGTACACCCGGGCCGTGGAGGAGCGCGCCGCCGAGCTGGAGCGGGCGAACCGGATCGAGGCCGAGCAGGCGGCGGCCCGCGAACGGGCCAGGATCGCGCGGGAGATGCACGACATCCTCTCGCACGCGGTGAGCATCATGGTCGTACAGGCGGAGGCCGGTCCTGTGGCGGTCAGGGTCGCTCCCGAGCGGGCGGAAGCGGCGTTCGACGCGATCTCGTCGGCGGGACGGGACGCGATGACTCAGCTGCGGCAGATGCTGGGCGTCCTGCGGGACGTCCCCGGCGACCCGCTCGCGCCGCGCGCACCCCAGCCCGGTGTGGGCGAACTCCCCTTGCTGGTGGAGCGGGTGGAGCGCAGCGGCCTCTGTGTGACGTACGAGATCACCGGCCGCACGCGCGTCCTCTCCCCCGCGCTCGGCGCGACGGCGTACCGCATCGTGCAGGAAGCGCTGACGAACGTCGTCAAGCACGCCGACGCCCAGCACGCCCGTGTTCAACTCGACTACCAGGAGTGCCAGTTGACCCTCAGTGTCACCGACGACGGTCGCGGCCGCCCCGATCCGGCGGCCCGCACGGCAGGCCACGGCCTGCTCGGCATCCAGGAACGCGCGGCGGCCCACGGCGGCTCCGCGACGGCGGGCCCCGGCCCGGACGGCACCGGCTTCACCGTCAGCGCGACCCTCCGCGCGGAGGTGGCGGGTTGAGCATCCGGGTGGTGGTGGCGGACGACCAGGAGCTGGTCCGCAGCGGCTTCGCGATGATCCTGGACGCACAGCCGGACATCGAGGTGGTCGCGGAGGCGGGCGACGGCGCGGCGGCCGTCGACGCGGTACGGCGGCTGGCACCGGAGGTCGCACTGCTCGACATCCGGATGCCGCTGATGGACGGCATCGAGGCCTGCCGCACCATCACCGCCTCCGGCCCCACCCGCACCGTGATGCTGACGACCTTCGACTCCGACAGTTACGTCTACGACGCGCTGCACGCGGGGGCCAGTGGCTTCCTGCTCAAGGACGTACGCCGGGACGATCTGGTGCACGCGGTACGGGTGGTGGCGGCCGGGGAATCGCTGGTCGCGCCGTCGGTGGCGCGCCGCCTGATCGCCGAGTTCACTTCCCGGCCCGCGGCCGCCCCGCCCTCCGACGGGCTCGACGTCCTGACGGCCCGCGAACGCGAGACCCTCCTCCATCTGGCGCGCGGCCTCTCCAACGCGGAGATCGCGAAAGCGCTGACCGTCAGCGAGCACACCGTGAAGACGCACGTCGGCAATGTGCTGTCGAAGCTGGGGCTGCGCGACCGTATCCAGGCGGTGATCCGCGCGTACGAGACGGGGCTGATCGCCCCCACGGGCGGGGGCTGACCCGTCGGCGGCCTCCCCCGGGCAGGGGATCCAGGACTGGCCGCCTCCCCCGCCCGGGGGAGCGAACCCGCACCTCAGGACCCCCCTCACCGGCGATCCGTATCCCCCGCGGGATCAACAGGATGGAGTCACACAGCAGTTACGGACTCCCCACGGGGAATCCCCACCCGGAAGGCCCCGCCATGAACCGCCTCAGCAACCCCCACGGCACCCGCACCCGCACCGCCCTCGCCGCAGCTCTGGTCCTCGGCATCGCGGCGGGCCCGATCGCCGCAGGACCGGCCCTCGCCAAGACCCCGGCAACAGCCTCGCAGCACACTCCCGGCCCCGGCACCACGGCCCTGCGTCCCGGCCCCGACACCAAGGCCCTCCGCGACGCGCTCGCCGGACTCCCGAACGCGGACACCACAGCCGCTCTCGTACGGGTGGGCGGCAACGGCGCGGACTGGCGAGGCAGTTCCGGCGTCCACGACCTCACCACCCACCGTCCCGCCGACCCGAACGCCCGCTTCCGGGCCGGCTCGGTCACCAAGGTCTTCACCGCGGCGACCGTCCTGCGCCTGGCCGCCGAGGGCAAGGTCGACCTGGACCGCCCCGCCCGCTCCTACCTCCCGGCCGAGATCCCCGCCTCGTACGACAAGGTGACGGTCCGCCAGCTCCTCAACCACACGCACGGAATCCCCTCCCCCGACTTCCCGGGCAAGAACGTGACCGAGTGGTACGAGCACCGCTTCGACCTCCACACCGCGCGCGGAATGATCGCTTCCGCGACCTCTCCGGCGAAGGAGAAGGACAGCACGGAGCCCGGCACGGTGCAGCGCTACACCAACATCGGCTACACGATCGCCGGTCTCCTCGTCGAGAAGGTGTCGGGCACTTCGTACGAAGAAGCCGTCGCCCGCCGCATCCTGCGCCCGCTCGCTCTGCACGATACGTACTTCCCGGGCACCAGCCCCCGCATCAAGGGTCCGCACAACCACGGCTACCAGGTCTTCCCCACGCCCGACGGCTCGACGGAACTGCGCGACGTGAGCGTGTGGGGCACCACGGACGGCTGGGCGGCGGGCGACCTCGTCTCCACCACCGCCGACCTGGAGAAGTTCCTCAAGGCACTGTTCCGCGGGCAGGTGGTGCGCGGCCCGCTGCTGGAGGAGATGTTCACGGTCCCCGACATCGCGGGCGCCAACATGAGCGTCGGCCTCCAGCGCTTCGACGCGGGGAACGGCCGGATCCTCTGGCTGAAGACGGGCGGCCGCTGGGGCTACAACGCGGTCATCGCCGGCACCCGCGACCTCTCACGCACCCTCGTGCACTCGGTCAACTCGACGGATGCCAAGGGCAAGGGCATGAACCCGACCGCCGAGCGCATCCTCCGCGCCGCCTTCAGCCGCTGACGGCCACCCCGGCGGGCCACCCGCCCCCCCCGCCTACTGGAGAGAGGCGAGCGCCGACCCCGCCACCGTGACCGGTGCCGTCAGCGCCTCCAGCCGCTTGATCTTCCGCCGGACGATCGCCAGCGGAATCACGCCGAACACCCCGAAGGCCATGTCGATCAGCGACCACCCGAAGGGAATGCCCCGGATCGGCCCGCAGATCAGCGCGAGCGGGATGATCCCGGCGCAGGCGATCATGCCGAACTCGATCACCCAGATGTTGCGGACCGGGTCGCGGTAGGGGCCGTAGAACGCGACCGCGATCACCAGATGCGCGAAGGCCAGCCAGTCCGTCCCGTACAGGATGAAGGGGTACTTGGCCTCGGTGGCGGCCAGCCCGTCGCGGCAGCGTTCGATCCACTCCATCAGGCCCGGCATCAGCTCGGGGAGCGGCGACGACCTCATGGCATCCGTAAGCCAGTTGAGCTCGGTGACCAGGGGGAAGGCGGTCAGTCCGCTGAGCACCAGGCACACGATGAAGAAGATCAACCACACGCGGATGCGCCTCAGATGGGCGGCGGGCTCGTTCATGTCCGCAGCGTACGACTGCCTTTACGCGGCCTTCACATGCCCCCGCCGACCTTCACAGCGGGGGCGTGCGAGAGGATCGGGGTGCCTGCGCGCCGGAACCTTAGAGCCCCACGATCCCGTTCCACGTCTTCGCGAACTCCAGCCGCTCCTCCGCCGTGATGTCCCGCGCGATGGCGAGCCGCTTGCGGACGTCGCCGTCGGGGAAGATCAGCGGGTCCTCGGCCAGTTCGGCGACCTCCTCGTCCTTGGAGGAGGCGATGATGTCGCGGGCGGCCGGGACCGGGCAGACGTAGTTGACCCAGGTGGCCAGCTCGGCGGCGACCTCGGGGTCGTAGTAGTAGTCGATCAGCTTCTCGGCGTTGCGCTTGTGCTGGGCGAGGTTGGGGATCATCAGCGACTCGGCCCAGAGTTCCGCACCCTCCTGGGGCACCACGAACTCGATGTCCGGGTTGTCCGCCTGGAGCTGGATCACGTCACCGGAGTACGCCTGGCAGGCCAGCACATCGCCCGAGGCCAGGTCCTTGACGTAGTCGTTGCCGGTGAAGCGACGGATGTGCTTGGCCCTGACCAGCTTCTCGACCTGGTCGCACATCGCGTGGAAGTCGTCGGCGGTCCACTGGGTGACGTCCGCGCCGAGCCCCTGCATCAGCAGCGAGAAGCTCTCGTCGAGACCGGAGAAGAGGGTGACCTTGCCCTTGAGTTCGGGGCGCCACAGATCCGCGGTGTGCTTGATCTCGCGGCCGAGCTTCTTGCGGTTGTACGCGATGCCGGTGATCCCGGACTGCCAGGGCACGGTGTGCAGACGGCCGTTGTCGAAGGCGGGAGTGCGCAGCTGCGGGTCCAGGTACTTGGCGACGTTGGGCTGCTTGGCCCGGTCCATCTCCTGCACCCAGCCGAGCCGTACGAAACGGGCGGCCATCCAGTCGCTGATGACGATCAGGTCGCGACCGGTCTCCTGGTGGTTCATCAGCGCCGGGCTGACCTTGCCGAAGAACTCGTCGTTGTCGTTGATCTCCTCGGTGTACCGGACGGAGATCCCGGTGCGCTTCTGGAACTCCACCAGGGTCGGCCGCTTGGACTTGTCCTCTTCATCGGTGTCGATGTAGAGCGGCCAGTTGGCGAACGTCAGGTTCTTCTCCCGGTCGGAGGAGTCCTCGCCGGTACGGTCGGCCGGCTTGACGTAGGCCGGCGGGACACCGCAGCCGGTGAGCGCGGCGAGCGCACCCGTCGAAGCGACTCCGTATCCGGCTCCGCGAAGGAGCGTACGACGCGAGACAGAACGCGAAAGACGGCGCGGAACGCGACCAAGATCACCCATGTTGCTCACCATTCCCCGAGGTGCGAGGGGCGGGCAATAGACAGTTCGTCTACCGCCCGCCCCACAAGCCGTCCCAGCCGTCGAGCGGCCGGCGCTCAGCCGCGGATCAGCCCTCGATGGACGTCATCACGTGCTTGATGCGGGTGTAGTCCTCGAAGCCGTAGCCCGACAGGTCCTTGCCGTAGCCGGACTGCTTGAAGCCGCCGTGCGGCATCTCGGCGACCAGCGGAATGTGGGTGTTGATCCACACGCAGCCGAAGTCGAGGTTCTTGGACATGCGCATGGCGCGCGCGTGGTCCTTGGTCCAGACGCTGGAGGCCAGCGCGTACTCGACGCCGTTGGCCCACTCCAGAGCCTGCGCCTCGTCCGTGAAGGACTGGACGGTGATGACCGGCCCGAAGACCTCGTTCTGGATGATCTCGTCGTCCTGCTTGAGGCCGGAGACGACGGTCGGGGCGTAGAAGTAACCCTTGTCGCCGACCCGTTGGCCACCGGCCTCGACCTTGGCGTGGGCCGGGAGCCGGTCGATGAAGCCGGAGACCTGCTTCAGCTGGTTGGCGTTGTTCAGCGGGCCGTAGAGCACGTCCTCGTCGTCCGGCAGACCGGTCTTGGTGTCCGCCGCGGCCTTGGCGAGCGCGGTCACGAACTCGTCGTGGATCGACTCCTGCACGAGGACCCGGGTGGCCGCCGTGCAGTCCTGGCCGGCGTTGAAGAAGCCCGCCACCGAGATGTCCTCGACGGCCTTGGCGATGTCGGTGTCCTCGAAGACCACGACCGGTGCCTTGCCGCCCAGCTCCAGGTGGACCCGCTTGAGGTCCTTGGCCGCCGACTCGGCGACCTGCATGCCGGCCCGTACGGAACCGGTGATGGACGCCATCGTGGGGATCTTGTGCTCGACCATCGCGCGGCCGGTGTCCCGGTCGCCGCAGACGACGTTGAAGACGCCCTCGGGCACGATCCCGCCGATGATCTCGGCCATCAGGACCGTCGAGGCGGGGGTGGTGTCCGACGGCTTCAGCACGACGGTGTTGCCCGCGGCGAGCGCCGGGGCGAACTTCCACACGGCCATCATCATCGGGTAGTTCCACGGTGCGACCTGCGCGCAGACGCCGACCGGCTCGCGGCGGACGAGGGAGGTCAGGCCCTCCATGTACTCGCCCGCGCTGCGGCCCTCCAGCATCCGGGCCGCACCCGCGAAGAAGCGGATCTGGTCGACCATGGGCGGGATTTCCTCGGTGCGGGTGATGCCGAGCGGCTTGCCGCAGTTCTCCGACTCGGCGGCGATCAGCTCCTCGGCGCGCTCCTCGAAGGCGTCCGCGATCTTCAGCAGCGCCTTCTGCCGCTCGGCGGGGACGAGGTCGCGCCAGGCGGGGAACGCCTTGGCGGCAGCCTTCATCGCGGCGTCCACGTCCTCCTGGCCGGAGAGCGGCGCGGTCGCGTACGCCTCGCCCGTCACCGGGTTGATCACTTCGGTGGTCCGGCCGTCGGCGGCGTCCCGGAACTCCCCGGCGATGTAGTTGCGCAGACGGCGCAGCTCGGTGGTCACGGCGACTCTCCCTCTTCGATGTCTTCGGATGTCCGGCAGCTTCGATGTCCGGCAGGTGAGACACCACCCTAGCCAGACGGGCCACGCATTCGACATACCTCCCCGTCGACAACTTCGGATTCAGTCAAATCTGGACCTCCCGACGACGAAATTCATCGGTTTCCACTTGCGGGACGGGCGAGACCTCATGCACAGTGGCTTCGTGGTCAGTCGTAGCGCAGAACCCAGGCCCGGCAGCGGAAGCTCCCCGGCGATCGACTCCGTCTCCCTGGCGATCATTCAGCAGCTCCAGGAGGACGGACGCCGTCCGTACGCCGCCATAGGCAAGGCGGTCGGCCTCTCCGAAGCCGCCGTGCGCCAGCGGGTACAGAAGCTGCTCGATCAGGGCGTCATGCAGATCGTCGCCGTCACGGACCCGCTCACCGTGGGCTTCCGGCGTCAGGCGATGGTCGGCATCAATGTGGAGGGCGACCTCGATCCGGTCGCGGACGCGCTCACCGCCATGGACGAAGTGGAGTACGTCGTCGTCACGGCGGGCTCCTTCGACCTGCTCGCGGAGATCGTCTGCGAGGACGACGACCACCTCCTGGAGATGATCAACAAACGCATCCGGACCCTTCCCGGAGTGCGCTCCACCGAGAGCTTCGTTTACCTCAAGCTCAAGAAGCAGACCTATATGTGGGGAACCCGATAGCCGTGAGTGCCACCAGCAACGCCACCAGCAGCCCTGCGGGCAAGGACCTCTCGAAGAGCGCGTACGACCACCTGTGGATGCACTTCACCCGCATGTCGTCGTACGAGAACGCCCCCGTGCCGACCATCGTGCGCGGCGAGGGAACGTACATCTTCGACGACAAGGGCAAGCGCTACCTCGACGGTCTCTCCGGCCTGTTCGTGGTGAACGCCGGCCACGGCCGTCACGAGCTCGCCGAGACCGCGTACAAGCAGGCCCAGGAACTGGCCTTCTTCCCGGTCTGGTCCTACGCCCACCCCAAGGCCGTCGAACTGGCCGAGCGGCTCGCGCACTACGCGCCGGGCGACCTCAACAAGGTCTTCTTCACGACGGGTGGCGGCGAGGCCGTCGAGACCGCGTGGAAGCTGGCCAAGCAGTACTGGAAGCTGCGCGGCCAGCACACCAAGTACAAGGTCATCTCACGTGCGGTCGCCTACCACGGCACCCCGCAGGGCGCCCTGTCGATCACCGGACTCCCGGCCCTCAAGGCCCCGTTCGAGCCGCTCGTCCCCGGCGCGCACAAGGTCCCGAACACCAACATCTACCGCGCCCCGATCCACGGCGACGACCCGGAGGCCTTCGGCCGCTGGGCCGCCGACCAGATCGAGCAGGAGATCCAGTTCGAGGGCCCGGAGACCGTCGCCGCCGTCTTCCTGGAGCCGGTACAGAACGCCGGCGGCTGCTTCCCGCCGCCGCCCGGCTACTTCCAGCGGGTCCGCGAGATCTGCGACAAGTACGACGTGCTGCTGGTCTCCGACGAGGTCATCTGCGCCTTCGGCCGCCTCGGCACGATGTTCGCCTGCGACAAGTTCGGTTACGTCCCGGACATGATCACCTGCGCCAAGGGCATGACCTCGGGCTACTCCCCGATCGGCGCCTGCATCATCTCCGACAAGATCGCCGAGCCGTTCTACGAGGGCGACAACACCTTCCTGCACGGCTACACCTTCGGTGGCCACCCGGTCTCCGCGGCGGTCGGCCTCGCCAACCTCGACATCTTCGAGCGTGAGGGCCTCAACCAGCACGTGCTCGACAACGAGGACGCGTTCTACCAGACCCTCCGCAAGCTGCACGACCTGCCGATCGTCGGCGACGTCCGCGGCAACGGCTTCTTCTACGGCATCGAGCTGGTGAAGGACAAGGCCACCAAGGAGACCTTCACCGACGAGGAGACGGAGCGCGTGCTCTACGGCTTCCTCTCCAAGGCGCTCTACGAGAACGGCCTGTACTGCCGCGCCGACGACCGTGGCGACCCGGTCGTCCAGCTGGCCCCGCCGCTGATCTCCACCCAGGAGACCTTCGACGAGATCGAGGGCATCCTGCGGGCGGTCCTCACGGAGGCCTGGACCAAGCTCTGACCTCGGTGGGCCGGCCTCTGCGCAGGACGGTCCGCCAACGGCTCGATCCCCTGTGGGTTGATCTGCTCGTACGGCCCGGATGCGCCCGTTCCAGTGAGAACGGGAGGCCTCCGGGCCGTTCGTTTGCCGCGCCACACCTCTCACCGCGCCGAGAATCCCTACCGTGCGCAGTGACCGATCGGCTCCGTCTTTCGTTCCCCCGCAAGGGGGACGGGAAATCTGATCTGAACAGAGGTGTACGCCATGGCGGTCCCGCCGGACACTGCCCCGCCGGACAACGACGTCCTCTGGGCCCGTTCCCTGCACCACTCCCACAGCGGCTCCCCCGCCCTCACCGGCGTCTCGCTCGGTATCCGCGAGAGCGAGATCCTGGCCGTGACCGGCCCGCGAGGCAGCGGAAAGACGACCCTGCTCGCCTGCCTGAACGGTCAACTCGTCCCGGAACAGGGTGAGGTGTGGTTCAACAGCGTCCCCGTGCACGCGATGGGCGCGCTCGCCCGTGAGCGGCTGCGCCGGGACCGGTTCGCCTGGATCGACCCGGAGCCCGCACTCGTCCCCGAGCTGACCGCCTGGGAGAACACCGCGCTCCCCCTCCTCCTGCGCGGCCACGGCCACCGCGAGGCGAAGAGCACCGCCATGGAGTGGCTGGAGCGTCTCGACATCGGCGCCGTCGCCCGCAAGCGCCCGGCCGCACTTCTCCAGTCGCAGCGCCAGCGCATCGCCATCGCCCGCGCGCTGGCCACCCACCCCACGGTCCTGTTCGCCGACGAGCCCACCGCCGTACTGCACCGGAGCGACGGCGCCCAGGTCCTGCGCACCCTCACCACGGCGGCCCGCTCGCACGGCATCACGGTCGTCCTCGCCACCCACGACCCCGAGATCGCGACACTGGCCGACCGTGCGGTGACGCTGGTCGACGGCCGCCGCGTCAACTCGGTCCAGGTCAAGGGGACTTCGGACACCTCGGGTGCGGAAGGCCGGGCCGCGTGCTCGCTCTCCGTCTAGCCCGGGGCGCCCACCCCCTGGTCCTGCTGCGCCGACTGCTGGTCGCGGCGGCCGCGGCCGGGGTGGGTTTCCTGCTGCTGTGCACCCTCGGGTACGCCATCGGGCACCCCGCCCACCCCGTCCCCGCGCTGCTGCGCCTTCTGTGGTGCCTGGTGCCGCTCGCCGCGACCGTGCAGTTCGCGGTGGCGGTGGCCAGGACCGATCCCAGCACCCGGCCCCGTCCCGGGCTGTCGGCGGTGGGCCTCGGCCCGGCCCGGCTGGCCGCCACGGCCGCCGCGTCGACCACCCTGTCCTGCACCCTCGGCAGCATGGTCGCCCTCCTGGTCTTCCTCCACCTCCGCGGCGATCTCACCGGCCTCCCCTTCGACGGCCGGGCGGCCGAACTCCTCGCCGCCGACCGGCCGTTGCCGCTGGCCGCCGTCACGATGCTGCTCGCCCTGGTCCCGGTCACGGGGGCCGCCGCGAGCGCGTTCGCCCTGCGCCCCCGTACCCCCAAGGCTCCCGGCACCACCGCCCCCGCGCCTCCCGCCGGGCTCCCCTGGGGGGTCGCGCTGACCGCCGTCGGCCTCGCCGTCGAGACCTACGCGAGCCGGGGCGCCGGGCGCGGCCTGCCGCTGCCGGGCCACCCGGAGATCGCTCCGGCCGGGGTACTGGCAGGCTGGCTGCTCACCGCGGCGGGGCTGGCGCTGGCCGGTCCCGGCCTGGTGCATCTGTGCGGGTTCCTGCTCCAGGCGGTACGTCCCGGTGCGGTACGTCTGCTGGCGGGCCGCACCCTCCAGGCCGAGGCCGGCCGCATCGGCCGCCCCCTGGGCATCCTCTGCGCCACCGCCTCCGGCCTCCTCGCCGCCACCACCCTCTACTCGCCCTACTCGCCGGCCACCCCCGCCGCCCCTTCCTTCGGCCCCCTCACCGGCCTCGGTGCCGCCCTCGTGCTCGCCTGCACCAGCGCCACCCTCCTCACCGCCGCCCTGGAATCCCGCCAGTCCCGCGCCCCCCTCACCCAGGCCCTCCGCCACCAGGGCGCCCCCGCACAAACCCTCCGCACCGCCGCCGCCACCCGCGCCCTGGCCCTGGCCGCCCTCTTCACCCCCCTGACCTGGACAGTAGCCACGCTGGCCGCCACACCCCTGTCCCCCTGACACGACGTCCCCCCTCGCTCCCGACGGAGTGACACCCACCCGCCCCCGGCCCACCCCGGCGACGTACCCCCATCCCCCTACCATGACCCCGTGCCCCAACACCCAGACCCCACCCCCACCCAAACCCCGCCCCGCGAAATCGAAACCCTCGCCCAATTCGACCAAGTCACCACCCAGGGCGCCCTCTCCGGCTACCGCGTCCAATCCCTCGACCTGACCACCCGCACCCACGCCCTCCTCACCACCGACACCCGCGAAACCGTCTTCCTCGGCTGCCCCATGACCGAAGAAGCCACCACCAAGGTCCGCACCGACGGCGCCCTCGTCTTCCCCCCGGTCCCCAACCTCCCCTTCGACCCGTACCGAGGACTCCTCTACTCCCCGGACCACCTCTTCGAGCACCTCCGCGCCGACGGCTACGAGGCCACCCCCGACGCCCTCGCCTACACCTGGTTCCAACGCACCAAGAACGACGGCGACATATTCGCCTCCATGCTCCGCTCGGTGCACGACGACGCCATCTCCGACGCCCTCGACGAACACCTCCTGGACGCCCCCGTGGTGGGCGTCATGGGGGGCCACGCGATGGCCCGCGGCACCGACGCCTACGCCGGCGCCGCTCACCTCGGCCGCACCCTCGCCCGCTCCGGTCTCACCGTCGCCACCGGCGGCGGCCCGGGCGCCATGGAGGCCGCGAACCTCGGCGCGTACAGCGCCCCGCACCAGGACACCGTGCTGGCCGAGGCCCTCGACGTACTCGCCAAGGCCCCCTCCTTCACCCCGTCCATCACGGACTGGGCGAACGCCGCCTTCTCCGTGCGCGAGCGCTGGCCCGCCGGCGGCGACTCGGTCGGCATCCCCACCTGGTTCTACGGCCACGAGCCGCCGAACGCCTTCGCCTCGCACATCGCCAAGTACTTCGCCAACGCCACCCGCGAGGACGGACTGCTGGCCCGCTGCACCGCCGGTGTGGTCTTCCTTCCCGGCGCGGCGGGCACCGTCCAGGAGATCTTCGACAACGCGACCCCGAACTACTACGAGTCGCGCGGCGAACCGACCCCGATGGTGCTGGTGGACCGTACCCACTGGACCGAACGCCTCCCGGCCTGGCCGCTGTTGCGGTCCCTCGCCAAGGGCCGCGCCATGGAGAGCCGTATCGCCCTCGTCGACACGGTCGAGGAAGCACCGGCCGCACTGGAGCGCCTGCGCGCCTCCGCCAGGGCCACGGGGACGGGGAGGACCTCAACTCCCGGCGCGGGCCCCGAAATCCACTAGCCCCCGGCTCCCCGGACCCGCACACTGGCGCGCATGTCTTCTCTCGTACGCCATATGACCATCGACTGCGCCGACGCCTACAAGCTCGCGACCTTCTGGGCGGAGGTACTCGGCTCCGCGGTGACCGACGACGACGCTCCGGGCGACCCCGAGGCCCTGGTACCCACCGCCGGCCTCGGGGTCCTCTTCGTCCAGGTCCCGGAGACCAAGGCGGTCAAGAACCGGCTGCACTTCGACCTCCAGCCCCAGGACCGCACCCGGGACGAGGAGGTCGACCGGGTGCTGGCCCTCGGCGCCACCCTGGTCGAGGACCACCGCAAACCGGACGGCCGGGGCTGGGTGACCCTCGCCGACCCGGAGGGCAACGAGTTCTGCGTGGAGCGCAGCGCGGCCGAACTCGAAAACTGAACACTTACGGACGTACCGAAGCAACGCTCACGGCCGATCCGACGTCTGGTAGTCGGAGAATGACAGACAAACCGTGAACGGAGCTTTTGGTGCTCATCGGCCTCATCACCGCCATCGCGGCCTCGATCTGCTACGGCACAGGCTCGGTCCTGCAAGCCGTCGGATCGCGGAAGTCCGCCCGCCGGGAGGCGGCCAAGGCGTCCACCGGCGAGGTCACCCAGCACGGTGGCCCCAGCCTCCAGTCCACCGCCAAAGCGGCGATGACCTGGGAGTTCATCGTCGGAACCATCCTGGACTTCATCGGCTTCGGCCTCGGCGCACTGGCCGCGCGGATGCTTCCGCTGTTCCTGTCGCAGACCGTGATCAGCGCCAACCTGGTGATCACGGCCGTGCTCAGCGTGAAGATGCTCGGCATCAGGCTGTCCCGCAAGGAGTGGACGTCGATCGCGGTCGTCTGCGGCTCACTGGTGCTGCTCGCGACGGCGGCGGGCCACGAGGGCACCGGCCACACCGAGATGGCGACCCACTGGTGGCTGCTCGCGATCTCCGTGCTGCTGATGGTCGGTGGCACGGTGGCGGTCCGGCTGATGGGCGCGGGCGCTGCGATCCTGGCGGGTCTGCTGTCCGGTCTCGGCTTCGGCGCGCTGGGCGTGGGTGTCCGCATCCTTGACGGGGTCGACCCGTTCGACCTGGTCACCCTGCTCACCGACCCCGCGCTGTACGCGATCCTGGTCGCCGGTATCGGGGGCATGTACCTGCACACGGTGGCGTTGCAGATCGGCTCGGTCAACGGGGCCACCGCCGCGCTGGTGGTGGGCGAGACCGTGCTGCCGGGCATGATCGGCGTGGTCTGGCTGGGCGACGCCTCGCGGCCCGGCTTCGCCTGGGTGGCGATCATCGGGTTCGTGCTGGCGGTGGCGGGCGCGGTCGCGGTCGCCTGGTTCGGCAAGCACGGGGAGGAAGAGGCCGCGGTCACCGGGGATCTGGTGGGTACGTCGCGCTAGCGGCGACCCGACCGCCAGGAGGACGAGCGGGTAGACGACGTACCCGAACCTGCTGGCCGGCATGAGGGCCATGGCGAGAGCCAGCGCGTACGCCAGCCGTACGGCCGCCGCGCGCAGCGTGCGTGGCGGCCGTACCAGCAGCGATCCGGCGACCAGCAGCGCACTCACGGCCAGCAGCACGGTCGCGATCACCGCTCCCCCCGGGACGTACTGGGCGAGCAGCCACCCCGGCAGGGGGCTGGCGGCCGGGGACTCCACCTCGGTGAGTCCGAGCGGGAAGGCGACCGCGTTACGGAGGAACCCGGCCGGATCCAGCACCGCGACCGGCACCACCACCGCCACCCCGGCCGCCAGCGCCACTCCCCCGCACCGCACGGCCGCCCACCGCCCCGCACACACCGCGAGCAGCGCCACCGCCACCGGCAGCGCGGGCCACGCGGTCCACTTGAGCGCGGCGGCGAGTCCAAGGACCAGCCCCGCCGCCCCGGCCCGCCCCCGCCCGGCGAGCACCAGACCGAGGCACATCAGCCCCACCACCGGCAGATCGATCCCGCCCACCACCAGCGGCATCGCCACCAGCGGGCACGCCACGACCCACCCGGCAGCCCGCCGCCCCAGTGCCGCCACCAGTGCCCCGGTGAACCCGGCGGCCATCCACCACCGGGCGTCCCCGGGCAGCCCGTCCCCGAACAGCACATGCGGCAGCCCGAAGAGCGCCATGCCCGGCAGATACGGGTTGAAGTCGGCCACCACGGCCGGGTCGGCGACGTACGGGCTGCCGACGGCGGTCAGCAGCTCCGCCGAGCGCTCCACCACCCGTACCTCCAACTGCCCCTGTCCCAGCAGCACCAGGGAGACGAGCGGAACCAGCACGGATCCCACGACCGCGACCGTCAGCGGCCGTACCCGCGGCGCGGCCGGCCGTGCCGCGACCCATGCGGCGGCCCCGTATCCGAGCGCCGCCGTGAGGCCCCACATCCGGTGCGGGCCGAGCGAGGAGACCAGGCCGAAGACGAGCGAGGCGACGGCACAGGCCGCCCAGCCGCGCCCTCCACGGCCGGCATGCGCCGCCAACTCCCGCATCCGCAGCGCATGCTGACTGTCTCGAACTCCCGTTGTCCTGGTCATGCCGCCACGTTGGGCGAGGGCTCACCCCCGGGGCGTCACACCGGAGAGCCAACTCCCGTGTCACCCCGTGGGGCGACAGGTAGCACTACTCGGGCACGAATACCACTGGCCAAGGGGGCAGGTGACCCTACCCGGGCAGCAGCACGACCTCGTCCGCCGCGAAGGCCACCCCCACCTCGGCGCCCTCCGGCGGTGCGTCCCGCAGCGCGACCTCCGCCTCCAGCTGCGGGCCGCCGCCCTTCGGCCGCAGCTGCACGGCGACGTGGTGGCCACGGAAGGTGCGGGCGAACACCGTGCAGGGCAGGCCGTTCACGACCGGCACCAGGCGCACGCCCGCCGGGCGTACCAGCAGCCCGGATTGCCCCTGGGGCGAGCCGGCCGGCACCGGGATCCTGCCCCAGACGGTCTCGGCGGCCTCGCCGCTCACGGTGGCCGGGACCACGTTGTCGAAGCCGAGGAAGCGGGCGACGAACTCGGAGGCGGGGCGCTGCCAGACGTCGAGGGGGCTCCCGGCCTGGGCGATCCGGCCCTCGTTCATGACGACGACGCGGTCGGCGAGCGCGAAGGCTTCGCCCTGGTCGTGGGTGACGGCCAGGACGGTGGTGCCCAACCGGCCGAAGAGCTGACGCAGTTCCACCACGAGGCGCTCCCGCAGACCCCGGTCGAGCTGGCCGAGGGGCTCGTCCAGCATGAGGATCCTGGGGCTGGGGGCCAGCGCCCGGGCGAGTGCGACGCGCTGCTGTTCACCGCCGGAGAGGTGGGCGACGGCGCGGCGGCGGGCGCCGGGCAGCCCGACGAGGTCCAGCAACTCCTCAACCCGGTACGCCTGTTCGGTCCTGCTCCGGCCGTGCATCCGCAGCCCGAAGGCGACATTGCCGCCGACGTCGTGCTGCGGGAAGAGCTGGTGGTCCTGGAACATCAGGCCCACCCCCCGCCGGTGCACCGGCACCCCCGCCTGGTCCCCGCCGTCGAGCAGGACCCGTCCGCCGTCCAGGCCCTGGAGCCCGGCGACCACCCTGAGCAGCGTCGACTTTCCGCTCCCGCTCGGCCCGAGTACGCAGACGATCTCGTGTGCGGCGACCGCCAGGTCCACCGCGTCGAGCGCCGCCCGCGCCCCGAACCGTACGGTCGCGCCTTCCACCCGCAACAGCTGGCCGGTCATCTCAGAACTCCCCGGATACGGATCGGTCGGGGCGCACGCGCTCAAGCACCAGCAGCGACACCGCGCACACCACCATCAGAATCGTGCTCAGGGCCATCGCCTGCCCGTAGTTGAGGTCCCCGGCCCGCCCGAGCAGCCTGGCCACCGCCACCGGCAGCGTCGGGTTGTCGGGCCGCGCGATGAAGACGGTCGCCCCGAACTCGCCGAGCGACACGGCGAAGGCGAACCCGGCCGCGACCAGCAACGCCCGCCGCACCAACGGCAGATCGACCTCCCGCCAGGCCCGCAGCGGCGACGCCCCGAGCACGGCCGCCGCCTCCCGCAGCCGCCCGTCCACCGCCCGCAGCACCGGCAGCATCGTCCGTACCACGAAGGGCACCCCCACCAGCGCCTGCGCCAGTGGTACGAGGATCCAGGAGGTCCGCAGGTCCAGCGGCGGCTGGTTGAGCGTGATCAGGAAACCGAAGCCGACCGTCACCGCCGACACTCCGAGCGGCAGCATCAGCAGGGCGTCGAAGCCCCGCACCAGGCGTCCGGCCCGCCGGGTGAGCGCGGCCGCCGCCAGAGCGCCGACCAGCAGCGCGATGGCGGTCGCCACCACGGCGTACTGCAAGGAGTTCCAGACCGCTTCCAGCGGCGGTACCAGGAAGGTGCCGCCGCTCTCCCCGGCCGACTGGAGCGCCCGGTAGTACCCGAACCCGTACCCGTCCGGACCGTCCAGCGACCGCTCGATCAGCACCCCGAGCGGCACCAGGATCAGCACCACGACGGTCAGCAGCACACCGCCGAGCAGCGCCCACTGCCCCGGCCCCCCGGGACGGCGTGCCGTCTGCGCCGGGTCGACCAGCTTCAGTGCGCTCTCCCTGCGCCGTACGGTCCAGGCGTGGACGGCGAGGATCGCGCCGACCGCCGCGAACTGCACCAGCGTCAGCACCGCCGCCGTCGGCAGGTCCAGGAACTGGGCGGTCTGCCGGTAGATCTCCACCTCCAGGGTGGAGTAGCCGGGCCCGCCGAGGATCTGCACCACCCCGAAGGAGGTGAAGGTGAACAGGAAGACCATCAGCGCGGCCGCCGCCACCGCCGGGGCCAGCGCGGGCAGCGTCACCCGCCGCCAGGCCCCGAACCGTCCGGCGCCCAGGACCCGGGCGGCCTCCTCCTGCCGGGGGTCCAGCTGCGACCACAGCCCGCCCACGGTCCGTACCACCACCGCGTAGTTGAAGAAGACGTGCGCGAGCAGAATCGCCCAGACCGTGGTGTCCAGCCGTACGCCCCACAGCTCGTCGAGCAGACCGCCGCGCCCCAGCATCGCCAGGAACGCCGTGCCCACGACCACCGTCGGCAGCACGAACGGAACGGTCACCACCGCCCGTAGCAACTGCTTCCCCGGAAAGTCCAGCCGGGCGAAGACATAGGCCGCCGGGAGCGCCAGCAGCAGGGTCAGCGCGGTGGAGGCGAGCGCCTGCCAGGTGGTGAACCACAGGACGTCGAGGATGTCCGGTTCCCCGAGGACCTCCCCGACCCGCCCCCACTGCCAGCCGTCGGCGGTCTTCAGCCCGCGGCCGACGATCGCGACCACCGGCCAGGCGAAGAAGAGCGCGAAGAAGACGACCGGCACGGTCATCAGACCGAGCCGTACCGCCCCCTGTCGCACCCTCGGCATCTGTGACACCGCTACTTCTTCACCACCAGCGAAGACCACTCCTTGACCCACTTCTCGCGGTTCTCGGAGATCTTCTTCGGGTCCACGGTCACCGGCGCCGCCACCTTGGCACCGAACTTCTCGTACACCTCGGGCAGCTTGGTGCCCTTGACCGCCGGGTTGACGAACATCTTCAGCGGCAGGTCCTCCTGGAACTGCTTCCCGATCAGGAAGTCGAGCAGCGCCTTGGCGCCGGCCTCGTTCTTCGCCCCGTCGAGCAGCCCGGCGAACTCGATCTGCCGGAAGCAGGTGTCGGTCAGGACACCGGTGGGCGCCTCGGCCGGCCTCGGCTCGGCGAACTGCACCTCCACCGGCGGGCTGGAGGCGTACGAGACGACCAGCGGCCGGTCCGCGTTGGCCTTCTTCCCGCCCGCCGAACCGGAGAACTCGTCGTTGTAGGCCTGCTCCCAGCCGTCGACGACCTTGGCGCCGTTGTCCTTCAGCTTCTGCCAGTAGCCCTGCCAGCCGTCGTCGCCGTACTTTCCGGCGGTCGCGAGCAGGAAACCGAGACCCGGGGACGAGGTCGCCGCGTTCTCGGTGACCAGCAGGTTCTTGTACGCCGGCTTGGTCAGGTCGTCCAGGGTCTTCGGCGGTGCGAGCTTCTTGTCGGCGAAGTACTTCTTGTCGTAGTTGACGCAGATGTCGCCGGTGTCGACGGGCGTCACCCGGTGCTCACCCTTGTCCAGCTGAAGGTCGGCCGGGACGTTGTCGAGCCCCTTGGCCTCGTACGACGTGAAGATCCCGTTGTCGAGCGCCCGCGACAGCAGGGTGTTGTCGACCCCGAAGAAGACATCCCCGCGCGGGGATCCCTTGGTCAGGATCTCCTGGTTGAGCGCGGAACCGGCGTCTCCGCTGTTCAGCACCTTGACGGTGTAGCCGGTCTGCTTGGTGAACTCCTTCAGCACGGAGTCCGACACGGCGAACGAGTCGTGGCTGACCAGGGTGACGGTCTTGGACGCGGGACCGTCCGCCTTCTTGTCCCCGGGCGACTTGCCGCCACAGGCGGCGAGGGTGGTGACGCCGAGGGCCGCGGCCATGGATATGGCGGCGTACCTCTTGATGGTGGTGCTCACTACGAATTCCTCCTGGGCATGACCAGGAAGAGACGCGGCCCTGCCCGCACACCGGCGGACCGGCGTGCGGGCAGGGCGCAACAGCTTGAGTTACGACCGAACTTCCTACCCAGAATTCTGTGTTCCTCCTGGGGAAACCCCAGACTCCGTGGGCAGGTTCAGAGGGTCTGCGGTCAGGACCGCACTCTCAGCGCTGTGGCGCTCCCCTGTCGGAATATGCAAATGTGCGGCCCAGCGTACAACCAGGCCTCGGTGTGCTACTTCTCGGAGGCCGCCAGCTGGCCGCAGGCCCCGTCGATCTCCTGACCACGGGTGTCCCGGACGGTCACCGGCACCCCGTGCGCCGCGATCGCCTGGACGAACGCCTTCTCGTCCTCGGGCCGCGAGGCGGTCCACTTCGAACCCGGCGTCGGGTTCAGCGGGATCAGGTTGACGTGCACCCGCTTGTTCTTCAGCAGCCGGCCGAGCCGGTCACCGCGCCACGCCTGGTCGTTGATGTCCCTGATCAGCGCGTACTCGATGGAGATCCGGCGGCCGGATTTCTCGGCGTACTCCCACGCCGCGTCCAGCACCTCGCGGACGTTCCACCGCGTGTTCACCGGCACCAGGGTGTCGCGCAGCTCGTCGTCCGGCGCGTGCAGCGACACCGCGAGCCGGCACTTGAAGCCCTCGTCCGCGAACCGCAGCATCGCCGGGACCAGCCCCACGGTGGAGACCGTGATGCCCCGCTGCGAAAGCCCCAGCCCGTCCGGCTCCGGGTCGGTCAGCCGGCGGATCGCGCCGACCACCCGGTTGTAGTTGGCGAGCGGCTCGCCCATACCCATGAAGACGATGTTGGACAGCCGCGCCGGACCGCCCGGCACCTCACCGTCGCGCAGTGCGCGCATGCCGTCGACGATCTGGTGCACGATCTCCGCGGTCGACAGATTCCGGTCGAGCCCGGCCTGCCCGGTCGCGCAGAACGGGCAG
Source organism: Streptomyces sp. NPDC051561 (assembly GCF_044454195.1). NCBI lineage: Bacteria > Bacillati > Actinomycetota > Actinomycetes > Kitasatosporales > Streptomycetaceae > Streptomyces > Streptomyces sp. NPDC051561. The sequence continues at coordinate 203,155 of NZ_JBITDM010000009.1, read as the reverse complement.
TTCATCCCGCATCCGGCCTGCGACGAGATACACATCGTCACCCGGTCCGGGTAGCGCATCAGCACCGACTCGACGAGCGTCCCGTCGTGCATCTTCCACAGCGTCTTGCGTGTGGTCTCCTGGTCGGTCGACAGGTGACGTACGACCGTCATCAGCTCGGGCAGCAGCGCATCCCGCAGCTTCTCCCGCGAACCGGCCGGGATGTCCGTCCACTCCGCGGGGTCATGGGCATAGCGCGCGAAGTAGTGCTGCGACAGCTGCTTGGCACGGAACGGCTTCTCACCGATCTCGGCCACGGCGTCCTTGCGCTCGGCGGGCGTGAGGTCGGCAAGGTGCCGCGGCGGCTTCTTGGCTCCGCGGGGCGCGACGAAAGTGAGTTCTCCGGGTACAGGCATGGTCATACCAGTGTCTCAGATGTACGACAAGGGGCCTGCCGTCCGGTGGACAGCAGGCCCCTTGTGCAACAACTCAGCAGGTCAGATGCCCTGCGGCAGACTCGTTCTCACGCGGTTCCCACGAAGATCACCAGCATCAGCCAGACCACCGGCGCCGTCGGCAGCAGTGAGTCCAGACGGTCCATGATGCCGCCGTGGCCCGGCAGCAGGGTGCCCATGTCCTTGATGCCGAGGTCGCGCTTGATCATGGATTCGCCGAGGTCACCGAGGGTCGCGCTGGCAGCGACCGCGAGGCCGAGGAGGACGCCCTGCCACCACGTACCGCCGTCGACCAGCAGCGTCATGCACAGCACGCCCGCCACCATCGCGAAGGCGATCGCGCCGAGCAGGCCCTCGCGGGTCTTGCCGGGGCTGATGCGGGGGGCGAGCTTGTGCTTGCCGAAGCGCCACCCGACGGCGTACGCCCCGGTGTCGCTGACCACGGTGAGCAACAGGAAGGTGAGTACCCGCTGCGGTCCGTCGTCGGCGGTGAGCATCATCGCGACGAAGGTGGCCAGGAAGGGGACGTAGAACGCGGCGAAGACACCCGCGGTGACGTCCTTGAGATAGCCCTCCGGGGGTTCGGTCATCCGCCAGACCAGCACCGCCAGCGCGGTGAGCGCCATGGCGACCCAGGCGCCCTCGGGCCCGCGTACGTAACCGGCGACGACCATCGCCGCGCCGCCGACCGCGAGCGGTACCAGCGGAGCCTTGATGCCCTTGCGTTCCTCCAGGCGGGAGGTCAGTTCCCAGAGCCCGACGACCACGGCGACCGCTATCACGCCGATGAACGCGGGCGGCCAGATGAACAGGGAGGCCACGATGACCGCACCGAGCCCGAGACCAACCCCTATGGCGGCGCGCAGGTCGCGGCCCGCGCGCTTCTTCTCCGGGGGCTTGGGTGCCGGGGACGACGGGGTGGACATGGGCTCCTGCGGCATCTCGTCGCGGAACAGGGGACCACTCGCCGCTGTGAAACCAGCGGCGGCAGTCCCCCGCGTCCGGTCGTCTCGGTCGTCGGCGTCTCTGCCTGGCAAGGGGCCCGACAGGGAGCCCGCCTCGAGACCTGACGGCGAACCTGGGGCGGGACCTGACGGCGGGCCTGACGGCGGACCTGGCTCCGGGGGCACGATGGGCATGGGCCGAGTCTGCTGGGCGTCATGCGCATCGTACGCAGGACCCGCCGGAGGAGGCCCCTGGTCGGGGGCCGGCCAGCCGCCGGCGTAGGCCGCCCTCGGCTGGGCCCCCCAGGAAGAGTCGTTCATCAGACCTCGAGCAGCTCGGCTTCCTTGTGCTTCAGCAGCTCGTCCACCTGCGCCACGTACTTCGTGGTGGTGTCGTCGAGCTCCTTCTCCGCACGGCGGACCTCGTCCTCGCCGGCCTCCTTGTCCTTGACCAGCTTGTCAAGGGTGTCCTTGGCCTTGCGGCGCACGGCGCGGATGGAGATCCGGGAGTCTTCGGCCTTGTTGCGCGCGACCTTGATGTAGTCCTTGCGGCGCTCCTCCGTCAGCTGGGGGAACGTCACTCGGATGATGCGGCCGTCGTTGCTCGGGTTGACGCCGAGGTCGGAGTCGCGGATCGCCTGCTCGATGTTGCGCAGCGCGCTCGCATCGAAGGGGGTCACCACGGCCATCCGCGGCTCGGGCACCGAGAACGAGGCCAGCTGGTTGATCGGCGTCAGGGCGCCGTAGTAGTCCGCCACGATCTTGTTGAACATCGCCGGGTGCGCACGGCCGGTGCGGATCGCGGCGAAGTCCTCTTTGGCGACCACGACGGCCTTCTCCATTTTCTCCTCGGCCTCGAGGAGGATCTCTTCAATCACCACGTACTCCTGCATGTCTTGAACTGCTGCTGCGTGCGTCTTCTCCTGCACGGTGTCCGACCGGCAGGACATTGTCCATCCCCGGGGCAAGGGGTCAGGCGCGGGTGCCCTGCGCGTTGACGAGCGTGCCGATCTTCTCACCCTTGACCGCACGGGCGATATTGCCCTCGGCCAGCAGCTCGAAGACCAGAATCGGCAGGTCGTTGTCGCGGCAGAGCGTGACGGCGGTGGCGTCCGCGACCTTGAGGTCGCGGGAGATCACCTCGCTGTACTCCAGCGCGTCGAACTTCACCGCCGCGGGGTTCTTCTTGGGGTCGGAGTCGTACACCCCGTCGACCCCGTTCTTGCCCATGAGCAGGGCTTCCGCGTCGATCTCCAGGGCACGCTGGGCGGCCGTGGTGTCGGTCGAGAAGTACGGCATGCCCATGCCCGCGCCGAAGATGACGACGCGGCCCTTCTCCAGGTGCCGTACGGCGCGCAGCGGGATGTACGGCTCCGCGACCTGGCCCATGGTGATGGCGGTCTGGACGCGGGAGTCGATGCCCTCCTTCTCCAGGAAGTCCTGGAGGGCGAGGCAGTTCATGACGGTGCCGAGCATGCCCATGTAGTCGGAGCGGGCCCGGTCCATGCCGCGCTGCTGGAGCTCCGCGCCGCGGAAGAAGTTGCCGCCGCCGATGACGACAGCGATCTCCGCGCCGTCGCGTACGACCGCCGCGATCTCCCGCGCGATGGCGTGCACGACGTCGGGGTCGACGCCCAGCGCACCGCCGCCGGCGAATGCCTCGCCGGACAGCTTCAGCATGAAGCGGCCGGTCTTCTTGCCGTTGTCGTTGGACTGCTTGGCGTCCGCGCCCTGATTCATGCCCTGATCCATGGGGGTTCTCCTCGTGCACATACGAAGAAGGCCATTGCCGGTGGAACTTTGCGGTTCCCTCTGCGGCAATGGCCTCCTCGTCAGATCTGCGGCCGCACCGCGCGGGCGCGGTGCGACTGCATCAGACCCTAGCCGGGTCTGGCGATGTTCGCGTTACGTCGACGAAGTCGGCGTACGGACTCAGATGCCGACCTTGATGCGCGAGAAGCGCTTCAGGGTGACACCGGCCTCGTCCAGGACCTTCTGGACGGACTTCTTGTTGTCCAGCGCGTACGGCTGGCCAAGAAGGGTGGCCTCCTTGAAGAAGCCGTTGACGCGACCCTCGACGATCTTCGGGAGGGCGGCCTCGGGCTTGCCCTCGGCGCGCGTGGTCTCCTCGGCGACGCGGCGCTCGGTCTCGACGACCTCGGCCGGAACGTCCTCCTTGGTGAGGTACTTCGGCGCGAAGGCGGCGATGTGCTGGGCGATGCCACGCGCCAGATCGGCGTCGGCCTTGTCCAGCTCGACCAGAACACCGATCTGCGGGGGCAGGTCGGGCATGGTGCGGTGCATGTACGCGGAGACGTAGGCACCCTCGTACTGGGCGAAGCGCTCCAGGACGATCTTCTCGCCGAGGTTGGCGTTGGCCTCGTCGACGAACGCCTGCACGGTCTGGCCGGGCTTGATCTCGGAGGCGAGCAGGGTGGCGATGTCGGCCGGCTTGGTGGCGGCGACGTGCGCGGCCAGCTCGTTGGCGGCAGCCTGGAACTTGTCGCCCTTGGCGACGAAGTCCGTCTCGCACTTGAGCTCGACGATGACACCGGAGGTGTTGTCGTCGGCGATCAGGGAGACGACGGCGCCGTTCTCGGCCGAACGGCCCTCGCGCTTGGCGACGCCCTTCTGGCCCTTGATACGGAGGGCTTCGACGGCCTTGTCGACGCTGCCGTCGGCCTCGTCGAGCGCCTTCTTGCAGTCCATCATGCCGGCGCCGGTGAGCTCGCGGAGCTTCTTGACGTCAGCGGCGGTGTAGTTCGCCATGAGTCTGTGAATCTCTTCTCGGAAGTCGTGATCTACGAGTCGTGATCCGTCCGATCGACGTGATCAACGGGCTGCCCGGTTCACGGGCGGTCCGGATCGACGCGATCTACGGGTGAACGGCGGGGGCGGGGCGCGCTGGGCGCCCCTCCCCCGCCGTCAGTCAGCCGTGAAGGCTGGTTCAGGCCTTCTCGTCCTCGGCCGGAGCCTCGGCAGCGGCCTCGGCCGGAGCAGCCTCGGCGTCGGCGGCCGGAGCGGCAACCTCGGCCTCGGCGGCCGGAGCAGCCTCGGCGGCGGGGGCGTCGGCGTCGGCGGCCGGAGCCTCGTCAGCCTTCTTGTCGCCCTCAAGCAGGTCGCGCTCCCACTCGGCGAGGGGCTCGCCGGCGGCCTTGTCGCCCGGCTTGGAGTCGCCCTTGGCGGCACCGGAACGGGCGATGAGGCCCTCGGCGACGGCGTCGGCGATCACACGGGTGAGCAGCGTGACGGAGCGGATCGCGTCGTCGTTGCCGGGGATCTTGTAGTCGACCTCGTCGGGGTCGCAGTTGGTGTCGAGGATCGCGACGACCGGGATGCGCAGCTTGCGCGCCTCACCGACGGCGATGTGCTCCTTCTTGGTGTCGACGATCCACACCGCGGAAGGAACCTTCGACATCTCGCGGATACCGCCGAGGGTCTTCTCCAGCTTGGCCTTCTCGCGCGAGAGAACCAGGAGCTCCTTCTTGGTGAGGCCCGACGCGGCCACGTCCTCGAAGTCGATGAGCTCCAGCTCCTTCAGGCGCTGGAGGCGCTTGTAGACGGTGGAGAAGTTGGTCAGCATGCCGCCGAGCCAGCGCTGGTTCACGTAGGGCATGCCCACGCGGGTCGCCTGCTCGGCAATGGCCTCCTGGGCCTGCTTCTTCGTACCGACGAACATGATGGAACCGCCGTGGGCGACGGTCTCCTTCACGAACTCGTAGGCGCGGTCGATGTACGACAGCGACTGCAGGAGGTCGATGATGTAGATGCCGTTGCGCTCCGTGAAGATGAAGCGCTTCATCTTCGGGTTCCAACGACGGGTCTGGTGACCGAAGTGGACGCCGCTTTCCAGCAGCTCCCGCATCGTGACGACGGCCATGGCCGTACTCCTTGAGATACTCGGTTATCGCTTCCGCCGGACGGCGGTGGCGCCTGACGTCCCACGCGCTGTGCCCATGAGGTCTGGACCGTGAGGTCAGAAACTCCGAGGACCGAGCAGCGCTGCCACTGACCGCTGAAGAGTGGGTGGTGGCGGGACGTGCGAAGTCGACCCGGTGACCCGGATCGCCACAAGAAGTGTACGGGACCGGCACAGTGCCGGGTGACGGCGTTGTCCACAACCGTTTGGCCGTCCACAGAAACGGTCCATGATCCCCACGATCCGGTCCGTTGCGGGACCGTTTTCGCCATGTACCGACTGGTGAGCGCGATGGTGTTGTGGATGTTCCCGGCAGGCTCCGCCGCCGCGGCCGACGGACCTGCGGACCGTTTCTGGCCGGTGGGCCAACGTCCCGCTGTCGTACGGGGTTGGGAGCCGCCACCGTCCCCGTACACGGCCGGACACCGGGGCGTGGACCTCGCTGCCGTGGCCGGCCAGGAGGTCCGCGCCGCGGCTGCGGGCCGGGTCTCGTTCGCCGGCCGGGTGGCCGGACGGGGAGTGCTCTCCATCACGTTGTCCGGCACCGGGGATCCGCCGCTGCGCACGACCTACGAGCCGGTACGAGCACTGGTCGCGAAGGACGCCGATGTCGTGGCGGGTCAGGTGGTGGCGGTACTGGAGCCGGGGACGTACCACTGCCCGGCCTCCGGCTGTCTGCACTGGGGACTGCTCCGGCACGAGACCTACCTGAACCCGCTGTCCCTCCTGCCCCCCGGCCTGCTGCACCGGAGCCCGCCCAGGCTCCTTCCGGTGTTCGGGGTCCCACCACCCGCGTCCGCCCCGAAACAGGGTGCGCCACGAGTAACGGGGGCGGCCGCACTCACACCTCACGGACCCCTGACGGGCTTCGCCGCCGTGGCACACCTGCTGCGCCGCAGGTGCACACAACCCGCACCCGGGCACCCGCCGGGGCGACCTCTCAGCCCCGCACCCCGTGCAGAGCCATCGACACCGCGGTCTCGACGATGACCTCCGGCTCCTCAGCGGCCCCGCCCAGTTCGGTACGCCGCACCGCCGCGTCCACCACGCCCTGCAGCATCATCGCCACCAGCCGCGGCTGCTCGTGCCCCAGGTCCCGCAGCGCGTCGCCGATCATCGTGACCAGCCCCCCGTGCGCCGCACGGATCTTCTCGCGCGCCCCGGCGTCCAGCTCACTGGCGGAGATCGCGACCACGGCGCGGTGGCGCCGGTCCCCGACCAGCGTCAGCTGCTGTCGTACGTACGCCTCGACCTTGCCCTCGGCGGTGTCCGCCGCGGCCATCGCCGCCTCGACCTCCCCGGCCCAGACCGGGAAGTCGACGGCGCACAGCTCCTCGACGACCGCCCCCCGGGAGCGGAAGTACTCGTAGACCGAGGAACGGGCCAGGCCCGTGCGCTCGGCGAGGGCGGGGAAGGTCAATGCCTCCGTACCGCCTTCGGACAGCAGGGAGCGGGCAGCGTCCAGCAGTGCGCTGCGTTGCATCGTCCGGTGCTCGGCCACGGAGGCCGCTCGAATCCTTGGCACGGGTTCCACTCTACGGATGCCGGTCGACGATGACGACGGGTACACCCGGAAGGGACGATTCAGCGCCTCCCCGGAGCGCCCGGCACCTCAGCGTCCGACGTCGGCGAGCTTGGCCCTGAGCTGCAGTACCGACTTGGTGTGGATCTGGCTGACCCGGCTTTCCGTGACGCCGAGCACATTGCCGATCTCGGCCAGGGTCAGACCCTCGTAGTAGTAGAGAGTGATCACGGTCTTCTCCCGGTCGGGCAGTGTATTGATCGACCGGGCGAGCAGCCGGCGCAGCTCGCGGTCCTCGGCGACCTCGACCGGGTTGTCGGCGCTGGTGTCCTCCAGCGTCTCCATCAGGCTCAGCCGGTCGCCGCCCTCGCCCCCCGCGTGCAGCAGCTCCTCCAGTGCGACCACGTTGGCGAGCGACAACTGGCTGAAGACGGCGTGGAGTTCCTCCACCGCGATACCCATCTCGGCGGCGACCTCGCCCTCCGAGGGGGTGCGGCGCAGCTGCGCCTCAAGCGTGGCGTAGGCCCGCTCGACGGCCTTGGCCTTGGTCCGCACCGACCTCGGAATCCAGTCCAGGGCCCGCAGTTCGTCGATCATCGCGCCGCGGATGCGGGTGATGGCGTACGTCTCGAACTTGATGGAGCGCTCGATGTCGAACTTCTCGATGGCGTCGATCAGCCCGAACACCCCGGAGGACACGAAGTCGGCCTGCTCGACGTTGGAGGGCAGCCCCACGCTGACCCGGCCCGCGACGTACTTCACCAGCGGCGAGTAGTGCAGGATCAGCTGCTCCCGCAGCCGCTCGTCGCCCGTGGTCTTGTACGACCGCCACAGCTCGTCCACGGACGAGGGCGCCGGGGGCCGTACGGGACCGCGGGCGGCGGGGGGAGCTGCCGCGCGGTCAGACCCGGAGGTGTGCTGGGGCATGCGTTGCCTTGAGCCGTTCTGCTGTGATGTGAGGGGGACTTGATGCCGTGCTGGGTGCCGTGCTTGATGCCTGAGCGGGGCGAAAGCCTAGCGAGCGTAGCGTGACTGGAGCGTCGCAATGCGCGAAGGATATGGGACCGGACCGTCCGGTTGACGGCTCCGGGCCGCGCCCCCGCGCCGGCGCCGCCGTCGCGCACGGCTGCTCCGGACGGGATTCGCTGCACGATTCAAGGGTCATCTTCTTTACCTTTTCACTCGGGAGCCGCTGGTCAAGCACCGCCTCGCCGGGTGTGCGCGGCGCGTACCGCGCTTGACGCCAACTGCCAGTTGTCGCCGCGCCGTTCGACGAACCCCAGGGAGTGCAGTTCGTACAGCCTGGCGAGCGCCTCGTCACCCGTGGTCCCGGCCTCGCGCGCGACGCTCCGCGTGTCGGCCGCCGCACGGGCGGGCAGCGCCTCCAGTACGCGGACGGTGACGGGGTCGAGCAGGTCCTTGGGGAGTACGGGTCCTCGTCTGGCCGGTGCCAGGTCGCCGATCTCCCCCACCAGTTCGACGACTTCGGCGGCGTCGGTGACCAGTACGCCCTCACCGCGCAGCAGTTCGTGGACCCCGGCGGAGAGTCCGCTGGTGACCGGTCCCGGCACCCCCATGGTGAACCGTCCGAGCCGTTGGGCACTGCGTGCGGTGACGAGCGAGCCGCTGCGGTACTCGGCCTCCACCACGACGGTGCCCCGGGTGAGGGCGGCGATGACGCGGTTGCGCAGCACGAACCGGCTGGGCGTCGGATGGCTTCCGGGCGGCAACTCCGCCACCAGCAGACCCTGTTCGGCGATCCGGCCGATCAACTCCGCATGTCCGCGCGGGTAGACGACGTCGATCCCGCAGGCCAGTACGGCGACGGTCGCCCCGCCCGCGGCCAGCACCCCCCGGTGCGCCGCCCCGTCGACCCCGTAGGCGGCCCCCGACGCCACCACCCAGCCCCGCTCCGCGAGGCCCGCACCGAGGGCCGCCGCCATGTGCGCCCCGTACGGCGTGCAGGCGCGGGCCCCGACCACGGCGACGGACCGCAGCGCCCACATCCGCAGATTCGGCCGCCCCCGCACCCAGAGCCCGACCGGCCGCGCGTCCCCGAGGTCGTCCAACTGACTGGGCCACTCCTCGTCCCCCGGGCAGACCAGCCGGCCTCCCACGGCTGCCGCCGCCTCCAGATACCGCCCCACGTCGACGCCGTCCGCCCGGTTCCGGCACCCCGCGAGCCGCTTCTCGCCGGCCCCGGACAGGGCCTCCCCCGCCCCCGGTGCGGTCGCGGTCAGCCGCCGCAACAGCTCCACGGGGCCGTGCTCCCGCAACCAGCGGCCAGTCGTCTCGTCACCGGGCTCGACGATCCCCGTGAGCGCGGCCCTGGCCCACCGCTCCTCCGCGCCCACCGCCGCCGCGCTCATCCCGTACCCCCGCCCACCAGAACGTCCTCCCCCTTCACCCGCGCCCTGATCGCACCCCGGTCGACCCCCGTCCGCAGCTGGAGAGCGACCTCCAGGTCCCGTTCGTCGGGCTGTCCGTGTCCTGCGAGGTCGGCCACGGTCCAGGCGACCCGGAGCACCCGGTCGAAACCGCGGGCGGTCAGCATTCCCCGGTCCATGTCCCGCTCGGCGGCGTGCAACGCCCCGGGCGCCGCCTGCCAGCGGGTTCGCAGTTCGTGTCCCGGCACCTCGCTGTTGTGGCTCCACGGCGTTCCCGCCAGCCGCGCGGCGGCCCGCTCCCTGGCGGCCCGCACCCGGACGGCGACCTCCGCGGTGGTCTCCGGCGGTCCTTGCAGCCCGGCCAGGTCCGAGCGCTGCACCGCCTCCACCCCGACCTTCAGGTCGACCCGGTCGATCAGCGGCCCCGACAACCGTGCCTGATAGCGCCGGACCGTCGCCGCACCGCACTCGCACGCCACCTCGGCCCCGCCGTACCTGCCGCACGGGCAGGGGTTGGCAGCCAGCACCATCAGAAAGCGGGCCGGCAGCCGCACCACCCCGGCGCTGCGCGCCACCACTACATGTCCGGACTCCAGTGGCTGCCGCAGCGAGTCGAGCGCCTTCCCGGCGAATTCGGGCGCCTCGTCGAGAAAGAGAATCCCCCGGTGCGCCAGCGAGACCGCCCCCGGCCTCGGCAGCCCGTTGCCGCCCCCGATGAGGGATTGCATCGTCGCGGAGTGGTGCGGTGCGCAGTACGGCGCACTGGTGACCAGCGGCTGCCCCGGCGGCAGGATTCCGGCCACCGAGTGCACCGCCGACACTTCCAGGGACTCCCGCCGGGTGAGCGGCGGCAGCAGTCCCGGCAGCCGCTCGGCAAGCATCGTCTTGCCCGCACCCGGCGGACCGTGCAGCAGCAGATGATGGCAGCCCGCGGCCGCCACCTCCAGGGCGAACCTGGCCACCTCCTGCCCGCCCACATCAGCCAGGTCCGGCCCCGCCTCCCCGAAGCCGGGCGCCAACCCGGTGCCCACCCCCGCGCCGGGCACGGTGAGCCCCGCGAGCATCGCGTCGGGCCGCCCCTCCTCCGCCGGTTCCTCCTCGGGCACCTCCTCGCCGGCCAGCACGGCGACCAGCTGACGCAGGCTGCGTACCCCCAGTACCGAGATGCCCGGCACCAACGAGGCCTCCGCCGCGCACTGTTCGGGCACCACCACCTGCCGGTACCCGGCCTCGGACGCGGCCAGCACGGCGGGCAGGATGCCCCGCACCGGTCTGACCCGCCCGTCCAGCCCCAGCTCTCCCACCATCACCAGATCGGCGATCTCCTGCGGATTGATCCGCTCGGCCGCCGCCAGCACGGCCACCGCGATCGCCAGATCGAACCCACTGCCGCTCTTGGGCACCGAGGCCGGACTCAGCCCCACCGTCAGCTTCTTCTGCGGCCAGGCGACACCGGAGTTGACCACCGCCGCCCGCACCCGGTCCTTGCTCTCGAACAGGCTCTTGTCGGGCAGCCCCACCAGGGCGAATGCCGCCAGACCCGGTTCCAGGTCGGCCTGCACCTCGACGACCACACCCTCGACGCCGACCAGCGCCACCGAGCACGTACGCGCGAATCCCATCAGGCCACCCCCCGCGCGTGCTCCACGGCCGGGGAGCCCCGGCGGGGAAGGGTGACGCCCACCAGGTCGATCCGGGCGCCGCCCGGAGGGGGCCCGCCGTGCTCGTGCAGCCAGATCTCGGCCAGGGCACGCAGCCGCTCGGCCTTGCGCGGCGGGACGGCTGCCATCGGGTGCTGGAAGGGGCTGGTGCGTCTGGTCTTGACCTCGCAGACGACGAGCGCGTCGCCGTCGCGGGCCACGATGTCGATCTCGCCCGCCCGGCAGCGCCAGTTGCGCTCCAGAACGGACATCCCCACTTCGGTCAGCCAGCGGGCGGCCAGATCCTCGCCGTACCGGCCGAGAGCGCCAGGGGTATTGCGGGCCCTCTTCGTTGCGTCCTTGATCGCGTTCATTCGGTTCCACCTCCGGAACCGAATGTGACGCAATCTCCGCAAGCTATTGGATCATGGGGAAAACCTCGCCATTGTGGAAAACCTGGCCACCCTCAGGAAGCACTCGGCCCCCACAAGGACTCTCGTCTCCCACGAGGGCTGCCTTCTCCCCAAGAGCTTTCGTTTCCCACGAGGGCTCAGCTCCCCGGCAGCTCCAGGTCGCTCTTGTTGAGCTCCTCCACGTTCACGTCCTTGAACGTGAGCACCCGTACCTGCTTGACGAACCTGGCGGGCCGGTACATGTCCCAGACCCACGCGTCCGCCATCGATACTTCGAAAAACACCTCGCCCTGGACCGAGTGCACCTGCATCTCGTAGTCGTTGGTGAGGTAGAAGCGCCGTTCGGTCTCGATCACATATTTGAACAGACCGACGACATCGCGGTACTCCCGGTAGAGCTTCAGCTCCATCTCGGTCTCGTACTTTTCGAGGTCCTCGGCGCTCATGGCATGTTCCCCTTCAGCCGTGCGTCCCCCTATTGTGCGCCAGCCCCGTACGCCCCTATTCGGTTTCCGGGGCCAGGACGATCGGCGTACTCGGGGGACCCTCGTCGAGCAGCGTGCGCAGCAACTCGGCGAGCCTGGTCGGGTACACCGTCTCACGCGTCCGCGAAAGTGCGGGGGAAGACCACCACCGCAGTCCTGCGACGCTGCGCTGCTCCAGCTCGGTGAGCCCGGTCAGCACCGTCTCGGTCTGCTTCGTACGCGCCAAATAAAACCATTCGTCCTGGTCCCAGCGCCGCCCGTCGAACTCGAAGGAGCAAATCCGCTGCCAGAGAACCGGCCCGAGAGTCACGTCGGTGATCCCGGTCTCCTCGGCGAGTTCGCGCAGTGCCGCCTCGGCCCAGGTCTCGTCGCCCTCCAGGCCGCCGCCGGGCGTGAACCACCACCTGCGGTCCGGGTCCGCGGGCTCGAAGCCGTGCATCAGCAGTACCCGGTCCTGCGGGTCGAGCAGGATGACCCGCGCGACCTTCCGCAGCTGCTTCTCGGACGCGCTGTCCGATGCGTCACCCGTCGCGCTACCCGGCGCGCCACCCGTGGTGTTCCCCGTCGCGTTCTCCACCGCCGTCACACCCGTACCTTCCGTCGCCCGCCCAGCTTCGACAGCGGCCCGTAGGCGGCCCCGCCGAAGATCAGCACCACACCCGCCACGACCGCCGTCACCAGCAATTTCACCGGCCCCGGCTCCGACACTCCGCCGGGCAGCGAGGCAAAGGCCCGCGGCCGTTCCAGCACGCCTCCCACGGGCCAGGCGACGGCGTCCACCCTGGCCGCGACCTCGGTCACCGGGACCGTGCCCTTGGTGGAGTCCATCAGATGCCCCCGCGAGTCCACCGACGTACGGCGCTCGTCACCGAGCAGGAAGAGTTCACCCTCGGGCACGGTGGCGCTGAAGGGCTGGGAGGCGGTGCCCTCCTTGGAGCTCACATAGGGCTCGTCCAGGGGCTGCCCGTTGACCGCCAGCCGGCTCTGCTTGTCGCAGCAGACGACCTTGTCGCCGCCGACGCCCACCACCCGCTTGACCATCGGCATCGCGGCCCAGGTCCTGTCGGTGAAGACCACCACGTCCCCGCGGCGCACCTCGTCGCCCGATATTCGCTCGGCGAGCACCCGGTCCCCGGTGTTGATCGACGGGGTCATCGAGTCCGAGGGCACCGTGTACGGCTTGTACACCACCGCTCCCCAGGCGAATCCGCCGAGGAAGAGCACACAGCCGACGGCCACGGCCAGCCCCGACAGCACACTGCCGAGGCGGCCGCGGCCGTCCGTTTCCCTGCGTCCTGCTTGGCCCATCCCAGCGCTCCCCCTGCTTTCGGAGATCAACGATCTGGGACGGCACCCTACCCGTCGGTACGCCCGCTGGTCAGCCTCCTGCGGCGCCAAAGCACCAGCGGAATCGCACCGGCCACACCGAGCGCACCGGGAGCGACGGATGCCGCGGCCGCGGTGGCGCTCGCCAGACCCGGCTGGTCGAAGGTGTCCGGTACCGGCAGCGTCGACCAGCGGCTGATCGGCCAGGCCACCACGACGGCCCGCCCGACGACCTCCTCGGTGTCGACCATGCCGCCGCCCGCGATCTCCTGGTGGTAGCGGGAGTCGAGGGAGTTCTTCCGGTTGTCGCCCATGACCCAGAGCTTGTTGGCCGGGACCTTGAGCGGGCCGAAGGGCTTGTCGTCGCACGGGGAACCCTGCGGCGAGATGTACGACTTGTCGTCCAGCGCATGGCCGTTGACGTGGACCGAACCGCCGGCCTTGCACTCCACGGTGTCGCCGCCGACCGCGATGACCCGCTTGATCAGGTCCTTGTCCTCGGCGGACGGCATCAGGCCGATGAAGCTGAGCACCTTCTGCACGGCGTTGGGCTCGGCCACCGCCGTGTCGTTCAGCCAGCCGCCCGGGTCGTGGAAGACGACGACCTCGCCGCGCTCCGGCTCGGCGCCGAACCAAGGGGTCAGTTTGTCGACCAGCACCCGGTCACCCCGCTGGAGGGTCTCCTGCATCGATTCCGAGGGAATCGAGAACGCCTGTACCAGGAAGGTCTTGATCAGCAGCGCGAGGAGCAGCGCGATACCGATCAGCAGCGGCAGTTCCTTCCAGAAGGACCGCTGCTTGCGCTCCGCCCGGGGGGCCTCGTCGTCGTGGGCGCCGTCGCCGTCGCCTCCGCGACCGTTGCCGCCGCTGTGCCCCGAGCCGTCCGGCGGGCCGTTGTGCGTGTCACTCACCGATTCACCGTTCGTCTGCCCCGTCGCCGTACCTGCGGGAGCCGGGCCCCCGGGAGCCGGGCCCGCAGGGGCCGCGCCCGTGGGAGCCGCGCCCCGGGGAGCGGTGCTCCCGGTGGCCGAGTCCGCGGGAGCCGCGTCCGTGGCACCGGCCGGGGACGCCTCCGTCCGCCGCCGGCGCTCGGGTTCGTCCTCGGATCCGTCGTGCCCGGACCGGGCTCCGACCGCCACATCCCCCACGTCCACTCCTCACTCCGTGCCGCCGCCCGCGCCCGACAAGGCACAGGCCCACCACTCCCATAACGAGCGGGAGTTCCCCTGGGCTCGGGAGTAGGACCTCATCGATCCTGGGACGCCACCCTATCCGGCGGTTGTCCCGCAGCGGCCGCCTTGGCACGCGGCTCGGGAATCCGGGCGAAGGTCTCGGGGACCTCCAGCTTGCGCCAGTGCCCGATCGGCCAGCCGATGACGACGGCCCGGCCGACCACACCGTCCTCCGCGACCGTTCCCTGATACTTCCCGTCCAGGTGGTACCGGGAATCGGCAGAATTCGACCGGTGGTCCCCCATCACGAAGAGCCGCCCGTCGGGCACCTTCACCTCGAAGGGAATCTTGGAGGGCCGGTCGTTCGGAAACACAAAGGGTTCACTGAGGGGTACGCCGTTGACGGTTACCTGACCATTTTTGTCGCAGCACTTCACGGTGTCCCCGCCGACCGCGATCACCCGCTTGATCAGGTCCTGCTCGTCCGCGGACGGCAGCAGTCCGATCCAGGTCAGCCCCTCCTTGACCTGCTTGACCCCCACCGGGTCCGGCTCCGCGGGCTTCTTCTCCTGCTCCAGCCAGCCGCCCGGGTCCTTGAAGACGACGACCTCGCCGCGCTCCGGCCGCGACCCGAACCACGGGGTCAGCTTGTCGACCAGCACCCGGTCGCCGATCCGGATCGTCTGCTCCATCGAGCCCGACGGGATCACGAAGGCCTGCACCAGGAACGTCTTCAGTACGAGCGCGATCAGCAGCGCCACGACTATGAGGACGGGTATCTCCTTGATCGCCGATCTGCGCCGCCGCCGCTTGACCCGGCGGGCCAGCTTGCGCCGCTCGGCCCGCCCGGGGCCCGGCCTCGGCCCGGCGGGCACGGTGGGCCTGCTGCCGGTCGGCAGCGGGGTCTCCTCCGGCGTCGTCCGCGCACGGTCGCGACCGCGGCTACCCATGGGACGCGGCCGGCTGTCGCACGTCCGCGAAGGCGTCCGAGGGCTCCACGGCACCCCACCGCCCGAACGGCCAGCCGATCCGGTCGGCCCTGCCGATCACCCGGTCCAACGGCACCATGCCCCCGCCGGGGCTGCCCAGATGGTCACGGGAGTCGCTGGAGCGGGAGCGGTGGTCGCCCATCATCCACAGCGTCCCGGCGGGTACGACGATGTCGAAGGGCACCCGGGACGGGGGGTTGCCCGGGTACAGATAGGGCTCCTCGACGCTCGTCCCGTTCACCCGGAGCCTCCCCCGCTTGTCGCAGCAGACCACCCGGTCGCCGCCCACGCCCACCACCCGCTTCACGAAGTCCGTCTCGGCGGGTTCGGTGAGGCCGAGCGCCGCACCGCCCCAACGCAGCGCGCCCGCCAGGGGGTTGACCTCGGGTTCCTCCCGTACGAAAGAACCCCGGCCGTCGAAGACCACCACATCACCGCGTGCGGGCTCGGCGCCGAAACGGTACGCCAGCTTGTTCACCAGGATCCGGTCGCCGACCTGGAGGGTGGGCTGCATCGAGGTGCTGGGGATCAGGAAGGGCTGCATCACGAAGCTGCTGAGCACCAGCAGGAAGGCGACGCAGGCGACGGCGAGCAGCAGGGGGCGGTGACCACGCCGGCGTACCAGGTCCGAGGACCGCACGGGGCCCGGTCCCGAAGGGCTGCGGGACCCCGGCAGCGCACCTGCGGGACGCCCCGGAAAACGCGCGGAGCGCGACCGCCGCGCCGGCCCCTGCGAGGGGGCGGGCGAGCGGTCGCGCTCCGGGTGTGGTGCTGCTTCGGTGTCCATCGGAGCCGAGCCTATCCGGCCGGTACCGGGCACCAGAGGCGCGATCAGTTGTCGCGCTTCTCCTTGATCTTGGCGGCCTTGCCGCGCAGCTCACGGAGGTAGTACAGCTTCGCGCGACGGACGTCACCGCGGGTCACGACCTCGATCTTCTCGAAGATCGGGGAGTTCACCGGGAAGGTGCGCTCGACGCCGACGGAGAAGGAGACCTTGCGGACCGTGAAGGTCTCGCGGACGCCCGCACCCTGGCGACGGATGACTACACCCTTGAACTGCTGCACACGGGAGCGGTTGCCTTCGATGACGCGCACGTGCACGTTGACGGTGTCACCGGGGCGGAAGGCCGGGACGTCGCTGCGGATGGAGGCAGCGTCGACGGCGTCGAGCAGGTGAGACATGTGTGTCTGCTTTCTTCGCTGATGCCACAGGTCATCAGCGGCATATCGGAGAGAGATGATTTTGCTGATCACGTCCGGGGGTGCGTCGTTCCCCCTGTGGCAGGGGCGCACGTGGACGGACAACAGCGACCTATTCTTCCACGGCCTCGGGGCTCGGCCCAAATCGGCCGTCGGGGCCCGGCCGCCAGCCCAGGATGGAGAGCATTTCCCGGTCCTTCTTGTCGAAGGCGGCGGGGTCGGTGCGCTCGATCAGGTCGGGCCGGTTGGCGGTCGTGCGGCGCAGCGCCTCGTCCCGCCGCCAGCGGGCGATCTTCCCGTGGTGCCCGCTGAGGAGTACGTCGGGGATGGTGCGCCCGCGCCACTCGGGGGGCTTGGTGTAGACGGGGCCTTCGAGGAGGTTGGCCATGGCGCCGGGGGCGAAGGAGTCGTCCTGGTGGGACTCGGCGTTGCCGAGCACACCGGGCAGCAGGCGGGCGACGGCCTCGGTGATGACCAGGACGGCCGCCTCGCCGCCGGCCAGCACGTAGTCCCCGATGGAGACCTCGTAGACCGGCATCCGGGTCGCGTACTCGTCCATCACCCGGCGGTCGATGCCCTCGTAGCGGGCGGGCGTGAAGACCAGCCAGGGCCGCTCGGAGAGCTCGACCGCGAGTTCCTGGGTGAAGGGGCGGCCGCTGGGGGTGGGGACGACCATGGCGGGGCCGCGGGCCCCTGCCTCGTAACCGTCGGCGAGCGCCTGGTCGAGGCACTCTCCCCAGGGGTCGGTCTTCATGACCATGCCGGGGCCGCCGCCGTAGGGGGTGTCGTCGACGGTGTTGTGGCGGTCGTACGTCCAGTCGCGGAGGTCGTGCACCTGGACGTCGAGGACGCCGCGGTGGCGGGCCTTGCCGACCAGGGAGACGTTCAGCGGCTCCAGGTACTCGGGGAAGATCGTGACGACGTCGAGCCGCATTACTTCGCGTCCTCTTCGGAGCCGGAGGCCGCTTTGGAGCCGGAGGCCGCTTCGGAGTCCGAGGCCGCTTCGGAGCCCGCGTCGCCGGAGCCGGATGCCTCGCCGGCGTCCGCGTCGTCGTCCCTGGTGGAGGCGACGACGGCCTCGCTCTCGTCGATCAGGCCGGGCGGCGGGTCGATGACCGCGCGCTGCTCGGTCAGGTCGATCGAGAGGACGATCTCCTCCACGAAGGGGATCATCACCTCGCTGCCGTCGGGGCGCTCCACGATGAACAGGTCCTGCGAGGGCAGGTGGGTGATCTCGGTGATCCGGCCGATCTCGGTGCCGTCGGCGAGGACCACGTCCAGGTCGATCAGCTGGTGGTCGTAGAACTCCTCGGGGTCTTCCGGACGCTCCTCGGGGTCCACGTCGGAGATCAGCAGGGTGTTGCGCAGGGACTCGGCCGCCGTGCGGTCCTTGTAGCCGACGAAGCGCAGCAGCAGCCGGCCGCTGTGCACCCGGCCGGTCTCGACGGTCAGCGGGCCCACCCCCGCGGGGTCCGTGGTCAGTACGGCGCCGGGACCGAGCCGCAGCTCGGGCTCGTCCGTGCGCACCTCGACGGTGACCTCGCCCTTGATTCCGTGGGCGCGGCCGATCCGCGCGACTACCAGCTGCACTCTGGTTTCTCCTGTTCGGGAACGAAAATGACAAGGGGCCGGGGCGGGCCGAAGCCCTCCCCGGCCCCTGCCGGTAATGCTCTACTGCCTAAGGCTCAGTGGGCGGCGTCCACGTCGACGAGGTCGACGCGGATTCCACGGCCACCGATGGCCCCCACGACGGTACGCAGGGCGCGGGCGGTACGGCCGTTGCGGCCGATCACCTTGCCGAGGTCGTCGGGGTGCACCCGGACCTCAAGGACACGTCCGCGACGCAGGGTGCGCGAGGCGACCTGCACGTCGTCGGGGTTGTCCACGATGCCCTTCACGAGGTGCTCAAGAGCCTCCTCGAGCATGCTCAGGCCTCGGTCGACTCAGCGGCGGCTTCGGCCGGAGCCTCTTCCGTCTTCTTGTCGGCCTTCTTCGCCTTCGGGGTGATGGCCTCGCCCTTGGCGTCGCCACCCTCAAGGGCCTTGGCGAAAGCGTCGAAGGAAGCGCGCTTGTCTTCCTTGGTCGCCGGCTGGAGCAGCGGCGCGGGGGCCGGGAGACCCTTGTGGGCCTGCCAGTCACCGGTGAGCTTCAGGATGGCGAGGACGGCGTCGGTCGGCTGGGCGCCGACGGACAGCCAGTACTGCGCACGCTCGGCGTTGACCTCGATGCGCGACGGGTTCTGCACCGGGTGGTACAGGCCGATCTCTTCGAGGGCACGACCGTCACGGCGCACACGGGCATCGGCGACGACGATGCGGTAGTGAGGCGAACGGATCTTACCGAGGCGCTTCAGCTTGATCTTGAGCACTGGAGTGTTCTCTCCTGGAATTGACGTGGTTGGGCACAACGGGATGCCACGTGGGGTTGCGGTACTCGGAGTGCCCGATGGACGCGTCAGCCGGAGGAGAGAGGGGTCCTGTGCGGCTGTCGAGTACAGCTGCCCATTGTGCCACACACCTGCGACGCGATGTCCCCCGTCCGGCGGCGACCGGACGGGGCCGCGGCCCTGCCGGCTCAGCCCGCCGCTGCCACCACTTCGGGGATGCGGAACGGCTTGCCGCAGCCGCCGCACACGATCGGGGCCTGGGCCAGCACCGAGGGGACCACGCGCACATTGCGCCCGCAGTCGCAGACGGCCTTGACCCGCACTCCTCCCCCGGACGACCCGTGCCGGGCGGCGGGGCCGCGGAAGGACCGCTTGGTATCGGCGGCGGTGGCGACCGTGTGCGCCTTGAGGGCACGGGTCAGCCGCTCGATGGTGGGGCGGTAGCGCCGTTTCGCCTCGGGATTGAGGGCGACCAGCGAGAATCCGCTGCTGGGGTGCGGTTCTTCGGGGTGGTCGAGACCCAGCTCCTCGGCGATCGCGAGGAATCTGCGGTTGTGGTAGCGACCCGCGCGCGAGGTGTCACGGACGCCGCGGGCTGCGGCGATGCCGTGGACTGCCTCATGCAGCAGTCGTTCGAAGGAGAGAGCCACGCCGCAGGCGGACGAGGACTCTCCGATCAGGGACTCTGGCGCGGCTAGATCGGGCAGCTCGGGGTGGTACCGCTGGATGTCGGCCCACGCCTGCGCCAGTTCTGCGGCGAGGACAGGTGGTGTCGTGCTCACGACGTGACAACGAGCCGGAGGGCCCCCGTGTTCCTATTCCGGGGCATCCCAAATAATTTGCACGTACCAGTCAGTTCCCGCTGATGCGTCCCGACGAGGGCCGCTGCCCCGATTCGTCCACTCCGGGCGCCGCCCGCACCGACCGTGGGCGTACTCCCGCATACGTCCCCACCCGTACCCGGACCGGCCCCGCCGTGGCGGCAGCCGGCACCCGGGGCCCCTGTGCCGCACCCGGCACCTCTGTCCGCCGTGCCGTTACGGGGGCGTGGGTCCCCCACCTGTGACGGGCGCCCGGGGCGGCCCGGCGGCGTGCGGGGCGCGTGGAGCAGACGCCGTACGGCGGTTCACCCCGGTGCGGCGCACCCCGGGCGCGATGAGGGGGCGCACTCGCGGAGTACACCCGCAATTGCCCTGTTGCCCCCTGGACTTGGGCACGGATGCGCAGTTCCCTGACATATGGGGGGAGCGGCGACGCGCACATCACGGGGGTTGCCAATTCAAGGGCACGACCGACCTCTTGGCGGATTGGGGCGCTTTCGATGACACCAACGCTCGTCCAGCACCACCCGAGCGCGGCCTCGGCACCTCCGGGCACGCGCGCGCTCGCACGCGCGCGTGACTGGGCCGAGATCCAGGAACGGATGCTGGTTCCGCTCTACGAAGCGGTGTACGAGCGGCTTGAGGTAGGCCCTGCCACCCGGCTGCTCGGCCTCGACTGCGGTGCGGGGCTCGCACTGTTCGTCGCGGCTTCCCGGGGCGCGAGGGTCGCCGGAGTCGACACCGATCCCGCGCGGATCGCACTTGCCAGGACCCGGCTCGGGGGCGACGGGGCTCCGGAGTCCGACGACAGCGCGGCGGCCGTGGTCTGCGGCGGCCCGGCCGAGAGCGCCGAGGCGCCGGGCACTCCGTACAACCTGGTGACCGCCTTCGCGCCGATCGGCTGCGCGGCCGGGGACACCGACGGTCTGACCCCCGCCCTGGAGGAGGCCGTTCCGCTGGTACGGCGCGGCAGCCCGGTCGTCCTGACCGGCTGGGGCCCGCCCGAGCGCTGCGCCACGTCGGCGGTGCTGCGGGTGGCGGCCCGGCTGACCGACACCCTGCGCACCTCCGGCGGCTGGCGGCCCGCGCTGCGGGACGACCTGGAGGACGTGGCCGCCAGGGCCGGTCTCAAGCCGGACGGCTCGGGGCGGGTGGCCTGCCCGTTCGGGTACGGCGACATGGACAGTGCGGTACGGGGCCTGCTCTCGACCGGGCTCTTCGACGCGGCGGTACGGGCCACGGACCTGGCGCAGGTGGAGAAGGAGCTGGTGGAGGCGTTGCATCCGTATCTGCGCCAGGACGGGACGGTGTGGATGCCGAATGTGTTCCGGTATCTGATCGCCCGTAAGCCTTGAGCCGTAGGCCTGCCCGCGAGCCGTAGGCCTGCCCGCCGGCCGCGTCGGCGGGGAGACGGGAACGGCGGGATCACCCCTCCTTGCGGAGCCGGGTGATCCCCGCCGCCTCGTACGCCGCCGCCTCCTCCAGCGTCTCGTTGGCCAGCAGCGCCTCGGACAGGGCGTCCAGCTTGGGGCGGTTCTCCTCCAGGAGGCGGAGGGCGTCGGCGTAGCACTCGTCGACGATCCGGCGCATCTCGCTGTCGACCGCGTCCAGGGTGGCGGGCGCGGCGGACAGACCGTACGCCTGCTGCGCATCGGACGGGATGGCGGTGAGACGGCCGACCCGCTCGCTCATCCCCCAGCGGCCGACCATTCCCCTGGCCAGGTTGGTGACCTGCTCCAGGTCGTTCTCGGCACCCGTCGTAATCACCTGGAAGACGACCTGCTCGGCGGCCATCCCGCCGAGTGCGCCGATGATCCTGCCGCGGAGGTACTCCTCGGTGTACGCGTACTTGTCGGCGTCCGGCGTCGACAGGGTGACGCCGAGCGCACGGCCGCGCGGCACGATGGTGATCTTGCGGACCGGGTCGGCGCCCGGCTGGAGCATGCCGAGCAGGGCGTGACCGCTTTCGTGGTACGCCGTCCTGCGGCGCTCCTCCTCCGGCATGATCAGCGGTCGCTCCGCGCCGAGCTGGACCTTCTCCAGGGCGTCGGACAGATCCGACTGGGTCACCGCGTCCTGCTTGCGCTTGACCGCCAGCAGGGCCGCCTCGTTGGCCAGGTTGGCGAGGTCCGCGCCGGTCATGCCCGGGGTCGTGCGGGCGACCTGGGCGAGGTCGACCCCCTCGGCGAGCGGGATGGACCGGGTGTGGATCTTCAGGATGGCTTCGCGGCCGCCCCGGTCCGGCGGGCTCACCGTCACCACCCGGTCGAAGCGGCCGGGCCGGGTGAGCGCCGGGTCCAGGACGTCGACGCGGTTGGTGGCGGCGATGACGACCACGCCCTCGGAGCCGGAGAAGCCGTCCATCTCGGTGAGGATCTGGTTGAGCGTCTGCTCGCGCTCGTCGTGGCCGCCCATGCCCGAGCCGCCGCCGCGGGCCCGGCCGATGGTGTCGATCTCGTCGATGAAGATGATCGCCGGGGCGACCTTGCGGGCCTCCGCGAACAGCTCGCGGACCCGTCCGGCACCCACGCCCACGATCATCTCGATGAACTCCGAGGCGGACGCGGAGAAGAACGGAACCCCCGCCTCCCCGGCAACCGCCCGTGCGAGCAGGGTCTTACCGGTGCCGGGCGGGCCCGCGAGGAGCACCCCGCCGGGCATCCGGGCACCCAGCTTCCGGTAGGCGTCCGGGTTCTTGAGGAAGTCGACGACCTCCGACAGCTCGCCCTCCACCTCGTCGATGCCCGCCACGTCCTCGAACGTGGTCCGCTTGCCCTCGACCAGCTCGACCGGCTTCGGCGGCGCCTTGCGGCCGAGCCCGCCCATGCCACCGCCGCCCATGCCACCGCTCATCCGCCGCGCGATGACCACCCAGAGCGCGACCAGCAGCAGCATCGGGGCCAGCGAGATCAGCAGGTTGGAGAGGAAGCTGCGCTCCTCGACGACCGGCGTCGCGGTGACGGTGACACCGTCCTTGGTGAGCTCGTCCCACAGCTTGTCGTCGGCGAAGGCCGGACGCTGGGTGATGAATTTGGTGTACTTCGCGTCCTTCTTGCCGTCCGGAACGGGCTGTTCCTTCTTCAGCTCGCCCTGGATCGCGTCGCCCTTGGAATAGATCTTGGAGACATTCCCCGAGGTGACCTGCTTGCTGAACTCGGTGTACGCGACCGTCGGCTCGCCGCCCTCGTTGAAGAAGCCGAGCACGATATTGGTCAGCAGGTAAACCAGCAGGGCGGTCAGCGCCAGCCGGCCCCACCCTCCGGGCATCTTCTTCTTCTCGGGCGGCGGTGGCGGCGCACCTTCCGAACGCCACGGCTGGTCAGGGGTCTGGCGCGGCGGCACGGGGTTGCTCATATTCGGACGTTACGACACAAAAACACCGTGGGCACCCTCGGAGGGAGGGTGCCCACGGCGACGTAAATCCGGCGGGGAAGCCCCCGCCGACGACTACAGCAGCTTCTTGAACTCGTCCGGCAGCTCGAAGTCCTTGCCGTCCTGACCTGCGGGAAGACCGAACGCGCCGCCGCCCTGCGCGGCCTGCTCGCGGCGCTCGGCAGCCGCCTGCTCCTCGGCCTTGCGCTTCATCGGGTTGCCGCTCTTGCGCTTGCCCTTGGCCTGCTTGATCTGCTTCTTCTGCTTGCCGGGGCCGCCGCCCATCCCGGGCATCCCCGGCATGCCGGGCATTCCGCCGCCCTGGGCCATCTTCGACATCATCTTGCGGGCCTCGAAGAACCGCTCGACCAGGCCCTTCACGGCGCTGACCTCGACACCGGAGCCCTTGGCGATACGGGCACGACGCGAGCCGTTGATGAGGGTCGGCTCGGCGCGCTCGGCGGGGGTCATCGACTTGATGATGGCGCCGACGCGGTCGACTTCCTTCTCGTCGATGTTGTTGATCTGGTCCTTGATCTGCCCCATGCCCGGCAGCATGCCGAGCAGCTTGGAGATCGAACCCATCTTCCTGACCTGCTCCATCTGGGCCAGGAAGTCGTCCAGGGTGAAGTCCTTGCCCTTGGAGGACGCCAGCTTGGAGGCCATTTTGGCGGCCTCTTCCTGGCTGAAGGTCTTCTCCGCCTGCTCGATCAGGGTGAGCAGGTCACCCATGTCGAGGATGCGCGAGGCCATCCGGTCCGGGTGGAAGGTGTCGAACTCGTCGAGCTTCTCACCGTTGGACGCGAACATGACCTGACGGCCGGTGACGTGCGCGATCGACAGCGCCGCACCACCACGGGCGTCACCGTCCAGCTTCGAGAGCACCACACCGTCGAAGCCCACGCCGTCCCGGAAGGCCTCGGCCGTGTTGACCGCGTCCTGACCGATCATCGCGTCGACGACGAAGAGGATCTCGTCCGGGCTGACGGCGTCGCGGATGTCCGCGGCCTGCTGCATCAGCTCCTGGTCGATGCCGAGGCGTCCGGCGGTGTCGACCACGACCACGTCGAACTGCTTGGTCTTCGCGTACTCGATGGAGTCCTTGGCGACCTGGACCGGGTCGCCGACGCCGTTGCCCGGCTCGGGCGCGTAGACCGCGACGCCGGCGCGCTCGGCGACGACGCTCAGCTGGTTGACGGCGTTGGGGCGCTGGAGGTCACAGGCCACCAGGAGCGGGGAGTGGCCCTGCCCCTTCAGCCAGAGACCGAGCTTGCCGGCGAGGGTCGTCTTACCGGCACCCTGGAGACCCGCGAGCATGATCACGGTCGGGCCGGACTTGGCGAAGCGCAGACGCCGGGTCTCGCCGCCGAGGATCGTGACGAGTTCCTCGTTGACAATCTTGAGAACCTGCTGGGCAGGGTTGAGGGCCTTGGAGACCTCGGCCCCTGCGGCACGCTCCTTGACGTTCTTGATGAAGGCGCGGACGACGGGCAGCGCGACGTCGGCTTCCAGCAGCGCAATACGGATCTCGCGGGCGGTGGCGTCGATGTCCGCCTCGGACAAGCGGCCCTTGCCCCGGAGATTCTTGAAAGTCGCGGAAAGGCGATCGGAGAGGGTATCGAACACTGTGGTCGCAGATCCTCGGGTTGGGGGCGGAGTCCTTGGCCCCCAAGAGTATCCGGCCCGGCAAAACGTCAGTCCCCGCCCGCCGGATTACCGTCAGTCCCCGCGCAGGCGGGGAGCGTCGGGAACGACCGCACCCCTCAGCCGGCTACCCCAGCGCACCCTCCACCGCTTTCGCCACCCCCGCCGCATCCGTCGCCGGGAGCGGCACCCCGTCCACTCCCGTCACATAGAAGGCGTCCACCGCGCTGGCCCCGAGCGTCGACACATGCGCGCTGCGCACCCGTACCCCCGCCTCGTCCAGCGCCCGCCCGATCCGGTGCAGCAGCCCCGGGGCGTCCTGGGCGCGCACCTCCAGCACCGTTGCCAGCCGGGACGCCGCCGGGGCCACCGTCACCCGGGGCGGCGGGGCGGGGGACCTGCGGCGGGCAGGTCCGGTGGCGTACGCCTTCTCGCGCTCGGCCAGCCGGGCCGGGATGTCCAGGCTGCCCTCCAGCGCACGTACGAGATCCGCCCGCAGCCTGCTCGCCCCGGGCAGTGAGCCGTACGCGGCCGCCACCCGCCAGGTCAGCAGGAGTACGGAGCCGGGCCCGTCCTGCGGAACGGGGACATCCACTTCCCGCAGCTCCGCCGTCCGCACCGTCAGCCGGTGCATCGCCAGCACCCCGGCCACCGCGGGCAGCACC
Source organism: Streptomyces sp. NPDC051561 (assembly GCF_044454195.1). NCBI lineage: Bacteria > Bacillati > Actinomycetota > Actinomycetes > Kitasatosporales > Streptomycetaceae > Streptomyces > Streptomyces sp. NPDC051561. The sequence continues at coordinate 177,836 of NZ_JBITDM010000009.1, read as the reverse complement.
CCCGGCTGGTCCGGCACCGAGATCCGCAGCTCCGCCCCGAGCGGCCCCTCACCACCGGTGACCTCCTCCTCCCCCTCCTCGCGCGCCCGCAGCGCCAGCACCGGGCCGCCCGTCCGGTGTGCCTCCACCACCAGCCGTTCCTGCTCCGCCGTCAGCGCCGCCGGTTCCGGGTCCGGCAGCGGGTCCCCGGCCAGTACCGCCGCCACCCGCTGCACCAGCTCCGCCACCAGCGACGCCCGCCATGCCGACCAGGCGGCGGGTCCGGTCGCCAGCGCGTCCGCCTCGGTCAGCGCGTGCAGCAGCTCCAGCGTCGCCACCGAACCGACCGCCTCCGCCACCGCCCCGACCGTCGCCGGGTCGTCCAGGTCCCGCCGGGTCGCCGTCTCCACGAGCAGCAGATGCTGTCGTACGAGGGTGGCGACGACCGCCACATCGGCCGCCCCGAAGCCGATCCGGGCCGCCATGTCGCGCGCGATGGTCTCCCCCGCGACCGAGTGGTCCCCCGGCCAGCCCTTCCCGATGTCGTGCAGCAACGCGGCCACCAGCAGCAGGTCCGGGCGGCTCACCCGGCGGGTCATCCCGGCCGCCCGTACCGCCGTCTCCAGCAGGTGCCGGTCGACGGTCCAGGTGTGCACGGGGTTGCGCTGCGGCCGGCACCGCACCCGCTCCCAGTCCGGCAGCAGCCGGGTGACCAGACCCTCCGCCTCCAGCGCCTCCCACACCGCGATCGCCGACTCCCCGGCTCCGAGCAGCGTGACCAGCTCCTCACGCGCCTCGGCGGGCCACGGCACCGTCAACTGCGGTGTGTTCCTCGCCAGTTGACGTACAACATGCAGATTGACCGGCAGCCCGGCCTGCGCGGCGGCGGCCGCGGCCCGCAACGGAAGCACCGCATCCCGTTCCGGCCGTGCGCTGCGCGCCAGCACCGCCTCACCGTCCTGCTCGACCACACCGTCGGCGAGCGGGGTCCGCTCGGGTGCGGGCCGCCCGCCGAGCAGCGCCTTCAGCCGTGGCCGTACCGAACGGGCCTTCACCACCCGGCCGACCTCCCGCCAGGTCACCTCACTCGCGTACGAGATGGTCCGTGCGGCCTCGTACACCTGCCGCAGCAGCACGTCCGCGTCCAGCACGCCGAGCGCCGCCGCCACCTGGTCCTGCTCCTGGAGCGCGAGGCGGTCGGTGGCCCGCCCGGTCGCCAGGTGCAGTGCGTCGCGTACGTCGAGCAGGGTGCGACGGGCTTCGGCGAGGCCCTCCCGGGGCGCGTCGGCGATCCAGGAGGCGGCGACGGCACGCAGTGCGGTGGCGTCCCTGAGCCCGCCCCGCGCCTCCTTCAGGTCCGGCTCCAGGAGGTACTGCAACTCCCCTGACCGCTCGGCCCGGTCGAGGCACAGCTCGCGCAGTTCGGGCAGGCGCTTGGGGGCCTGGTTGCGCCAGTCGGCGAGGACGGTGGCGCGCAGGGCGGTGGTGAGGCCGAGGTCGCCGACGAGGTGGCGGGCATCGAGCAGACCGAGCTGCACCTTCAGGTCCTCGCCCGCGACCTTGCGGGCTTCGGCGGGGGTGCGGACGGAGTGATCGAGGTCGAGACCGAGGTCCCACACGGGGTACCAGATGCGGTCCGCCAGGGCGGCGACCGCCTTGTCGGAAGCCGTCCCGTCGTGCACCAGCAGCAGGTCAAGGTCGCTCCGCGGGGACAGCTCCGCCCGCCCGTACCCGCCCACGGCGACCAGGGCGGCGCCCCTGACCCCCGTCTCCCTGGCGGCCGTTCCGAAGAGCCCGCCCACCCACTCATCGGTGAGTTTCGCGAGGGCGGAACGGCGGGGCGACCCGGACTGCGACTCCTGGTGCAGAAGGTGCAGCCGGGCGGCGGCGTAGGTACTGGGCCCCGGGCGGGCCGGGGGCTCGTCCGTCTGATCCTTGCTCGTCACCCAGTAACTCCCTTGCTGTCCCGACAGAGCTGATGTCCGATGCACCCGGGGCCCGCACCCTTACCCGCCCCCCCCGGGGGCGGGGGCTGCCAGGGGTGGAGGGACGCGGCCCCGATGCCCGGAGCACCCCAGGCCGCCCCGGGCGGAGGGACGTAGCCCCAACCACCCGAGCACCCCCGCCCCCGCTACAGCGCGTCCGGTCCCCTCTCCCCGGTCCTCACCCTCACCGCCGTCTCCACCGGCACGCTCCACACCTTTCCGTCGCCGATCTTCCCGGTGCGGGCCGCCTTCACCACGACCTCGATCAGCTGCTCCGCGTCGCCGTCCTCGACCAGCACCTCGATCCGGATCTTCGGTACGAGGTCGACCGTGTACTCCGCCCCGCGGTACACCTCCGTGTGTCCGCGCTGGCGCCCGTACCCGCTCGCCTCGGTCACCGTCAGTCCCTGCACCCCGAAGGCCTGCAGTGCTTCCTTGATCTCGTCCAGCCGGTGCGGCTTGACTACCGCCGTGATCAGCTTCATGCGTCCACCTTCTTGCTCGCGGCTGCCGTGGCAGCAGGGGCGGGCACCTGGGTGCGGGCCGCGGCCCCACCCCCCGCACCCGTGAAGTCGTATGCCGTTTCGGCGTGTTCGGTCTGGTCGATGCCGGAGACCTCGACATCCTCCTCGACCCGCATCCCCATCACCTTGTCGATGACGAAGGCCAGCAGGGCGGAAACCAGCAAGGAGTAGAGGAGCACCGAGAAGACCCCGATGGCCTGCTTCCCCAACTGCTCGAACCCTCCCCCGTAGAACAGCCCCTTCGCCTCGGACTGCACCCCACCGGTGGCGAAGAACCCGACCAGCAGCGACCCGATCACACCACCCACCAGGTGAACACCGATCACGTCCAGCGAGTCGTCGTACCCCAGCTTGAACTTGAGCCCCACCGCCATCGCGCACACCACACCTGCGATGGCACCGATCGCGATGGCACCGAGCGGCGAGCTCGACCCACCCGACGGGGTGATCGCGACCAGCCCCGCCACCGCGCCCGAAGCCGCACCCAGCGTCGTGAAGGCGCCGTGCCGGATCTTCTCGTACGCCAGCCAGGCCAGCATCGCCGCGGCGGTAGCCACCTGCGTGTTGACGAACATGACGGCCCCGACCCCGTCGTCATTGCCCAGCCAGGATCCGGCGTTGAACCCGAACCACCCGAACCACAGCAGTCCGGCGCCGAGCATCACCAGCGGCAGGCTGTGCGGACGCATCGGGTCCTTCTTGAAGCCGACCCGCTTGCCGATCACCAGAATCACACCGAGGGCGGCGGCGCCCGCGTTGATGTGCACCGCCGTACCGCCCGCGAAGTCGATGACGCCCAGCTCGAAGAGCCAGCCGCCCGCGCCCCACACCCAGTGCGCGACCGGGAAGTAGACGACGACCACCCACAGCGTGATGAACAGCGCCCAGGCGGTGAACTTCACCCGGTCCGCGAGCGCCCCGCTGATCAGCGCCGGCGTGAGCACCGCGAACATCAGCTGGAAGACCGCGAAGACGTACACCGGGATCGTGTAGCCGTCCCACAGCTCGGTGATGCCGATGCCGCTCAGCCCCACGAAGTCCGAGCTCCAGCCGATGACCGAGCCGATGTCGTCACCGAAGGCGAGACTGAAGCCGAAGAGCACCCAGAGGATCGTGACGATCCCGAGGCTGATGAAGCTCATCATCAGCATGTTGAGGGTGGACTTGACCCTGACCATGCCTCCGTAGAAGAAGGCCAGACCCGGAGTCATCAGCATCACCAGGGCGGAACAGATGAGCATGAAGCCGGTGTTCGCGGCGGACAGCGTGGGGGCTTCCGCCGCCAGTGTCAGGCCGCTTGTCACGGCGTCTGTCGGGATGCCTGGAGGCATCGGCGTCTCCTCGTCTCGGGGGCCAGTGCGGGGTGGCTGGTTATGGGCCCTGAGATTGGCGGAGCACGGTTTCCGAAGATGCCGCTCGATGTTTCGCCGCAGTGACGATGACGGCGCACGTGTTACACGGACATGAACTGCCGGATCAACGGGAGCACCCGAACGGGCGGCACCGCGAACATACGGACAGGGGTACGGGCGGGAAAGGAACCGACCGCGACAGCTTCCCGGATGACCTGGCGGCGGGGGAGCCGAATCGGGCTTCTCGGGGTTGCTGTCGCGGCCGGGGATGAAAGGCCCTACACGGCTTCCGCCGCCTCGGGCAGTTGGGAACCCAACTGGTCGGTGAGGTCGATGACTTCGGCCACGTCGCCGAACTCGCGGACCGCGCCCTCGACCGTCTTGCGGATCCGGTTGTTGACCCGCTCGGAGCGGACCTTCCCAGCGATGGAGAGGGCCTGCTGGGAGAAGTCGACGGCCCGCTCGGGCTCCCGCTTGAGCAGGTGCACGGTGGCCATGCCGATCAGGTTCAGCGCGTACGACCGCTGGTGCTCGGAGTCCTTCTCGAAGAGCTGTACGGCGCGGTCCATGACCGGCTCGGCGAGCGAGGCGTACGTCGGGCTGCGGCCGGCCACGTAGGCGAGGTCGCGGTAGGAGTGCGAGTTCTCGCCGTTGAGTTCGGCCTCGGAGAAGAAGCGGATCCAGTCCGGGTCCATCTCGTCGTCGAGTCCGGCGTCGGTGAAGGTGTCCTCGGCCATCCGGACGGCCCGCTTGCACTTGCTGGGCTGGCCCATGTTGGCGTAGGCGCGGGCCTCCATCGCATACAGCATGGACTGGGTGCGGGAGGTGGCGCAGTCGCGGCTGCCGTACTGCGCGAGATGGACCAGTTCGAGGGCGTCGTCGGGCCGGCCGAGGTGGATCATCTGGCGGCTCATGCTGGAGAGGATGTACGAGCCCAGCGGCTTGTCGCCCGCCTCCTTGGCGGCGTGCAGAGCGAGCACGAAGTACTTCTGGGCGGTGGGCTGGAGCCCGATGTCGTAACTCATCCAGCCCGCCAGCTCGGCGAGTTCGGCGGCGCAGCGGAAGAGGCGCTTGGAGGTCGGGCCGGGCTGCGGTTCCTGGAGGAGGTCGGTGACCTCGTGGAGCTGGCCGACGACCGCCTTGCGGCGCAGTCCGCCACCGCACTGGGCGTCCCACTGGCGGAACATCATGGTGGTGGATTCGAGGAGTTGCAGCTCCGGCTCGGACAGCCGGGAGGGGCGGCGGGAGGCGGCGGCGGACTCCTGGGGGGCCGGGTCGTTCGCCGGGGAGGGGACCAGCCAGCGCTGCATCGGCTCGATGAGGGTGGGCCCGGCGGACAGCGCGAGTGCGGAGCCGAGGAAGCCGCGGCGGGCCAGCATCAGGTCGCTGCGGGAGAACTCGCTCAGCAGCGAGACCGTCTGCGGTCCTGCCCACGGGAGGTCGACGCCGGAGACCGAGGGCGAGCGGTGGGCGGCGCGCAGTCCGAGGTCCTCGATGGCGACCACCGCGCCGAACCGCTCGGAGAACAGCTCGGAGAGGATGCGCGGAATGGGCTCGCGCGGATTCTCGCCGTCCAGCCAGCGGCGTACCCGCGAGGTGTCGGTGCTGATGTGGTGGGCGCCCATCTGCCGGGCCCGGCGGTTGACCTGGCGCGCCAGTTCGCCCTTCGACCAGCCGCTGCGCGCGAACCACGAACCGAGCTGTTCGTTCGGGCGCTTTCCAGCGTGTCCTTCACTGCCGCTGCTGCCGCCCACAGGAACGCCCCCATTCCGTCGTCGCCGCCGTCCGCACCGTCCGCTTCGGCGTCTTTGCCTGGCGTCCGCACCACTGCCCCCGGGAGCGGGCCGCACACCACGCTCCGGGAACTCTCCTACAGGATCGACCGAAGGGTCGGCCGATCCGGATCCACCCGGGAAACTCTCCGCGTGAACCCCTTACAGAATGCCGTGAGTTGAGGCCTTCTGTCCGCCGGATGCGCCCCCTCGAACGGGAATCCGGCTTGCCTCCGGCATACCCATGAACGTGCGCACTCCTGAGCTCATGCACCGAAAGTAATCCTACGATCACCCCTCCGGCGAGGGCACTTACAGAAACGCCACCATTCGCCACCCCTCCGAGTGAACTCCCTTAAGGCCAGGCGCGATTCACTTGACACAGGACGATCAGGAGCAGGCGGAGCGACGCACGCCGGAGCGCGCGCAGCACCCCGCACCACCCCCGGTGTCCCGATACGCCGCCGGAGCCGGATTCGGTGGCGACACCCAAGGGCGGAGTGCGACAGAGGGTCACCACACCACTCCGTGTCGTAACCACCGGAGAGTTCGACCCGTTGGAGGGGGCATGGGCTTCACGATCGGCGGCATCCGGGACATGCGGTCCGGCACGCGGCGGCGCGGCCGCACGTCGGAGGGCACAGCGGTGGCGGAGTACACCGGGCTGTGGGGCTGGGACGTGGTCCCGGGAGCGAGGGCGGTCGCGGGCGTCTGCTCCTGCGGCGACGCCACGTGCCCCTCCCCCGGCGCCCACCCCTTCGACTTCGCTCCGGTGGTGGCGGCGGGGGCGACGCTGGACGAGGTCACGGCGGCCTGGGGGCAGTTCCCGGGTGCGTCGGTGATGCTGCCGGTGGGCGGGTCCTTCGACGTGCTGGACGTGGCGGAGGCGGCCGGGCGCCGCGCCCTGGTGCGGCTGGAGCGGATGGGCATCCCGCTGGGACCGGTGGTGGCGACGCCGGACGGCCGGGCACTGTTCTTCGTCGCTCCGGGCGCCGCCGCCGCGCTGCCCGAGCTGCTGTACCGGATGGGCTGGGACGACGCGGAACTGGATCTGCGCTGTCTGGGGCCGGGGTCGTACGTCCCCGCCCCGCCCTCCGACCACGCGGGCCAGGGCCAGGTCCGCTGGCTGCGTCCGCCGTCCCTGGACACCGCGAGCAGGCCCCCGCAGGCCCGGCTGCTGCTGGGCACACTGGCGTACATCTGTCACCGTCATCTGGCCTGAAGGCCGCCCGCACAAAGCCGAGGGCCCCCACCGCATGTGCACCATGCGGTGGGGGCCCTTCTTCGTACGGGAGTGTCGACGCTCCCGGAATCGGAGGTTCAGTCTCCGATCAGCGCGTCCACGAACGCCTCGGGCTCGAACGGAGCGAGGTCGTCCGCGCCTTCCCCGAGGCCCACCAGCTTGACCGGTACACCCAGTTCGCGCTGTACGGCGATCACGATGCCGCCCTTGGCGGTGCCGTCGAGCTTGGTCAGGACGATGCCGGTGATGTCCACCACCTCGGCGAACACCCGGGCCTGGACCAGACCGTTCTGACCGGTGGTGGCGTCGAGCACCAGCAGCACCTCGTCGAGCGGGCCGTGCTTCTCCACGACGCGCTTGACCTTGCCGAGCTCGTCCATCAGCCCGGTCTTGGTGTGCAGCCGGCCGGCGGTGTCGATGAGTACGACGTCCGCGCCCTCGGCGATGCCCTCCTTGACCGCGTCGAAGGCGATGGAGGCGGGGTCGCCGCCCTCCGGGCCCCGTACGGTACGGGCGCCCACCCTCTCGCCCCAGGTCTGGAGCTGGTCGGCGGCGGCGGCACGGAAGGTGTCGGCCGCGCCGAGCACCACCGAGCGGCCGTCGGCCACCAGGACCCGGGCGAGCTTGCCGGTGGTGGTGGTCTTGCCGGTGCCGTTGACGCCGACGACCATCACGACGGCGGGGGTGTCGACGCCGGACTCGGTCTTCACGGCGCGGTCGAAGTCCGTGCCGAGCAGGTTGAGCAGCTCCTCGCGGAGCAGGGTGCGCAAATCGTCGGGGGTACGGGTGCCGAGCACGCGGACGCGCTCGCGCAGACGCTCGACGAGTTCCTGGGTGGGGGCGACGCCGACGTCGGCGGTGAGGAGGGTGTCCTCGATCTCCTCCCAGGTGTCCTCGTCGAGGTTGTCGCGCGAGAGCAGCGTGAGCAGACCCTTGCCGAGCGAGTTCTGGGAGCGGGCGAGCCGGGCGCGCAGCCGTACCAGACGGCCTGCGGTGGGCTCGGGTACGTCGAGGGCGGGAGGCTCCTCGACGGGCGGTTCGACGACGACCGGGGCTTCGGTCGCCCCCGGCAGGTCCACCTCTTCAATCGTGCGGCGCGCTTCGTCCTTCGGCGGAGCGGCGTCCTCGCCGACCTGAGGTTCGGCGGGCGGGGCAGTGATGGTCGGTGTGCTCGGCGGTGCCGAGGGCGGCAGCTGCTTCTTCTTGCGGCTGCTGACCACGAGCCCGCTGATCGCGCCGACCGCGACCAGGGCGATGAGTACAGCAAGGATGAGGATGTCCATAACCCGACCAGTATCGGCCACGGACGTTCCTCCGGCCTCAATTGGGTGTTCCTCCAAGTGACGTACCGGTATCAAGGTGCGCAGTCGGGTCAAAGTACGATGGCCGAGCCTGTATCAACGCGCGTAGAGTCCTCACGATCACTCCCCCACCGGTCCGCAGTGCCGCGTACCGAGCGAGAGGCATGGAACCCCCACCCATGAGCACCACCGCAGAAACCCCCGCCGTCCCCGAGAGCACGGTCGAGACCCGAGGCCTCGAACCCGTCCCGGACAGCGAGCGCGGCGGCCACGTCCGCGAGCTGTTCCCCACCTGGGTGGCCGCCAACATCAGTGTGCTGCTGCTCACCATGGGCGCCGGCCTGGTCGTCTTCAACGGGCTGAACTTCTGGCAGGTGCTGCTGGTCGCCTTCCTGGCCCCGATCGTCAGCTACGGCATGGTCGGGCTGATCTCGATCGCCGGAAAGCGCGGCGGCTCGCCCGGCATGGCGCTCTCCCGCGCGGTCTTCGGCCAGCGCGGCAACCTCTTCCCCGGCGCGCTGATCTGGGTGGCCCGCTGGGGCTGGGAGACGATCAACGCGGTCACCGGCGCGTACGCCGTGCTGACCGTGCTGGATCTGCTCTTCGGCGTGAAGAGCAACACCACGCTGGTGATCGTGACCCTGCTGCTCTTCGTGGCGTGCACCTTCGCCGTCTCGGGAATGGGCATCAACGCGCTGAAGGTCTGCCAGAAGTGGTCGACGTACCTGTTCGGCGTCTTCTCCGTGCTCGTCCTGGTCTATCTGATCGCCAACACCGACTGGTCGGCCGTCTTCGCCAAGCCCGCGGGGTCCACCGCGATGCTGATCGCGGGCGTCGGCACCATCGCCGCCGGTGGCATCAGCTGGGTCCCCTCGGGCCCGGACTTCACCCGCTACCTGCCCCGCAACGCCTCGAACAAGGGCATGGTCGGCGCCTCCATCGGCGGCGCGGGCATCGTCGTCCTCCCGATGGTGCTGATGGGCGCCGTGATGGCGGTCTCCACCCCGAACCTGGCGAGCGCCCAGGACCCGGTCTCCTTCATCGGTGAGCTGCTGCCGATGTGGATCTCGGTTCCGTACCTGGTGATCGCCCTGATCGGCATGCTGCTGATCAACTCGATGTCGATGTACTCGGCCGGCTTCACCGCGCAGACCCTCGGCATCAAGGTTCCGCGCGCCTGGGCCGTCAGTGTGAACGCGGTCATCAGCCTGATCTTCGGCTTCCTGCTGATGGTGGTCGCGACCAGCTTCATCGGCTCGTTCATCTCCTTCCTGACGCTGCTCGCGGTGGCCTTCTCGGCCTGGATCGGCGTCTTCGGCGTCGACATGCTCAAGCGGAAGAGTTACGACGGTGAGGCGCTGATGGACACCACCCGCACCAGCGCCTACTGGTACAGCGGCGGATTCGCCTGGTCCGCCATGGTGGCCTGGGGCGTCGCCCTGGTCGTCGGCCTGCTCTTCACCAAGGTCGAGTGGTTCACCGGCCCGCTGGCCACCACCTGGCTCGGCGCCAACGGCCTCGGCTGGGTCGTCACGATCGTGGTCGCCGGTGTGCTGTATGCGGTGCTGCCGCGGGCCAAGGCCCCGAAGAGCGACGCCACCGAGGCCGGAAGCCTGTCAATCTGACGCTTCGTCAGCTACGGTCCCCCTTCGCCAACCCACATCGGCGGAGGGGGATTTCTCGTCATGGCCTACTCGGTTGTCCGCTTCAATCTGGTCGATCCCGACGCGACCCCCACCTCACTGAGCGCCCGCTACCGCGCCGCCCTGGAGATGGCCGCGTACGCCGACGAACACGGCGTCGACACCGTCCAGACCGAGGAACACCACGGCGCCGACAACGGCTGGCTGCCCTCCCCGTTCGCCTTCGCGGGCGCCGTCTTCGGCGCGACGAAGCGCATCGCGGTCACCGTCTCCGCGATCATCGGCCCGTTGTACGACCCGCTGCGCCTCGCCGAGGACATCGCCGTCCTGGACCTGCTGAGCGGCGGACGGCTGGTCACGGTGGCGGGAATCGGGTACCGGCCGGAGGAGTACGAGCAGTTGGGCGCCGAGTGGGGCAGGCGCGGCAAACTCCAGGACGAGCTGCTGGAGACCCTGCTGAAGGCCTGGTCCGGTGAGCCCTTCACCTTCCGGGGCCGCACCGTCCGGGTCACCCCGCGCCCGTACACCCAGCCCCATCCGATGCTGCTGGTCGGCGGCAGCTCGAAGGCGGCGGCCCGGCGTGCGGCACGGCTCGGCCTGCCGTTCTTCCCGAGCGCCCATCTGCCGGAACTCCAGCGCTATTACGAGGAGGAGTGCGCGCGGCACGGTACGTCGGGCTTCTGCATGATGCCGGGCGCCGTGACCCCGCTGCTGCACCTCAGCGAGGACCCGGACCGGGCCTGGGCGACGTACGGAAAGCACTTCCTGCACGAGGCCCGCACCTACGCCTCCTGGCAGTCGAAGGACATCCGCTCGGCGGTCCGCTCGGCGGCGGGCACGGTCGAGGAGCTGCGCGCCGAGGGGGTCTACCGGATCCTGACGCCGGAGCAGTGCGCGGCACTGGACACCGACAGCCTCGTACTGCATCCGCTGTGCGGCGGGATGCCGGTGGAGGAGGGGCGCGAGAGTCTGCGTCTGTACGCGGAAGAGGTGCTGCCCCGGCTCACATGAGCCGGGGCAGCACCTTCGGATGTGGCGACGGGAGTCAGCGCCGGTGTCGCGGCACGGGCTCTCAGCCCATCTCCTCCAGCTTCTTGCCCTTGGTCTCCTTCACGAACTTGAGCACGAAGGGGATCGAGAGCGCGGCAAAGACCGTGTAGATGACGTACGTCCCGGAGAGGTTCCAGCTCGACAGGCTCGGGAAGCTGGCCGTGATGGCCCAGTTGGCGATCCACTGGGCGGCGGCGGCCACACCGAGGGCGGCGGCGCGGATCCGGTTCGGGAACATCTCGCCGAGGAAGACCCAGACGACGACACCCCACGACAGTGCGAAGAAGAGCACGAAGACATGGGCGGCGATCAGGGCGACCATGCCCTGGGTGTCGGGGAGCTTGCCGTTCACCATGTCGGCGGAGAAGGCCCAGGCCTCGAAGGCCAGCGCGATGGTCATACCGACGGAGCCGATCAGGGCGAGCGGCTTGCGGCCGATCCGGTCGACGAAGATCATCGCGATCACGGTGCCGATGATGTTGATGATCGACGTGGTGAACGAGTAGAAGAACGACTGGCTCGGGTCGATGCCCACCGACTGCCACAGCGTCGCCGAGTAGTAGAAGGCGACGTTGATGCCGACCAGCTGCTGGAAGACCGAGAGGCCGATGCCGATCCAGACGATCGGCAGGAAGCCGAACCTGCTGCCGAGCAGGTCCTTGAAGGTGGACTTGTGCTCGCTGCGCATGCCGTGCTTGATCTCTTCGACCCTGGCGTCCAGGTCGATCTTGTCGCCCTCGACCTCTTCCAGGATCTTCTTGGCCTTCTCGGTCTTGCCGACCGAAATCAGGAAGCGCGGCGACTCGGGGATGACGAACGACAGCAGGCCGTAGATCACGGCGGGAATGACCATTACGCCGAGCATGACCTGCCAGGCCTCCATGCCGCCGACGATCTTGTGGCGGTCGTCGCCGTCGGCCCAGTTGAGGATGCCCCAGTTGACGAGCTGGGAGATCGCGATACCGAGGACGATGGCGCCCTGCTGGAAGGAACCGAGCCTGCCTCGGTACGCCGGCGGGGCGACCTCCGCGATGTAGGCCGGGCCGATCACCGAGGCCATGCCGATCGCGATGCCGCCCAGGAAGCGCCACATCGTGAGGTCCCACAGCGCGAACGGCAGCGCGGACCCGACGGCGCTGATGGTGAACAGCACGGCGGCGATCTGCATCACGCGGATGCGGCCGATGCGGTCGGCGAGCCGTCCGGCGGTGGCCGCGCCGATGGCGCAGCCGATCAGGGCGACGGCGATGACCTGGCCGAGGGCGCCGGAGCCGATGTCGTACTTGTCACCGATGGCCTTGGTGGCCCCGTTGATCACCGAGCTGTCGTAGCCGAAGAGGAAGCCGCCCATCGCGGCCGCGGCCGTAATGAAGATGACATGGCCGAGATGCTCCGGGGCGGCATCCCGTCCGGACGCCGATGGCGTCTGCGCTGTGCTGGTCACGTGAACTCCTGGACCCGGCCGCGTTGCCGGGCATGTCCGTGGGGGGGCAGGCCTTCAGGTGACTTCAAGTGGGGCACAACTCCACGTCACCCACCACTTGAGGCCGCTCCGAAGTCAACTGGAACGGGGGCGATCGTATGCCTTCAACTTTTGAAGGTTGACCCGGGGTCCTTGTGAGGCCATTGCAGGGTTCGGACGCAAATAACCGTGACGACTCCTTCACATCTTGAAGAGTTGAAGGAGTTAACGAAGCCGCTGGCTGATGACCTTGGAGACGCCGTCACCCTGCATCGAGACGCCGTAGAGGGCGTCCGCCACCTCCATCGTGCGCTTCTGGTGGGTGATCACGATCAGCTGGGAACTCTCCTGGAGTTCCTTCATGATCCGAATCAGCCGCTGGAGGTTGGTGTCGTCGAGCGCCGCCTCGACCTCGTCCATCACGTAGAACGGGCTCGGCCGCGCCTTGAAGATCGACACCAGCAGCGCCACCGCGGTGAGAGAGCGCTCACCACCCGAGAGCAGCGAGAGCCGCTTGACCTTCTTGCCCGGCGGGCGCGCCTCGACATCGACCCCGGTCGTCAGCATGTTGTCCGGGTCGGTGAGGATCAGCCGCCCCTCGCCCCCGGGGAACAGCCGGGAGAACACCCCCTCGAACTCCCGCGCCGTGTCCCGGTACGCCTCGGTGAACACCTGCTCCACACGCTCATCCACCTCCTTGATCACCTGCATCAGGTCGGCCCTGGTCCGCTTGAGGTCCTCCAGCTGCTCCGAGAGGAACTGGTGCCGCTCCTCCAGCGCCGCGAATTCCTCCAGCGCCAGCGGGTTCACCTTTCCGAGCTGCTGATACGCCCGTTCGGCCGCCCTGAGCCGCTTCTCCTGCTCGGCGCGGACGAAAGGCCGGGGCAGATTGCGGGCGTGCTCCGGGTCCTCGGGCAGGGTCTCCCCCTCCGCGGCGGGCGACGGCGGCACGGGCTGCTCGGGCCCGTACTCGGTCACCAGCGAGGCCGGTTCCACACCCAACTCCTCCAGGGCCCTGGTCTCCAGCTGCTCGATCCGCAGCCGCTTCTCTGCTCCTAGTACCTCGCCCCGGTGAACCGAATCGGTCAGCTTGTCGAGTTCTTGCTTGAGTTCCCTGCCCCGGCCCCGCTCGGTGACCAGTTCGCGCTCCCGCCCGGCCTTGGCGGCCTCGGCCACCGTCCGCTCCTCGTCGGCCCGGCCGAGCGAGATCTCGGCGTGCGCGAGCAACTGCCTGGCGCCGGCCGCGACGGCCGCGGCGACCTGGGCCTCGTACCGCATCCGCTGACGTCGCTGGTCGGCCCGCGCGCGTGCTTCGCGCTCCGCCCTGGCGCCCCGGTCGAGGGAATCCGCCCTGCCCGCAAGCGCCTTGACACGCTCCTCGTGGGTACGGGCCTGCAGCCTGGCCTCCATCTCGGTCTGCCGGGCATTCGCCCCGTCCGCCGCGAGCCGGTCCCGCACCGAGGTGTCCGGTTCCTCCTCCACGGGAGCCTCCTCGGCGACCACCAGCCGCTCCGCCAGCTCCTCGGCCTCCTCCGTCGCCCGCTCCAGCGCCTCCTGCGCCTTGGCCGCGGCGGCTGCCGACCGCTCGGCCTCCCCGGCCGCCCCGCGCGCCTGCCCGGCCAGCCGCCCCAACTGCTGCGCCACCCCCGACCGCTCCCGGTCCACGGCCCGCCGCCGCTCCCCCAACTCCTCGACGGTCAGGGCACATTGACGCTTCCGCTCCCCCGCCCCGCGCTGCGCCCCTGCCAGCTCCTCGCACCGCACCTCCAGCTCGGCCAGCTGCACATCCGCCTCGTCCACCGACGCCTGCACCTCCAGCAGGCTCGGCGCCCCCGCCGAACCCCCCTGCGCGAAGTACGCCCCCAGCAGATCCCCCTCGGCGGTGACCGCGGTCAGCCCGGGATGCGCGTGGACCAGGTCCTCGGCATCCTCCAGCGTCCCCACGACCACGACGCCCCGCAGCAACTGCCGCACGGCGGGCATGAGTTCATCCGGGCCGCGTACGAAGTCGACGGCGTACGGGGCGGGGGCGGGCCTGACGGGGACGGCCGGAGCGAGGGCGGGCGGCAGTGCGGGAGCCCCGGCGTCCTCCCCCGCCACGAGCAACGCCGCCCGTCCCGCGTCCTGCTTGCGCAGCAGCCGGATCGCCTCGGCCGCCGCGGCCGGGGCGCCGACCGCGACCGCGTCCGCCGCCGCCCCCAGCGCCGCCGCGACCTGGACCTCGTACCCCGCCGTCACCGTCAGCAGTTCCGCCGCGGGCCCGAGCAGTCCGGTCAGCCGGTCGCCCGCCCCGAGCAGTGCGCCGGTGCCGTCCTTGCGCCGGAGTCCCAGGGCCAGGGCCTCCCGACGCGCGGAGGTGGCGGCCCGCTTGCGCTCGGCCGCGGTCAGCTCCTCTCGTACGGCGGACAACTCCCTGTCCGCATCGACCAGTTCACGCTTCGCGTCCTCGTGCCGTACGGAGAGCTCCTCGTCGCCCGCGTCCAGCCCGTCCACCTCGGCCCTGAGCTGCTCGTACTCGGCCTGGGCGGTGGCGGCACGTTCCTGCGCACCGTCGCGCGCCTCGGCCAGCCGGTCGATCTCCGCCCTGGCCGAACCGGCCCTGCTGCGAGCCGCGTTGACCTGCCCGTTCAGCCGGGCGAGCCCCTCCCTGCGGTCGGCGATGGCACGGGCGAGGTCCTTCAGCCGGCGCTCCTCGGCGGCCAGTTCCCGCTCCAGCTCGCCCCGGTGCCCGACGGTGTCCTCCAGCGCGTGCCGCGCGGCCTCCAGCGCCGCCTCCAGCTCGGCCTCCTGCTCCCGGACACGAGCGGCCTCGCGCTCCATGTCCTCGGGATCGCGCCCCCGCCGCTCCTCCTCGGGCGCCGCGTTGGCGCTGGTCACCCGGGCGTCCGCGAGCGAGATCGTCCCCCGTACCCGCTCGGCGAACTGCGACAGCTCGTACCAGCTCTGCTGCGCCCGCTGAAGCCTCGGCGCCAGCCGCCGCACTTCCTCCTCCAGCTCCGCCTCACGCTGCTGGGCCGCCCCGAGCGCACTCTCCGCGGACTCCTTGCGCGTCTTCAGCGCGGCCTCGTCGGCGATCTCCGCGCCGAGCGCCCGCTGCATGGTGACCAGATCGTCCGCGAGCAGCCGCAGCTTCACGTCGCGCAGATCGGCCTGGATGACGGCGGCCCGCCTGGCCACCGCCGCCTGCCGCCCCAACGGCTTGAGCTGGCGGCGGAGCTCACCTGTGAGGTCCTCCACCCGCGCCAGGTTCGCCTTCATCGACTCCAGCTTCCGCAGCGCCTTCTCCTTGCGCTTGCGGTGCTTGAGGACGCCCGCCGCCTCCTCGATGAAGGCACGGCGGCCCATCGGGTCCGCGTGCAGTACGGAGTCGAGCTGGCCCTGCCCGACGATGACATGCATCTCGCGGCCGATGCCGGAGTCGGAGAGCAGCTCCTGGATGTCGAGCAGCCGGCAGGTGTCACCGTTGATCTGGTACTCGCTGCCGCCGTTGCGGAACATGATCCGCGTGAGGGTTACCTCGGCGTACTCGATGGGCAGCGCCCCGTCGGAGTTGTCGATCGTCAGCGAGACCTCGGCGCGGCCCAGCGGGGGCCGCCCGGTGGTGCCGGCGAAGATGACGTCCTCCATCTTGCCGCCGCGCAGCGACTTGGCGCCCTGCTCGCCCATGACCCAGGAGAGCGCGTCCACCACATTGGACTTGCCCGACCCGTTGGGCCCCACGACACAGGTGATGCCCGGCTCGAAGCGGAGCGTCGTGGCGGAGGCGAAGGATTTGAAACCGCGAAGGGTCATGGCCTTGAGATGCACGCAGCCGGACTTTACCGGCCCGGCGCCGCGGACCACGGCCCAGCCACGGCCGTACTGCCTTTCACGGCTTTTCCCCGCGCGGTTTCACCCATGAATGTGCAGGGCACATCAGAACTTAGGAAATAGCGGGGGTGAGAAAAGAAAGAAGGGACGCCGAAGCGTCCCTTGCAGATCCAGCTGCACTTTGGTGCACGGCAGGGAAGAGCCGCTGTGGATTCCCTGCCGGATACTAAACCGGTCCACTGCCGCTGCCTGCGCAGATGACGACCTGCGCGGTACGCGGGTAAGCAGTACGGAGAGCGGTTGCGGGATCAGGTGAGTGCGGGCTCCGCCTGCGGGACGTCGATATCGAAGTCCTCGTCGAAGGTCGAAGAGTCTCCGCGGTGCTGAGCGACGGCGGTGAGCGAGTCGTTCTCGTTCTGGACCCGGTTGAGCTCGGATTCCAGATCCTGAACGCGCTGCTGAAGCCGTCGCATCTCGGCGAGGAGTCGCGGGTCGGAGCCGCCGACGTAACCGAGAAGCGCCTTTGCCATGATGAGTGGTCCTCCACACTGAGTGACCGACCGAGAGCGGTGTGGGTCGTGAGGGAATCGCACCCGCGGTGCTTGGCAGTGTTGTTGATTCACTGCGGTTCTCGCTGCCAAACAGCTAAGGTGCGCGGGGATTCCAGAGTCTCACCAAAATGTTTGACGGTCAACACGATCACAGCCCGTATCCACGGGCATCCCGGGGGCGTACAGCCGTGCAAACACCGGCTTCGCTCAACCTGCGGGGCCCTGGAGGCGTGGAGGCGTGGAGATCATCCTCGTACCGGCAGCCTTCCACGACAACCCGTTTCTGGCAACCACCAGGGCATTTCTGCCGTACGCAGGTGCCTGCGGCAACCTCCGGCAGGCCCGCCGCCGGTGAGCGGGCCGGCCGGCTCAGCGGATCGCGAAGCCGGTGTAGCCGCCGCGGGGTGTGCCCCATATCTCAGTGACGCCGTCGACCCGGCCGGGAGTGTCGTCGGAGTGCAGCCATTCAAGAAGGCGGTGGCAATTCTCACGCGGGCCCTCGGCGACGATCTGTACCCGGCCGTCGTCGAGATTGAGGGCAAAGCCGGTGAGGTCGCCGATCTGCAAAGCGTTTGCCCTGGTGAACCAGCGAAAGCCCACTCCTTGTACCCGGCCGCGTACCCAAGCGGTGAGCCGGGCGTCCGGCCGTACATCTTCGTTCATGACTGCACGCTAACCGGCCAATTGCTCACGAGACACTTCGCCCCCACCCGTCATGCCGTACAGTCCCGACCCAATGAGCCTCATCCTTATGGGTGAACACATTGACCGTCGAGTTTGAGGAAGGCACAGCAGATGGGACGCCATCGACGCACTGCCGCCGGGTCCGCCGCGGAAGATTTCGCGGACGCTCCGGCAGGCGGGAACCAGGGCGGTGGCCGCCGGAAGAAGCGGTCCGCGCCCGTGCGCACGGGCCTGCTCGGAGTCTCCGCGGCCGTGGCCTTCGGCGCCGTGGCCGTTGCTTCCGGAATCCTCCCCGGCGGTGAGAGCCTCGGCTTCGGCACCAACGGCAACAGCACCGGGGACCGGGTGACCGCCGGCGGCGCGGTGGACCTGAAGGCACAGGGCGGTACGTCGGCCTCCCCCTCCGACCGTGCTTCCGCCTCCGCCTCCGCTCGCGGGGGCGAGCGCGCCCAGGGCCCCGCCAAGACCCCCTCGCAGAGTTCCGCCGAGAAGTCGGCCCCGGCCGATACGCCGAAGAAGTCCGCGGACGATTCGCAGAAGCCAACGGTCGACCACGCGAAGAAGGCGCCCTCGGCAGCCCCGAAGGCACCCGCCCCGAAGCGCACCACGGAAGCGCCCGCGGCTGCCCCGGCCCCCCGTCAGACGGAACGCCGGGCACCCGCCTCGGCGAACGACGCGGCCGCCCAGGTGCTCACCCTGGTCAACCAGGAACGCGCGAAGGCCGGCTGCAGCCCGGTCCGCCCGGACACCGGCCTGGCCACCCTCGCCGCCAACTTCAGCAGCGACATGGCCGCCCGTGGCTTCTTCGACCACACGGACCCGGACGGCGCCACCCCGTGGGACCGCGCGGCCAAGGTCGGCATCAAGGACCTGGGCGGCGAGAACATCGCCCGCGGCCAGGCCGACGCGGCGGCCGTCATGGAAGCCTGGATGAAGAGCGAAGGGCACCGCGCCAACATCCTGAACTGCGACTACACCACCCTGGGCGTGGGTGTGCACATGGCCGAGGGCGGCCCCTGGTGGACCCAGGACTTCGGCTTCTGACCTACGCGGTGGGCGGTGCGGGGGCGTGCCTCCCGCACTCCCCCGCCCGCACTCTCCGCACCGTGGCACCGCCCCGTGCTCACCGTGGCTCCGCCCCGTGCCCCTACACCCTGGGCGCCCTCTGGCACTTCGGGCAGAAGTAGCTCGACCTGTTCATCCACGCCCGCCGCCGCATCGCTGTCCCGCACCGCCCGCAGGGCTCCCCCTCGCGTCCGTACGCGTCCAGTGACCGGTCGAAGTATCCGGACTCGCCGTTCACATTGACGTAGAGGCTGTCGAAACTGGTGCCGCCGACCGCGAGCGCCGCGTTCATCACGTCCCGGACATGGCCCAGGAGTTCCGCCGAGCGCGGCCTGGTCATCGTCGCCGTGGGCCGCTCGTAGTGCAGCCGCGCACGCCACAGCGCCTCGTCCGCGTAGATGTTGCCGACGCCGCTGATCAGCGACTGGTCGAGCAGGGCCCGCTTGATGGTCGTGCGACGGAGCCGCAGCGCCGTGTGGAAGGCCGTGTCGTCGAAGGCTGCGTCGAGGGGGTCGCGGGCGATGTGCCCGATGACGTCCGGCAGCCCGTCGGCGGTGGTCTCGTGCAGCGAGAGGCCGCCGAAGGTGCGCTGGTCGACGAAGCGCAGCTCCGTACCCAGGACGTCGGCGAAGCGCAGCCGGACGCGCAGGTGCTTCTCGTCGGAGGCTTTCTCGGGCTGGACGAGGAGTTGTCCGCTCATGCCGAGGTGGCCGAGCACCGCCAGCGGGGCGTCCTCCAGCGGCAGCCACAGGTACTTGCCGCGCCGCATCGCCGCCCCGACGCGATGCCCCTTCAGCCGGGCGGCGAAGTCCGGGCCGCCCGCGAGGTGCCGGCGCACCGCACGCGGGTGCAGCACCTCGACCTCGGCGACGGTCCGCCCCGTCACCCACCGCTCCAGTCCGCGGCGTACCACTTCCACTTCAGGCAGCTCGGGCAACTTAACGGTCCTCCCCAAAGCGTTCGGGCATACAGAGTGTTCGGGCATACAGAGCGTTCGGATATACGTCCGGCCCCGCCACCGCCCTCACGGGTGGTGGCGGGGCCGGACGGCTACGCCTTGTGCAAGCGGGTCAGGCGACCGGCGACGACGTGCTGTCGCCGGTCTCGGACGCCGGAGCGTCCGTGGGTTCGGCATCCGGAGCGAGCGGAGCTTCCACGCCGGCCTTCGCCGCCCCTTCCCGCTCCTCCGCGGCCGCGCTGATCGCGCGCCACGCGGACTCCGCCGCCTGCTGTTCCGCTTCCTTCTTGCTGCGGCCGGTGCCGGTGCCGTACGAGACACCACCGACGCGGGCGGCAGCAGTGAAGGTCTTCTCGTGGTCCGGGCCCGTCTCCGTGACCAGGTACTCGGGAACACCGAGCCCCTCGGCCGCGGTGAGCTCCTGGAGACTGGTCTTCCAGTCCAGACCGGCGCCGAGGCTGGACGACTTCTCGATCAGTGGATCGAAGAGCCTGTGCACCAGCTCGGACGCGGCCTCAAGACCTTGGTCGAGATAGACCGCACCGATCACCGCTTCAAGGGTGTCGGCGAGGATGGATGCCTTGTCCCGGCCTCCCGTGCCCTCTTCGCCCCGGCCGAGCCGGATGAAGGAGCCGAGTTCGAGGCCGCGGCCCACCTCCGCCAGTGCACGAGAGTTGACCACCGCGGCCCGGAGCTTGGCCAACTGGCCTTCCGGGAGGTCGGGGTGGGTCCGGTACAGCGTGTCCGTGACCACCAGGCCGAGCACCGAATCCCCGAGGAATTCGAGACGCTCGTTGGTGGGCAGACCGCCGTTCTCGTACGCGAACGAACGATGGGTCAGTGCACGCACCAGAAGGGCGGACTCGAGGTGATACCCGAGCCGCCCTTCCAGAAGCGTGTGGGACGAGGCATTGTCCGTCTTGTGTGACTCAGACATGGTGCCTCTCACCAGCCGCTCAGACCTCGAGGACCTGGCGCTTGTTGTACGTGCCGCAGCTCGGGCACGCAATGTGCTGGAGCTTCGGCTCCTGGCAGCGCTCGCACGACACCAGGGTGGGGACCGCAGCCTTCCACTGCGACCGGCGGTGGCGCGTGTTGCTGCGCGACATCTTCCGCTTCGGAACAGCCACGGCTACTTCTCCTGCTTCTCGTCGACGCCAGATTCAGCGTCGTTCACGTTGTCCTTCTCGTCGACCTGGCCGGTCTCGACGAGTCCCTGCAGTGCCGCCCAACGAATGTCGACGGCGTCATGGTGGTGGTCCGGGTCCTCGTTCAGGCTGATCCCGCACTGCGAGCACAGTCCTGCACAGTCTTCCCGGCACACCGGCTGCATCGGCAGTGCGAGCACTACCGCGTCACGCAGCACCGGTTCGAGGTCGAACAAGCCGTCCTCAAGAAAAAGCGTGTCCTCGTCGTCCTCGGCGTCGTCGCCCGGTTCCGCTTTTGCACGGCCCCGGTCGTCGGCGTCAGGGTACGAGAACATCTCCTGGAAGTCCGCCTTGACGTCAAGTCGCACCGGCTCCAGACACCTTACGCACTCCCCCACGCCCGTTGCACGGACGGTGCCTGTGACAAGCACCCCTTCCATGACGGATTCGAGGCGGAGCCTGATCTCCAGCGGTGCACCTTCCGGTACTCCGATGACCCCTTCGACACCGAAGTCCTTGGGGGCATCCGCAGAGCGGGTCAGCCGCTGGAGCGCACCGGGACGCCGGCCCAGCTCGTGTGTGTCGAACACGAGGGGGTTGCGGTGGTCGAGGTGCGTACTCAGGGGATTTCCTGCTTTCGGATTGCTGTGGAGAAGGGCTGCCGTGGCGTCGCACGAAGAGGTCCCGAAGGGGTTCCCCGGGTTCCCAGGGCGATCGGGCAGCCGAAATCGCAGACGTGGTCCGCGACGAACAGCCAGGATACTTGACGCTTCGCTCACAGCCCAATCCGGGCTAACGACCCTGTTCGTACTCCCGCAGCTGGTCGAGATTGATCATGCTCGTGTCGAACATGCTGGTCTCGTCGAGGGCACCCTGCGCCTGCTGCGGCTGGTGGGCCTGCGGCTGCTGGTGCTGCTGCACGGGTTGGCCGTACTGGTCGTACTGCTGGTCGTACTGCTGGTCATGTTGCTGACCATGACCGTGCTGGCCCTGCTGCGGGTAGGAGACCGCGTAGGGGTCCTGCTGCTGGTAGCCGTACGGGTCCTGCTGGTACGTGGCCGCGTAGGCGGCGTCCTGCGGCTGACCCTGGGGCGCTTGGGGCTGCTGAGGCTGGTTGTACGTCCCGCTGTACGGGTCGTACGGCTGCTGGGCCGGGATGGAGGGCCGGTCGGGGGCCGCCTCGGGGGGCGCGGGCTGCGGTTCCGCGAGCCCGGAGAGGAAGTCGGCGTCGCTGCCGCGCAGCTGGGAATGGTCCAGGCCGTCCTGCTCGGCCATGTGTGCGCCGAGGTCGTCGGAGGCGATCCGGCCGTGCAGCTTCAGCCTCCCCTTGCCGACCGCTTCCAGGGTCTTGGCGAGGACCGCCTCGAAGGCGCCCAGCTTGGTGTCGACGTACTCGTCGGCGCGGTGCAGCAGGGTGGAGGGGTCCGCGCTGTACTCCGGAGCGTCCTCGTCCGCGTAACCCTGCTCGTCGAGACCGGGGCCCCGGCCGAGCAGCTTCTCGCGTCCGCGGCCCACCGAGCCGATGGTCTTGGTGAGGACGACCTCGAAGTTGGCGAGCTTGGAGTCGACGTACTCGTCGGCCTCGGCCCGGACCTCGTCGGCCTCCGCGCGGGCCTCGCCGAGGATGCGGTCGGCCTCCGCCTGGGAGCGGCGGGCGACCTCGGTGTCGGAGATCAGGTCGCCGCGGTGGGCCTGGGCGGACTCGATGATCCGCGTCGCCTCCTGACGGGCCTGCTCGACCATCTGCTCGCGGCCGCCGATCAGCTCCTGCGCCTGGGCGAGGGAACCGGGCAGGGCCTGGCGCACCTCTTCCAGCATGTCCAGCAGGTCGGCGCGGTTGACCACGCACGAGGCCGACATGGGCATGGACCGGGCGCTGCCGATCGCCTCG
This sequence comes from Streptomyces sp. NPDC051561, assembly GCF_044454195.1. NCBI lineage: Bacteria > Bacillati > Actinomycetota > Actinomycetes > Kitasatosporales > Streptomycetaceae > Streptomyces > Streptomyces sp. NPDC051561. Next base: position 155,418 of record NZ_JBITDM010000009.1, on the reverse strand, counting down.
ACGATCTCATCGAGCTTCTTCTGCACGTCCACCGTGTGCTCGCCACTCTCTCGGCCGGGTTGGAGACGGACGGGACGACTGTACGGGCAGTCGGCTCCCGCCCGACACCGGGTGAGGGAACGTCAGTTGGCCTGGGTCCCGGACTTCTTCTCCGCGAGGCGGGCGGTCAGTGCCTCGTGCACATGCCCCGGCAGCAGGTGCGCGACGTCGCCGCCCCAGGCCGCGACCTCCTTGACCAGGCTGGAGGAGAGGAAGCTGTAGGTGGGGTTGGTCGGTATGAAAAGGGTCTCGATGCCCGAGAGACCGTTGTTCATCTGGGCCATCTGCAACTCGTAGTCGAAGTCGCTGACCGCGCGCAGGCCCTTGACGATCGCGGGGATGTCGCGGTCCTTGCAGAAGTCCACGAGCAGGCCGTGGTGGGACTCCACCACGATGTTCCCGTAGTCGGCGGTGGCGGTGCGGATCAGTTCCATCCGCTCCTCGACCGTGAACAGCCCCTGCTTCGACTGGTTGATCATCACCGCGACGTGCACCACGTCGTACAGCCTGGACGCCCGGCCGATGATGTCGAGATGCCCGTTGGTGATGGGGTCGAACGACCCGGGACAGACTGCTCGGCGCATCTGCGCTCCCTCGCTCTCCGGTCCGGTCATCGTGCGTCTTCGCACGACGAGGCGGCGCGACCGTACCAAAGCGTTCCCTCGCCGTAGCGACGGGCCCGCAGCGGCTCGAATCCCTTGGGCCAGTTGAATTCTCCGCCCCTGGTGCTGCGTTCCACGGTGGCCAGTGCGTCCTGTGCGAGCCAGCCCTGGGCGTGGAGTGTGAGGAGAATCTCCCGAAGATCGTCGTCGGTGACGGCGTACGGGGGGTCCAGGAAGACGATGTCGTACGGTTCCGCGGGCGCCGGAGTTGTCACGACCTGCTCCGCTTTGCCTGCCCGTACGTCGGCACCGGGCAGGCCCAGGGTGCGTACGTTGTCCCGGATGGTCCGCACCGCCTTCGCGTCCGCCTCGACGAGCAGCGCGTGCGCCCCGCCCCGCGACAGCGCTTCGAGGCCGACGGCCCCGGAACCCGCGTACAGGTCGGCGATCCTGACCCCCTCCAGGGTGCCGAGCAGCGCCTCCCAGGTGGAGAACAGTCCCTCCCGCGCCCGGTCGGAGGTGGGGCGGGTGCCGTTGCCCGGCGGCACGGCCAGGCGTCGTCCGCCGGCGGTGCCTGCGATCACGCGGGTCATCTGGTGAGGTCCTTGGTCGGTGCACTGAGTGGCTGGTGGGACCAGTCTCTCAGCTCACCGCCCCACCGGCAGGCGTCGGCCCCGGCCGCGCGGGCGGGCGCGGCCGGGGCCGGTGAGGCGGGTGGGGGTCAGCCCTTGACGAGGCGGACCACGTCGGTGCCTTCCACCGATACCGTCACGCCGTAGACCGGGTCGTCGGCCCAGGCCCGGGTGACGGCTTCGACTCGGCCCCTCTGGAACGGCGTGGTCCCGGTCGGCGTCGCGGTGGCCGTCCAGGGAACCGGGGATCCGGGGACGCAGCGCACGGTCGCCGCGTACGAGCCCCTGATGATGATCTTGTCCTTGACCTGTGTCAGATCGCCTCCGACGCCCACCTCGACCGGGGCGTTGCAGGTGACCTCGCCGTGCACGGTGGCGCGGCCGGAGAGAGGGCTCGCGGTGCCCTGCCGGGACACGGCGAGGCCGACGGCGAGTTCTGCGGGCGGCGGCGGATTGGTCAGGTGGATCTCACCCCGGGCGGCGGGACCGTTGCCGTTGCAGCGCTGCTCGAAGGTGGCGTCGAGCTTCTCCACGTAGCCGTGGGGACCGAAGGAGATCTCGGCAATCTCGAAGGAGCCTGCGGTGTCGCACGCACGCCCCGTCCCGTACAGATCCAGGTGCGGCTTGCCCTCCAGGCCGGCGACGTACTTGCCCGCCTTCAGCTCCTCGGCCCCTTCCAGCAGGACGCTCCAGTCACTGCCGTCGGCCAGTCGCACCCAGAGGTTGACGGAACGCCGCCCCTCGTCGCTGGACACCCTGAAGTCGTCCTTGCCGCCGGTCGAGTAGGCGTACGACTTGCCCTGGGTGATGTATTCGCCCTCCTCCCCCGCCAGGCTGAACGTGCCGGATGCGACCGGCTGGGCCTGTGCCGTACCGGCCGTGACCACCGGGCCGACGATGAGCGCCAGAGCCGCGCCGAGGGCGGCTGCGACACGACCGAAGGTGCGTCTGCCGCTGCGTCGATTGATGTCGTTGTCCATCGTGCCCCTCAAAGAATCCGGAGATGTCGCGGCGATCCTGAACACCCCCAGAAGCCACGTCAACTCCTTTCCGATACAGGGCAGTTGGGGCAAGCGAGACGCAATCAGCCCTTGTCCAGGTACTCCTCCCGGTCCTTGTCCAGCAGCGCGTCCAGCGCCGTCCGCAGCTCCGGGAGCCGCTCCAGTTCGGGGTCGGCGGCGACGATCTTCACCGCCTCCTCCCTGGCGGCCGCGATGACCTCCTCGTCCTCGATGACGGCGAGGACGCGGAGCGAGGAGCGGACGCCGGACTGGGCCTGGCCGAGGACATCGCCCTCACGGCGCTGTTCGAGGTCGATACGGGAGAGCTCGAAGCCGTCCAGCGTCGCCGCGACCGCGGCGAGCCGGGCCCGCGCGGGGCTCGCCTCGTGCATCTCGCTGACCAGCAGGCACAGGCCGGGGGCTGAGCCGCGGCCGACCCGGCCGCGCAGCTGGTGGAGCTGGGAGACGCCGAAGCGGTCGGCGTCCATGATCACCATGGCGGTGGCGTTGGGGACGTTGACGCCGACCTCGATCACGGTGGTGGCGACCAGGACGTCCACCTCCCCGGCGGAGAAGCGGCGCATCACGTCGTCCTTGTCATCGGGCTGCATCCGCCCGTGCAGCACCTCGACGCGCAGCCCGGACAGTGGTCCGGTGCGGAGCTGGTCGGCGATCTCCAGGACGGCGAGCGGCGGCCGCTTCTCCGGATCCTCCGCCTCCTCGGCGGCCTTCTTGGACTTCTTCTTCGGTTCGTCCTCGCCGTCGCCGATGCGGGGGCAGACGACGTACGCCTGATGCCCGTTCTCGACTTCCTCCCGTACGCGTTCCCAGGCGCGGGCCAGGAAGTGGGGCTTGTCCTTGGCGGGGACGACATGGGTGGCGATCGGCGAGCGTCCGGCCGGGAGTTGGTCCAGTACGGAGGTCTCCAGGTCACCGAAGACGGTCATGGCGACGGTACGGGGAATGGGCGTCGCCGTCATGACGAGGAGGTGCGGGGGCTGCTTGCCCTTGGAGCGCAGGGCATCGCGCTGCTCCACGCCGAACCGGTGCTGCTCGTCGACCACGACCAGCCCCAGATCGTGGAACTGCACCTTGTCCTCGATCAGCGCGTGCGTGCCGATGACGAGTCCGGCCTCGCCGGTGACCAGGTCGAGCAGCGCCTGCCGCCGTGCGGGCATCCCCATCGACCCGGTGAGCAGCACCACCTTGGTCCCGAGCGAGGACCCGCCGAGCATGCCCCCCTCGGCCAGCTCGCCCATCATCTCGGTGATCGACCGGTGGTGCTGCTGGGCGAGCACCTCGGTGGGCGCCAGCATGGCCCCCTGCCCGCCCGCGTCGACGACGGCGAGCATGGCACGCAGGGCCACCATGGTCTTCCCGCTGCCGACCTCGCCCTGGAGCAGCCGGTGCATCGGGTGCTCCGTGGCGAGGTCGTCGAAGATCTCCTTGGAGACCTTCTGCTGGCCGTCGGTGAGGGTGAAGGGGAGTGTGGCGTCGAAGGCGTCGAGGAGGCCGTCGGGGGACGGTCTGCGGGCGACCGCCGGGAGCTGTGTCTCGGCGAAGCGACGGCGGGCCAGGGCGACTTGGAGGACGAAGGCCTCGTCCCACTTGAGGCGGTCGCGGGCGTCGGCGATCTCCGCCTTGGTGCGCGGGCGGTGGATCTTCCGGAAGGCTTCGGGGAGCGGAACCAGGCCGCGGCCCTCGCGCAGGGCGTCGGGGAGCGGGTCGACGATCTCCGACCACTGGGTGGCGTCCATCGAGGCCAGCACCAGGTCGACCGTCTTGGCGATCTTCCAGCTCTCCATCTGGGCGCAGGCCGGGTAGAGCGGGATGAGCTGGTTGGCCCAGGCCGCGACGGCGTCCTCGCCCGCGTCCTTGCCGAGCATTTCGTAGGCCGGGTGGGAGAGCTGGCGGATGTTGCGGAAGACGCCGACCTTGCCGGAGAACATGCCCTTGCGGCCGGGCAGCAGTTCCTTCTGGTGGTGGTAGAGGGACTTGCCGAAGAAGACCAGCTGAAGGCGTCCGCTGCCGTCGGTGAGAGTGACTTCGAGGCGTTGGCCCTTGCCGTTGTTGAACCGCAGGACGCGGGCGTCGGCGACCTGGGCGACCACGGTGGCGTGCTCGTCGAGCGGGAGGTCGGCGAGCTGGGTGAGCTCACCGCGCTCGGCGTAGCGGCGGGGGTAGTGGTGCAGCAGGTCTCCGACCGTGTGCAGGTCGAGGTGCTCGGCCATCACCTTCGCGGTGGTGCCGCCGAGTGTCTTCTTGAGTGGTTCGTCGAGCGAGGGCACGAGATCCATTGGACACCATGGGTCTGACAGTCCGGCCGTTACGTCGCGTTCCCGGCCTTTTCGGGAGTGCCTCCCAGGGTCAGCGCGGCTGCGCTCCGCGTGCGTACGCCGCCTCGTACGCCTCCTCGGAGAGGCCCGCCCGGGCCGCCCGCCGCGCCCGTACGACATCCAGGTCACCGCGCACCGCCGTCCCCCGCAGCCGCTCCGCCTCCCCCAGCAGTTCCGCCGCCCGCTCCGGCGCCGCCACCTGTGCGCGGGCCTCCGCGATCTCCGCGCGCACCGGACGGCCGGGCTGGTCCTCGGCCAGCGCCGCCGCCCGGTCGAACCACTCCGCCGCCGCCACCGGGTCTCCCTCGCCCCCCGCCGTGCGCCCGAGTCCGAGGAGGACCCGCAGTGCCTCGCCGTTGCTGAACCAGGTCGCGGTGCACCCTTCGAGGGCCGCCTCGTAGTGCGCGCGGGCGCGCGAGGTGTCCCCGGCGAGACGGGCCGCGTCACCGAGGGCACGCAGCGGACCCGTGGTCCTGTCCGGTACGCCGATGTCCCTGGCCAGCTCCGCCGACCTGGTGAACAGGGCGACCGCCTCGGCCTGTTGGCCCGAGTGCAGCAGGACCGTGCCCCGCCGCAGCAGCATGTCCGCGGTCTCCTCCGGCGCCCCGAGTTCCCGCACCGCGGCGAGTGCCTCGTCGAGCAGGGCGAGCGCCCGCGCACTGTCCCCGCGCCAGTGCGCGAAGGTGGCCAGGGAGTCGAGGGCGGTGGCGGTGCCCCACCGGTCCCCGGCCTCCCGGAAGGAGGTGAGCGCCGCCTCGAACGCCTCCTCCGCGGGGCCGGGCCGCCCCGCGAAGAGCTCCTGGAAGCCCCGGCCCATCCGCAGCAGTGCGACCGCCCACGGGTCCCTGCCCAGGTATGCGGCCTCGGTCAGCGCGGTGGTCCCGGGGTCCGTGCGGGGCCCGCACACCAGCGACCAGAGCACCAGGGCGTGCGGCTTGCGCAGCCGCGCTGCCAGGTCGTGCATGAGGGCGTCGGCGCGGGCGGCCAGGTGCTCCCAGGCACCGTCCCCGTCCCGGTTCCCGGCCGCCGCCAGCAGACACAGCGTGTACTCCTCGACGAGCCCCGCCGGCGGTTCCTCCCCCAGCACGGCCAGCAACTGCCTTGCCACCACCGCCAGTTCCCCGGCCCTCCCCCGCACCAGCCCGTACCAGGTCAGACAGGCCAGCAGCCGCAGCGAGACGGACGCCCCACCGCCCCGTACCGCCGCCAGCAGATTGGCGTGCTCGGTGTCGAGCCGGTCCAGCCACCGGAGCTGGCCGGGGCCCCGCAGCAGCGGCTCGGCGCTCTCGGCCAGCTCCAGGAAGTACGCCGCGAACGCCGCCCTGAACTCCGCCTCCTCGTTGCCCAGTTGCTCCGCGCAGAAGGCCCGGATCGTCTCCAGCATCCGGTACCGCCCGTCCACCACCCGTACGAGGGACTTCTCCACCAGCGAGGCGAGCACGTCCTGCGCGTCCAGGACCCCGCACACCCGCTCCACCGCCTCCGGCGTCGCACCCCCGGCGAACACGGTCAGCCTCCGCGCCAGTTCCCGTTCCGCCTCGTCCAGCAGTTCCCAGCTCCACTCCACCACCGCGCGCAGGGTGCGGTGTCTGGCCGCCTTCGTACGGTCGCCGCGCGACAGCAGCCGGAAACGGTCGTCGGAGCCCGTGGGCAGCAGCCGGTCGTCCAGCCGGTCCGCGATCTCCTCGGCGGTGAGGGTACGCAGCCGGGCCGCCGCCAGTTCGAGGGCGAGCGGCAGCCCGTCCAGGGCGGCACAGATGTGCTCCACGCGCGCCGGATCCAGCACGAGGCCGGGTCGTACCGCCGCCGCCCGGTCCAGGAAGAGGCGGACCGCCGCCGCGGCATCGAGCGGCTCCACCGCGACCAGCCGTTCCCCGGTGATGCCGAGCCCCTCCCTGCTGGTCGCCAGGATCCGCAGGTCCGCGCACCCGGCGAGGAGCTGTCCGGCCAGCCGGGCGGCGGCGTCCACCAGGTGTTCGCAGTTGTCCAGCAGGAGCAGCAGCCGGCGCCCCCGGTACGCGGCCAGCGCGGACAGCAGCCGCTCGGTGGCCCCCGTCCGTTCCTGGAACCCGCTCTCCCGTACCCCGAGCGCCGCCAGTACCGCGTAGGACAGGTCCGCCGCGTCCGTCACAGGCGCCAGCTCGACGTAGCAGACCTCGCCCGCCCACCGGGACGCCGCCGCCTCCCCGAGCCGGGTCTTGCCCGCGCCGCCCGGTCCGGTGAGGGTCACCAGCCGGGCGCCGCCGAGCAGTTCCCCAAGGTCCGCGAGCTCCCGCGTCCGCCCGATCAGACCGGTGAGGGCGGCGGGAACCGGACGCGGAGCCACCGCGCGTTCCGGACTCAGCAGTTCGAGATGAAGGGCGGCCAGCTCCGGCGAAGGGTCGGCGCCCAGTTCCGCCGCGAGCACCCGGCGGGCGTCCCCGTACACCGCCAGCGCCTCCGCGGGCCGCCCGGCCGCCCGCAGAGCCCGCATCAGCAGCCCGTACAGCCGCTCCCTGACCGGATGCGCGCGGAGCAGTTCGCGCAGCTCCCCGACCAGGGCCGCTCCCTCCCCGAGCCCCAGCCGTGCCTGCGCCAGATCCTCCCGCGCGTCCAGCCGCACCCCCGCCAGCCGCTCCGCCTCGACCCGTGCGAACGGCAGCCGGCCCAGATCGGCGAGCGCCTCCCCCCGCCACAGCCCGAGCCCCTCCCGCAGCAGCTCCCGGGCCCGCGCCCAGTGGCCCGCCCGCAGCGCCCGCCGCCCCTCCCCGGCCAGCTCCGCGAACCGGTGCGCGTCCACCGAACCCGGCTCGACGTCCAGCCGGTATCCGGCGGGCAGCGCGTCGATCCGCACCCCGCCGGGGCCCAGCCGCCTGCGCAGCCGGGACACCTGGGACTGGAGGGCGTTCGCCGCCCCGGCCGGCATCCCGTCGCCGTACAGCTCCTCCTTCAGCCGCCCGGCGGAAACCGGCCGGCCGGCGCTCAGGGCCAGCAGCGCGAGCAGCGCGCGCGGGCGTTCCCCGCCGGGGTCGAGTGCCGTGCCGTCGTCGGTACGTATCTCCATGGGGCCCAGCAGTCCGAAGCGCACCCGCCGATTCTGCGGCCCGTTGCCCGCCCGCGACGACACCTTGGCCAACCTTCGCAGAAGGACAAGAAAAAACCGGCCCACCCGAGGGTGGACCGGTTCTTCAAGCAACCAGCTAGGTGGCCGCGCTATCTAGACGTCAGCGCGAGACCTTGCCGGCCTTGATGCACGAGGTGCAGACATTCAGCCGCTTCGGCGTCCGCCCGACCACTGCACGCACGCGCTGGATGTTGGGGTTCCAACGACGCGGGGTACGGCGGTGCGAGTGCGAAATGTTGTTGCCGAAGCCCGGCCCCTTGCCGCAGACGTCGCAGTTGGCAGCCACGGTCACTCCAAAGACTTCAGATGCACTTACAGTGAATTCCGGCGTGCCGAGGATCCGAAGATCTTGTGGCGTAGCCGGGGGAATGTCCCGATTTTCATCGGGCAACCGGAGCAGCATACAACGACTGCTCTCGTACAACGAAACTACCACGGGTCGGGGGACCCTCGCCCCGGCCCCTTCTCCCGGTGGCTTCCCCCCAAGAGCTAGTCTGCGAAGCGTTCCCGCTGCTCAAGGAGGAGGCCCCGGTGCCGCAGTCCCCCGGCGATCTCGATGCCGTCGCGGTCCGCACCTGGTGCTCGCTGGCCCTGGAGGCACTGGGCGCGGAACGCGAGGAGATCGACGCGATCAATGTGTATCCGGTCGCGGACGGGGACACCGGCACCAATCTCTTCCTGACCGTGGAGTCCGCGGCCCAGGCCCTGGAAGCCGTCTTCGCGGCCCACGAGACGGTGACCGGGCCCACAGCCTCCGCTCCGCTGCTCTCGGACGCGGTACGGGCGATGGCCCACGGGGCGCTGATAGGGGCCAGGGGCAACTCCGGCACGATCCTCTCCCAGCTCCTGCGCGGTATGTCCGAAGAGCTGTCCCAGCGCGAGAGCGCGGACGGCGAGGATCTGCGGCGGGCCCTGCGCACGGCCGCGACCTCCGCCTACCGCGCGGTCGCGCACCCCGTGGAGGGCACGGTCCTGACGGTGGCGACGGCGGCCGCCGACGCCGCCTCCGCTACTGCGGCTGCCGGTACGACGACGGCTGCCGATGCCGCGACTGCCGGTACGACGGCCGCTGCCGTCGCGCAGGCCGCGTACGACGGCGCCCGCAAGGCCCTCACCGAGACCACCGGGCAGCTTGACGCGCTGGGCAGGGCCGGGGTGGTCGACGCGGGCGGGCGTGGCCTGGTGACGGTGCTCGGTGCGCTGGTGGAGGCCCTGACGGGGGAGGCGGTGGCGGTACGTTCCCACGCGCCGCACGGCATCCTCGTGGACGACTGCTCGGCCGACCACGCGGACGAGGGCGGCCCGGCCTTCGAGGTGATCTACCTCCTGGAGGCGGACGACGCGGCGGTGGACCGGCTGCGGACGCGGCTCGACGGGCTCGGTGACTCCCTCGTGGTGGTGGGCGGCGACGGACTGTGGAACGTCCACGTCCATGTCGACGACGCGGGCGCAGCCGTGGAGGCGGGGGTCGAGGCCGGCCGCCCGTACCGCATCCGCATCACCCACTTCGGCGCCGACCGCGTCGCCCCGCCGCGTGAGCGTGCGCAGCGGGCCGTGGTCGCGGTGGTCCCGGGCGAGGGCCTGATGAACCTGTGTACGGAGGCGGGGGCGACGACCGTGCTGGCCCGGCCCGGGGAGCCGCCCGCGAGCGGCGAGCTGGTCGACGCGATCCGCCGGGCGCACGCCCGCGAGGTGGTCCTGCTCCCCAACGACGCCGACCTGCGGCACACGGCCGCGGCCGCCGCCCAGCAGGTCCGCACGGAGGGCGTCCGGGTCGCCCTGATCCCCACCCGGGCCGCCGTCCAGGGCATCGCCGCCCTCGCCGTGCACGAGCCCGACCGGCGCTTCGACGAGGACGTGGTCGCCATGACCTCGGCGGCCGGTGCCACCCGCTACGCCGAACTGGCCGTCGCGGAACGGCAGTCGTGGACCATGGCGGGCATCTGTCAGGCCGGTGACGTACTCGGCCTGATCGACGGCGATGTCGCCGTCATCGGCACGGATGTGGCCGCCACCGCCCGCACGGTCCTCGACCGGATGCTCTCGGCGGGCGGCGAACTGGTCACCCTGGTCCTCGGCGAGGACTCCCCCGAGGGCCTTGCCGACGCCCTGGAGTCCCACGTCCGCAACAAGCATCTGGCGGTCGACACGGTGGTCTACGGCGGCGGCCGCCAGTCGGCCCCCCTGCTGATCGGCATCGAGTAACACCATCGCCGCCGACCGGCGGCGGGCGACAGGCGGCAGGCGGCAGGCGGCATCCCCGGTCAGTCCACTGTCAGCGCACGGTAAGCCTCCGCCGCCAAGCTCCTCGCATGACTCACCCGACGCACCGCACCGAGACCGCCCACACCCTCTCCCACCTGCGCGTCCTCATCTCCGGAGCGAGTATCGCCGGGCCCGCCCTGGCCCTCCAGCTCGCCCGCTACGGCGCCCAGGTCACCGTCGTCGAGAAGGCGCCGGCCCTGCGCGCAGGCGGCTTCGCCGTCGACTTCCGGGGGCCCGTGCACCGCCGGGTCCTGCGGGACATGGGCATCTGGGACGAGGTCCACGCACGTCAGACCCACATGGGTGTCCAGACCGTGGTCAACGCCGACGGCAGCGCCCGCGTCACCCTCCCGGCTTCGCTGATGAGCGGCGATGTGGAGATCCTCCGCGGCGAGCTGTCCGCGATCATGTACGAACGCACCCGGGGCCTCCCGAACGTCACGTACCTCTTCGGCGACTCGATCGCCACCCTCACCGACTCCCCGCACCAGGTGGACGTCACCTTCGACCACGCCCCGCCCGCCCGCTTCGACCTGATCGTCGGCGCCGACGGCCTGCACTCGCACACCCGTCGGCTGGTCTTCGGCGACGAGTCGCGGTTCCTGCGATACCTCGGTTTCTACGTCGCCGGGTTCGACGTGCCCAACCATCTCGCGCTCGACCGCACCGGCCGCCTCTACTGCGAGCCGAACCGCGCGGCGTGCGTCAGCAACTACGACGGCGACCCGGACAGGGCGGGCGCACTGCTGGTCTTCGCCTCCGGGGAACAGCTCGGCTACGACCGGCACGACCCCCGGCAGCAGGACCAGAAGAAGATCCTGCGCGAGCGGTACGCCGGTCTGGGCTGGGACACCCCCGCGCTGCTCGACGCCCTGGAGGACACCGACGACCTGTACTTCGACGCCATCGCGCAGATCCACGTCGACCGGCTCTCGCAGGGCCGGGTGGTGCTGCTCGGTGACGCCGGGTACGGCGCGACCATGGGCGGCATGGGCACGAGTGCGGCGATCGTCGCCGCGTACGTCCTGGCCGGTGAGCTGGCCGTGGCGCGCGGCGACCACCGCACGGCGTTCGCGGCGTACGAGGCGGAGGTCGGGGACTTCGTGAAGGGCTGCCAGAAGATCGCCGGCAACGCGGGCCCGTTCTTCGCCCCGGCCACCGAAGGGAAGATCCGCCGGCGGGACCGCGCGTACCGGATGCTCAGCTCGCGGCTGCTGGGCGGCTTCTTCAAGCGGCTGACCGAGAAGGCGGCCACCGCCATCGAGCTGAAGGACTATCCGCGTTGAGCACCCGCCGCGGCCGGGCTCAGCGGGACCCTCACTCCTCCCCCTGCGGCCCCCGCAGCCGCCACCCGTGGTCCACCGGGCCGATGCCCGCGCCGAGCGAGAATCCGGCCGCGATCGCCTCGGTGACGTACTCCTTCGCCGCGTGCACGGCCTGCGGTACGTCGAGTCCCTTGGCCAGTCCGGACGCGATGGCGGAGGCGAGCGTGCAGCCGGTGCCGTGGGTGTGCCGGTTGTCGTGGCGGGGGGCGCGCAGCCAGTGGTCGTCGGTTCCGTCGGTGAGCAGGTCGACGGCGTCGCCGGGCAGGTGGCCGCCCTTGACGAGCACCCAGCGCGGGCCGCAGGCCAGGAGTGCGTCCGCCGCGCGGCGCATATCGGTCTCCGACTCGACGCGTACGCCGGTGAGTTGGGCCACCTCGTCCAGGTTGGGGGTGGCCACGGTGGCGGCGGGCAGCAGGCACTTGCGTACCGAGTCCAGCGCGGAGGTGGCGAGCAGCGAGTCACCGTGCTTGGAGACGCCCACCGGGTCGACGACCACCGGGGCGTCCGTCGCGAGCAGCAACTCGGCGACCTCCTCGACCAGTTCGGCCGACGACAGCATCCCGGTCTTCACGGCCTGTACGCCGATGTCGTCGACGACGCTGCGGTACTGCGCCCGCACCGCCTCCACCGGAAGGTCCCAAACCCCCTGCACGCCGAGGGAGTTCTGCGCGGTGACGGCGGTGACCACGCTCATCCCGTGCACACCGAGCGCCAGCATCGTCTTCAGGTCGGCCTGAATGCCCGCACCGCCGCCGGAATCGGATCCGGCGACGGTGAGGACACAGGGGAGCACGCCAGGAGGTATACGCATACCAGCGAATGTAACGCGCCCGGGGAGACGTCCCGGGGAGACGTCCGGAGGCAGCCGGCTCCGGAGCCGGTGTCCGCACGCGGGCTCTCAGCCCTCGATGTCGCCGAAGTGGTCCCAGCCGCCCTTGCTGGTCCACGGCGCCCCGTCGACCGTCACCTGCGGCAGCGCGGAGGGGTTGAGCACCTCGCCGATCACCTTCCAGCGGGCGGGCAGCTTCACGTCCGGCGGGAAGGTCGCCACGATCGCGTGGTCCTCTCCCCCGGTGAGCACCCACTGCAAGGGGTCCACACCGACGGCCTGCCCGATGTCCGACATCTGGGTCGGGATGTCGATGAGCCCCGAGCGCAGGTCGATGCGGACCTTGCTGGCCTCGGCGATGTGCCCGAGGTCGGCGACAAGACCGTCGCTCACATCGGTCATGGCGGTGGCGCCGAGCCCGGCCGCCGCGGGGCCCGCGTGGTACGGCGGCTCCGGCCTGCGGTGCGCCTCCACGAAGGCGCGCGGCGAGCGGAAGCCGCGGGAGAGCACCGCGTGCCCGGCCGCCGACCAGCCCAGCCATCCGGTGACCGCGACCACGTCGCCGGGCTGTGCGCCGGAGCGCACCACCGGGTCGTGGTTGCGCAGGTCACCGAGCGCGGTGATCGCGACGGTGATGGTGTCGCCCCGTACGACGTCCCCGCCCACCACCGCGGCCCCCGCGACCTGGCACTCGTCCCGCAGCCCGTCCATCAGCTCGATCGGCCAGGTCGCCGGGAGCTCGGCGGGCACCACCAGGCCGAGCAGCAGGGCCGTCGGTACGGCGCCCATGGCGGCGATGTCGGCGAGGTTCTGCGCGGCGGCCTTGCGGCCCACGTCGTACGCCGTCGACCAGTCGCGCCGGAAGTGCCGCCCCTCCAGGAGGATGTCCGTACTGGCGACGACCCTCCGGTCGGGTGCGGCCACGACCGCGGCGTCGTCGCCGGGCCCGAGCCGTACGGCCGGGGTGGAGGTGAGCCGGGAGGTCAGCTTCTCGATGAGGCCGAACTCCCCCAGCTCTCCCACGGTGCCCTTCATATGTGTGCCCCTTCTGCCCCAGTGCGCTTGCGGTCGCGAGCCGACCCTGCTGTAGGTACCGTCAACACGTACGTCAACTTCTCTTTGCCGTAGGACTTCCGACGTGCCCGGGCCCCTGCGTCACCGGCCGCGCAAGTCTCCCCACCGCCCGCGACGACGCGGTACGGTGGCGTCTCTTTCCCCCACCCCACATGATCCTCGTGGCCGCCTTGGAGGTTCCGTGGTACAGGCATACATCCTCATCCAGACCGAGGTCGGCAAGGCTTCGACCGTCGCCGACCTGATCGGCAAAATAGCGGGAGTCATCCAGGCCGAGGACGTCACCGGACCTTACGACGTCATCGTTCGCGCCCAGTCGGACACCGTGGACGAACTCGGTCGCATGGTGGTCGCCAAGATCCAGCAGGTGGACGGCATCACCCGCACGCTGACCTGCCCGGTCGTCCACCTGTAACCCCCGTCTACCCTGATCCGGTGACTTCTTTGAACCACCGGCCCTTGCGGATACCGGCCGCCGCAGCGCTTCTGCTGTCGGCGGCCGTCGCCTGTTCATCCACCGACGTCACTGCCGCATCAGCGGTTCCCACGCCGCCGGCGGCGATCGCGGGGTACTGCAAGGCGCTCCACAAGGAGCTCCCGGAGAAGGTCATGGACGACGTCGCACGACGCGACCTGCCGGCCAGGTCCCCGTTCACCGCGGGCTGGGGCGACCCGGCGATCGTACTGCGCTGCGGGATCGACCGGCCCGAGAAGGTGGGCGACCCGAAGGCCAACGGTGTGGAGGTCAACGGGGTTTGGTGGGTGGTGGACGACCGGGGCGAGGACGGCATGCGCTTCATCTCGGCGTACCGCGAGGCCTACGTGGAACTCCTGGTCCCCGCCTCGTACAAGGCGGACGCGGGCATCCTGGTCGACTTCGCGAAGCCCATCGCCAGGACGGTCCCCAAGTCCCTGGACGATCCGAAGTTCTGAGCGGCCGGGGGCAGGGCCGCCCCCGCCCCCGTAACCCCGGCGCCTAGCGCAGCCCGGTCGGCCGCCGCAGCGCCGCCTGGATCAGCCGGTCCACCAGCTCCGCGTACGGCACGCCGCTCTCCTGCCACATCCGCGGGTACATCGAGATCGGTGTGAAGCCCGGCATCGTGTTGATCTCGTTGATCACGAACTCGCCGTTGTCCTGGAGGAAGAAGTCCGCCCGGACCAGGCCCTCGCAGGACGCCGCGTCGAAGGCCTCGACCGCGAGGCGCTGGAGCTCCGCCGTCTGCGCGTCGGTCAGCGGCGCGGGCACGATCCCGGCCGCCGAGTCGATGTACTTGGCCTCGAAGTCGTAGAAGTCGTGGGCGGAGACCGGCGGGATCTCGGCGGGCACGCTGGCGCGCGGACCGTCCTCGAACTCCAGCACTCCGCACTCGATCTCGCGCCCGGTGAGCAGGGACTCGACCAGCACCTTGGGGTCGTGGCGCTGGGCCTCCTCGATCGCCTCGTCGAGCCCGGAGAGGTCGTTCACCTTGGTGATGCCCATGGACGAGCCCCCGCGGGCGGGCTTCACGAAGAGCGGCCAGCCGTGCTCGCCGGCGAAGTCCACGATGCGCCCTCGGGCGGCGGAGGGGTCGGCGGCCCATTCGCGCGGGCGGATCACCTCGTAGGGACCGACCGGCAGGCCGAAGGAGGTGAAGACCCGCTTCATGTACTCCTTGTCCTGGCCGACGGCCGAGGCGAGGACGCCCGAGCCGACGTACGGGACACCGGAGAGTTCCAGCAGGCCCTGTAGGGTGCCGTCCTCGCCGTACGGACCGTGCAGCATCGGGAAGACGACGTCGACCTCGCCGAGCGCCTTGGGCACCGAGCCGGGCTCGCTGTAGACGACCTCGCGGCTGGCGGGGTCGGCCGACAGCACGACGCTGCCCGCCGCGGACTCCGTGAGCTTGTCCATGTCCGGCATCTCGCGGCCGGAGATCGCCATGCGGTCCGGCGCGTCGGCGGTCAGCACCCAACGCCCGTCCGTGGTGATGCCGATCGGCAGCACGTCGTACTTCTCACGGTCGATCGCCTGCATGATGGCGCCGGCCGTGACGATCGAAATGCCGTGCTCGGAGCTACGTCCGCCGAAGACGACAGCCACGCGCGGCTTGCGGGGCTCCTGGTCAGGGCGCGGGTCCTGGTCATGGCTCTGGGGGAGGTTGTCGCTGCTCATATCGGCTTGAGGGTACCCGCTGTACCGGCCGGAATCAGCGCTCGGGCTTGGCGCTGCGCGACATGAGCTCCTTCACCGCGACCAGCGGCGGCTTGCCCTCGTGGACGATGCTCACCACCGTCTCGGTGATCGGCATCTCGACGCCGTGCCGGGTCGCCAGATCCAGTACGGACTCGCAGGACTTGACTCCCTCGGCGGTCTGCTTGGTGGCGGCGACGGCCTCCTGGAGGGTCATGCCGCGGCCCAGGTTGGTGCCGAAGGTGTTGTTGCGCGACAGCGGGGACGAGCAGGTGGCGACCAGGTCGCCCATGCCCGCCAGGCCCGCGAAGGTGTGCGCGTCGGCGCCCATCGCCAGACCGAGCCTGGTGGTCTCGGCGAGGCCGCGGGTGATCAGCGAGGCCTTGGTGTTGTCGCCCATGCCCATGCCGTTGGTGATGCCGACGGCCAGCGCGATGACGTTCTTGACCGCGCCGCCCAGCTCCACGCCGACCACGTCGGTGGTGGTGTAGGGGCGGAAGTACGGGGTGTGGCAGGCCGCCTGGAACCGTACGGCGGCGTCCTCGTCGGGGCAGGCGACGACCGCGGCGGCGGGGTGCCTGGCGGCGATCTCCTTGGAGAGGTTGGGCCCGCTGAGTACCGCGACCCGCTCCTCGGAGACCTTGGCGACCTCGGCGATGACCTCGCTCATCCGCTTGGCGGTGCCGAGTTCGACGCCCTTCATCAGGGAGACGATGACCGAGTCGGCGGGCAGCAGGTCCTTCCAGCCGGTGAGGTTCTCGCGCAGGGTCTGCGAGGGGATGCACAGCACCGCGAAGTCCGCGCCCGCGGCTGCCTGCCCGGCGTCCGCGGTGGCGGTGATTCCCGCGGGGAGTTCGACTCCCGGGAGGTATTCGGGGTTGGTACGGGTGGCATTGATGACGTCCGCGCGGGAGGCGTTGCGGCCCCACAGGGCGACCTCGCAGCCCGCGTCGGCGAGCACCATGCCGAAGGCGGTGCCCCAGGAGCCATTGCCGAAGACGGCTACCTTCGTCACTTTGCGCTCTCCCCCGCTGTGCCGTTCTCCGAGCTGCCGTTGCGCGCCGGGTCGTTCGCCCCGGTCGGCTCGGGCCGCGTACTGGTCAGTTCCTCGGCACGCGCCTTGGCAGCGGCGGCCCTGCGCCGCTGCTCGGCCCGCGCCTTGCGGTGGTCGTAGACCTCGGCGGGGGCCGGCTCCTGCCGTACCTCCGCGAGGAGTTCGGTGATCGCCGCCATGATCGTCTCGGTCGCCTCGCGCAGCACGTCCGGGGTCGGTTCCTTGTCGTAGAACCGCTCCAGGTCGACCGGCGGGCCCGCCTGCACGATGAGCGTCTTGCGCGGGAAGAAGTGCGTCTTCCTGCCCTTGGCGTACGGCGGCATGGCCAGGTTGGCGCCCCACTGGGCCACCGGGATGACCGGAGCCCTGGTGTGCAGCGCGACCCGTGCGGCACCGGTCTTGCCGGCCATCGGCCACATGGCGGGGTCCCGGGTGAGGGTGCCCTCCGGGTAGAACGCGACGCACTCACCGCGCTCGACGGCGTTGATGGCGGCGCGGAAGGCGGTCATCGCGTCCGTCGTCTCGCGGTAGACCGGGATCTGGCCCGTACCGCGCAGCATCATGCCGACGAACGGGGTCTTGAACAGACCCGCCTTGGCGAGCAGTCGCGGCACCCGGCCGGTGTTGTACTGGAAGTGCGAGTAGGACAGCGGGTCCAGGTACGAGTTGTGGTTCACGGCGGTGATGAATCCGCCGTCCGCCGGAATGTGCTCCATTCCGCGCCAGTCCCGCTTGAACAGAAGCAGCAGCGGGGGTTTGGCGATGACCGCGGCCAGGCGGTACCAGAAGCCGATTCTGCGGCGGGACACTCGGACACCTTCCTCTAGGACCCTGGCCACTGCACCCCGTGTGCACCTGTGCGCCCGGTCAGGCGGACAAGTGTCGCCCCGGGTCCCTCGTCTGTCGAGAACACCGTACGCCCCGGCCTGGGGAGGGGGCCTCCTGGATTCCGCTGCTCCGGGCGACAATGGGCCCCGTTCCGTTGCCGATCACGGTACGGAGCTCACTCATCCCGCCCGGACGGAGGCCCGCCACGAACCCGCCCCGGACCCCTCGCTGGTCCCTGGTCGTCCCCCTGAAGCCCTTGGCACGGGCGAAAAGCAGGCTCGCGCCCGCGGCCGGGGACGCGCTCCGGCCGGGCCTCGCCCTGGCGTTCGCGCAGGACACGGTGGCCGCCGCGCTGGCCGCCCGGGAGGTCCGGGATGTGGTGGTCGTCACGGACGACGCCGCGGCGGGCGCCGCCCTGGCCGAGTTGGGGGCGCGGATCGTTCCCGACTCCCCCGCGGCCGGCCTCAACGCGGCGCTGGCACACGGGGCGCGCTCGGTGCGCGCACTGCGGCCGGGCGCCGCCGTCGCCGCTCTGAACGCGGACCTGCCCGCACTGCGCACCGAGGAATTGGAGCGGGTACTGATCCACGCATCCGAATTTCCGCGCGCATTTCTCCCCGATGCGGCAGGAATCGGAACTACATTCCTTTCCGCTGCGCCAGAAGTGGAATTCCGGCCCTCGTTCGGGGGACCCTCCCGTATCCGGCACATCATTTCGGGCGCCGAGGAACTCCTGCTCGAATTGGTGGATTCCGTGCGCCAGGACGTGGATACGGGTGACGATCTGCACGCCGCGTTCGCACTGGGAGTGGGCCCCCACACCGAGGCGCTGTGCCCGGCCTTCGTACGGCAGACGCAGTCCTAGGGCGGCGGCCGGCACTGGGTACGCTGCGGCCATGCAGGCGACCGCGTACACATACGACTCCGAGACCCGCAGCGGCAGTGTGCTGCTCGACGACGGCACCCCGGTGCCCTTCGACGCGGCGGCCTTCGACGCGGGCGCGCTGCGGCTGCTCCGCCCCGGCCAGCGGGTGCGCATCGAGACCTCCGGCGAGGGCGAGGGCCGGACGATCACCCTGGTGACCCTCCAGACCTTCTGAGCGCCCCACCGGGCTTCCGGAGACCGCTGAGCCTTCCGGGGAAACGCCTCCGACCTCCGGGAACGCCACTGAGCGCCCCTTGGGGGTTCTCCCGCCCGTGCCGGGTGGGAGAACCCCCAAGGGGCGCTCGGCGTGCGGCCGCGCGCCGCACACACCGCGGGCCGGGCTCCCCGGAGGGAGCCCGGCCCGGCGTGTGACTACTCCACTGCCAGTGGGAGCGTTACTTCTTCTTGGCGGTGGTCTTCTTCGCGGTGGTCTTGCGCGCCGTGGTCTTCTTGGCGGGCGCCTTCTTGGCGGTGGCCTTCTTCGCCGGCGCGGTCTTCTTGGCCACGGCCTTCTTGACCGTGGTGGCGGTCTTCTTGGCCGGAGTCGCCTTCTTCGCGGTGGCGGTGGCCTTCTTGGCGGTGGTCTTCTTCGCCGTGGCCGTCGCCGTGGTCTTCTTCGCCGTCGCCGTGGTCTTCTTGGCGGCCGTCGTGGTCTTCTTCGCCGCCGTGGCCTTCTTGGTGGCGGTCGCCTTCTTGGCGGTGGCCTTCTTGGCCGCGGCCTTGGCGGTCGTACGGGTGGAAGAACCGCCCGAGAGGCTGCCCTTCGGCGCCTTCTTCACGGCGACGTCGTTCTTCGGGAGCTTCTTCGAGCCCGCGACCAGGTCCTTGAAGCCCTGACCCGCACGGAAGCGCGGCACCGAGGTCTTCTTGACCCGAACGCGCTCACCCGTCTGCGGGTTGCGGGCGTAGCGGGCCGGACGGTCGACCTTCTCGAACGAGCCGAAACCGGTGACCGAGACGCGGTCGCCGGCGACGACTGCGCGGACGATCGCGTCCAGTACCGCGTCGACAGCCTCTGCGGCCTGCTGACGGCCGCCGACCTTGTCGGCAATCGTTTCTACGAGCTGCGCCTTGTTCACGTCTTCCCCTTCGGAGACATTGCCCGGACGAAATGTCCAGGCTTTTTCGCACGTTAGGCAGATATATACCGCAAATCAAACACGAAACGGGCTAATCACCCTAGTGCCGCAACGAAGTAGGCCTTGTGGGAGTCCTTGATGGAGTTCCGAAGCCCTAGACGTCTTCAGGGAATCGGCCCTCGTCGAGGTCCTTCATCAACCTGTTGAGACGTCTGGCCGCACCGGCGAGATCGTGTTTTGCCGCAGCCGTGATGACCAGCAGCTTCCGGGACAGCGCCATCCGTACGCCCTCCGGGACTTGCAGTGCACGCACCCTTGTGTGTGCTTCTTTCAGTTGGGCCGCGACTGCCTCGTGGAGCTGGAGTTGGCTGTCACGTTCCATGCACCGATTGTGCCATCTGGGGCGAGTTGTCGCCTCCGCCGGGGGCAACTAGCGGAATTCCAGGCTCCATCAGCCCCCTCAGTCACACCAACCCCACTTCCCAACTCCCGCACTCACAAGCGCAGTTGAGACCCGGAACACAGTTCGGCGCCCCCTGCCACGAATGGCGGGGGGCGCCGAAAGTGAGGCGTGAATCTCAGGCCGAACGGGCTACGGAGCGACGGTGAACGGGCTCCTCGGCGACGATCAGGCCCGGAGGGTACTCGGCTTGTGTGCCGGGCGGCTTGATTCGTACGTAGTGATCGCGTCCTCGTTCTGGAGCGTGATGCTGATGTCGTCGAGGCCGTTGAGCAGACGCCAGCGGGCGTTCTCGTCCAACTCGAAGTCAGCGGCGATGCCCTCGGCCCGCACCTGGCGGTCCTGGAGATCAACGGTGATTTCGGCCTTCGGGTCGTTCTCCACCAGCTCCCACAGCCGGTCCACGGTCTCCTGCGGCAGGACGACCGTGAGCAGACCGTTCTTGAGCGAGTTGCCCCGGAAGATGTCCGCGAAACGGGAGGACACAACTGTCTTGAAACCGTAGTTCTGCAGGGCCCAGACGGCGTGCTCACGGGACGAACCGGTGCCGAAGTCGGGTCCGGCGACCAGCACCGAGGCACCCTCGCGCTCGGGCTTGTTGAGCACGAACTCGGGGTCCTTGCGCCAGGCCTCGAAGAGTCCGTCCTCGAAGCCGTCGCGGGTGACCTTCTTCAGCCAGTGCGCGGGGATGATCTGGTCGGTGTCGACGTTGCTGCGGCGCAGCGGGACGGCCCGGCCGGTGTGCGCGGTGAAAGCTTCCATGGTTCTCAGGCCTCCACGAGGGCGGTTGCGTCTGCGTCGGACAGGTCGGCGGGCGAGGCCAGGTGGCCCAGTACCGCGGTCGCTGCGGCGACCTGCGGCGACACCAGGTGGGTACGGCCGCCCTTGCCCTGCCTGCCCTCGAAGTTGCGGTTGGAGGTGGAGGCGGAGCGCTCACCGGGGGCGAGCTGGTCGGGGTTCATGCCCAGGCACATCGAGCAGCCCGCGTGCCGCCATTCGGCGCCGGCGGCGGTGAACACCTTGTCCAGACCCTCCTCGATGGCCTGGAGGGCGACGCGCACCGAACCGGGAACGACCAGCATCCGCACGCCGTCGGCCACCGAACGGCCCCCGACGATCGCGGCGGCGGCACGCAGGTCCTCGATACGGCCATTGGTGCACGAACCCACGAAGACGGTGTCCACCTTGATGTCCCGCAGCGCCTGCCCGGCGGTCAACCCCATGTACTCCAGGGCCTTTTCGGCGGCGTACCGCTCCGAGGCGTCTTCGTACGAAGCAGGATCGGGGACGTATCCGGAAAGCGGTGCGCCCTGGCCCGGGTTGGTGCCCCAGGTGACGAACGGGGCCAGCGAGGCGGCGTCGATGAGGACCTCCGCGTCGAAGACCGCGTCGTCGTCCGACTTCAGCGTCTGCCAGTACTCGACCGCCGCGTCCCAGTCGGCACCCTCGGGCGCGTGGTCGCGGCCCTTGAGGTAGTCGAAGGTGATGGCGTCCGGGGCGATCATGCCCGCGCGGGCGCCCGCCTCGATGGACATGTTGCAGATGGTCATGCGGGCTTCCATCGAGAGCTTCTCGATGGCGGGACCGCGGTATTCGAGGACGTAGCCCTGTCCGCCACCGGTGCCGATCTTCGCGATGATGGCGAGGATCAGGTCCTTGGCGGTGACCGTGTCGGGCAGTTCACCCTCGACCGTGATGGCCATGGTCCTGGGGCGGGCCATCGGGAGCGTCTGGGTGGCCAGCACGTGCTCCACCTGGGAGGTGCCGATGCCGAACGCCAGCGCGCCGAAGGCGCCGTGGGTGGAGGTGTGCGAGTCGCCGCAGACCACCGTGGTGCCGGGCTGGGTCAGGCCCAGCTGCGGTCCCACCACGTGGACGACGCCCTGCTCCACGTCGCCCAGCGGGTGCAGGCGCACCCCGAAGTCGGCGCAGTTCTTGCGCAGCGTCTCCAGCTGGATGCGGGACACCGGGTCCGCGATGGGCTTGTCGATGTCGAGGGTCGGGGTGTTGTGGTCCTCGGTGGCGATGGTGAGATCGAGGCGCCGTACCGCGCGGCCGTTCTTGCGGAGGCCGTCGAAGGCCTGCGGGCTGGTGACCTCGTGCAGCAGGTGAAGGTCGATGAAGAGGAGGTCGGGCTCCCCTTCAGCACGCCGGACGACATGGTCGTCCCAGACCTTCTCCGCGAGTGTCCTACCCATCGCTTTCCCTCCGGCCGGCGGCTTTGCCGGCTCAACTAGAGATGTCGGTTCACCCCGCCCGGACCCCCGTACGGGGCGGTGACCGCGGGCCGTTGTACGGCCGCCGGTACAGCGTGACAAGTTCGTTGGAAAATTGAACTTGCGTTTCACAGAGTGAGACGCGAGTATCGACGCATGGACAACTCTAGCGGCGTCGGCGTTCTCGACAAGGCGGCGCTCGTGCTGAGCGCCCTGGAGTCCGGCCCGGCCACCCTCGCGGGGTTGGTCGCGGCGACGGGACTGGCACGACCCACGGCCCACCGGCTGGCCGTGGCACTGGAACACCACCGGCTGGTGGCGCGGGACATGCAGGGCCGTTTCATTCTCGGCCCCCGCCTCTCCGAACTCTCCGCGGCGGCCGGCGAGGACCGCCTGCTCGCCACGGCGGGACCGGTACTGACCCATCTCCGCGATGTGACCGGCGAGAGCGCCCAGCTCTACCGCCGCCAGGGCGACATGCGCATCTGCGTCGCCGCCGCGGAACGGCTGTCCGGACTGCGGGACACCGTCCCGGTCGGCTCCACCCTCACCATGAAGGCCGGCTCCTCCGCCCAGATCCTGATGGCCTGGGAGGAGCCGGAGCGCCTGCACCGCGGACTCCAGGGCGCCCGCTTCACCGCCACGGCCCTTTCCGGGGTACGCCGCCGGGGCTGGGCCCAGTCGATCGGCGAGCGCGAGCCGGGAGTCGCCTCGGTCTCCGCCCCCGTGCGCGGACCTTCCAACCGGGTGGTCGCCGCCGTCTCGGTCTCCGGACCCATCGAGCGCCTGACCCGCCACCCGGGCCGGATGCACGCCCAGGCGGTCATCGACTCCGCCGCCCGCCTCTCGGAGTCCCTGCGCCGCTCGGGCGGCTGACCAACCGACTTCCCCATTACGTCGCTTGGGCCCCGCCCCGCCAACTCGACGGCCGAACTCCCGCACACCCTGCGCACGTTCGGCCGTCCGGCATTTCCGGGTACGCCAACCCCTTTTCCCGGTACGGAAGTCGGCCCCGCCAACTACCCTGCGGGCCGCGCCTTCCTCCCCGTACCGCAAACACGGAAAAGCCCTCCGCATCAGTGATGCGGAGGGCTTTTCCTTACGTACCCCCGACCGGATTCGAACCGGCGCTACCGCCTTGAGAGGGCGGCGTGCTAGGCCGCTACACAACGGGGGCCAGCTCTTTATTCGTGCAGGTGAACTGCGCTGGGCTACCAGGACTCGAACCTAGAATGACGGTACCAGAAACCGTAGTGTTGCCAATTACACCATAGCCCATGGTGGTTGAGACCATTTTGAATTGGTTCCTACCAGTACCCCCGACCGGATTCGAACCGGCGCTACCGCCTTGAGAGGGCGGCGTGCTAGGCCGCTACACAACGGGGGCCCTAGCGATCCTTGCATCAATACATCCAGGAGCGACCTGAAGGTGTCGGAAAGAAAGGATCTGTACCCCCGACCGGATTCGAACCGGCGCTACCGCCTTGAGAGGGCGGCGTGCTAGGCCGCTACACAACGGGGGCCCTAGCAGAGCTGCATCTTGATCTATGAACGATCTGTGTACTTCAACAGCTCTTGCGAAGCTGGGCTACCAGGACTCGAACCTAGAATGACGGTACCAGAAACCGTAGTGTTGCCAATTACACCATAGCCCACCAAAACGCAACCCCCTGAGCGGGGGTATTTGTTCGGCTTGCGCTTCCCGGCCGGACCTTTCGGCCCTCTCGGGCGGCGCAGAAGAAACATTACCCGAAGGTTCCCGGGGCTCCAAAACGGGTATTGCCGCGCAGCAGCTCAGGCAGCTGATCGAGTCCCGAGACGCTGACCAGCTCGGGCCGGCCGCCCGCCCCCGCCCGGTCCAGCCAGATCCCGGTGAGCCCGGCCTCCACCGCCCCACGTGCGTCGATGTCCGGTTGGTCACCGATGTACGCGACCTCGCCCGGCAGCAGTTCCAGCGCCTCGCAGGCAGCGTGGAAGGCCTCGGGGGCGGGCTTGGAGACCCCCAGTTCGGCGGCGCACAGCACGGCCTCGAAGCGGTCGCGGACGCCGAGCGTCCGGAGCTTGCGCTCCTGGTTGCGGATGCTGGAGTTGGAGAGGATCGCGTGCCGGTACTCCCCGGCCAGCGCGTCCAGCACGGGCACGGCGTCCGGGAAGAGCGCCCAGGCGGCCTCGAAGTGGGTCACGTGCCGCGCGAACCACTCGTCGGCGGCGGCGTCCGCCATCTCCGCCCCCAGGAAGTCGCGGATCCGGTCTCTGCGCTGCTCCTCGAAGGTGGACTCCCCCGCCGCGAACCGGCCCCAGTGCAGTGTGGTCAGCTCCCGCCACCGGCGCAGGGCCTCCTCCGCGGTGTCGTACCCGTCGGGCAGGCCCTCGGCCTCGAAGTGGCGGCTCATGCCGGTGGTGTCGGCGCCGGTGTAGTCGAAGAGGGTGTCGTCGATGTCCCAGAGGACGGCACGGATCGGCATGGGGTCAGGCTAGCGCCGGGGGTGCGGGCACTCTAGGCGTCGTCCTCGTCGTCCGGGACGACGCCGAAGTCGGTGATGAAGCAGGTGATGTTGCCGTCCGCGTCGCGTCCCAGCCAGGTGGGGTAGGCGCCGTCGCCCCAGCCGGAGGTGAAGGCGATGAGGTTGTGGCCGGTGGCGGGGGCGGTGACGGTGTAGGGGCCGGGGTTGTACGGGTCGGCGTCGAAGGCGTCCCAGAGGGGGCCCTCGTCGCCCTGGCAGTCGGGGAAGGACTCGTCGGCGGCGGCGTCGTAGAAGCAGCCGGTGCCCGCGTCGACGCCGTAGCAGAACATCTCGTCGTCATCGAGGTCGGCGGGGTCCTGGCCGGCGGTCAGGGCGGGTTCCCAGGTGGCGGTGGGGGCGTCCGAGATGATCAGGCGGGCGGCGGCCAGGCGCAGGTGGGGCGGGCCCTCGGGGTCCTCGCCCTCCCCGGTGAGGGTGGCCACGGCGGCGTCGACGCGGTAGCGGCCCGGGGCGACCTCGGCGGTGAAGGGTTCGGCCTCGCCGGTGCCCAGGCAGGTGAAGGGGTCGCAGGCGACCACCCGGCCGGTGGGCAGCCACAGTTCGCCGCCGGGGACCACCGCGAGGGTGCCCTTGGTGCCGGGGGCGTCGTCGTCGAAGGTGTGGCCGGGCACGAAGTACTGGGCGAGGTCGGGTGCGGCGGTGGTCATGGCGGTGCGGTCCCCCGGGTGGGCGTCGGACGGTGGGCTGCCGGGCAGTGTCACACGTACCGCTGACACCGCCGGGGGCCGGGGGTACGGAAGTGGGGGGGGGGGGGGGGGGGGGGGGGGCCCCCCCCCCCGCGGGGGGGGGGGGGGGCCCCCCGCGGGGGGGGGGGGGGGGGGGGGGGGGGGGGGGGGGGGGGGGGGGGGGGGGGG
>NZ_JBITDM010000009.1:0-130095 GCF_044454195.1 Streptomyces sp. NPDC051561 | reverse complement strand
GCGGCCGGCCCCGGCCCCCCCCCGCCGCCCGGCCCCCCGGCCGCCCCCCCCCCCCCCCCCCCCCCCCCCCCCCCCCCCCCCCCCCCCCCCCCCCCCCACTTCCGTACCGCGGACTACTACTGCGCCAGCTTGGCCAGGGCGGCGTCGATGCGGGTCAGGGTCTTGTCCCTGCCCAGGATTTCGAGGGACTCGAAGAGGGGCAGGCCGACCGTGCGGCCGGTGACGGCGACGCGGACCGGGGCCTGGGCCTTGCCGAGCTTGAGACCGTGTTCCTCGCCGGCCTTCAGGACGGCGTCCTTGAGGGACTCCGGGCTGGACCAGTCGGCCGCTTCGAGCTTGGCGCGGGCGGTGGTCAGGAGGGCGGCGGGGTCGCCCTTCATGGCCTTGGCCCAGGAGGCCTCGTCGGAGACCGGCTCCGGGAGGAAGAGGAAGTCGACGTTGGCCGTGATGTCCGAGAGGACGGTCAGCCGGGTCTGCGCGTGGGGGGCGATGGCCTCCCAGGCGGACGCGTCGAAGTCCTCGGGGGCCCAGTTGGCGAAGGGGGCCTTCAGCCAGGGCTCGCAGGCTTCGGCGAAGGCCTTGGGGTCCAGCAGGCGGATGTGGTCCGCGTTGATGGACTCGGCCTTCTTGAGGTCGAAGCGGGCCGGGTTGGCGTTGACGTCGACGACGTCGAACTTCGCGACCATCTCCTCGACGGAGAAGACGTCCTGGTCGGCGGAGAAGGACCAGCCCAGCAGGGAGAGGTAGTTGAGGAGGCCCTCGCGCAGGAAGCCGCGCTCGCGGTAGAGGTTGAGCGACGACTCGGGGTCGCGCTTGCTCAGCTTCTTGTTGCCCTCGCCCATGACGTACGGGAGGTGGCCGAAGGCCGGGGTGGCCTTGGCGACGCCCAGTTCGATCAGCGCCTTGTAGAGGGCGATCTGGCGGGGGGTGGAGGAGAGCAGGTCCTCGCCGCGCAGGACGTGGGTGATCTCCATCAGGGCGTCGTCGACCGGGTTGACGAGCGTGTAGAGCGGGGCGCCGTTGGCGCGGACGATGCCGAAGTCCGGGACGTTCTCCGGGAGGTAGGTGATCTCGCCGCGGACCAGGTCCGTGAAGGTGATCGGCTCGTCGGGCATCCGGAAGCGGACGATGGCCGGGCGGCCCTCGGCGGCGTACGCAGCCTTCTGCTCGTCGGTGAGGTCGCGGCAGTGGCCGTCGTAGCCGGACGGCTTGCCGGCGGCGCGGGCGGCGTCGCGGCGGGCGTCGAGCTCCTCGGTGGAGCAGTAGCAGTGGTAGGCGTGGCGGGAGGCGAGGAGCTTCTCCGCGACGTCCTTGTAGAGGTCCATGCGCTGGGACTGGCGGTACGGGGCGTGGGGGCCGCCGACCTCGGGGCCCTCGTCCCAGTCGAGGCCGAGCCAGCGCAGGGAGTCGAGGAGCTGGTTGTAGCTCTCCTCGGAGTCGCGCGCAGCGTCGGTGTCCTCGATGCGGAAGACCATGGTGCCGCCGGTGTGGCGGGCGTACGCCCAGTTGAAGAGGGCGGTGCGGACCAGGCCCACGTGCGGGTTGCCCGTCGGGGAGGGGCAGAACCGGACGCGGACGGGGGAGGACGGGGTGTTAGCCACGCTTGATCACCTTGTTGGTGAGAGTGCCGATGCCTTCGATGGTGACGGCGACCTCGTCGCCGACGTTCAGGGGTCCGACACCGGCGGGGGTGCCGGTGAGGATGACGTCGCCCGGGAGCAGGGTCATCGCTTCGGAGATGTGCGCGATCAGGTCGGCGACCGGACGGATCATGTCGCTGGTGCGGCCGAGCTGGCGCTGTTCGCCGTTGACCGTGCACTGGAGGGTGAGGTCCGCGGGGTCCAGCTCCGTCTCGACCCAGGGGCCGAGGGGGCAGGAGGTGTCGAAGCCCTTGGCGCGGGCCCACTGCTTCTCGCGCTGCTGCACGTCGCGGGCGGTGACGTCGTTGGCCGCGGTGTAGCCGAAGATCACGTCCTTGACGCGCTCCGGGGGCACCTCGCGGCACATCCGGCCGATGACCACGGCGAGTTCGGCCTCGTGGTGCAGGTCGGAGGAGAAGGCGGGGTACGCGATGGCGTCGCCGGGGCCGATCACCGAGGTGGAGGGCTTGAAGAAGGTGAGCGGGGCCTCGGGGCGGCCTGCCTCGTCGACGACGGAGTGGCCCAGCTCCGCCGCGTGCTCCGCGTAGTTGCGGCCGACGGCCACGATCTTGCTGGGGAGCACCGGCGGCAGCAGCCGCACCTTGTTCAGCGGGACCTTGACGCCGGAGAGCTCGAAGTCGGCGTACGGAATGCCCTTGATGATGTCGAGGACGAGGTCACCGGAGTCAACGGTTCCTTCGCCCTCGACCGCGCCGAAGGCGACATTGCCGTCGATGGAGAATCTGGCGATGCGCACGGGATGCCTGCGCCCCTTAACTGAGCTGAGAGCCTGGTGTCTCTGACGGGAGGTGGACGCTCCAGGCTAACGCGGGTGGGGGGTGCGCAGGCTCGGCGTGCGTGGTGGGCCGGGGTGACGCGGGTTCCCTAGGCGGCGACCGCTTCGGCCTGCTCCGGGGCGACCATCAGGATGGTGCGGCGGACGTTGGCGGTGGCGGTGGGCAGCTCCTGGGCGTACTCCGGGAGGGCGGCCGGCTTGGGGGTGCCGGAGGCGTCCAGGTGGGCCAGGGTGGTGCGCTGCGGGTTGGCCAGGTTGCGGATGACCGGGGCCGTCTTCTTCGCCGTCTTCGTCGTCTTCGGGGTCGTCATGTGAGTTGCTCGCGCCTTGTCGTTCGGGCGCCGGACGGGCGCCGGTGGTCGGATTCGCAATCCCTGTAAAGCGTCAGGCTAAACATTCGCTTCCCGGCCAAAGCCGGGAATGTGGCGGGATCTTCGTGTGAGTTTCCTCACGAGTTGTTGGGCATATGCCGCAATTCGGGCTGATGATCTTGCGGGCAGAAACGGACATTGTGTGACTGAAGGAATGATTCCGCACCTGATCCGCTCGACTGGGGCACCCCCTACCCGTAAGTGACTCGTGGGTAATTGTCCACTTCGTACGGGAAAGGATTCTACGACTGGTGACTCGGCGGACACAAAGCGTCACTCCGGACATGACGCACACCACGGGCCTTGTTGGAGGTCCGGCACTGTGCTGGAATTCCCCGGACCGCGGTCACTCACGACCACCCAATGGGGATGATCCGGTACCCCACGACTCGACACCGTTCGGCCGCTCTGCGGCGGAACGCCTGGTCCAGAGGTTGCGACGCTAGTGCAGGGACGTTTCAAGAGGGATGGCAGCGCTGCGGCGGAGCAGGAGCCGCGCGGCGGGACCGACCGTGGCTCATCGCCCCAGCCCCAGCACGCCCAGAACCAAGGACCGGCCCAGGCCGGCGGGGCCGGCAGGCCGGGGCCGGCCGGTGGCGGCGGCCTGGCCGCGGCGTTCGGTGGCGGCGGCAACTCCGGGGGTGGCAACTCCGGGGGTGGCAACGCCTTCGGTGGCGGCGGCAACTCCGGGGGTGGCAACGCCTTCGGTGGCGGCGGTTCCACCGGTCCTGTGGACCCGTCGGCCTCCGGTGCACCCAAGGGCAAGGCACCCAAGGCGCTGAAGCCGATCAGCGCGGGAACGCGAATATCGCTGCGCAACTGGAGCATCAGCACCCGCCTGGTCTCGCTGCTGGCCCTCCCCGTGATCGCGGCCACCACGCTCGGTGGCCTGCGTATCAACGAGTCCCTCAACGACATGCAGCAGCTGGAGCACATGCAGCTGCTGACCAAGCTGACCCGTCAGGCCACCGAGCTCGCCGCCGCGCTGCAGAACGAGCGCGACAAGACCGCCGGTCCGCTCGCCAACGGCAAGGCCCACACCGACCCGATCATCAAGGCCGAGACGGAGAAGACGGACCGCGTCCAGGACGCGTTCATCACCGGCACCGAGGAGGTCGACCTCGGTGACGAGTCCGACCAGGCGCTGAGCAGCATCCAGGGCAGCCTCACCGACATCTCGGTGCGGCTGAAGGACCTCAAGGAGATCCGCAACACCGCGTACACCTCCACCGGCGGCGCGGGCCACCTGCAGACGGTCAACGAGTACAGCGGCCTGATCACCTCGCTGCTGAGCCTCTCCCAGGACATGGCCCAGGCGACCTCCAGCCCGGAGATGATCCAGCGCACCCGCGCCCTGGCGGCGTTCTCCTCCGCCAAGGAATACGCGTCGATGCAGCGCGCCATCATCGCCGCGGCACTGCCGGACTCCCCCGAGAACCCGAACCCCAAGGTCACGCTCACCGAGAGCGACCGGCTGTTCGGCCGTTCCGCCATGGAGAACGAGGCCAACGCACGCAGTACCTTCCGGCACATCTACGGCCGCGGCGCCGTGGAGCTGACCGAGGTCCTGGACAACACCAACCCGGAGACCCAGCGGGCCGAGGAGTACGCCAGGAAGGTCCTGCGCTCCGAGCGCGGGATCGACAAGGTCGAGAAGCGGTCCTACATGGACTGGGGCGACCAGGCGAGCAACGAGATCGACGCGATGAAGCGCATCGAGGCCACGCTGCTCAACCAGATGGACCAGAAGGCCCGTGAGCTGCAGGCCGACTCCGAGCGCTCCACGCTCATCTCCGGTGCGGTCATCCTCCTGGTGCTCGGCGTCTCCCTCGTCGGCGCCTTCGTGGTGGCCCGCTCGATGATCCGCTCGCTGCGCCGGCTCCAGGACACCGCGACCCGGGTCGCCCAGGACCGGCTGCCCGAGCTCGTCAAGCAGCTCTCCGAGTCCGACCCGCAGGACGTCGACACGTCCGTGGAATCGGTCGGTGTGCACAGCCGGGACGAGATCGGCCGCGTGGCCTCCGCGTTCGACGACGTGCACCGCGAGGCGGTGCGACTCGCCGCCGAGCAGGCGTTGCTGCGAGGCAACGTCAACGCGATGTTCACCAACCTCTCGCGCCGCTCCCAGGGCCTCATCCAGCGTCAGCTCTCGCTGATCTCCGAACTGGAGGCGCGCGAGGCCGACCCGGACCAGCTCTCCTCGCTCTTCAAGCTCGACCACCTCGCGACCCGTATGCGCCGGAACGGCGAGAACCTCCTCGTCCTCGCCGGTGAGGAGCCGGGCCGCCGCTGGACCCGTCCGGTCCCGCTGGTCGACGTGCTCCGTGCCGCCGCCTCCGAGGTGGAGCAGTACGAGCGCATCGAACTCTCCTCGGTTCCTTCCACCGAGGTCGCGGGCCGCGTGGTCAACGACCTCGTGCACCTCCTCGCGGAGCTGCTGGAGAACGCCACCTCGTTCTCCTCCCCGCAGACCAAGGTGCGGGTCACCGGTCACGCGCTGCCCGACGGGCGGGTGCTGGTCGAGATCCACGACACCGGCATCGGCCTCTCCCCGGAGGACCTGTCCGCGATCAACGAGCGGCTCGCCGCTCCGCCGACCGTGGACGTCTCGGTCTCCCGCCGGATGGGTCTGTTCGTAGTCGGCCGGCTGTCGCTGCGACACGGCATCCGCATCCAGCTCCGCCCGTCCGACTCCGGTGGTACGACCGCGCTGGTCATGCTCCCGGTCGACGTGGCGCAGGGCGGCAAGAAGGTTCCCGGCAAGCCCGGTGCGGGCGGTCAGGGCGGCCCCGGTGGTCAGGGCGGTGCGCCGCAGGTGCCCGCGGGTCCCGGTGCGCGTCCTGGGCTGCCCGCCGGTCCCGGTTCGGGCGGTGGCCCCGGCAGCCGTCCGGGTGCGCCGCAGGGCGGCGGACTGCTCGGTGGCTCCGCGCCGCGCCGTGAGGTCGCGCAGGGCTCCGGCCCGCGCGCCGCACTGCCCGGCCGCACCCCGGGTGCGGGTCTCGGCGACGCTCCGGCTCCCGCCAAGCGCGGCGGTCTCGCCGGTGCCTTCGGCGGTGGGCGCGGCGGCCGTGAGGACGTACAGCAGAGCACTCCTTCGCAGGCGCCCGCGTCGCTCCCCCGGGCCGGCGGCCCGCGTGCGGAGCTGCCCGGTGGCAGCCCGGCCGGGGCTCCCGCGCCACAGCCCGCGAGCTGGGGTGCCCGGCAGAACCAGGACGCTCCGCGCGGTCACGAGGAGGCGGAGGACCGTCAGGGTCCCGGCTCCACGGCCGAGTTCGACCGTCCGGACTTCAACGGGCCGCCGCCCGGCTCGGCCACGGGGCAGTTCGAGCGTCCCGACGTACGGCAGAACCCGGCGACGACCGGCTTCGAGCGTCCGGACGTACGGCAGGACCCGTCGGCGACCGGCGCGTTCCCGCAGGCGCAGCAGCAGCACGGCTTCCAGGACCCGGCGGCCACGGGCCAGTTCCCGCAGGCCGACCGGCGCGGGTTCCAGGACCCCGCGGCGACGGGCCAGTTCGAGCGGCCCCAGGTGCCCGGCCCGCAGGGGCCCGGCAGCACCGGTCAGTTCCCGCAGGTGACCCGGGGTGCGCAGGATCCCGCGTCGGTGGGGCAGTACGGGCAGTCGGACCAGGGCTCGGGCACGGGCCAGTACGAGCGTCCGGATGTACGGGGACCGCAGGGCAACAGCACCACCGGTCAGCACCGGGTGGACCCGTACGACACCGGTCAGCACCAGGTGGACCCGTACGACACGGGCCGGCACCGGACGGGCCAGTACCAGGCCAACCAGCAGCCCGGTCAGCAGCAGCAGGGCCAGTACGAGGGCGGCCGCCCCCAGCAGGGGCAGCAGGACCAGTACGGGACCGGCCAGTACCAGCGCCCGCAGGGCGCCACTCCGGCGCCGGCCACCGGGCTGCCCCAGCAGTCGCCGAACGCCCCGCGTCCGCGCGGGCCGGAAGGCGGTCAGGGGCAGCAGGGCGGTCAGGGCAACCAGGGCGGTCAGCAGGGCGGCCGGGGCAACGCCGGCTTCGGCGCACCGCGCCCGGTCGCGAGCCTGCCGTCCCAGCCGTCGCCGCAGCAGCCCGCACCCCAGCAGGGCCCGCCGCAGCGTCCGACCCGCCCGGTCCAGCAGCCGCAGCAGGCCCAGCAGCACTCCGATTCGCTGCCGGCCGCCGGTCCCGGGGACGGCCGAACGCCGCTCTTCGACACCCTGGAATCGAACTGGTTCCACGGCGAGCAGCAGGGCGGCCAGGGCCGGCCCCAGGCGCCGCAGGGCCGGCAGCAGTCGCAGGCCCCCTCCGTACCGCAGCAGCCCACCGCCGCTCCGGCGCGGGCCGAGCGCGAGACAGAGGTCAGCTGGCGTGCCTCGCCCAACGACGAACTCGCCTCGCAGGCCGAGCGGGTCCGCAAGCCCGCCGCCGGCGGTATCACCACCTCAGGACTTCCGCGCCGCGTCCCGAAGGCCAACCTGGTCCCGGGCACCGCGCAGGAACAGAACCACCAGACAGGTCCGCAGGTCTCCCGTGCGCCCGATGACGTGCGTGGCCGGCTGACCAATCTTCGTCGGGGAATTCAGCAGGGCCGCCAGGCCGGTACCAACGGCACCACTGGCACGTTCCGCACCGTTGACCCCACTCACCAGCAGGAGCGTTAGTTGAGTCCGATGAGCCAGGCGGCGCAGAATCTGAACTGGTTGATCACCAACTTCGTGGACAACACCCCAGGGGTGTCCCACACGGTGGTGGTCTCCGCCGACGGACTCCTTCTGGCGATGTCCGAAGGTTTCCCCCGTGACCGTGCCGACCAGCTGGCGGCGGTGGCCTCCGGGCTCACCTCGCTGACGGCCGGCGCGTCCCGGATCTTCGAGGGAGGCCCGGTCGCCCAGACCGTGGTCGAGATGGAGCGCGGCTTCCTCTTCCTCATGTCGATCTCGGACGGGTCCTCGCTGGCGGTGCTCGCGCACCCCGACGCGGACATCGGCCTGGTCGGGTACGAAATGGCGTTGCTGGTGGACCGTGCGGGAACCGTCCTCACCCCGGACCTCCGCGCGGAACTCCAGGGCAGCCTGCTCCACTAGGCCGCCGCCTCCGAACGATCCCCCCACACCCCCTCAGCTTCAACCGTCCGGCCGCAACCGAATCCCCCACCGGCCCAGTCAGACGGCACGCCGACACCCTGCTGTCATGCCCGGAGGACCCATGACCCCGCCCCCTGCCTCGCACGATACGTACGGCGGTGCGCACAGCGACGCGCCGTACGACTCCTACGAGGGCGATCAGCCGCTGGTACGTCCCTACGCGATGACCGGTGGCCGGACCAGGCCGCGCTACCAGCTCGCCATCGAGGCGCTGGTCAGCACGACCGCCGACCCGGCGCACCTGTCCACGCTCCTCCCCGAGCACCAGCGGATCTGCCACCTGTGCCGCGAGGTCAAGTCGGTCGCCGAGGTTTCGGCGCTGCTGTCGATGCCGCTGGGTGTCGCGCGGATCCTCGTCGCCGACCTGGCGGAGGCCGGCATGGTGGCCATCCACCAGCCGGGCGAGGGCGCGGACGCCGACGGAACGCCGGCCGTCACGCTGCTGGAAAGGGTGCTCAGTGGACTTCGCAAGCTCTGACACCGGAGCCACTCGTTCCACCACCTCCGCGAAGATCGTGGTGGCGGGCGGCTTCGGCGTCGGCAAGACCACGTTCGTGGGTGCGGTTTCCGAGATCAACCCGCTGCGCACGGAGGCCGTGATGACCTCCGCCTCGGCGGGGATCGACGACCTCACCCACACCGGGGGCAAGACCACCACCACGGTGGCGATGGACTTCGGCCGCATCACGCTGGACCAGGACCTGATCCTGTACCTCTTCGGTACGCCCGGTCAGGACAGGTTCTGGTTCATGTGGGACGACCTCGTGCGCGGTGCGATCGGCGCGGTCGTGCTGGTCGACACCCGCCGTCTCGCCGACTGCTTCCCGGCGGTCGACTACTTCGAGAACAGCGGTCTGCCGTTCGTCATCGCCCTCAACGGCTTTGACGGCCACCAGCCGTACACGCCGGAGGAGGTCCGCGAGGCGTTGCAGATCGGGCCCGACACCCCGATCATCACCACCGACGCCCGCCACCGTGCGGATGCGAAGAGTGGCCTGATCACGCTGGTCGAGCACGCGTTGATGGCACGTCTGAAGTAGGCCGTCCAGCAGGATTTCGGCCAATGCACAAGTAGGGCCCCGTATACGGCAGTTGTCGTAGGTGTGCGGGGGCGGGCTGTGGCGTTTGACACTCTCCGCCTCCTGCTTCATAACGTTTCGAAAGAGAATTGCAGGAGCAAGGCAACCCGGTGCGGTCAACCGGTGTCGCTGTGCTCACACGAGCCCCGCCTTTTGGCGGGGCTCGTTCTTTATGCCCGTTTTATCTGAGGGATCGACCACTCACCACGCCGTCCGTCAGCTGTTTGGCCCAGAACCGTCGGGCGTGCTGGAATTCGGCGAAACTCCTGAGTAAGTAAGAGCGCCCCACTGCCGGACGCTCCAAGACCCTGAAAAAAACCGGCACAGCGTAGGTGCCGACGCCGAGAGGTTGTTGGTCGAGTGAGGCGAAGCAAGAAGAGCTCCGCAGAGCAGCAGGCGAGGGGCAACTTCACCCCGCCGTCGCGCGCTGCGGTGCCGCCTGTCGCTGAGGCGCCCGCCGCCCCCGCGACGGGCAGCAGCTCCAGCCGGATGTCCCCCCGCAACTGGCGGGTGGCCACCCGGCTGAACGCGATTCTCCTCATACCCGTCCTGGTGGCCCTCGTGATGGGCGGCTTCCAGGTCAATGGCTCCATCAGCAACTGGCGCCAGGCGCAGGACGCGGAGAAGACCGCGCTGATCGTGCGCGCCGCCGCCGAGTACGGGCACGCGCTGCTCAACGAGCGCGACCTGACGGCCCAGCCGCTGCTCAGCAACCAGCGCACCGCCCCCTCCATCACAGAGGCCCGCAAGGTCACCGACACCGCGAAGAAGAAGTTCGACGCCGCGGTCACCGACCTGCCGGACAACCAGGGCCTGAAGAACCGCCTCAACCGCATCCGCCAGGCCGAGCCGATGCTGACCGAGCGGCGCCAGACCGCGTACACCGCGGCCGTCGAGAACAAGAACCCGGTGTACACCGAAGAGGGTTACCGCGACGTCCAGCACTTCCTGATGGAGGTGTCCAACGAGCTGAGCCTCGGCTCCGGCAACATCACCTCCTACGGCCGGACCGTGTACGCCGTCGAGCTGGCCAAGGCCGCCGAGTCGCTGCAGCGCTCCATCGGCCTGCACCTGCTGATCCGCCCCAACGGCAGCGAGACCATCGCGGCGGGCCAGGTCAAGGCGTTCTGCTCATACAACTACCTGGAGAACATCGCCCTCGGCGAGTACGTCTCCGGTGGTACCCAGCACGACGTGGACCGGCTCACCCAGGTCATGAAGGCCAAGGGCGCCGAGGGTGCCAAGAAGCTCGGTGCGGCCCAGGCAGCGGCGCAGGCGGCGGGCAAGCCGTTCCCGACGCCGCCGAGCAAGAACGGCGACATGTTCGCCGGGATGGCCGCCGAGATCTGCAAGGGCACCTCGCCGCGCAGGCTGGCCGCCAAGGGCATCGTCCCGGCGACCTGGATGGCCGCCGCCACCGGCAAGTTCGACGGCTACACCCAGATCGAGAACGAGCTCGTCGACAAGGCCGTGAAGGACGCCGCGGTCATCTCCGAGGACTCCCGCAACGACGCCATCATCAACGGCGCCATCGTGGTCCTCGCCGTGCTCGCCGCCTTCATCATCGCCGGTACGGTCGCCCGTCAGATGAGCCGCTCGATGAAGCGGCTGCGCACCGCCGCCTTCTCCATCGCCGAGCAGCGGCTGCCGATGCTGGTCGACCAGCTCTCCCGTACCGAACCGGGCCGGGTGGACACCCGCGTGCAGCCCATCCCGATCACCTCGCACGACGAGATCGGCGAAGTCGCCCGCGCCTTCGACCAGGTGCACCGCGAGGCGGTGCGGCTCGCCGCCGAGCAGGCAATGCTCCGGGGCAACGTCAACGCGATCTTCACCAACCTCTCGCGCCGCAACCAGTCGCTGATCGAGGGCCAGCTGACCCTCATCACCGACCTGGAGAACAACGAGGCCGACCCGGACCAGCTGGAGAGCCTCTTCCGCCTGGACCACCTGGCGACCCGTATGCGCCGCAACGGCGAGAACCTCCTGGTCCTCGCCGGCGAGGAGCCGGGCCGCCGCTGGAACCAGCCGGTCCCGCTGGTCGACGTGCTGCGCGCCGCCTCCTCCGAGGTGGAGAACTACGAGCGCATCGAGCTCACCGGCGTACCGGAGTCGGAGATCCACGGCCAGGCCGTGACCGACCTCGTGCACCTGCTCGCCGAGCTGCTGGAGAACGCCACCACGTTCTCCTCCCCGCAGACCAAGGTCCGCGTCACCGCGACCCGGCTGCCCGACGGCCGCGTCATGGTCGAGATCCACGACAAGGGCATCGGCCTCACCGCCGAGGACTTCGCGGACATCAACCACAAGCTGGCCAACCCGCCGACGGTGGACGCCGCGGTCTCCCAGCGGATGGGCCTCTTCGTGGTCGGCCGGCTGGCCGACCGGCACGGCATCCGCGTCCAGCTCCGCCCCTCGGGCGAGCAGGCCGGCACCACCTCGCTGGTCATGCTCCCCGACGCGATCACCCACGGTGGTGGTGGCGAGAGCCAGCCGCAGGGCGACTTCACCGTCTCCTCGATCATGGACAACCAGCAGTCCGCCCCCGAGCAGCCCGCCTTCGAGGCTCCCCGGATGCGGACCGCGGCCGAACTCGGCTTCGACGACTCGCAGTACGACGGCGGGCAGGGCCAGCAGTCCGGCCAGGCGCCGCTCGACCCGGTGAACCGCTCGCTGCTCCGCGAGGAGCGCAGGCTGGCCCTGGAGGGCCGCAGCCCGCAGGACGAGGAACGCCCGCTGTTCCGCGACGAGACGCAGGGCGGGCAGCAGCCCACCACCGGATACCAGGAGCCGGGCCAGCGACAGGGACAGGGCCAGGGACACGGGCAGGGTTACGACGCCGGCTACGACCAGGGTTCGTACCAGGACCCCTCGTACCAGGAGCCGTCCTACGACCGCAACGGTGGTTTCCCGACCGCCCAGATGCCGCCGGTCACCGACGCTCCCCGCAGTGAGGGCTTCGACGGCTTCGGCCCGCGCGACTCCTTCGGCTCGACCGAGCGCTACGCCCCGCAGCAGCCCGCGCTGCCCCGCCAGAGCGAACCTCAGCAGTCCTATGCGGAACCTCAGTACCAGGACCCGCAGACGGCTGGACAGGGTTACGGCGAGAACTACGGCGCCCAGCCCCAGCATGCCAACTGGCAGGACCAGAACGGTTTCCAGGCCCCGTACGAAACCTCGTACGAGACCGAAACGGAATCTGATCGGTCTGTTCCTGACTCCTCCGCGGGTGACTCCGAGCGCGTAGGCTTCGAGGGTCCGGGAGCCACTCCCGGTGCGCCGCGCGCCGGTCACGCGATGACCGACGCGGGCCTTCCGCGCCGCGGCAGCCAGTCCGGCCCGGAGAGCATGCTCAGCCGGCACAGCAAGACCACCGGCCGTACGGAACAGCAGGAGCAGGCGCCCCGGACACCGCAAGCACCGCAGGCTCAGGCTCCTCAGGCTCAAGCGCCGCAGCCCCAGGCATCGCAGCCGCCGGCCCCGCAGGGGAGCGAAGGCGACAGCGAGTGGCGCACGTCGAACGACGAGCGCTGGCACCGCGCCGAGAAGCTGAAGGACCCGAAGGCGGGCGGAATCACCCCCTCCGGCCTTCCGAAGCGGGTGCCCAAGGCCAACCTGGTCGAGGGCACCGCGGAGCAGAGCCCGCAGGGCGGCCCCCAGGTCTCCCGCGCACCGGAGGACGTCCGGGGCCGGCTGAGCAACCTGAGGCGCGGTGTCCAGCGAGGCCGTG
Source organism: Streptomyces sp. NPDC051561 (assembly GCF_044454195.1). Lineage (NCBI taxonomy): Bacteria > Bacillati > Actinomycetota > Actinomycetes > Kitasatosporales > Streptomycetaceae > Streptomyces > Streptomyces sp. NPDC051561. The sequence continues at coordinate 117,342 of NZ_JBITDM010000009.1, read as the reverse complement.
ACGCGGGAACAGACCAGAACCAAGCGGCCACTTACGATCAGCACAGTGGACCGGGTAGTACCTACAACCAGGAGCGTTAGTGTGAGCCCGATGAGCCAGGCGGCGCAGAATCTGAACTGGTTGATCACCAACTTCGTGGACAACACCCCTGGTGTTTCCCACACGGTGGTGGTCTCCGCCGACGGACTCCTGCTGGCGATGTCCGAAGGATTCCCCCGTGACCGTGCCGATCAACTGGCGGCCGTGGCCTCCGGTCTGACGTCACTGACGGCCGGTGCCTCTCGGATCTTCGAGGGCGGCGCCGTCAACCAGACCGTGGTGGAGATGGAGCGTGGATTCCTTTTCATCATGTCCATTTCCGACGGATCCTCACTCGCGGTGCTCGCGCACCCCGACGCGGACATCGGCCTCGTAGGCTACGAGATGGCACTTCTCGTGGACCGGGCCGGGACCGTGCTCACCCCGGACCTCCGGGCCGAGCTCCAGGGAAGTCTGCTCAACTAGCAAGAGTCGAACAAGCAGACACAAGTGTTCTCAACTAGCAGACACCCCGTGCGTATTGGCGTCCCCGGGCTTTAGGGTTCGGGGACGTGGCTCCACAGTGCATGGTGCCCGCAGTGCAGTCGGAGGAGGAGAACGTGGCAACGCCCCCAAACGGTTCGTCGGCCGACTGGCCCTATGGCCGCGGCCCGGCCCAGGGTCAGGGTGGTCAGCAGGGCGGTCCCGGCGACCCCTCGCAGAACCGGTTCAACTTCCCCTCCGCGCCCAGCCGTTCGCAGCAGTACGAGCAGCAGGGCCCGCCGCAGTACGGACAGCACGGGCAGCACGGCCGGCCCGGCGGTCCGCAGCAGGGGCAGCCGCAGCCGGGCCAGCGCCCGTACCAGCAGCAGCCTCCGCACCGGGGGCAGCAGCAGCCCGGCATCCAGCCTGTGGGCCCGCGTGCGGCGGGTAACCGTGGGCAGGCGGCCGGTTCGTCCTCCGCGGGCGCCCACAACCCTCTGGTGCGTCCGTACGCGATGACGGGCGGCCGTACCAGGCCCCGCTACCAGCTCGCCATCGAGGCGCTGGTGCACACCACGGCCGAACCGAGCAGGCTGCAAGGGCAGTTGCCCGAGCACCAGCGGATCTGCCACCTGTGCCGTGAGATCAAGTCGGTCGCCGAGATCTCGGCACTTCTCTCCATCCCCCTCGGCGTTGCCCGGATCCTCGTCGCCGACCTGGCAGAGGCCGGACTCGTCGCCATTCACCAGCCCGGCGGCGACGAAGCCGCGGGCGGTCAGCCAGATGTGACACTGCTCGAAAGGGTGCTCAGTGGACTTCGCAAGCTCTAGCAGCGGAGCAGCCCGCTCCACAACCTCCGCGAAGATCGTGGTGGCGGGCGGCTTCGGCGTCGGCAAGACGACGTTCGTCGGAGCCGTGTCGGAGATCAACCCGCTGCGTACCGAGGCCGTGATGACCTCCGCCTCGGCGGGGATCGACGACCTCACCCACACCGGGGACAAGACGACCACGACGGTCGCCATGGACTTCGGCCGCATCACGCTGGACCAGGACCTGATCCTGTACCTCTTCGGTACGCCCGGTCAGGACAGGTTCTGGTTCATGTGGGACGACCTGGTGCGCGGTGCGATCGGCGCGATCGTGCTGGTCGACACCCGCCGTCTCGCCGACTGCTTCCCGGCGGTCGACTACTTCGAGAACAGCGGTCTGCCCTTCGTCATCGCCCTCAACGGCTTCGAGGGGCACCAGCCGTACAACCCGGAGGAGGTCCGGGAGGCGTTGCAGATCGGGCCGGACACTCCGATCATCACCACCGACGCCCGTCACCGTGCGGACGCCAAGAGCGCGCTCATCACGCTGGTGGAGCATGCGCTGATGGCGCGGCTGCGGTAGCCGGCGTTTTTCGTACTTCTCATACGTCGCGTACGGCTCGTACGTCATGGAAGGGCCCGTCTCCTGGTTGACACCTGGAGGCGGGCCCTTCCCCATCTCGCTCCGGCACCCCGGCCCGCGGCCGTGGACCGGCATGCCGAAGGCCCGGCGTCCCGTGGCGAAACGGGATGCCGGGCCTTCAGTGGGGTGCGGGGAGGGGCGTCAGCCCTGCCAGCTGTGCGGGGCGCGGAACCCCGGGGTCCGCTCCAGCCGGCGCCAGCCGGCGGAGCTGCGGCCGTGGGATGCGGAGACCTCCGCCGGCCGGGCCGCCGCCCGCGCCAGCAGGATGGCGGTGAGGGCGGCCAGCTCCTCCGGAGCGGCCTCGCCCTTCTCCACGCGCAGGAGGTTGTTCGTATCGGCAGGAATGCTCATCTGGTCGTCGTCCCCATCTCGTCGAGGTGCTGTGTCGTGTCATGTCGTGCACGGAAGGGTGCACGGAATTCCGCTCGCCGCAGGACTGCTACTGCGGCGGGTTGCCGTGCTTGCGCGACGGCAGGTCCGCGTGCTTGTTGCGCAGCATCGCCAGGGAGGAGATCAGCACCGCCCGCGTCTCCGCCGGGTCGATCACGTCGTCCACCAGGCCGCGCTCGGCCGCGTAGTACGGGTGCATCAGTTCGGCCTTGTACTCCTTGACCATGCGCGAGCGCATCGCCTCGGGGTCCTCGGCCTCCACGATCTGCTTGCGGAAGATGACGTTGGCCGCGCCCTCCGCGCCCATCACGGCGATCTCGTTCGTCGGCCAGGCGTAGGTGAGGTCCGCACCGATGGACTGGGAGTCCATGACGATGTACGCACCGCCGTACGCCTTCCGCAGGATCAGCGAGATGCGCGGCACCGTCGCGTTGCAGTACGCGTACAGCAGCTTCGCGCCGTGGCGGATGATCCCGCCGTGCTCCTGGTCGACCCCGGGCAGGAAGCCCGGGACGTCGAGCAGCGTCACGATGGGGATATTGAAAGCATCGCACATCTGGACGAACCGGGCAGCTTTTTCGCTGGCCTCAATGTCCAGGACGCCCGCCAGGGACTGCGGCTGGTTGGCGACGATGCCCACCACCTGGCCGTCCAGGCGGGCCAGGGCGCAGAGGATGTTGGTGGCCCAGCGCTCGTGGATTTCGAGGTAGTCGCCGTCGTCGACGAGCTCCTCGATGACCTTGCGCATGTCGTACGGGCGGTTGCCGTCGGCCGGGACCAGGTCCAGGAGGACGTCGCCGCGGCGGTCCGCCGGGTCCTCGGAGGGCACGGTCGGCGGGTTCTCGCGGTTGTTGGAGGGGAGCATCGAGATGAGGTAGCGGACCTCGGCGATGCAGGTCTCCTCGTCGTCGTACGCGAAGTGCGCGACGCCGGAGGTCTCGGCGTGGACGTCGGCGCCGCCGAGCCCGTTCTGGGTGATCTCCTCGCCGGTCACGGCGCGGACCACGTCGGGACCCGTGATGAACATCTGCGAGGTCTCGCGGACCATGAACACGAAGTCGGTGAGGGCGGGGCTGTACGCCGCGCCGCCCGCGCACGGGCCGAGCATCACGCTGATCTGCGGGATGACCCCGGAGGCGCGGGTGTTGCGCTGGAAGATGCCGCCGTAACCGGCGAGGGCGGAGACGCCCTCCTGGATGCGGGCGCCGGCGCCGTCGTTCAGCGAGACCAGGGGGGCACCGGCCGAGATGGCCATGTCCATGATCTTGTGGATCTTGGTGGCGTGGGCCTCGCCCAGCGCGCCGCCGAAGATGCGGAAGTCGTGGGCGTATACGAAGACCGTGCGGCCCTCGACGGTGCCCCAGCCGGTGATGACACCGTCGGTGTACGGCTTCTTGTTCTCCAGGCCGAAGCCGGTCGCCCGGTGGCGGCGCAGCTGCTCGACCTCCTGGAAGGACTCCGGGTCGAGGAGCAGCTCGATGCGCTCGCGGGCGGTCAGCTTGCCCTTGGCGTGCTGCGCCTCGGTCGCGCGCTCGCTCGGCCCGCGCACCGCCTGCTCGCGCAGTGCGTGCAGTTCGGCCACGCGGCCACGTGCGTCGGTCGGCTCACCCGGGGTCTGGTCCACAACGGTCATGTACCGACCCTACGAACATCGACAAGAAAACGGTCCGTCGACTCTGCACAGTCTCCGGGCCCATCTCCTGTCAGGGCCTGACAGAACCATGTCCTGTGAAGGCGATAACCGCAGGTCGCGCACCGCCGTCTTTGTAAAGGTCGCACAAAGCCGTGCGGTGTGGGGTGCCGCACACGGTCGGCGTGTGCGGCACCCGCCCGCTCACTGTCAGCGCACCTCGCACCGCAGCGAGGCGCCCGCCGTGCCCGGCGAGACCCGGAGTTTCAGCTTCCGTCCGGTGGCCAGTACCTCCACACCGGGGTCGGCCCTGAGCACCTGGCGGACCGGCTGGTCCCAGGTCAGCTCGTACGGGGTGCCGGTGCGGTCGGGACCGCCGAGGGCGAGGGTGTGGACGCCGCGCCGGCTGCGTACCAGCGCGCTCGCCGGGCCCGAGCTCGTCAGCGGTCCGGCCTCCCCCGCCGCGAAGAAGTTCGCGGCCAGCAGTCCGAGGGAGTCGATACGTACGGACTGGACGGCCGCCGTGTTGGCCAGGATCCGCAGCCAGAACGGGTCGGCGGCACGCAGTGCGAGGGCTCGGCGGGAGGCGCCCGGCATCAGGAGGTAGCGGTAGTCGCCACCGGTCGGGTCGACGCCGTGGTCCAGGAGGAGGGTCTGGTAGTGGCGGGTCTGCCGGTCGGTGGTGCTGGTGGTGTTGATGTCGCTCCAGGAGCCGGTGCGGGCCTCGCGGAGCGTGCGCAGTGACGTACCGCCGGGAAATATCCAGCCGCCGTGGCCCTCCAGGTGCGCCCAGCGGGGCTTGCCGCGGCCGTCGGTGGTGAAGCGGGCGCCGGCCGAGGGTCCCAGGTTGCGGTTGTCGACGACGGTTTCGACGGGGACGCCGTCGGTGGCGGTGATGCCCGCGCCGAGGCAGACGATGGTGTCGCCGACGCAGAACCAGGACTTGCGGGCCTCCAGCGTGGAGCCGAGGCCCTTGAGGTGCTGGCCGAGTGCCGCGTACGTCCCGTCGGTGGCGCCGCCCGCCCACTTGGTCGCGGGCCGCCAGGCGCCCCACTCCCCGCCCGCCCTGTCCGCCAGTTTCCTGGTCGAGACGGTGGTGCCGGGGAGGCGGTACGGATCCACGGTCGGCCAGAACCAGTCCGTGTACTGGTCGTTGGCCTGCCGGCCCGGCCACCAGTAGAGCATTCCCGATCCGGTGTGCCAGCCGCGCGGGTTCTCGCCGTTGCCGCACTCGTACGCGGAGATGCGCTCGCTGGACATGGAGAGGGCGGCCGCCCAGCCACGGCCCCGGTGCACGGCGCGGTCCATCCCGGAGAACAGCCGGTGCTGCTCGCTGGGTTCGGGCGCGGCCGGGACGTCGGAGTCGGCGACCGCGTGCAGCCGCGCCAGGTCGGCCACCGGAAGCTGACGGGCGGCGAGGAGCGGCGCCACCTTGTCGCGCTCGATCCACCCCTTGACCATCCCGGTCCACCGCTCCCGCTCGGCGGGGGACGCGCCGCCCGCGAGGAGCGGGATGGCGGCGATCAGCCCCTGTCCGTGGAAGTGGTCGCTCCGCATCACCTTGAGGTCGTCGCTCTTCAGGTAACCCCTGCTGATGGCACGGCCGTTGACGCTGTCCATCATCAGCCCGTTGTGCAGGAACGGGGCGTACGCCTTCTCCACCGAGTCCAGGATGATCTGCCGTTTGGGGTCGGTCACCGCCCATGTCGAGCCGGCCAGGAGGGTGAAGAGGCGGCCGAGTCCGTCGAGCATGACCTGGCCGTACGTCCCCGAGTAGGCGACCGTGGTGTGCTGGATGAACGAGCCGTCCTCGTAGAGCCCGTCCCCCTTGGTCACGTACGGGAACACCGGCGACAGCGCGTCCCTGGCCAGCGCGATCTTCTCAGGGCTGCGGCCGAGCACGCCGCGCAGGGCGACCGAGCGGCAGAGGTCGACCCGGTTCGCCCCGGTCGACGTGCCGGAGTAGTCCCGCAGCGTCGCATCCGGAATGAAGTGGTCGACCGCCGCGCAGTGGGCGGCGGTCCGGGCCTCCCCCAGCTCCCCGTACAGCGCGGCCGTGATGTCCATCAGCAGGCGCGGGCTGCCGATCTGCCAGTCCCACCAGTTGCCGTAGCGGGTGGTGCCCGGGTGGTAGACGCGGGCGGTGAGGTGGTCCAGGCCCCGCAGGATGTCGGCGAGCAGCCCCTTGTCGCCGGTGAGGCCGGTGCCGGGCTGGGCGTACGCCTGGGTCATGGTCCACAGCCGGGTGTAGCTCTGGGTGACCCCGGAGGACGGATCGAAGGGGAACCCGGGCCACAGGGAGGTGTCGGTGGGCGCCATGGAGGCTCGCGCCTCGGCGGCACGCTGACCGGTTTCGCGCAGGCGGGTGGCGTACGGCTCGGTGGCGGGGTCGTACTTCTCACCGAGCTGGAGCGCGAGCCAACGGGTACGGAGGGTCTCGAACTCGTCCGCCTCGAACGGGCCCGGGGCGGGGGCGGGTCGGGCATGCGTGTACGCCTGCGCCTGCGGCGGGAGGGCAAGGGTGGCGAGGGTTGCCGTGGCGGCGGCGAGGAGGGTGCGGCGGGTGGTACGGGGCACGGGTGGGCCTCCCGGGGCGGGGGTGGTGTAGACCGGTTGGGCGCTGGTGTAGCACGCGGGGAAGGGAGCATTCAATGGGCGCGGCACGGTGAATAGAAAGCGCTTGCCGTGTGGACGCGCACGGGTCGCCACGAGGAGCCCGCCGGGTGCGCGGGGATGGGGAGGGGCATGCGGCCCCGCCGCCCAAGAGGGCGACGGGGCCGTAGAGCGAGGACGCGGCCCCGTCGCCCGAGGGGGTGGGGCCGCGCTCATGGGGCGGCACGGCCCCAGGTCAGCTGCCGCAGTGGAAGCGGGCGTTGGCCCAGGCCGCGTGGTCGTTGCCCGGGCCGTCACCGGCGTCGCCCGTGACCAGGTCGACGTATGTGGCGCCGGTGACATCCGCGGTGAGGGGCCAGGCAGCGTCGGGCGCCTTGAGGACCGGGGACTTGGCCGCCTCCGTGCCGTCGGCGGCGACGGCGAACGTGACGCTTCCCCGCACCGCCTGGGAGTCGTCCACGCCGACCTCGGCGGTGAAGGAGGTGCACTTCCCGCCGAGGTAGTAGCGGATCCTGCCCGGGGACGCCGTGCCGAGGCCCTTCTCGTAGACCTTGCCGTTGATCTTGAGGGGGGTGCCGTCACCGGGCGCCGTCTCGCCGTTGTCCATGTCCTTCTCGGCGGGACCCCAGCCGTTCTCCGCACTGATCCAGTCGTGGTCGGAGGCATAGACATCGGCGGTGGGCGGCGGCGTCAGGGTACGCACCCCGGCCGACGCGCTCAGTGTCCGTGACGCCCCGTCCACCGCGTACGCCGCCTTCGAAGTCAGCGTGTACGTCTGGTACTTGGCGTCCGACGGCGGCGTCACCTGCCACGTCCCGACCGCCTTCGCACCGGGTGCGACCGACGCGTGCCGGACCGGGCCCGCGGGCTCGGCCTGCCAGCCCTCCGGCAGTCCGAGGGACAGCGTGACGTCCGTCGCCGCCACCGCCTCGTTGTTGGTGAAGGTGGCCTTGACCTCGTTCTTCTGGCCGGGTTCGAGGACCGTGCCGGTGGCGGCGACCGCGAGGGTTCCGCAGGCGGCCTTCTCGGGGGCCGGGCCGAGGTCCGTCACCGTAAAGCCGTCGAGCACGAAGTCCGCGCCCTCGGGTGCGTCCGCGCGCTTGCGCAGGCCGACCCAGGTGTCGCCGCAGCCCGCCGTGACGGTCTCGGCGAAGTGGGCCGTGGTGCGCTGTTCGGCGAGCGGGGTGCGGCGGGTCTCGACCGAGGACGGCTTCGAGTCCGCGCCGACGCGGTCGTAGCCCGTCACCCACTCATAGGCCCCCGCGTGGCTCGACTGCTGGTCGAACTCGACGCGGTACTGGCGCCCGTCCTTCATCGGGACGCTCCACGGCCCGGTCCGGTAGACCACCCCGTCGTTCTCCTCGTGCGACTTCAGCGACTCCTTGCCGCCGAGAACGTCGTCGATCCGCTTGCCGTTCCAGCCGGCCTGCGTGTACGGGGCGTTCTTCTGCGCGAGGTGGGTGCGGGGGTCGGTGTCGCCGCCCGCGTCGCCCTTGAAGAAGGGGCCCCAGCCCTGGTCGACGGCCTCGAAGTCCTCGTACACCAGGGTGCCCGGCTTGACGGCGGGGGCGTTGGCGACGAGCCGTACGTCGTCGACCCGCACCCGTACGTCCGAAGTGCCCTTCGCCGCCTGGATGTTGAGTGTGGTGGACCCGGACGCCGGGGCGGTGAAGTTGACCTTGGCGCGCTGGAAGTAGCTGCCGTGCCAGTCGTTGGCGGCGGTCTGCTCCTTCGCGGTGGAGCGTTCGACCGCCACGTCCTCGCCGCCCGCGCTCAGCACCGTGCGGCGCTCCTTGCCGGGTTCGACCTCGATCCAGGCGGAGGCCGTGTAGCGCCGGCCCGCGGCGAGGCCGGTGATGCGCTGGGAGACTCCCGCGGCGGCGGTGCCGGTCAGGGCGGCGCTGTTGCGGCCCTGGGTGTCGGTGTCCCGGGCCACCTTGCCCGTCGTACGCCAACTGCTCTGCGTACGCGCGGAGTTGAAGCCAGGGTCGACAACGAGGCCGCCCTCGCCCCAGTGGGCGTCGCGCGCGGCCGGGGTGCGGCCGACCGGGTAGAGGACGTAAGGCTGTCCGGCCGTCGCCTCCAGCGTGACCCTGCCGTCCTTGACCGGCACGGTCGCGGTCTTCACCCGGCCGTTGTCGCCGAGCGCGGAGACGGTGAAGGAACCGGCGCGCCGGAAGGCCGCCGGGACGGTCCAGGTGGTCGTGCCGCCGGTCTTGTTGTAGTGGTAGAGCTTCTTGTTGTCCTCCCACGGCAGGAGGTAGTTCGCCCCGTCGAGGACCTTGGCGTCACCGGCGTAGTACGCCCGCTTGCCGTTCTCGACGGTGCCGCGCACTCCCCCGGTGAAGTCGATGCGGTCCTTGGACCAGCGCTGGATCTTCTCCTGCTGGAGGAACTTGGCGGGGAGGTTGCGCTGCCAGATGTTCTGGTAGAAGGCGTTCCAGTCGTTCTCGCCGGTCCAGCCCTCGAAGTCCTCCAGGACGGTCTGGCCGAGGATCGGGTCGTCGTTCCAGATGTCCTTCTCGCCGTTGCGGATGAACCGGATGATCTGCGAGTTGAGGCCCTTGTTGGTCTTGCCGCCGTATTCGAGGTCGTTGGCCCAGTGCGACCAGAGCGAGGAGTCCTCGAACTTCTCCGCCCACTCGGTGGCCAGGTTCCAGCCTTGGTCGCGGACGGCCTTGGAGGTGCGCTCGGCGATCCAGCCGTGGGTGTAGTAGACGTCGATGTAGAGCAGGCTGAGGTTGCGGTCGGTCTCGGTGCGCAGCTGCTTCAGCCGCTTTTGAAGGTCGCCGCTGTTCACGTCGCGCCGCTGGTCGATGTAGTAGCTCTGGTTGAGCCAGTTCCAGCCCGGTTTGGTCTTGTCGACGAGCTGTTCGCTGAACGCCTTGGCCTCGGGGTACGACTCGGTGGCGTTGATGTGGACGCCGAAGGTGGCGCCCCACTGCTTGCCGCCCTTGAGCAGCTTGTTCAGGTCGGTGAGGCCGCCGGCGCGTTTGTTGTAGTTGCCGCCGTAGTCGGGGTGGGCGGAGTCGTGGCCCTCGGACCCGTACCCCTTGAGCAGGGCGAGCTGGCCGAGCCCGTCGGTGGCCTGCGAGATCCGCTTGACGTCGTCGAGGGTGCGCAGGAAGGGGTGGGTGGCCTGGCTGGCGAAGTTGAAGGGGATGTGGGTGACCACCCGGTCAGGGGTCTCGTCCGAACCCGGCGCCTTGGCCCCGATCATGCGGAAGGCGATCGCGCCGTCCTGCCAGTCGACGGTCTTGTCGGCGTTGGCGTCGGGGGTGACGACGACCTTCGCCCAGGGCAGGTCCTCGCCGCTCTCCGGCTTCGGGGCCCCGTCACCCCGGTAGGTCCACTGCCCGGACCACACGCCGACCCGGACGCTGCCGTCCTCGGCCTTGGTCGCCCGGTGCCAGAAGCGGGCGCCGTCACGACCGGTGGCCCCGGCGGGCTTGTCGTACGTGGAGTTGGACTCGACGGCGGCGGCCAGCGCGCCGGTGTTCACGATGCCGTACGAGGCCGGAACGGGCGCCGCGTCCACCGGAGTTGACCCCGTGATCCTGGCGAAGACGTCGGCGGTGCGGGTGGAGTCCGGGTCGAGGCGGGTGAACGCGGTCCCGGCGCCCGCCTCCCCGCTGCCCACCGACACCAGGTCGTGCCCGGGTATGTCGATGGTCCCGACCCGGAACGCCTCGGTGTCCCGCACGGCCGTCACCTTGAAGGTGGTCGCACGGCCCTGCACGGAGAGGGTGGCGTCGATCTCGACGCCGGGGAGACCGGTCATGAGCAGGGTGTACGAGGCGGAGGTCCCGCCCCGCCCGACCACGGGGGCGGCCTTGAGCCCGACCGGGTGCGCGGCGCCGTTCAGCACGATCTCGGTCACCGGCCGGGTACTGCCGAGCAGTTGGGAGCCGGAGGCGCGGTCGGTGTAGGAGACGACGCGGGGGAAGTCCTTGGCGACGGCGACGGAGAGCTGCGCCGACGTCAGGAGGAGGGTGTCGGGGGCGGCGGGGCGGTCTGCGGCGGCCTCGGGCGCGGTGGGCGCCGCGACGCCGGGGAGAGCGGGGCCGGCCAGGGCGAATACGACGGCTGAGGCGGCGGCGAGGGCGCACGACGCTCGGAATCTTCGCGACATGGGCCCTGAGTAAGCCGTGTCCCCGCAGCCCCGTCAACGGCCCCGGACCCCAGGGACCGCACCAGTCCAACAACCCCCGAGCGGAAGTCCAAGCCGCGACACGAGCTCCGCACGGTTGAAAGTTCAACATAACTGCGCTACGGTCTATCTTGTTGAAGCTTGAACAACAAGCGTGCAAGCCACTCATTCAGGAGGAAGATCATGGGTCTCTTCGGCCGCAAGGACGCCGGCACCACCGTCACCACCGCCCCCGCGGCCGTGGACCCGGCACTCGCCGCACTGACCGGCGAATACACCATCGACCCGAGCCACAGCAGCATCGGCTTCACCGTGCGCCACGCGATGGTCACCAATGTCCGCGGCACCTTCGCCGACCACGAGGGCACCCTGAAGCTGGACGGCGCGAATCCGGCCGCTTCCGAGGCGAGCATCGACGTCAGCATCGCCAGCATCGACACCGGCGTCGCGGACCGCGACAACCACCTGCGCAGCGGCGACTTCTTCGACGCGGAGGCCTTCCCGGCGATGACGTTCCGCTCGACGAAGGCGGAGCAGCTGGGCGGGGACGACTACCGGATCACCGGCGACCTGACCATCAAGGACGTGACGCGTCCGCTCTCCATCGACCTGGAGTTCAACGGCGTGGCCACCGATGTCTACGGCAACGAGCGGGTGGGCTTCGAGGGCAGCGCGACGATCCTGCGCTCGGACTGGGGACTGACCTGGAACGCGGCGCTGGAGACGGGCGGCGTCATGGTCAGCGACAAGGTCAAGCTGACCTTCGACATCTCGGCCATCAAGAAGGCCGCCTGAGGTCTTCCGCCTCCTACGGTCGCCCGGCGGCTGCAAGCCGACGCAGGAGCTCCTCCTCCGGGACCTCTTCCAGGTGGGTCAAGAAGACCCACATGTGCCCGGAGGGGTCCTTGAGGAGGGCGGTGCGGTCCGACTGCCCGATGGTGATCTCCGCGTGCAGGATCCCGCCGCCCGGGGCATCGATCCTCAACTCCTCGCGCGCGCCGAAGACCCGCTGGTAGAAGTCGATCGCGGCAGCGGCGTCATCGACCATGATGTGCGGGATCACGCCATAGCGGTAACGCTCGGGGATCTCGATGTGAGCTGCACCCTCGGTCATGACGAACCTCCCTGGAAGGGCGCCGCCGGTCAGCTCCTGCGGCGCTGACACGAACTTAGAGCCCGTGTGACCGCCGTCCCGGGCGCCCGTCCGGCTAGAAGCCGCCACCCCCGAAGTCGCCGCCGCCTCCGCCGCCGAAGTCCCCGCCACCGCCCCCGAAGTCCCCGCCACCGCCGAAGTCGCCGCCGCCGAAGGCCGAGGAGTCGAAGTCGGAGCCGGAGACGTCGCCGCCCTCGAAGCCCGCGCCCGCCTCGTCGAAGCCGGTGCCCGCGCCGTAGTCGGCGGCGTACGCCGGGGAGGCCAGCATGGAGCCGAGCATGGTGCCGACCAGGAGGCCGGGAAGCATTCCGCCGCCGAAGTAGCCGCCCGCCCAGGGGCCGTAGGCCGGGCCCGCGTCGTAGTAGGGGCGGCGTCCGTCAGCGGTGTCGACCGTGCGGACCTGGGGGTCCTGGCCGTCCGCGAGGCGGGTGGCGTCGGCCGCGCAGACCGGGACCTCGCGCGGCGCGCCGCCGGCGGGGGTCCACGAGGCGTCCGTCACCGAGGGGCCGTGGCGCGGGTCGAAGAAGCAGGGCGAGCGGCGCTCGGGGAGCGGGGCCCCGGTGCGGCGGGCGGCGAGGACCGCGAGGGAGTAGCGGCCGTCCTCCAGGGCCTCGGTCACCCCGCGTACGTCGTTGGGCCGGTCGACGGCGGCCATCCGGGACTTGGCCGTCTCGTAGAGATCCAGCGCGCGCTCGTAGTCGGTGCGCATGTCGTCGGTGGCGCCCGGCTCGGAGGGGTGGAAGTCGAGGCGGTCGAGTTCCTCGCCGTACGCCGTGATGTCCTCGTCGACGACGACGGTCAACTTCCGCAGCGCTTCGAGGCGTTCCTCCTCCTTTCGGCGGCGGCTGCGGCGTACCAGTACGACACCGCCCGCACCCGCCGCGACCACTGCCGCACCGATGCCGACCAGGGCGCCGGTGCTCACGCCGTCGTCGGAGCCGCCGCTCCAGGAGGCCGGGGCGTTGCCCTTGATCTGCGGGAGCGCCTGGTCGACGAAGGTGCTGAGCTGGGTGGAGGCGTCGGCGCCAGGCGGGGTCTTGGCCGCCGCGACCAGGTTGCGGACCGAGGCGCGGGGCAGTGCGCGTGGGTCGGCGCCCGCCTCGAAGCCGTCGCCGAGGCGGACCGCGTAGACGCCGGTGACACCGGTGGCGTTACGGAGGTTCTGCCGGACGTCGGTCGGCGGGAACTCGGCCGTGCGCGGCAGCACCGCCACGAACAGCGGCTTGTCCGCGTTCTTTATCTTCTTCGCGAGCGCGTCCTGATCGGCCTGCGAGAGCTGGCCCCTGGCCTCCGGCGCGACATAGACGGGCCCCGCCTTGAGCGCGTCCCCCACATCCGTCATGTCGGTGGCGGCGACGGCGGCCGGGGCGAACGTGAGCAGCGCGAACAGCGTCGACCCGGCGAGGGCCGATATGACGGAAAACGACCTGGTCCTCATGCATTCGACGCTACCCGATGTGTTCGAATATGCACGAGTGGCTTAGAGTTACAGATCATTAACCGAACGTAAGCAGACTCTTGTTGTCGAAGTCGGTGGCGAACTGAGTCGTCGCCAGCTCCGCGTAAAGGGCGTCCTGTTGTACGAGCTGGTCGTGGCGCCCCGTCGCGCGCACCCGGCCCGCCTCCATGACGACGATGCGGTCCGCCCGGACGACCGTGGACAGCCGGTGGGCGATGACCAGGACGGTGGTCTCGGCGGCCAGTTCGGTGATGACCTCGCGCAGGTGCTCCTCGTTGACGGCGTCCAGCTGGGAGGTGACCTCGTCGAGCAGGAGGAGGCTGGGCTTGCGGAGCAGCGCCCTTGCCAGGGCGATGCGCTGGCGTTCTCCGCCGGAGAGCATCACGCCCCGGTGGCCGACCTGGGTGTCGAGGCCTTCGGGAAGGCGGGCGACCAGGTCGTCGAGGCGGGTGCGGGTGAGGGCGTGGGCGAGTTCGCCGTCGGTGGCGGTGGGGGCGGCGAGCAGGAGGTTGTCGCGCAGGGTGCCGGCGAGGACCGGCGCGTCCTGTTCGACGTAGGCGAGGGCGGCGCGAAGCTCGGCGAGCGGCCAGTCGCGGATGTCCCGGCCGCCGACGGTGAGGGTGCCGGAGCCGTGGTCGTAGAACCGCTCAAGGAGCGCGAAAACGGTGGTCTTGCCCGCACCGGAGGGGCCGACGAGGGCCGTGAGGGTGCCGGGCGGGGCGGTGAAGGTGACGCCGTGGTGGACGGGGTGGTGGGTCTCGTCGGCCGGATCGCCGTACCCGAAGACCACATCGGTGAACTCGACACCGAGCGGGGGGTGGCGACCCGCGCTCCGGCCCTCTTCCCCGCCCTCGCTCTCTCCCCTCTCCCCCCGCTCCTCCCCCGGCAGCGATTCGATCTCCTCGATGCGGCGGACGGCGGCCAGCCCGGTGTTGAGGCCGGTCCAGCCGTCGGTGAGCTGGCCGAGGGGGCCGAGCAGTCCGAAGACGTACAGCAGGAAGGCGACGAGCGAGGAGACCGCCATCTCACCGGAGACGACGCGTGCGCCGCCCACCCCGAGGACCGCGAGGAAGGCGATCTGGGTGGCCAGGAACATCGCCACCTCGGATACGGAGGTCCAGCGGGCGACCGTCAGCCCCCGGTCGTACGCCGTCCTCGCCGCCCCGCCGATACCGGCCGCCTCCCGCTCCTCGATGCCGCCGGCCTTGACGGTACGGAAGGCCTGCAGCGAGCGGTCGAGCAGCGAACCCATCGCACCGACGGCCTCCTGGGCCTGGAGCTGGGCGCGTTGGATGCGGGGCATCAGCAGGGCGAGCACGCCCATGCTGAGGAGAAGGACGAGAACGGTGACGCCCAGCAGGAACACGTCCACGACGGCCATCAGGACGACGGTTCCGACCAGCGTGAGGACGCCGGTCGCGGCCTCGACGATGCTGCGGGAGAGGACGGTGTGCAGGAGAGTGGTGTCGCTGGTGGCCCGGGAGAGCAGGTCACCCGGGGTGAGACGGTCGACGACCGCCACTCTCAGCCGCAGCATCCGGCCGACCAGCCGCCGCCTCGCCCGCAGCACCGCGGCTTCGCCGGTCCGCGCCATCAGGTACCGTCCGGCGGCGGCCAGCAGAGCGCCGACCAGCACGACGACGGTGAGCCCCAACAGCGGCCCTGTGGCGGGCTGTTCGGTGCCGAGGGCATCCACGGCGTACTTGGCCATCAGGGGCATGGCCAGCGCGGCGGCCGACCCGGCGAGGGAGAGGAGGCCGCCGAGGAGGAGGGGTTTCCAGTGGGGGCGGATACGGGCGAGGAGAAGGTTCAGGGGGGTGGAACGGGTGGGCAGGCAGGCGACTCCCGGCCCAGTCGCACCCTCTGGCACGCCCCCGCCACCCGGTTCACTCACCACGCACGGACACCTTCATCAGTGGTCGGAAGTCCGTGACGTTCTGTTCGCCCACCGTGCGCCCCTCCGCCGCGACCCACGCGTGGGGCTGGAACGGCGGGGCGTTGCGGACTCCCGCGTGCCAGTTGGGCCAGGTGCCGGACATCCGGCAGGCCAGGGCGATGGCGATCGAACGGGGCAGGCACCCGTACCACCCCGCGCACTTGCGGCTGGTCGCGACCACACGGTCGTACGTCTCCAGCGTCCGGTCGTACGACGCCGGGCGCGCCCCCGCGCTCAGCCGGGTGAGCAGCTTGCGCAGCATGCCCGGCTTGAGTCTGGCGAGGAGGAGGGCCAGGGCGATGGCCGTGCGGAGTTTCAGGCCGCCGGGGCCCGCGCCCCGTCTCGGCATGGTCATCTCGGTGGTCATCGCGCGCCGCCCCGGGTGACGATCTTCGCCTTGAGGAGCCGGGCGGTCAGTTCCGCGACGTCCGCCTCGGCCTCGGCGCGCTCGACGTCGTACTCGGCGAGGAGCTGCTCCACCGCGTCGGACGGCGAACGGCCCTCCGAGATCGCGGTCACCACCAGTGTCCCGCACTCGTTCAGCTGCCAGTAGGTGCCGTCCTTCTCGTCGAGGAGGACCCCGCCGTACTCGGTGGTGGTGACGGCTATGCCCTTGCGGAGCCGGAGTGGGGGCTGGGGCTGAGGGCGGAGTGGGGGCTGGGGCTGCCGGCTCATGAGGAGGCCTCGCTGTTCGGGTCGGGGGAAGGGGTGGCGGCCCAGCCGTCCTCCGCCGTCCGCAGCCATGCCTCGCAGGACACCGTGGAGTCGATCGGGTGCTGCTGGAGGAGCGGCGAGTACGGGTCGTCGGCGAGCCGGCGGAGCTGTACGGCGTCGATGAGTCCGCGTTCGGCGAGGAGGGAGCCGGTCCACAACTCCCTTAGTCCGTCCGCGTGTTGGCGCAGACCCTGGACGTCGTCGGCGGACATGTGGTCCTTGGTGGTACGGGCGAGCAGGCTGTCCGGGACCACCCCGCGCACCGCCTCCACCAGCAGCGGCTTGTACCGCCACGGCACGACGCGGTCCTCGACGCGTACGGCCATGACCGCCTCCACCACCCGGTCGTCGAAGAAGGGGGCCGCGACCGGCAGTCCGAGCCCCGCGCCGATGTCCTCCATGGCCTGGAAGTAGCGGGCGCCGAGCCGGACGGTGTCGAGGTCCATGTGCCGGCCGGGCCTGGGCGCGATCGGCTGCGCGCGCGCCGCCGCCTTCCGGAACTCGTCCCTGATCAGCCCCTTCGCCTTCTCGGTGAACCAGGGCCGCATCGCCTGCCGCATCCCCCAGGAGACCTGCGGGGTGCGGGAGTCTGCGGTCGCGGTGTCGATCAGCGAGCCCGCCAGCCAGGTGCCGAAGGCGGGCGGGAAGAGCATCCCGCGCAGGGTGGGCAGCAGCGGCCACCCGGACTGGTGCCGCAGTGCGCTGATCCGGTTCCAGGCCTTGACCGGCTTCCCGGGGAGGAGGTCCTGGCAGGCGGACGCGAGCCCGTTGAAGAGTTCGTCGCCGCCGTATCCGGTGAGGTGGTACTCGGAGCCGGTGGCCGCCGCCCGGCCGAGCAGCATGGCGGCGCGGGCGCGGGCGGGCGCGACCGGGAAGGGCTCGTCGAGCAGTTCACCGGCGGCGGCGCGCAGGTCGGCGTAGAAGAGCGGGGCGTCCTCGGCGGGGACGACGGTGTGCTCGATCTTCCGCGGGCCGGCCTCGCCCTCCCGCCCTTCCCGCTCCGGCCCTTCCTGCTCCGGCCCCCTCCGCTCCCGCTCGTCCCGCTCGGCGGCCTCCCGTGCCGCCAACACGCCGCGTTCGGACCAGAGTTGATCCTCGGAGCGTTCGTCGCGGGCGGCCACCGTGAGCAGCGTCGTATCGGCCGCCCCGGCCCGCTGGGCGAGGAAGGTGACGGAGGTGGAGTCCATTCCGCCGGAGAGTTCACCGCTGACCCGGGTACGTCCGTGGAGGTGCGCCGCCACCGAGGCGGCCAGCGCGGCGGCGACCGCCGGGGCGCCCTCGGCCATGGTGAGGCGCGGCACCGGCGGCTGCCACCAGCGACGTATCGAGAAGCGTGTTCCGCTGTCGTGCAGCAGCAGCGCGTACGCCGGGTCGATCTCTTCCACGCCCCGCCAGACGGGCCGCTCCCGCAGCGGGTGCGGCACGAAGTCGAGCAGCCGGAGCGCGAGCGCGCCCTCGTCGAGTCCGGCGCCGGTGAGTTGGGCGAGAGCGGCGGGCCGGTCGGAGGCGATCCGGTGGCCGGCGTGCCCGGCGTGGTAGACGCGGCGGTGGCCGGAAGCGGTCCCCCGTACGCAGGTCTCGTCCCCGATCCGCGAGACGACGTGGCCGAGACCGGGCAGTCCGGCGAGCCGGTGGTGCAGGTCCCGGGTGTCGGCGGCCGGGCCCAGGACGGCGTCCAGGGTGGCGGCCGGGGTCTTGTGGGGTCCGATCAGCACGAGGGCGTCGGCGCCTCGCGAGACATGGACCAGCTGACGTACCAGCAGCCGGGCGAGGATCCACGGACGGCCGGACGGATGGGCGACGGTCTGCCAACTCCCGCCACTGGCAGCGGCATTGACCGCAGCAGGGTCGGCCACAGGACCGCCAGGACCGCCAGGGACGCCATGGGCCGCAGCACCGTCGGCCGCCGAGCGAAGATGCCCGGCCGCCGCCTCGCCCTCGGCCGTGTCGGGGAGGACCACGAAGAAGTCACGCAGGGGCAGGTGTCCGGGCATCTTCATCACTCAGCTACCCGCTGACTCAGATACAGAGCCGACGGGACCAGAACTCCTTGCACGAGGCATAGAACATGCCCGCGGTCTTCTTGCTGAAGTCGCCCTGGTTGAACAGCGACGGCTTGACGTAAGTCTTCTTCATGATCGTCACGTCCTCTCCGTAAGTAGGGGTGCACCGAGCAATCAAATGACCGTGACGAGAGTGCACGGTGTGACCCGTGTGAACTCCGTGACGGCCGCGGCCAGTTGATCGCAGTCCGGTCGCCCCTGTGCACCCCCGGAGGCCCGATGTGGCTCGATCAACTGCACACCTGGCGGATTCGGTGGACTTGACGGAGGGTGAACGAGCGCTTACTCGTTGCATGTTGTACATGTTCGTGACGCATATGCCCGGAGTCGCCGAACCGGAGCCCGGAAGCCCCGAGCGCCGGGCCGGGCCGGGCCGGGCCGGGCTACTCCGTCGGCTCGACCCCCGCCCGCAGCAGCCCGAAGGTGTACGCGTCCTCCAGGGCCTGCCAGGAGGCGGCGATGACGTTCTCCGCGACGCCGACAGTGGACCAGTCGCCGCCGGAGCCCGAGCCGTCGCCGGTGGTGATGAGTACCCGCGTGGTCGACTGGGTGCCGTGCGTCCCCTCCAGGATGCGGACCTTGTAGTCGACCAGCTCCAGCTTGGCGAGCTGCGGGTAGATGCGCTCCAGGCCGACGCGCAGGGCCCGGTCCAGGGCGTTGACCGGGCCGTTTCCCTCCGCCGTGGCGACGATCCGCTCGCCCTTGGCCCACAGCTTGACGGTGGCTTCGTTGGCGTGCGAGCCGTCGGGGCGGTCCTCGACGATGGCCCGCCAGGACTCGACGCGGAAGTAGCGGCGGGCCCTCCCCTCGGCCTCTTCGCGCAGCAGCAGCTCGAAGGAGGCGTCGGCGGCCTCGTAGGTGTACCCCTTCAGCTCGCGCTCCTTGACCCGGGCGACGACCCGGCCGACCAGCTCGCGGTCGTCGCCGAGGTCGACACCCAGCTCCTTGCCCTTGAGCTCGATGGAGGCGCGGCCCGCCATGTCGGAGACCAGCATCCGGATGTGGTTGCCGACCAGGTCGGGGTCGATGTGCTGGTAGAGGTCGGGGTCGACCTTGATCGCGGAGGCGTGCAGGCCGGCCTTGTGGGCGAAGGCGGAGACACCGACGTACGGCTGGTGGGTGGAGGGCGTCAGGTTGACGACCTCGGCGATCGCGTGCGAGATCCGCGTCATCTCCCGCAGCGAGCCCTCGGGCAGGACCTTCTTGCCGTACTTCAGCTCCAGAGCGGCAACCACCGGGAAGAGGTTGGCGTTGCCGACGCGCTCGCCGTAGCCGTTGGCGGTGCACTGGACGTGGGTGGCGCCCGCGTCCACGGCGGCCAGGGTGTTGGCGACGGCGCAGCCGGTGTCGTCCTGGGCGTGGATGCCCAGGCGGGCGCCGGTGTCGGCGAGCACGGTGGCGACCACGGCCTGGATCTGGGCGGGGAGCATGCCGCCGTTGGTGTCGCAGAGGATGACCACGTCCGCGCCGGCCTCGCTCGCGGCCCGGACCACGGCCTTGGCGTACTCGGGGTTGGCCCGGTAGCCGTCGAAGAAGTGCTCGCAGTCGACGAAGACCCGGCGGCCCTGCTCGACCAGGTACGACACGGTGTCGCGGACCATCGCGACGTTCTCGTCGAGCGTGGTGCGCAGGGCCAGTTCGACATGCCGGTCGTGGGACTTGGCGACCAGGGTCACCACCGGGGCGCCGGACTCGACCAGGGCCCGCACCTGCGGGTCGTCGGCGGCCTTGGCACCGGGGCGGCGGGTGGCTCCGAAGGCCACCAGCTGGGCGTTCGCGAAGGTGATCTCCTTCGCCGCCCGGGAGAAGAACTCGGTGTCACGGGGGTTGGCGCCCGGCCAGCCGCCCTCGATGAAGCCCACCCCGAAGTCGTCCAGATGACGGGCGATGGCCAGCTTGTCGGCGACGGTGAGGTTGATTCCCTCGCGCTGCGCGCCGTCGCGCAGCGTGGTGTCGAAGACATGGAAGGTGTCGTCGAGAACGGCGCTGCGGCCGCTGTCGCCGTTGCTGCCGCCGCCGTTGTGGCTGTCGTTGGTCGTCATGCTGTGTGACTCCTGTCGGATCCTGGCTGCGAGTGCCAAGGTGTGGAATGACCTGCTCCACTTGCCCCCATCTTCGCGTGCGGCCCGCTTCCGGTCCGTTCGGGGCCGGGAAACGAAAAAACCCCTCGCGGGTGCGAGAGGTCTGCGCGCGGGTCTGGGGCACGATGGCCGCGCCGTACGGGGTGGTGGTGTACGGGGCGATCACTGCGGACCGGCGCGCCTGCTGCCCATAATCATGGCGAACGAGAACACGGGGGCAGTCTGGCACACGACTGCCCCCGCGTCTCAGGCCGTCTCAGGATGCGGGCGCCTCACGAGGCGGGCGCCTGCGGACGCGTGCCACTCGGGGTGGACGCCCACGAGCGGGTCAGCGCAGGCGGCGCAGGAACACGTCCGACTCACCGTTGGTGTCCCCCTCGACGAACCGGCTCTCGTCGTACCCGCTGAAGGCGACGGTCGAGCCGTCCGCGCTCATCGCCGACGACCCCGCCCCCTGCGGCTTCCCGTCCAGACCGGGGCTGGCCAGGGTGCTGGCGCCGGTGGTCAGGTCGCGGACGTAGATTCCGGACTCGCCGCTGGTTGAGCTGTTCGACGAGATCAGCAGCTGCCGCCCGTCCCGTGAGATGCCCGACACTCCGGAGATGTCGGTGGGCGCGATCCCGTCGACCCGGCTGAGCTTCCCGGTCGTCAGGTCGCGGACGAAGGGGTTCCAGCCCCGGTTGGGGTCGGTGCCGGGGACGAGGTTGGTGGCGAACGACTGGAAGGCGACCTTGGTGCCGTCGCCGCTGAGCAGCGGGGTGGTGGACGCCTTGTCGGCCTGGGCGCCGTTGTACGTGGCGTCGGCGTGCACCTCCTTGCCGGTGGTGCGGTCCCAGACGTAGATGTCGCCCCAGTCGTCGCCGCGCGGACCGTTGATGTAGCCGTCGTAGTAGGCGATCTTGCCGCCGTCGTCACTGATGGACCCTGCCCCGGTGGAGCGGAACCCGTTGGTCATGTCCGGGGAGTGGCTGACCCGGACGGTCTTGCCCGTCGTGCGGTCCAGCAGATAGACCCGGTTGCCGTCGTCCGCGCCGGAGGGGGTGGCGTCCGTCGGCTGGGTGTTGAGGGCGAGGTACCGCCCGTCGGTGCTGATCGGCGCGTTGCCTCCGACCCGGTAGCCGTCCGGCAGCTTCGTGTCGATCCGTACGGTCCGTACCGGCTTTCCGGCGCCGGGGGCCAGATCCCGCAGGTGGAGCGTGGAGACGTTGTTCTTGTCGCGGGCGACGAAGGTCAGGTAGCGGCCGTTGGAGCTGAGGTGCGGCGCACTCGTCGTGGCCCCCGACACCGTGATCCGGGTGAGCGCGCTGCTGCCCGCCCTGTGCACGAACACGTCGTCGGTGTTCGGGGTGTCCCCCGCGACCAGGTTCGAGGCGATCGAGGTGAAGACGACGACACTTCCGTCCGCGCTCACCTCCGGGGCGTTCGAGAATGCGTTCGCCTGCACCCCGCCGGGCCCGGTGCTGAGCTTCTCGGTACGGGGCTCGGCGGGCGCGGCACTGGCCCCCGGCAGGGTGAGCGCGGTGAGGGCAGCGACGAGAGCGGCTGCCGTGGCGGTGCGGACGGTGGTGCGGGCCGTACGGGTCGTGCGGGTCGTGCTGGGCATGAAGAAATCCCCCTGTTGGTGCGGAAGTTGTCCCGGCTGAAGGTAGGGACGTGAAGAATCGGGATTCGGTTCGTGCTGCCGGGTGCCCACTAGTGAGGTACAACCCTCGCCCCCCGGCCCCGTGTCACCTCACCCCCACGTGCACGCCCCACGCCCGCCCAGGGGCGGCGGGTCGCGCCCTATACCGTCGGCCCATGCGCGTACTGACATGGAATCTGTGGTGGCGGTTCGGCCCGTGGGACGCCCGCCGCAAGGCGATCCTCGCCGTGTTGCGGGAGCAGCGGCCGGATGTGGTGGCGCTTCAGGAGGTGTGGGCCAACGAGGAGGAGAACCTGGCCGGTTGGCTGGCGCGGGAGCTGGGGTTCGCACACTGGACGTGGGCCCGTTTCGGCCACCCCGAGCACTGGCAGCGGCGCGTCCCGGGGGACACCTCGGACATCGGGGTCGCCATCCTCAGTCGCTGGCCGATCACCGAGGAGGCGGTGCTGCCGCTGCCCGCCGAGGGCGCCGTCGACAACGGCAGGGTGGCCCTGTACGCCTCCCTCGACTCCCCCACCGGCCCGGTCCCGGTCTTCACCACCCACCTCAACTCGGCGGTGTACGACTCGGCGGTCCGCTGCCGGCAGGTCACCGCCCTCGCCCACTTCGTCAAGGAGCGGGGCTGGAACGGTGCTTTCGGCCCCGTCGTCACCGGCGACTTCAACGCCTGGCCGGACTCCGACGAGATCCGCCTGTTCGGCGGCTACAAGACGGCCCCGCCCGTGCCGAAACAGGTCTTCGTCGACGCCTGGGAGTACGCGGACCCGGCCGCCCCCCGGGCCACCTGGGACTCCACCAACGCCTACCACTCCCCCGGCCCGTCCGCCCGCATCGACTACATCCATCTGGGCGGCGTGCGGGACAACGGCGCGGGCGCCGTGCAGGGGGTGGCCCGCTTCGGGCACGGCCCGGTGGACGGAATCTGGCCGTCGGACCACGCGGGCGTACGAGTCGACCTTGCGGAAGGTACAGAATGAAGCGCGACGAGATCGCCCGACTGGACGCGGAGACAAGGGCGTTCGTGACCCTCGCCGACCCTCCCCCGCTCTCCGGGCCCGGCCCGCTGAGCGGTGTGGCCGTCGGCGTGAAGGACATCATCCGGGTGGACGGGCTGCCGACGGGCGGCGGCTCCGCCCTCCCTGCGGACGCGCTCTCCGGCCCCCAGGCCACGATCGTCTCCCGGCTGCTGGCCGCCGGGGCGTACGTCGCGGGCAAGACGGTCACGGCGGAGTTCGCCATCCTCGCTCCCGGCCCCACCCGCAACCCGCACAACCCGGCCCACACACCGGGGGGTTCGAGCAGCGGTTCGGCGGCGGCGGTCGCGGCGGGGACGGTGCCGCTGGCCGTCGGCACCCAGACGGTCGGCTCGATGATCCGCCCGGCGGCGTACTGCGGAGTCGTCGGCTTCAAGCCCACGTACGGCCGCATCCCGATCGACGGGGTCATCCCCAACGCCCCGTCCTTCGACACGCTGGGCCTGTACGCCCGGGACGTGGCCGGCATCGCTCCGGCCGCCGCGGTGGTCTGCGACCACTGGACGCCTGCCGCCCCCACGGCCAACCCCGTCCTCGGCGTACCCGAGGGCCCCTACCTCTCCCACGCGGGGCCGGAGGCACGGGCCGCCTTCGAGAGGCACGTCGAAGCGTTGCGGGCGTACGGGTACGAGGTCCGCCGGGTTCCGGTGATGGCGGACTTCGAAGAGATCCGGCGGCAGCTGTTCACCATGAACCGGTACGAGGCGGTGCGGTCGCACGAGCCGTGGTTCGGGACGTACGGGCATCTCTACCGCCCCGAGACGGTGGCGGTACTCCGCGAAGGCTCCGGCGTCACGGACTCCGCCTACTCGGCGGCGCAGGCCCAACGGGCCGTATTCATCGACCAGTTGACCGAGGTCACGGTGGGCGCGGGGGTCGATCTGTGGGTCACCCCGGCGGCCACCGGGCCCGCCCCGGCCGACCTGACCACGACGGGGTCGTCCCTCATGTGCCTGCCCTGGAGCAACGCGGGGTGGCCTTCCCTCTCGCTGCCCGCGGGGCGGGCGGCGAACGGGCTTCCGCTCGGAGTGCAGGTGGTGGGGGTCCGGGGCTCGGACGAGCGGCTGCTCGCCGGGGCGGCAGGGCTGGAGGGTGTCCTGGCGGACGGCTGAGAGGGCGAGGGTGCGGACCCCATCCGGGGCCGCACCCTCCCTCACGGCTACGCCAGCTCGTGCATCCAGCCGCGCGTGTCCGCCACCTTGCCCGTCTGGATCTCCAGCAGCGCCTCGCGGAGGGCCATCGTGACCCGCCCCGGCCGGCCGTCCGCCGTCGTCCACTCGCCCGAGGCCGACTTCACGTGGCCGACCGGCGTGATGACGGCCGCCGTACCGCACGCGAAGACCTCCGTCAGTGCGCCGGACTCGGCGTCCGCACGCCACTGCTCGGTGGAGATGCGGCCCTCGGAGGAGGTGTAGCCGAGGTCGCGGGAGAGCGAGAGGAGGGTGTCGCGGGTGACGCCCGCGAGGAGCGAGCCCGTCAGCTCCGGGGTGACGATCTTGTCGCCGTACACGAAGTACAGGTTCATGCCGCCCATCTCCTCGACCCACTTGTGGTCGAGCGCGTCCAGCCAGACGACCTGGTCGCAGCCCTGCTCGGCGGCCTCGGCCTGGGCGAGCAGGGAGGCCGCGTAGTTGCCGCCGGTCTTGGCGTAGCCCATGCCGCCGGGGACGGCGCGGACGTAGTTCTCGGAGAGCCAGACGGAGACCGGCTTCACACCGCCGGGGAAGTAGGCGCCGGCCGGGGAGGCGATCACGAGGAAGAGGTACTCGTTGGCCGGGCGGACACCCAGACCGACCTCGGTGGCGATCATGAACGGGCGCAGGTAGAGCGACTCCTCGCCACCGTGCGGCGGCACCCAGGCCTCGTCCTGCTTGACCAGCGCGTCGCAGGCCGCGATGAAGGTCTCGACCGGCAGCTCCGGCATGGCCAGGCGGTGCGCCGACTTCTGGAAGCGCAGGGCGTTGGCCTCGGGGCGGAAGGTGGCCACCGAGCCGTCGGGCCGGCGGTAGGCCTTCAGGCCCTCGAAGATCTCCTGCGCGTAGTGCAGGGTCATGTTCGCCGGGTCGATGGAGAGCGGCGCGTACGGGACGAGCTGCGCGTCGTGCCAGCCGCGGCCCTCGGTCCACTTGATCGTCACCATGTGATCGGTGAAGTAGCGGCCGAAACCGGGGTTGGCCATGTTCGCCTCGCGCTCCGCGTCGGCCAGCGGGCTGGATGAGGGCTTGAGCTCGATCGTCAGGGGCGTCGTCATGAGTGCGTGTCCTTCACCGGTTGTCTGGGGAGGGTCGCGCCACGCCTTCCTCGTACCCGGACGTTTCCTACCGCGACCCCTGCGTTCGATTATCGCGCGGGATGGGTCGGGTACGAAATGACGCCTTATGACGTGGGGTGTGGAGTGTGAGGTGTGGGGTGCGGCCCAGGGATCGATGGTCGCACCCGGAGGCCGCACAGGAACAGCCGCCGGGTGTCGGAACCCGGCGGCTGTCTGTGAGAGGGAGTCGTCGGGTCAGCCCGCTACTCGCGCGGCGAGCGCGTCGCCGATCTCGTCCGTCGTGCGGACCACGGCGGAGTCCCGCTCGGCGAGGTCGGTGGAGACCGCCTCCTCGATGCGGGCGGCCTGGGCCTCGTAACCGAGGTGCCGCAGCAGCAGCGCGACGGACAGGATGGTGGCCGTCGGGTCCGCCTTGCCCTGGCCCGCGATGTCGGGCGCGGAGCCGTGCACGGGCTCGAACATGGACGGGAAGGCGCCCGTCGGGTTGATGTTTCCGGAGGCGGCCAGGCCGATTCCGCCGGAGACGGCGGCGGCCAGGTCGGTCAGGATGTCGCCGAAGAGGTTGTCGGTGACGATGACGTCGAAGCGCTCCGGCTGGGTGACGAAGAAGATCGTCGCGGCGTCGACGTGCAGGTAGTCCGTGGTGACGGACGGGTACTCGGCGGCGACGCGGTCGAAGGTGTTCTTCCACAGGTGGCCGGCGTAGACGAGCACGTTGTTCTTGTGGACCAGGGTGAGCTTCTTGCGGGGGCGGGCCGCCGCGCGCTCGAAGGCGTCACGGACCACGCGCTCCACGCCGTACGCCGTGTTGAGGGAGACCTCGGTGGCGACCTCGGCGGGGGTGCCGGTGCGCAGGCTGCCGCCGTTGCCGGTGTAGGGGCCCTCGGTGCCTTCCCGGACGACCACGAAGTCGATGTCCGGGGTGCCCGCGAGGGGGGTCGAGGTGTTCGGGAACAGCTTCGACGGGCGGAGGTTGATGTAGTGGTCGAAGGCGAAGCGGAGCTTGAGCAGCAGCCCGCGCTCCAGCACGCCCGACGGTACGGACGGATCACCGATGGCGCCGAGCAGGATGGCGTCGTGCTGCTTGAGCGCGTCCATCTCCGCGTCCGGGAGGGTCTCCCCGGTGCGGTGCCAGCGCTTGGCCCCGAGGTCGTACTCCTTGGTCTCCAGCTTCACATCCTGCGGGAGTACGGAGTTGAGGACCTTGAGGCCCTGGGCGACGACCTCCTGGCCGATGCCGTCACCGGGGATCACTGCGAGATTGATGCTGCGAGACATGCTGGGACCCTACTCCGCGTCCCAGTCCATGACACCTGGTGTCCGCCATGTGGACACGAACGGGTGGGGACACGGGCTGCGGAGGAGGTACGTCACCCCCGCAGCCCCGGTGGCTCTCAGTGACCCACCCCGGTGACCTCAGTGACCCGTCTCGCCACCGTTGTCCCGGCGGTCCAGCGCGCGCTGGAGTGCGGCGGCGGCCTGGCCGCGGTCGGCCGGCTCGGTGGCGCGGGAGACGTGGCGGACGCGGCGGGCGTGAGTGGGGGCCGGGCGGTTCATCGTCGTCTCGGACACGTGAAATCGACTCCTTCAGAGCATGAGGGAAAGCGCGGAACCCGTTCTCACGGGACGCACTGCATCTGTTGGCGCCGGAAAGTGGCGGGGAGCACGGCCCTGCGCACAGGACCTCGGCGCCACAGGGGTTGCCTGCTCGGGGCACCGGCTCGCTACCGCCGTTCGCTGATGGAGCGAGACGTTCGGCTTCTACAAAGCTAGGGCAGGCAGAGGCAGCTGTCTCCACAATTACTCGGACTTCCTACTATCTGAGACGCGATCATGCAGCAGGCACGACAGCACTACCTAGGTTGCATTCCTACCTAGGTAGTGGTGAAGTTGCGCCATGGCCGCAGACCGCAGATCCAGCTGGCTCAAGGGTGTCCTTGACCTCCTCGTCCTCTCCTGCCTCACCGGGGGCGAGAGCTATGGCTACGAAATCTCCAAGGCACTGGCCGGGGCGGGGCTCGGGGACATCAAGGGCGGCACGCTCTATCCGGTCCTGAACCGGCTGGAGGAGGCCGGTTACGTCGTCGGGGAGTTCCGCGCCGCCGAGCGCGGGCCCGGCCGCCGCTACTACCGGCTGACCGGCCAGGGACGTACCGCACTCGCCGAACAGACGGGCGCCTGGCTGGACTTCCACGCGTCCGTACGGAACACGCTCACCACATCGCTCGGCACGGGGGAATCATGATGACTGCGAACGACACCTACTTCGAGCGGCTGACCACCGCCCTGCGCACAGGCGGAATGACCGAGGAGGAGACCGCCGCGACCGTCTTGGACCTCATGGCGTACGTCGCCGACAGTGCGGGCGATCCCGCCGAGGAGTTCGGCGACCCGGCCCGGTTCGCCGCCCGGCTGACCGGCGGGGACCGGGTCGAGGAACCGGAGGCCGAGGCGGAGACCTGGAAGTGGACCACCGACATCTACAACGACCGCCGGCTTCTCAACCAGTACGGCGACCAGGGCTGGGAGGTCGAACGCGTCGACCGGCTGGGCCGCTTCGTCTGCCGCCGCGACCCGTCGGCCGCCCAGCGCTGGGAGTACCGCCGCGAGATGGCGAACAACTCCCGGGAACGTGCGGCCAGGACCGAGGAACTGGCCCCGGACGCGTGGGAGCCGTGCGGGCACTGGGTGTTCTACATGTACTTCCGTCGCCCGAAGGCGGCGAGCGCGGGGCCCGCGGCGGCACTGTCCGAGGTGGCGGAGGTGCCGGACAGCTGGGGGATGTTCGGCAGGCGGACCCGTCGGCTGCTCCTGATCCTGGGGCTGGCGCTGCTGGCGGGCGGGGTGGCCATGACGCTCGGCTACGGCAGGTTCCTCGCCGAACACCCCTGGGCCTGGGCGGTGTTGGCCGCCGCGGGCGTCGCGGGCGGCCTCGGCGGGTGGTACGGGAGCAAGCGGGACGTGGCCGAGGGGGTGGAGGACCGGGCATAGGAGCCTGCGTCCGGGTTCGAGGAGGACCGGGCGCAACACCCTGCGTCCTCGCCCCGCCCCCTCACAGCACGTCCCCTTCCCGCCAGTCGAAGAGCAGCGCCGCGTCCGGGTCCGGCAGGCTCCGGCCCGCGGCGGGGCGGACGTACGTCGTCCCTTCCTCCTCCGGCAGCGGTACGACGCCGATGGGGCCCAGCGCTGCCAGCGGGCCGGACCACACCTGCCAGCCGCGCGCGGCGTAGAGCGCGGCCCCGGCGTCGGAGGCGGACAGCGCCCCGAGGACGTACGCGTGGTCCACGATCTCCTCCAGGGCCGCCATGATCCGGCCGCCGAGCCCCTGCCCGCGGTGGCCGGCGCGGACCGCGACCGCCTCGACGTAACCGATCCGCAGCGAGCTGTCCCGGTGCTGGACGCGGCGCATCACCAGGCTTCCGTGGGCGAGCAGTTGCCCGTCCGGGCTTTCGATCAGGGCGTGCATTCCGCCCAGGCCGTGGTCCCAGTCCTCGTCCGAGAAGTCACCGTCGAAGGCGTCGTCGAGGAGGGCGCGGGCGGCGGTGAGTTCGGCGGGGGTGAGGTGGGCGGTGTGAGCGGTCCGCAGGGTGGGGCCGGTGGAGGAGGTGGTCATGCACAGCACTCTCGCAGGCCCCGCCCGTTCCGGTACGCCCTGACAGGTACTCAGTAGCGCTTTGAGTACCTGTGCCGTGTCGTACCGCCCCTCGCGGCAGCAGAGTTGGGCCCATGCACACGAAGACGCCCTCCACCCGCCCCTCGGGCGCCGGCCTCTACGCCCTGAAGCCCTGGTACGCGGCCCGGCTGTCCGGGGTGCGGGCCACGCTGGTCCGCCGCGAGGTGTCGCCGGACACGCTGACCGCGGCCGGTGTGGTGTGCGCGACGGGCGCGGCGGCGGCCCTGGCCTGGCTGCCGGCACCGTACGCGGCGCTGCCCGTCGCCGTACTGCTCGCGGCGCGACTCGCCTTCGCCAACCTGGACGGGGCACTGGCCCGCGACACCGGGCGGACGAGCAGGCGCGGGGCGCTGCTCAATGAACTGGGCGACCGCGCCGCCGACCTGATCGTCCTCGCCGGGTTCCTGACACTGGCCCCGCTGTGGCTGGTGGCCGTGGCGGGGCTGGCCGCGACCCTCCCCTCGTGGGTTTCCCTGGCGGGCGCCGCGGCGGGCGGCGAGCGCCTGAACGGCGGCCCGGTCGGCAAGACCGAACGCTGCCTGCTGGTGGTGGTCGCCGCCGCGGTACCCGGGTGGGCGGTTCCGGTGCTCGCCGTACTGGCAGCCGGTTCGGCACTGACCGCCCTCGCCCGGTGCGTACGCCTGTGGAGGTCGCTGTGAGCGCGCGGGTGCCGGTGATCGTGGCCGGGGTGCTCGCCCTGAGCGGTCTCGCGGTGGCGGCGATCCCGGCCCGCGTCGCGATGCGCACGGAACTGCGCAAGCGGTGGCGCACCTGGGCACTGGCGGCCCCGGTCTACCTGGGGGCCCTGTGGCTGGGAGCGGCGGGCGCATATGCGCTGGCGGCGGGGCTGGGGGTGATCGCGGTGACGGAGTACGCGCGGATGACGGCGGTGGCCTCCGCCGGACGGGTGGGGGCGGGGGCCTCCGCCGGACGGGTGGGGGCGGGGGCCTCCGGTGGACGGGTGGGGGCGGGGGTACGGGGTTCGGCGGTCGCGGACGCACGGGAGGCGACGGTGGCCTCCGGCGACCTGCTCGTGCTGGTCGCCGCCGCGCTCGTGCTGCCCGCGCTCGCGTGGCTGGCGCCCGGGGTGCTGGACGTGCGGGCCGCCGCGTTGCTGCTCGTGGTGGCCGCGCTGCCCGCGGTGCTCGCTGGGGACGCCGAGCGTGGCTTCACGCGGACCGCACGCAATGCCTTCGGGATGCTGTGGATTCCGGTGGCACTCACCGGGCTGGTGCTGCTGGGTGAGGGCACCGCGATGGCGGTCGGCCTCGCGGTCGCGCTCGGGGATGTCGGCGCCTGGTGCGGTGGGACCGCGCTGGGGAAGCGCGGGGTGCTCGCCCGGCCGCTGTCGGCCCTCTCACCGAACAAGACCTGGGCGGGGGTGGCCGGATGTGCGGCCGCAACCGCCGCAGCGTTGCTGGCAGTTGGGGTGTTCACCCCGCTGCTCTGGGCCGCCGTCCTCCTCGGCTGCCTGCTCGGGGATCTGCTCGAATCCATGGTCAAGCGGGAGTCCGGGGTGAAGGACGCGGGCAGTTGGCTGCCCGGGTTCGGCGGGCTGCTCGACCGTATCGACTCCCTGCTCCTTGCCCTGCTGCTCGCGATGGTGGTGACCCTGTGAGTTCCGTCGGCACGTCCACGACCGCACCGGTGATGCGGGCCCCGGCCCCCTCCCGCGTCCACTCCCTGCTGCGCCGCGCCCTGTGGTGGAGCGTCCTCACCCTCACCGGCGGCGTCGAACGCCGCGGCCACCTCCCGCGCGGCGGCTGCGTGGTCGTCGCCAACCACTCCTCGCACGCCGACACCGCCGCCCTGCTCGCCGGTCTCGACGCCCGGCACACCCCGGCGATCGGCGCGGCCGCCGACTACTGGTTCTCCTCGCCCTGGCGCAGCCGCGTCTGCCGCCGCCTCGCGGCCGGATTCCCGGTGCGCCGCAAGGGCGGCGGTCTCGACGACCTGCTCTCGATGAGCGACGAACTCCGGTCCGGCCGCGCCGTCGTCCTCTTCCCCGAGGGCACCCGTGGCGACGGCGAGGTCGGCTCCTTCCACCGTGGCGCACTGCTGCTCGCCGAGCGGGCCGGCGTCCCGGTCGTCCCGGTCGGCATCGCGGGCACCAACCGCCTCCTGCCCAAGCATGGACGCCTGCGCTCCGCCCTGGTCCGCATCCGCATCGGCGACCCGCTCCCCGCCTCCAGCACCCCCGAGGAGGCCCGTGCGGCGGTGGCCGCGCTCCATCAGCGTACGAACGCGGAATCCCTGCGCGATTCGGTCGTACGTCGCCGGGTGGCGGCCGTCGCAGCCTCCCGCCGGGGCCTGGCGCTCGGCTTCGTATGGGCGGGCGCGGAGGCACTGAGCTGGCCGCTGATGCCGGAACTCCTCCTGGCGGTGGCCTGCGTCGCAGCCCCTCGCGCGGCCCTGAAACTCTCCCTGACCGCACTCGCCGGCAGCCTCGCAGGCAGCCTCCTCGCCATCCAACTCGCCTCCTCCGGAGTCGAGTTGCCCCGGCCCCTCACCACCGCCCGGATGCACACGGAGGTCGCCGCCCAGATCGCCACCGAGGGCGCCCGCGCCGTCCGCCACCAGCCCTGGAACGGCATCCCCTTCAAGGTGTACGCCGCCGAGGCGGGCCGCGCGAAGGTCCCGGTCACCGACTGGCTGGCCGAGGCGGCGACCGCACGCGGCACCCGCACCCTCACCGTCGGCCTGGCCTTCGCCGCCTTCGGCCTGCTGATGCGCCGCTGGCGCAGGCTCTACCCGGGATACCTGATGCTGCTGGGACCGGCCTTCACGGCAGGACTGACACTCGTCGTGCTGTCCTGGAGGTGAGCCAGGAGCGGTGCCACGTCCGCCTCCTTCACTCGCCGCGGGGCCGCCAGGTCAAGGCCTGACGAACGGACACGCGCGCGCCCCACACCCAACCGCCGACGCCGATGAGCAACGCCGCGGCGGCGCATCCGGCCAACAGTGCGTGGGAGAGGTACGAAGCGCCGGCTCGCGTCTGCGGGAGCGCGAGCCAGGAGCCGACGACGGTCCCCACCAGGCCGGCCAGGGCCAGCGGGACAAGGATGCTGTGGGCGGCGGTGGACCAGTAGACACGCGGGTTCCCGGTCAGCACGGCCATCGGTGCCAGTGCGCGGCCGTGCCGAAGGAACTCCGCCAGACCCGCGAACCCCGAGGCAGCGCTGAGCACGGCGATGCCGACGAGGCCGAACAGGGTGAGCCAGTCTCCTTGGTGCTGGTTCACTTTGCTGTTGGTGAGCCAGGTCCCGCCGACCGTGCCGACTTCGGCCCCCATGGGGAAACTCCGGTAGGCCTCTCGCTTGATCTGCGGCACGGAGAGGTCCGCCGCACCGCGGTCCACCAGCACGGCCTGCTTGAACCTTTTCCCCTCGGGCTCGGCCAGGGAGGTCACCGGATCCGTCTGCACCACGCTCACCTCCCCCCTGCCTCCGGTGACCCATCCGACGAGTTCGCGCAGGCGCGGGTCGGCGGGGCTGCTCGTCAGACGCGACGGCGCGGACGCGCACTCCAGCTTGAGAGCCAGCAGAGCGGGACACCGCCCCCGTACCGTCAGACGGTCCCGGCCGGGTTCGAAGGCCAGGGAGACCATCGCCACCTCGGTGGGGAGCGAACGGACGAAGGCCGTCAACTGACCGGCGGTGGCGGCCCGCGGCTCGACCACCAGGGCCGAGGAGCCGATACGGTCCACCGTTGCCTGTGCCGCCACGGCGCTGCGCCCCAACTGCCCCTGCCAGGCGACCACTTGGAGGAGCAGCCCGATAGCTACCACCACCCCGGCCGTCATCCGGGCCAGCGGACCCGGATGCGTCGCGGCGCGGCGGCCCGCGATGACCTGCCCCGGTCGGCCATGGCGTCGCCCCAGCTGCGCCAGTCGGCTGCCCCCAGCACTGACCAGAACAGCGACGGCGGCAGGAAGGGTGGCCAGGGTGCCGGCCACGCCGATCCAGTTGGTGAGGACGTAGGCAGCAGTACCGGGAGTGAAGAGGTCCGGTCCGCGTACGGCGAGAAGCAGGAGCAGCGGGCACGCCACGGCCCACTTCACCGGGGACCGGCGGGCGCCCCCGACCCGGGTGTGGGCCGTACGCCTTCCGCCGGTCGCATCCATGAGGACCACCACCGCCAGCACGGCGACCGCAGCCGCGAGAACTGTCAGCAGCAACGCCCACCACCAGCCGCGCGGGTCGGCGGCGACCAGCACGTGCCCGGTCCGGGGCAGCCGGATGTCGACCACACATACGGTGGCCACGGCGACCAGGGCGAGCAGGGTTCCCGCGATGACGGGCCGCAGTGCGTCACCCAGGACGAGGACGGCCCTCGCGCGGGGCGTGGCGCCGAGCACCGCGACCAGGGCGGTACGCCGGTCCCTGGTGTGTGCGCCTGTTCGGGCTGCCACCGTCAGCAGCACCGCGGCGGGCAGCAGGAGGACCAGCCCGATCATGGCCAGGAACAGCAATTCGGGTTTGGCGTAGTCCAATTGGCCCACGCTGTAGAACGCGGGCCCGGCGGCCGGCCCGTACCCGGTGACCGGCCTGACGTTCGCTCCCGTCGCCGGCACGCGCGGCACGACGTACGCGAAGAGTTCATCGGGCGACTGCAGCCCCTCGGCTGCGATCGTGCCCACCGCGGTGCCGTACCGGGTGGTGACGTCGTGGGCCGCGTGGTGATCCCGTAGCGCCGGCGACAGCACGGCCTCACCCGGGCGTGGCCAGCTTCCCAAGCCCGGTGGCAGGGGTGCGTCCTCGGTCAGCCGGGTGAGGAAGACCACCTGAAAGGGGCCGCTTCCCGGCACCGAGTCCCCGGCGACGCTCCACGTCGCACGCGCCGGACTGCCGGGCACGTCCTCCTGGAACACCGGGGTGCGCGCCGCACCACGCGCGGCCTGCCCCTCGTACGTGGCGTGCACCACCACCAACGAGGCCAGCGCCAGCGCCATCAGAGCGGTTGCCGCGAACAGGGCGGCATATCGCACACGGCCCGCCTCGGACCGGCGGCCCGCGGCCGCACCGACGGCGAGCAGCTGACGCGTCAGCCCGCGCGCATTCGTGGACGCCTGCGCACTCGTCGCCCCGTGCGCACTCATTGAACGGCCACCTGCCCGCCCAGCGCGGGAACGAGCGCGCCTGCGCTCAGCGCCAGGGTGCGGTCGGCCCGGCCCGCCACAGCGGGATCGTGCGTCACCAGGAGGAGGCCACAGCCGTACCGCCGCGGCATGTCGAACAAGGTGTCCGCCACCTTCTCCTTCGCCGCCTCGTCCAGGGCGCCGGTGGGCTCGTCCGCAAGGAGCAGCGTCGGCGAGTTGATCATCGCGCGAGCCACCGCGACCCGCTGCCGCTCGCCGCCGGACAGCTCTTCGCTGGACTCCGCGAACGGCACGCCCAGGCGGGTCAGCAGTGCCTGCGCCCGTGTGTACGCATCCTTGCGTCCCACCCCTGCGAGCAGGGCCGCGAGCGCGACGTTGTCCGCGGGCGAAAGCTCTGACAGCAGTTCGCCGAACTGAAAGACCATGCCGATGTGCCGGGCACGATGCCGGGCCAGGGCCGCACCCCGCAGACCCGCGAGATCGGCCCCGCTCACCTCGACGACACCACCGGAAGGACGGATCAGCCCCAGTGCGCAGGACAGCAGGGTGGACTTGCCCGAGCCACTGGGTCCCATCACCGCGACGGACTCCCCCGCCGAAACCGCCAGCTCCAGCGACGCGAACAAGGACCGGCCGGCCACGTCGTACGTCAGCCCATTGATGGACAACACCTTCTCGACCACTGCACCCCACTTCCGACGGGCCTGCTGTTCCCGGTCTCGTACGGACCCCGAAAGGGGCGACGCGCAGGCTGCGTCGCCCCGCTGCGCCCTGCGGCCGATCCCGCCGCAGGACCGCTACCGGTAGGACCACGCAGAGCAGTCGTCCGGGTAGAAGTCGACCTCCTGGCAGGCCCGCAGCGCGCGCACGTAGTTGGCTCTGTTGTCGGGGCTGACCACGGTCGTACCGACACCGCTCTTGTTGCGCAGTTCGAGCCAGTTGGTGCTGCGGCGGTGGTAGTCGGCGTACACCTCGTCGCCGTCCGCCCAGTAGTCCTTGACGGCGAGTTGCCCGTTGATGTTGCCGTGACTCCAGGCCACCGCACCATCCTGCATGCCGTACATCTCACCGGCCACCGCCGGAGTGGCAGCGAGCAGCGCAGCCCCGGTCACAGCCAGCACCACGATCTTCTTGAGGTTCATGGTCATTCCTCCCTTGTGCGCGAATCCCCTCTGGATTCACCCAGGTTGGCGCGCCACAAGGTGTCAGCTGGAGTCCGGGCGTGCACCGGGGAAGGCCCACCCCTGGCTGAGAGGAGCACTGTTCCACGGCGGGTTCAGCCAGGGCGTTCGCAGCCGACCGAGAGCACTCGTACACCCGGAACAGCGGCGGAATGAGCGGATCAGCAGGGGAAGGGGCCGCCGGCACCGGGCGACGCCCCTCAGTTCATTCCTGTGTGCGCGCACGCGTGAATGGCTGGTTCGCACCGCAGGCCCCGCACCCGTCGCCGCCCCGGCTCATCGAGCTGCCCCGGCGCTGAGGTGTACGGCGGCCGGGTAACGGCCAGGCGGATCGCTGGGCCACAACTTCACCTCTGGGCAGCGGAGTTGCCCCTCCAGCGCCTCCAGCGCCTCCAGCACCTCCTCCTGCGGGTAGCCGAGCACATCCACCCCGTCCAGTACCACCGGTACGGCGGCGGGCGCGTCCGGCAGGCCCGTCGCACGTTCCAGGTGCACGGTGCCGAGTCCGCCCGCACGCACCCCGCCGACCAGCAGGTCCAGCCCTTGGTACGTCGCCCCGAACGACCACTCCAGTCCGCACACCCAGGCCTCCCGCACGTCGCAGAGGGTGGCCACCGCCCACTGGGCGTCGCGCTCGGCCATGCCGAAGGTGAGCGTCCCCGCGCCGAGCGGCAGCACCAACCCGCGTCCCGGCAGGATCTCGAACATGCGGCCGCCCTCCCCTGTTGCCCCTCCCCCGTTGTCCCCATCCCACCCCACACCCTTCCCGTCCCGCACCCCGGCCCCCCAAACTCTGCCCATGACTTCACCCCGCATGAAGCACTACCTGCACCGCACTTTCGGTGGACCCGAGGTCCTGGAGCTGGTTGAGGGGGACCGCCCGGAGCCCGCGCCGGGCGAGATCCTGGTCCGCGTGCACGCGGCGGGCGTCAACCCGGTGGACGCACTGACCCGGCAGGGCCTCGCTCCGCTGCCCGGTGATCCGCCCTACTTCCCCGGCTGGGACTCCTCCGGCGTGGTCGAGGGGGTCGGGAACGGTGTCACCCGGTTCCGTACCGGCGACGAGGTCTTCGGGATGCATCCCGGCGGGGCGTACGCGGAGTATCTGACCGCGCCCGCCGACGCCTTCGCGAAGAAGCCCCCGCAGCTCACCCACATCGAGGCGGCCGGCGCCCCGGCCGCTGCCCTGACCGGCTGGCAGGCCCTGGTGACGCTCGGCCAACTCCAGCCGGGGCAGAAGGTGTTGGTCCATGCGGCGGCGGGCGGGGTCGGTCACCTCGCCGTCCAGATCGCCAAGGCGCGCGGGGCGTTCGTGTACGGGACGGCGCGCGCCGCCAAGCACGAGTTCCTGCGCGGTCTCGGTGTCGACGAGCCGATCGACTACACCACGGACGACTTCGTCGCGGTCGCCAGGGACGTGGACATCGCCCTGGACCTGATCGGCGGCGAGTACGGGCCACGCACCCTGGCCACGCTGCGTCCCGGCGGGCTGCTGGTCTCGGCGATCGTGTGGAATCCGGGCTTCGGCGAGGACGTCCCCAAGGTGACCGGGGTGCGTTTCGTACCGCTTCTGGTGGCCGCGAACGGCGATGAACTGACCGAGATCGCCAGCCTGTTGGCGGACGGCCGGGTGAAGGTGCACGTCGATACGGTGCTTCCGTTCACGGAGGCGGCGAAGGCGGCGGAGTTGCTGGAGACGAAGCGGACTTCGGGGAAGATCGTGCTGGATGTGACGGCCTGAGCGTGCCGGGGAGGCCGAGGGCGCCGGGGGCGCCGGGCGGGTGATTCCGCCCGGCGCCGTACGGGCTGCATCAGTGCGGGCTGTTTCAGTGCGGCCAGCATCAGTGCGGGCCGCCTCAGTACGTCGGCGGCGCGTGTCAGTACACGCTCACGCCGTACGCCGACAGTGCTTCCCTCACCGGCTGGTGGATCGCCGAGCCGCTGGTCCCCGTGCAGCCGGAGCTGCCGGAGTGGATGCCGAGGGCGACCGTGCCCGCGAAGTGCGCGCCGCCGCTGTCGCCGCCGGCCGAGCAGGCGGTGGTGCGGACCATGCCGTAGACCGCGCCCGAGCCGTAGTTGACGGTGACGTTCACGGCGGTGACGGTGCCGCTGGTGACCTTGGTGGTGGAACCGCTCTTCTTGAGGGACTGGCCCACTACGGCGTTGGCGGCCGAGGAGATCTCCTGGGACGAGCCGTTGTAGAGGTTCACGGTGCCTGCCGGGCTGGAGCCGTTGGTGTAGCGGACGAGGCCGTAGTCGTTGGTGGGGAAGCTGTAGCCCTCGTCGACGCCGACGGCGGCTCCGCCGGAGGTGGCCGACCACTGATCGGCGATCTCGTTGCAGTGGCCCGCGGTGACGAAGTAACGGGCGCCGCCCTTCTGGACGTTGAAGGCGGCGGAGCAGCGCGAGCCGCCCCCGTAGATGGCGTCGCCGCCCAGCACTTCCTGCTTGAAGACGCCGGGCACCCGGGCGATCCGTACCGCGCCGTCGAGCTTGTCGGCGACCCCGCGCAGCCGGGCCAGGTCCCGGGCGGAGACCGAACTGTCGGCCTCCACGGCTATCTGGTTGGTACGGGGGTCGAGCCCCCAGGAGGTGCCGGTGATCTTGGCCCCGCTCTCCAACGCACCCATGGCGTCGGCGAGTTGTGCGGCGTTACGGGTGACCCTCTTGGCCGTCGCACCGGTGGCGCGGACCTTTGCGGCGGCCTCCTCGGTGGTGACCGTGACGACGAGTGCGCCGGTGCGGGCGTCCACGTACGTACCGGCGCTCTGCGCACCCAACTCGGCGCGGGATCGCGCGTCCTGGGCGTAGAGGTCGCGCGGCGCGGGGTCGGGGGCGGGGCTGCTCTCCGCTCCGGCGGGGGTGGCGCCGAAGCCGAGACCGGCGAGGAGCAGGAGGGCGGACAGGCCGGCGGTGGCGGTGCGTCTCATGGGGGATCTCCTTCGTGGGGGAGAGTGCGCGGAGGTGGTGCGCGAGAGGTGGTGCACATGCCGCGGGTGCCACAGGTGCTGTGGGGACACCCGAGGTGAATTTGACATGCCCATCACGAACCCACAAGACCGCCCACCGGAACCACCCGCGTTCGCCCGTCCTCTCCGTCGTTTCCGCACATCGGCCGGGGGCATACGCGAGCCGACGGAAAATTGGAGGCTGACCCGTATGAACGCCATGAGTGCGACCGGAACGGCAAGGCGGGCGGCCCGCAGCGACACCATGAAGTACGCGGCCAGGGCGGGTTTCACCGCGCGCGGTGTCATCCACCTGTTCATCGGGATACTGGCGCTGCAGATAGCCCTGGGTGGCGGGGGCAAGTCCGCCGACCAGGGCGGTGCGCTGAGCGAACTGGCCGAGAAGCCGTTCGGGAAGGTCCTGTTGTGGGCGCTGGGCATCGGGCTCATCGCGATGGCCCTGTGGCAGCTGACAGAGGCGCTGTTCGGCTCGGTGGGTCCGGACGGCAACAAGCCGAGGAAGCGGCTGATGGCCGGGGCCATGTTCGTTTTCTACGGCTTCGTGTCCTACTCGGTGCTGGCCTTCGCGATCGGCAGCAAGGGCAGCGGCGACGGCGCCAGTGACCAGCAGTCGCAGGACGTCACGGCCAAGGCGATGGGGCTGCCTGCCGGGCAGTGGCTGGTCGGCGTGGCCGCTCTGGTGATCGTCGGCGCCGGGGTGTGGATCGCCGTGCAGGCCGCCAGGCGGAAGTACCACGAGGAGATGAAGATCGGCGAGATGTCGCCCCGGACGCGGAAGCTGGTGGATGTCACCGGCGTCGGCGGCGGTGTCTCCCGCGGTCTGGTCTTCGCGGTGGCGGGCGGCTTCGCGGTGGCGGCGGCGGTGACGTTCGACCCGGAGAAGGCCAAGGGCATGGACGACACGATCAAGTCGTTCCAGGAGACCCCGGTGGGCCCGTGGCTGCTGGTGGTGCTGGCGATCGGGCTGATGCTGTTCGGCGTCTTCTCGTTCGCGATGGCACGGTGGCGGAAGATGTAGGAGCCTGTGTGCGAACCCCGGTCGGGTGCCCGCCGCCTGTCACGGACGCGCGGCGGACATGACACCGCCCCCGTCCGATGGGGGCCGGACGAGGGCGGGGTTCAGGGGGCTACCCCCGGGGCTGGAACTCAGCCCTGGTGCGGGTAGCGGTAGTCGGTCGGCGGGACCAGGGTCTCCTTGATGGCGCGGGTGAGCGTCCAGCGCTGGAGGTTCTGGGGGGCGCCGGCCTTGTCGTTCGTACCGGAGGCGCGGCCTCCGCCGAACGGCTGCTGGCCGACGACGGCGCCCGTCGACTTGTCGTTGATGTAGAAGTTGCCCGCGGCGTAGCGCAGCTTCTCCATCGTGCGGGCCGCGGCGGCGCGGTCGTTGGCGATGACGGCGCCGGTCAGCGCGTAGTCGGAGGCCGACTCCATCTGCTCCAGCATGGCGTCGTACTGGTCGTCCTCGTAGACGTGGATGGCGAGGATCGGGCCGAAGTACTCGGTGGTGAAGACCTCGTTGGCCGGGTCCGAGCACTCGATGACGGTCGGGCGCACGAAGTAGCCGACCGAGTCGTCGTAGGTGCCACCGGCGACGACGGTGCAGGAGTCGTCAGCCTTGGCACGGTCGATCGCGGCCTTGTTCTTGGCGAACGAACGCTCGTCGATGACGGCGCTCATGAAGTTGTCCAGGTCGGTGACGTCACCCATGGTGATGCCTTCGACCTCGGCCGCGAACTCCTCCTTGAAGCCGTCGTTCCAGATGGAGGCCGGGACGTAGGCGCGCGAGGACGCGGAGCACTTCTGGCCCTGGTACTCGAAGGAGCCGCGGGTCAGCGCGGTCTTCAGGATGGCGCGGTCGGCGCTGGGGTGCGCGACGACGAAGTCCTTGCCGCCGGTCTCGCCGACCAGACGCGGATAGGTGCGGTAGTTGGCGATGTTCTCGCCGACCGTCTTCCACAGGTGCTGGAAGGTCGGGGTGGAGCCGGTGAAGTGGATGCCGGCCAGGTCGCGGTGGGTCAGGGCGACCTCGGAGACGGCGATGCCGTCGCCGGTGACCAGGTTGATGACACCCTTGGGCAGACCGGCCTCTTCGAGGAGCTGCATCAGGAGCACGGCGGCGTGCGTCTGGGTCGGGGACGGCTTCCAGACGACGACGTTGCCCATCAGCGCCGGGGCGGTCGGCAGGTTGCCCGCGATGGCCGTGAAGTTGAACGGCGTGATCGCGTAGACGAAGCCTTCGAGCGGGCGGTGGTCCAGACGGTTCCAGACGCCCGGGGAGTTCGCCGGGGGCTGCTCGGCGAGCAGGTCACGGGCGTACTTGACGTTGAAGCGCCAGAAGTCGACGAGCTCGCACGGGGTGTCGATCTCGGCCTGCTGGGCGGTCTTGGACTGGCCGAGCATGGTGGAGGCGGCCAGCGTCTCGCGCCAGGGACCGGCGAGCAGCTCGGCGGCGCGCAGGATGATCGCGGCACGGTCGTCGAAGGACATCGCGCGCCAGGCAGGGGCGGCGGCGAGCGCGGCGTCGACGGCGTCCTGCGCGTCCTGCTTGGTGGCCTGGGCGCCGGTGCCGATGACGGCCTTGTGGTTGTGCGGCTGTACGACGTCGAAGCGCTCGCCGCCACCCATCCGCTTCTCACCGTTGATGGTCATCGGGAGGTCGATGGGGTTCTCGGCCAGCTCCTTGAGCTTGGCTTCGAGGCGGGCGCGCTCCGGCGAACCGGGGGCGTAGGAGTGCACCGGCTCGTTGACCGGGGCGGGGACCTGGGTTACGGCGTCCATGGTTTCCATAGCTCCTTGCGTCAAGGGTTCAGTCCTGGGGTGCGGACTGGCGGTCGGTGGTGGCGCGGAAGATCGTCAGTTCTTGGTGATGATCGAGCGGCCGAAGAAGAGCAGGTTGGCCGGCTTCTCGGCGAGGCGGCGCATGAAGTATCCGTACCAGTCGGTGCCGTACGCGGTGTACACGCGCATCCGGTGCCCCTCG
Source organism: Streptomyces sp. NPDC051561 (assembly GCF_044454195.1). Lineage (NCBI taxonomy): Bacteria > Bacillati > Actinomycetota > Actinomycetes > Kitasatosporales > Streptomycetaceae > Streptomyces > Streptomyces sp. NPDC051561. Next base: position 76,351 of record NZ_JBITDM010000009.1, on the reverse strand, counting down.
GCGGCCAGCCGGATGTGCTCCTCGCTGCGGATGCCGTACAGCATCTGGAACTCGTACTCGTCCAGCTTGCGCCCGGCGCGGCGGCCGAGTTCCTGCGCGATGGCGATCAGGCGCGGGTCGTGGGACCCGATCATCGGGTAGCCGTCGCCCTCCATCAGGATCTTCATGATCCGGACGTACGCCTTGTCGATCTCGCCCTTGTCCTGGATGGCGACCGACGCGGGCTCCTTGTAGGCACCCTTCACGATGCGCACCCGGCTGCCCGCGGCGGCCAGCCGGCGGGCGTCGTCCTCGGTGCGGAAGAGGTACGCCTGGATGACGCAGCCGGTCTGCGGGAAGTCCTTCCGCAGCTCCTCGTGGATGGCGAACATCGAGTCGAGGGTGGTGTGGTCCTCGGCGTCCAGGGTCACCGTGGTGCCGATCGCGGCGGCGGCCTCGACGACGGGCCGGACGTTCGCGAGGGCGAGCTCGTGGCCGCCCGGGAATCGAGGGTCGAGCCCGGAGGGCTCTCCGTTGAGGGTGGCGGCGGGCGACGGGAGGGACTGTCCGAACATGGAGAGCTTCACGGACATCTCGGCCTTGGTGCCCAGGCCCAGGTCCCCCAGGTGCGCGATCAGGTCGAGGTACGCGTCGCGGGCGGCGTACGACTGCTCGGCGGTGGTGATGTCCTCACCGACTACGTCGAGGGTGACTTCCAGGCCCTTGTCGGTGGCGTCCAGGACGATCGGCACCACGTGCTCGACGGTCTCACCGGCGATGAACCGGCTCACGACCTGTTTGGTGCCCGGGGCAGCCGATACGAAACGGCGCATCTGGTCGCTGCGCGAAGCGGCGAGGATCACGGGACCCAGCACGGGGCACCTCCACGGATTTCAATCGAAGGGGCCGTGACCAGGCCTTTTGTGACAGAACTGGGACGGCACGGATAACCACGGTGAAATCTAGGTTTCGGGCCGAGCCTTCACTATCGACAGCTGTCACGCATCCGCGCTCCTCGCCTCATACAAATGTCTGAAGCGATGCGAGAATGGGTCGCGTGAACGCCGATTACCAAGACCTGGTCGATGAGATCTCCGCCCTGCTGGGTGCCCCCGCGACGCTTGAGGACCGCGATTTCCGGCTGATCGCGTTCGGCGCGCACGACAGCGAGGACGCGGGCGCGATGGATCCGGTCCGCACCCGCTCGATCCTGACCCGCCGCTCCACGGCGGAGGTCAAGGCCTGGTTCGAGCGCTTCGGCATCGCGACGGCCACCGAGCCGGTGCACATCCCGGCGGACCCGGCGGCGGGAGTGCTGCGGGGGCGGCTCTGTCTTCCGGTACGTCACCGGGGCCAGGTCCACGGATATGTGTGGCTCCTCGCGGCGGACGACCCCGCCCCCGCCTTCCCGGACCCGGTCCTCGACGCCGCCATGTCGGTGTGCGCCCGGATCGGGGCCCAGCTCGCGGACGAGGCCAGGGCGCGCGCGGACCTGGGCCCGCATCTGCTGACCCTCCTGACCACGGAGTCCGACAACCGCAGGGAGGCCGCCCTCACCGCCCTCGCCGGCCCCCTCGGACCGGGCGGCCCGTACGCCCTGCTGTGCATGGCCCCCTGGACCTCTCCCGCCCCCGGCCTGCGTACGGTGCCCGGTGCCTCGGCACTCACCCTGGTCCCGGTACCGGGCGCCGCCGGACCCCGGCTCGCGGTGCTGGTCCGGCTGGGGGCCTCGGCGGACCTGGGCCCGGGACGCCAGGCGGCGAAGACCCTGCTGGCGAACGCACAGGGGGGCGGGGCCGCGGGTCCGGGCGGTAACGGGAGGCCGGGCGGCCACGGGAGCGGGTCCTCAGCCCCGCCCCCCGTCTGCGCCGCAGGCATCGGCACTCCCGCCCGTGCCCTCGCCGACCTCCCCGCCGCCTGGCGTGAGGCCTCCGCCGCCGCCCGCGCCGCGCTGGCCCGCCCGCACCTCGGCCCGGTCGCGGAGTGGTCGGCGATCGGCCCGTACCGCCTCCTCGCCGCCCTCCCGGACAGCGGCCCCGGCCACCCGGTGGACCCCGCCGTCGCCCCGCTCCTCACCCCCGCCCACACCGAACTCGCCCGCACCGCCGAGGTGTTCCTCGACTGTGCGGGCCAGGCCGGCCGCACCGCGACCGCCCTCAACATCCACCGCCAGACCCTCTACTACCGCCTGTCCCGGGTGGAACAGCTCACCGGCCTGGACCTCCACGAGGGAGAGGACCGGCTGCTGCTCCACATGTCGCTGAAGGCGGCCAAGCTGTAGCCCGCGCGCTTCGGTCTTCTCGCGACGCGTTCACAGCAGGCTCCGGTCCATGGGGTGCGGGAGAGGCTCCAGGGCGCCCGCTTCCCGTAGCCGCAGATAGGCGGCTGCCACGGTGTCGGCGGCGCCGGGCGGGGCGATGTCGAGAAGGACCCCCAGGGAAGGCAGGGGGGTGCGCTCCGCCTTCAGATCGTCCGGGACCAGCGCCGCGCGGGCCGGTGACAGGAAGCCGACCCGGCCCACGCCGGGCTCGGCGACGAGTGCTCCCGCCTCCTCCAGAGCGTCAAGTTCGTCGTTGTCGACCACATCCCCGAAGTCCGGATGCCACAACTCCGCCACCGCACCAAGCAGTTCGGCCTCCGGGACGATAGCCCCGTCGGGGGCGCCGACCTTGATCAGCATTGCCTGCAGCAGGCTTGGTGATGCGCCGCCGGTCCGGCCGGTCACCGAGACCCTCCAGCCCGTCGCGGCCGAGGCAACCAGCCTGGGTCCAACTCCGGTCCGCTCGGTCCAGCCCTCGCCCGCCTCCTCCTCACGCAACACCGCGAGGAGGGCCGCTTCGTCGGCCGCGAACTCCACGTCCTTCCCGTCGTCACGGATCAGCAGCCACCGCACACCGTCCGCCTCGCTCCAGGCAGCGGGAAGCAGCGTGGCGACCGCGTCGAGCGTCGACTTCCAGAGGACGGCAAGTTCCTCCAACGGCTGCCGGCGTGGACCCCAGAATCCCCGCACCATTCGATCCATCCGATGCCTCCACTCTCGCTGTCCGTGCAGCCGTCGAACATGTCGCCGACTCCGTTACCAGGCAGGTTAGTCAAACGCATCGGGCTTCTTGGGGCCTCCCGGCTTCGCCTTGTTCCAGATGACCTTGATCTTGAGCCCCTCCTCCCTGAAGGCCTCCTTGGCAGCCTTCGCCGCGGTCTCGTTGGAGAAGTGCCATTCGATGGCGCGGCCACCGGCCGCGTCGACCTGCCGTTGGGCCTCGTCCACGAACTTCTTTTTCCCGTATGTGGTGAGTTCGCCGGTTTCCTGGTTGACGAACTTCTTGTTCTTCCCGTAACCGTTCTTGGCCTCCAGGAAGGTCTGCCGCGAGGAGTCCCAACCGTCGTACTCCACCGGAGGCTTTCCCTTCTCCGGGTGCGGGACGATGTACTCGTGACCCCGGTTCGTGCCGGTCACCTGTTCCTGGTAGCGCAGCCAGGACTCGTTCTTCTGGAGCGGCTTGGGGTTGCGGTCGCGCGACGCCCAGTAGCCGTCGCCGAGGTCCGCCGAACCCAGCTTCGGGGTCTTCAGGTCGGCCATCCAGTCGGGCTTCTGGAAGTTGCGCGGATCCTTGGTGTCGCCGTGCTCCGGCTCGGGCCACTCCTTGCGCTTCGCCGCGGACTTCGCCGCGCGGCCGGGCTCCTCCGCGCGCTTCTTGGCCACCCAGGCGTCCCGCTCAGCCTTGCGGGCCTTCTCCGCCTCCGCCTTGGCTGCCGTGTCGCAGCCGTCGTCGGCGAGGTAGCGGAACCTCGGGGCGGGACCCGCCGCGATCAGTCCCGTACCGGAACCCGGTACTCCACCGAAGCCGGGGACTCCGCCGGAGCCCGGTCCGCTCGCGATCGAGCAGCCCGTGTTGCGGGCCCGTTCCTCCGCCTTGTCGGCGGCTTCGTCGGCCTCCTTGGCTGCCTTGCGGGCGCCGTCGACGTCCCCCGCGTCGGCGGCCTTGCGGGCCCGCTTCGCCGCGTCGCCCGCATCGCCGGCGGCCTCCGCCGCCTCGGCGATGCCCTTCGCGGTCTTGCCCAGGTGGGAGAACTTGCCGACGACCTTGGCGACGTCGTAGCCCGGGATGAAGAGCGAGCCGACGTTCCAGACGACATCGGTGACGGCGCGGGTCTTCTCGCCGTTGTTCCAGCGGTCGCGCACCTCGTCGCCCACGAAGAGGTCGTCGCCGACCTTGAAGGCGGTGTTCCAGGACGCCTTGCCCCAGTCGCCGATGGCACCGAGGTAGTCGCCGTCGCCCCACTTGCCGGCCGCGTCCTTGGAGTCCTGGACCCACTTGTCGCCGAGCTGGCTGCCGTAGTCGGCGATGCCGGACCAGGTCTCGCCCTTGAAGAGGTCGAAGAATCCGGTGAGGTCTCCCCAGATGCCGTCCACCACGACGCCCTTGAAGACCTGGGTGACGCGGTCGCCCGCACAGCCGAAGAAGCCCCAGCCGGAGCAGTCCTCCTCCTCGGCCTCCTTCTTCGGCTCCTCCTTCGGGGCCTCCTCGGTCTCCTCGTCCGGGGCGGGCATGTCGTCGTACGCGGCCTCGGGCTCGTCGCCCGCGTTGATCTGGGTATCGTCCCCGTCCCCGGAATCCGGGTCCCCGGAAGCGGGGTCACCGTTCTCGTCATCGACACCGCCCGCATCACCGGGCCCGCCGGTCCCACCCGGGCCGCCCGAGTCCGCCGTACCTCCGGCACCACCCGCGCCACCGGCTCCACCCGCACCTGCGGCACCGCCCGCGCCACCCGCAGCTCCGGCACCACCGGCCGCACCAGCTCCTCCGGCCGCGCCTGCACCACCGGCCGCGCCCGCACCACCGGCAGCCCCGTCCGCTCCCCCGGCTCCGCCGTCCGCCCCGCCCGTAGGCGGCTTCGCCGCACCCGGATCGCCGGCCTCACCGCCCGGCCCGCCACCCCCGCAGTTCGTCCCGCCCGTGATCGAGCAGACCGCCTGCCCGATGCTTTCGGCGATACGGCCGCCGAAGCCGGACAGCGTCAGCGCGAGCACGATGCCCGCGATGATCACCACCAGACCGGCGTACTCGGCCGTGGACTGCCCCCGGTCCCGCCGCCAAGTGATCATCCGGGGCAGTGAGAAGCGCCAGTCCCAGCGGCGTGCGGGCGGCTGGGGCCGGTCCGGACGGCCGAACCACTCCCGGCTCTCCGCCCTCGTCAGCAGCCACAACAGCACCAGCGGCACCAGCAACTGGCTGAACCCGCGCAGCGATCCGCCGCCGATGTTGGCGAGGCCCCCGAGTACCAGCCAGACCTGTACGCCGATCAGCGCGCCCCACACCCGCCGCCCGCCGACGTACATCCGCCGGGCCAGCAGGAGTCCCGCGACCCCGGGCGCAGCCCCGTACAACGCGAGCCCGAGCACCCCGGCGAACGGCCCGTCCGCCGCCATCGCGGACCCCAGGAGCCCGAAACACCCCAACAGGGTGAAGACGAAGAGGAGTTGGACCAACGCCCGGGCGGCGGCGAGCGCGCGCGGCAGCGGCGGCCGCGGAGCCCGCCCGGGACGTACCGGAACCGGGCCCACAGGTATGCCACCGACCGCAGACATGCACCACCCCAACTGCCGTTCTCCGCAAGCGGAATGCACAGCGGAGGACGGCCCACGCTAGGTGGACGCCGGGTGGGCGTCATGGGCCCGTGGACCCCACTCGGGGCCCAGGCGGCTCCCCCGCCACCTCGACCCCCATCCCCTTTCGGTTCGGCTCAGCCCCCCAGCACCACCCGCAGCCCCCGCGTCAGCTCCCGCGCGGTCGGCGCGGCTTCCGGGTCCGCCATCCACTGGATCATCACACCCGCCATGAGCGCCTGGGTGAACATGCCCGCCACCCGGGCCTTCTCCGGGTCGTCCTCGGGGACCATCCCGAGGAACGCCTCCGCGATGCCCGCCCGGCCCTCCTTCTGCGGTTCGCGGATCGCGTCGCGCAGCGACTCGTCCGTGTCGAGGCGGGCGATGACCTCCAACTGGAGCTTCCAGATCGGCACGCTCTGCGGGGCGGTGGCGATGAACCTCTCCCAGACCGCCTCGAACCGCGCGTACGGCTCGGTGGGGAGCGGCGGTGCCTCCTGCCGCCCGGCCGGACCCACCGCGTTGCCCCACTCCTCGGTCAGCGCGAGAAAGGCCTGGTTGAGCAGGGCCTCCTTGGAGCCGTAGTGGTAGCCGATGGAGGCGAGGTTGGTGCCGGACGCGGCGACGACGTCGCGGGCGGTGGTCCGGGCGTACCCCTTGTCCAGCAGGCACTTCTTGGCGCCTTCGAGCAGATCCTCACGATGTCCCATAAACGCAGCGTACCCCCTTCATGGACGCTCGTATAAGACGAGCGTCTATAAAGGGGGTACGGGTGGCCGGGGCCCGTGGCCCGGACCAACTGCGTTCCTAGTCCGCCAGGTTGATCGACCGCGCCGAAGCCGCGCCGATCTCCTCGGCCAGCTCGCCGAGGACCGCCTGCGGAACCGTGTCGTCCACGGTCAGCACCGCGAGCGCCTCGCCACCGGCGTCGGCCCGCGCGACCTGCATGCCCGCGATGTTGAGACCCGCCTCGCCGAGGACCCGGCCGACCGTGCCGACGACGCCCGGCCGGTCCTGGTAGCGCAGCACGACCATGTGGTCGGCGAGCGCGAGGTCCAGGTCGTACGCGCCGATGGCGACGATCTTCTTGAGGTTCTTCGGGCCCGCCAGCGTGCCGGAGACCGAGACCTCCTCGCCGCCGGTGAGCGTGCCGCGCACGGTGACCACATTGCGGTGCTCGGTGGACTCGCTGCTGGTGGTCAGCCGGACCTCGACACCGCGCTCCTGCGCGAAGAGAGGGGCGTTGACGTACGACACCGTCTCGTCGACGACGTCCTCGAACACGCCCTTGAGCGCGGAGAGTTCGAGCACCTTGACGTCGTGCTGGGTGATCTCGCCGTACACCTCGACGTCGAGCCGGGCAGCCACCTCGCCCGCGAGTGCGGTGAAGATCCGGCCGAGCTTCTCGGCGAGCGGCAGCCCCGGGCGTACGTCCTCGGCGATGACACCGCCCTGGACGTTGACCGCGTCCGGTACCAGCTCGCCCGCCAGCGCCAGGCGCACCGACTTGGCGACCGCGATGCCCGCCTTCTCCTGGGCCTCGTCGGTCGACGCACCGAGGTGCGGGGTGCAGACGACCTGGTCCAGCTCGAAGAGCGGGGAGTCCGTGCAGGGCTCCTTGGCGTAGACGTCGAGACCGGCGCCCGCGACGCGGCCCTCCTTGAGGGCCGAGTACAGCGCGGCCTCGTCGACGATGCCACCGCGGGCCGCGTTGACGATCCGTACCGCCGGCTTGACCTTGTGCAGGGCCTCGTCGCCGATAAGACCCAGCGTCTCGGGGGTCTTGGGGAGGTGCACGGTGATGAAGTCGGAGACTTCGAGCAGCTCGTCGAGGGTGAGGACCTTGACACCCATCTGGGCGGCCCGCGCGGGCTGGACGTAGGGGTCGTAGGCGACGACCTTCATCCCGAAGGCGGACATCCGCTGGGCGACCAGGGCGCCGATCCGGCCGAGGCCGACGACGCCGAGGGTCTTCTCGGCGAGCTCGACGCCGGAGTACTTCGAGCGCTTCCACTCGCCGTTCTTCAGCGCGGAGTTGGCCTGCGGGATGTTGCGCGCGGTGGCCAGGATCAGGCCGCAGGCGAGCTCGGCGGCGGTGACGATGTTGGAGGTCGGGGCGTTGACGACCATCACGCCCGACTTGGTGGCGGAGGAGACGTCGACGTTGTCGAGGCCGACTCCGGCGCGGGCGACCACCCGCAGCTTCTTCGCGGCGGCGATGGCCTCCGCGTCCACCTTGGTGGCCGAACGGACCAGGATCGCGTCCACGTCGGCGATGGCGGGCAGGAGTTCGGCGCGGTCGGCTCCGTTGCAGTGCCGGATCTCGAAGTCCGGCCCCAGGGCGTCGACGGTCGCGGGCGACAGCTCTTCAGCGATGAGTACGACAGGCTTGGCAGTGCTCACGTGAGTCCTCACTTGTGCTTTGCGGACGGCCGTCCCGACGGCCGCAGGCGTGGAGAGGGGCCGCGTGGAAGACGCACGACGCTGTGGGCCTGACGCGTGTATTGGTTCAGCAGTCTAGTGGTGCCGACGGGAGGGTTCTCCGCCCGTTCGTCAGCATCACCCGTCCGTGGCTGGACATGGCGTCCAGTGCGATACGGCTGCGGAGAGGGGCCGCGGCGTCGAAACGCGCGCGGCCCCTGCCCGGTGAGGCTTACGCTTCTTCGTCGTTCACCCAGCTCATGAGCTTGCGGAGCTCCTTGCCGGTGGTCTCCAGCAGGTGGTTCTCGTCGGCCTTCTTGTACTCGGAGTACTTCTTCAGGCCGCCGTGGTACTCGTCCATCCACTGCTTGGCGAAGGTGCCGTCCTGGATCTCGCCCAGGATCTTCTTCATCTCGGCCTTGGTGTCGGCGGTGATGATGCGGGGGCCGGTGATGTAGTCGCCCCACTCGGCGGTCTCGGAGACCGACCAGCGCATCTTCTCCAGGCCGCCCTCGTACATCAGGTCGACGATGAGCTTCAGCTCGTGGAGGCACTCGAAGTAGGCGATCTCCGGCTGGTACCCGGCCTCGGTCAGGGTCTCGAAACCGGCCTTGACCAGGGCGGCGGTGCCACCGCAGAGAACGGCCTGCTCGCCGAAGAGGTCGGTCTCGGTCTCCTCGGTGAAGGTCGTCTTGATGACTCCGGCGCGGGTGCCGCCGATGGCCTTCGCGTACGACAGGGCCAGCTCGAAGCCCTTGCCGGTGGCGTCCTGCTCGACGGCCGCGATGCACGGGACGCCGCGGCCCTCCTCGTACTGGCGGCGCACCAGGTGACCCGGGCCCTTGGGGGCGACCATGGCGACGTCGACGCCGGCCGGGGGCTTGATGAAGCCGAAGCGGATGTTCAGGCCGTGACCGAAGAAGAGGGCGTCGCCGTCCTTGAGGTTGTCCTTGACGGACTCCTCGTAGACCTGGGCCTGGATCGGGTCCGGGACCAGGATCATGATGACGTCGGCCTCGGCGGACGCCTCGGCCGGGGTGACGACGCGCAGGCCCTGCTCCTCGGCCTTGGCCTTGGACTTGGAGCCCTCGTGCAGACCGACGCGCACGTCGACACCCGAGTCCCGGAGCGACAGCGCGTGGGCGTGGCCCTGGCTGCCGTAACCGAGAACCGCGACCTTGCGGCCCTGGATGATGGACAGGTCTGCGTCGGCGTCGTAGAACAGCTCGGCCACTGGGTTTCTCCTATGTGTGCGGGTGTTGCGACCCACCGTACGGCGGGCTCAGGGAAGGAAGTCTTCGGGTCTCGGCATGCGAGAGACCTGGGGTGACGCGGTGGGTGGTTACGCGCTGCGGTCCAGGGCCCGCAGCGAGCGGTCCGTGATCGAGCGGGCGCCACGCCCTATGGCGATCGTGCCGGACTGCACCAGCTCCTTGATGCCGAACTGCTCCAGCATCTTGAGCATGGCCTCCAGCTTGTCGGCGCCGCCGGTCGCCTCGATGGTGACGGCGTCGGGCGACACGTCCACGGTCTTGGCACGGAACAGCTGGACGATCTCGGTGACCTGGGAGCGCGTCTCGTTGTCGGCGCGGACCTTCACCAGGACGAGCTCCCGCTGGATCGCGGCGGCGGGCTCCAGCTCGACGATCTTCAGGACGTTGACCAGCTTGTTGAGCTGCTTGGTGACCTGTTCGAGCGGCAGGGCCTCGATCACGTTGACCACGATGGTGATGCGCGAGATCTCGGGGTGTTCGGTGGTCCCGACCGCGAGGGAGTCGATGTTGAACCCGCGGCGGGAGAAGAGGGCGGTGATGCGGGCGAGGACGCCGGGCTTGTTCTCCACCAGGACGGAGAGCGTGTGCTTGGACATGAGTTTCTCTCTCTGCTCTCTACTGCTCGCTCAGTCGTCTTCGTTGTCGCCGAAGTCGGGGCGCACGCCCCGGGCGGCCATGACCTCGTCGTTGGAGGTGCCGGCGGCGACCATCGGCCACACCATGGCGTCCTCGTGGACGATGAAGTCGACGACGACCGGGCGGTCGTTGATGGAGTTGGCTTCCTCGATGCACTTGTCGAGGTCCTCGGGACGCTCGCAGCGGATCGCGTAGCAGCCCATCGCCTCGGAGAGCTTCACGAAGTCGGGGACACGGGTGCCCTTGGCCTCGTTGCCCTCGCAGTCCTGGCCGCTGTGCAGCACGGTGTTGGAGTAGCGCTGGTTGTAGAAGAGGGTCTGCCACTGACGGACCATGCCGAGGGCGCCGTTGTTGATGATGGCGACCTTGATCGGGATGTTGTTCAGGGCGCAGGTGGTCAGTTCCTGATTGGTCATCTGGAAGCAGCCGTCGCCGTCGATCGCCCAGACGGTGCGGTCCGGCATGCCGGCCTTGGCGCCCATCGCGGCGGGGACCGCGTAACCCATGGTTCCGGCGCCGCCGGAGTTGAGCCAGGTCGCGGGCTTCTCGTACTGGATGAAGTGCGAGGCCCACATCTGGTGCTGGCCGACGCCCGCCGCGTAGATGGTGTCCTCGGGGGCGAGTTCACCGATCCGCTGGATGACCTGCTGGGGGGAGAGCGAACCGTCGTCGGGCTGGTCGTAGCCCAGCGGGTAGGTGTCCCGCCAGCGGCTCAGGTCCTTCCACCAGGCGCTGTAGTCGCCGGTGTTTCCCTCGGTGTGCTCCGCCTGGACGGCCTGGACCAGGTCGGCGATGACCTCGCGGGCGTCACCGACGATCGGCACGTCGGCGGCGCGGTTCTTGCCGATCTCGGCCGGGTCGATGTCGGCGTGGACGATCTTCGCGAAGGGCGCGAAGCTGTCCAGCTTGCCGGTGACACGGTCGTCGAAGCGGGCTCCGAGGGCGACGATCAGGTCGGCCTTCTGCAGCGCGGTGACGGCGGTGACCGCACCGTGCATGCCCGGCATTCCCACGTGCAGCGGGTGGCTGTCGGGGAATGCGCCGAGCGCCATCAGGGTGGTGGTGACGGGCGCTCCGGTGAGCTCTGCGAGGACCTTCAGTTCGGCGGTGGCCCGCGCCTTGAGGACGCCGCCGCCGACGTACAGGACCGGCCGCTTGGCGGCGGTGATCAGCTTGGCGGCCTCGCGGATCTGCTTGGCGTGCGGCTTGGTGACGGGCCGGTAGCCGGGCAGGTCGTTGGTGGGCGGCCAGGAGAAGGTGGTCTGCGCCTGGAGCAGGTCCTTGGGGATGTCGACGAGGACCGGGCCCGGGCGGCCGGTGGAGGCGATGTGGAAGGCCTCGGCGATGGCGCGCGGGATGTCGGCCGCGTCGGTGACCAGGAAGTTGTGCTTGGTGATCGGCATCGTGATGCCGCAGATGTCCGCCTCCTGGAAGGCGTCGGTACCGATCGCCTTGGAGACGACCTGGCCGGTGATCGCCACCAGCGGCACCGAGTCCATCATCGCGTCCGCGATCGGCGTGACCAGGTTCGTCGCACCGGGGCCACTCGTCGCCATGCAGACGCCGACCTTGCCGGTGGCCTGGGCGTAACCGGTGGCCGCGTGGCCCGCGCCCTGCTCGTGGCGGACCAGGACGTGGCGGACCCGGGTGGAGTCCATCATCGGGTCGTAGGCCGGCAGGATCGTGCCGCCCGGAATGCCGAATACCGTGTCGGCCCCGACCTCTTCGAGGGACCGGATGAGCGACTTCGCACCGGTCACGTGCTCGATCGGGCTGCTCTGGGGTCCGGTGTTTCGGGGCCGGGGCTGCGGATGGTGGGCCCCGGTGGCCTGCTCGGTCATCGGCATTCTCTTCTCGAAGCTGAGGGTGGGAGCTGCTGAGGTGAAGCGAGGTTCTGCACGGTGTTTTACGACGTTTTGGGTAGTGCTGGTGCAACAAAAAACCCCCCGTGCCGTGAGGCAAGCGAGGGGAGCGCGTCGGGGCGGGACAAGCAGGTTCAGCGGTGAACTCTGCTTCAGCCGACGCGCTTTCCAAGTACGAGAATTCGGGTGCGCATGGCACTGACCCTCCCTCCGGGGCACTGGATGTGTCAAGTGGGTGGGACGGGCGTCTCATTATTTGAGCGCAATGGCGGATGCGTGAACGAGTCGATGCCGGGTGCGCCCGTATGCCGTACGGGAAGTGATCCGCCGGTCAGCACGGGCAGTGCGGCGCCCGGACCGCCGGGTACCGGGAAGTCCCCGCGCGCCAGCGCCCTGCGCAGCCGGTACTCGTCCAGCGGCCCGGAGAACGCCATGCCCTGCCCGTGGGTGCACCCCATCGCACGCAGCGCCACCATCTGCTCGGGCAGGTCGACCCCGTCGGCGACGGACTGCATGCCGAGGTCGGTGGCGATCCGCAGCAGCCCGCTGGTGATCTTGTAGAGCCTGGCCGACTCGACGACGCCCTCCACCAGACCGCGGTCCAGTTTCAGTACGTCGATAGGCAGGCGCCGCAGTGCGTTGATGGCGGCGTAACCGCTGCCGAAGCCGTCCAGGGCGATCCGTACGCCGAGCCTGCGCAGGGCGGCCAGGCGCTGTTCCAGGTCGTCGAAGGAGACTCGGGGGTCGCTGTCGGAGATCTCTATGACCAGCGATCCCGAGGGCAGCCCGTGCCGGGTCAGCAGGGCCTCCACGGAACCGAGCGGCATGGACCGGTCGAGCAGCCGGCGGGCGGTCATCCGGACGGTGACCGGGACCGGGTGGCCGGCGCGGTTGCGCTCGGCGGCCTGCTCGACTGCCTCCTCCAGCAGCCAGCGGCCGAGCTCCGCGGTGCGGTCGCTGTCGTCGGCGACCCGCAGGAACTCGGCCGGGGTGAAGAGGATGCCCTGCGCGGACCGCCAGCGGGCCTGCGCCGCGACGGCGGCGATGCGGCCGGTGGCCAGGCTGACCACCGGCTGGTGGAGCAGGGCGAACTCACCGTCGTGCAGGGCGGATCGGAGGCGCGCCGCCAGTTCGGTACGGCGCACCACCTCGGCCTGCATCTGGGGGGCGTAGAGCTCGACGCGGTCCTTGCCTGCCGCCTTGGCGCGGTACATGGCGAGGTCCGCGTTGCGCATCAGGTCGGTGGGGGTGATGCCGGGTTCGGCGAAGGCGACGCCGATGGAGGCGGCGACCCGGACATCGTTGCCGTCCACCTTGTACGGCTGGGAGAGGGTGAGGCGGAGCCGGTCGGCGATCTCGTGCACCTGGTACTCGCGGGCGGCCTGGTCGCGGGTGCCGTCGCCCAGGATCAGGGCCGCGAACTCGTCGCCGCCGAGGCGGGCCGCGGTGTCCCCGATCCGTACCGAGTCCTGGAGGCGGCGGGCGGCCTGGACGAGCAGTTCGTCGCCCGCCTGATGACCGAGCCGGTCGTTCACCGCCTTGAAGCCGTCCAGGTCGATGAAGAGGACGGCGGTGCCCAGGTCGGTGGCGCGGCGGCCGGCGAGTGCCTGGCGGACGCGCTTGGTGAACAGGGCGCGGTTGGGCAGGTCGGTGAGAGGGTCGTGTTCGGCGTTGTGCTGCAACTGGGCTTGGAGGCGTACCCGTTCGGTGACGTCGCGGCTGTTGAAGATGAGGCCGCCCTGGTGGCGGTTGACCGTGGACTCGACGTTGAGCCATTCCCCCGTACCGGACTTGAAGCGGCACTCGATGCGGGTGGTGGGTTCGTCCAGCGGGGAGGCGGCGAGGAAGCGGCGGACCTCGTGGACGACCTGGCCGAGGTCGGCGGGGTGGATGATCGAGGCCAGCTCGGAGCCGACCAGTTCCTCGGCGTCGCGCCCGTAGACCCCGGAGGCGGCCGGGCTGACGTACCGCAGCATCCCCGTCGGGGCGGCGATCATGATGACGTCGCTGGAACCCTGCACCAGGGAGCGGAAGTGGTTCTCCTTCTGGGCCAGTTCCTGGGTGAGGGAGATGTTGTCGACGAGCATGATGCCCTGCCGGACGACGAGGGCGAGGACAACCGTGCAGCCGGTGAACAGGACGACCCGGTCGAGCTTGTGGCCGTCCATCACGTTGTAGAGGATCCCCAGCACGCAGACCGCGGCGGCGAGGTAGGGAGTGAGCGCGGCGAGTGAACCGGCGATGGGACGGCTGGGGTTGCGGCCGAGGCTCCGGCCCTGCTGCCGGTGCTGCTTGCTCTGGGCGTACGGCTTGCTCTGCGCGTACGACGTGCTCTGTACGGTCGCCCTGCTCCGGTCGTACGACGCGGGCTCGCGCCACTCGGCGGCCTTGCGCGCCCCCCACGGGGCGTAAGCGAGCAGCAGGGAACCGGCGAACCAGCCGGCGTCCAGCAGTTGCCCGGAGTGGTAGCTGTCGCGCAGCAGCGGCGAGGTGAACAGGGCGTCGCACAGCACGGTCATGGCGAGTGCCGCGATCGCGGTGTTGATCGCGGCCCGGTTGGCCGACGAGCGCCGGAAGTGCAGTGCCAGGACCATGCTGACCAGTGCGATGTCGAGCAGCGGGTAGGCGAGGGAGAGCGCCGAGTGCGCGACGCTGGCGCCCCGGAAGGCCGCGCTGTGCGCGAGCGCCAGGCTCCAGGAGAGGGTGAGCAGCGAACCGGCGATCAGCCAGGAGTCGAGGGCCAGACAGAGCCAACCCGCCCTGGTGACCGGACGCTTGGCGAGGACCAGCAGGCCGACGATGGCGGGCGGTCCGAAGCAGAGGAAGAAGAAGTCGGCGAACGAAGGGGCCGGTACGGGGCGCTCCAGCACCACTTCGTACCAGCCCCAGACCGCGTTCCCGCAGGCGGCCATCAGCGAGGACGCCGAGAACAGCAGCCAGGCGGGCCTGAAGCGGCTCTCCCTGGACCTGGCGTAGAGGAAACAGGAGACCGCGGCGATCAGTGCGGCGGCGGCGAGACCGAAGTCGCCCATGATCAGAGCCAGTTGCGGAGAACCCCAGCCGAGGGCCGAGCCGGCGGCGTATCCTCCGCAGATCACCGCGAGGAGGAGTTGGGTCAGCAGGCTCGAACCGCTGCCTCCGTCACCCCGCTCCTCGGCGGCCGGATGGTGGGCCAGCAGGGCCCCCGGGGCACTCATCGGGCCACCCTGGACGGGGGTTTCCGGCGGCGCCCCGGCCGCCGGTGTGCGGGCCGGTGACCCGGCGGATGACCCGGCCGCGTCGGATCGTCTCTCCATTGGCAGTGCATCGCCCGTCGCCCCCCTTGCAGTGTCCGTCGTGCTCCCCAGCGCCGTGGGTGTGGTGCACGGCGCAGCCCCTAGGTCGGGACGATACACCAGTCCCGTCACTCAGGGACATAGTTCCTCTACTCTCCGTAACTACCGGTGGGGGCAAGGGAACTGAGTGCGCCCGCCCGGTTTCGGAGCGTGTCGGATGGGGGACTTTTCGGGCGTACGGCGAGGGGGCCGGGCGGCCGCCCCGGTCACCTCAGCCGAGTGTCCTGACGACGTTCTCCAGGGGCTCGCCGGCCACGAACCGGTGCAACTGGGCGGCCAGCAGCCGCTTGGCGCGCGGCATGAAGGCGGAGGTGCTGCCGCCCACATGGGGGCTGATGAGTACGCCGGGGGTGTGCCACAGCGGGTGGCCCGCGGGGAGCGGTTCCGGGTCCGTGACGTCGAGTGCGGCACGCAGTCGGCCCGACTCGGCCTCCGCGATCAGCGCCTTGGTGTCGACGACGGGACCGCGCGAGACGTTCACCAGGAGGGCGCCGTCCCGCATCCTCGACAGGAACTCGGAGTCGACCATGCCACGGGTGTCCTCGGTGAGCGGGGTGGAGACGATCACCACGTCCGCTTCCGGCAGCAGGGTGGGCAGCTCGGTGAACGCGTGCACCGCGCCGCGCTCCGTGGTGCGTGCGGAGCGCGCGACGCGCGCCACCCGCGCGCACTCGAAGGGAGCGAGCCGGTCCTCGATGGCCGCGCCGATCGCCCCGTATCCAATGATCAGTACGGACTTGTCGGCGAGCGCCGGGTAGAAGCCGCCGCGCCACTCCTCGCGCTGCTGGCCCTCGACGAAGCCGGGAATGCCGCGCAGCTGGGCGAGGACCAGAGCGAGGGTGAGCTCGGCGGTGGAGGCCTCGTGGACGCCGCGGGCGTTGCAGAGCGCGACGCCGGAGTGCGGGCCGGGGCGCAGTCCGTCCACGACGTGGTCCACGCCGGCGGAGAGGGTCTGGACGACCTTCAGTCCGGTCATCTCCGCCAGCGGCCGTACCGCGACCTCCGGTCCCCTCATGTACGGGACGACGTAGAAGGCGCAGTCGGCGGGATCGGCCGGGTAGTCGGCGGCGCCGTCCCAGAACCGGTAGGTGAGGTGGTGCGCGGCGGCGTCGGGCAGCGCGTCGATCTCGGCGGGGGGTATCGGCAGCCAGACGTCGGCGGGGCGGGGCGCGGAGAGGTTGTCGGTCATGGTCAGGAGGCTAACCGGCCGGAGGCGGGTCGGGTCGGGGTGCCCCGCAGCGGTTAGGTTTGGTGGTGCGGCAAGACGGAGGGGTACGGGCAAGGTGGAGCGCAGGACAATCGGGGCCACAGCGCTCCAAGTGGGCGCGGTGGGGCTCGGCTGCATGCCGATGAGCTGGGCGTACTCCGGCTCACGGCAGCGCGGCGAGGAGTCCGTGCGGGCCCTGCACACGGCGCTCGACCAGGGGGCGAATCTGCTCGATACGGCAGATATGTACGGGCCTTTCACCAATGAGCTGTTGATCGGACGGGTGCTGCGGGAGCGGCGCCGGGAGGCCTTCGTGTCGACGAAGGTGGGGCTGCTGGTCGGTGATCAGCACATCGTCGCCAATGGGCGCCCCGGTTACGTCCGCCGGGCCTGCGACGCCTCGCTCCGTCGCCTGCAGACCGATGTCATCGACCTCTACCAACTGCACCGCGCCGACCCGGAGATACCCGTCGAGGAGACCTGGGGCGCGATGGCCGATCTGGTACGGGCCGGGAAGGTACGGGCGCTGGGGATGTGCGCGGTGGGGGCGCGGGCCTCGCGGCGTTCGGGTACGGGGGTGGGACGGCCGGCGTCGGGCGGGCTGCACGACGACACCGTGCGCCAACTGGAGCGGGTGCAGCAGGTGTTCCCGGTGGCTGCGGTGCAGGCCGAGCTGTCGGTGTGGTCGCCGGAGGCGTTGGAGCGGCTGCTGCCGTGGTGCGAGGCGCGCGGGGTGGGTTTCGTGGCGGCGATGCCGCTCGGGAACGGCTATCTGACCGGGACGCTGACGCCCGGTCAGGGCTTCGAGCCCGACGACGTACGGGCCAGGCATCCGCGGTTCACCGCCGAGATGATGGCCGCGAACCAGCCGCTGCTGGTCGGGCTGCGGCGGGTGGCCGGGCGGCACGGGCCCGGGGTGACTCCGGCGCAGGTGGCGCTGGCGTGGGTGCTGGGGCGGGGACGGCATGTCATCCCGGTGCCGGGGACCAAGCACGAGCGCTGGGTGACGGAGAACGCCGGAGCAGCCGAACTGACTCTGTCCGAACTGGACTTGGCGGAGCTGGGCGATCTGCCCGCGGCACAGGGGTCGTGGGACTGACCCTTCCGTTTATCGTACGTCGTGGTGGTGGACCGGAATCGGGAACCTGCTCGGCGGCGGCCGGTGTATGAACTGTGGGGAGGCGCCGCCTCCTGGCTTTCGCGACGGAAGGGATCACATCGTGCGACGTCCTGCTGTGTCAGCGGTACTGGCCGCCGCGGCGCTCCTGCTCATGGCGGGATGCACCGACGGCGGGCCGGGGGCCGGAACCCCGCCGGGGGGCGGGAGTTCGGCTTCGGGGCATGCCGAGCCGACCGGGAGTGCGGTGCCTTCGGGTACGCCGAGCCCGGTGGGGGCACCAGCGAAGGGGTCGGCGAAGGTGACGGGGACGCTCACCACGGGGCTCAAGTCGCCCTGGGGGATGGCCGCGTTGCCGGAGGGGGATCTGCTGGTCTCCTCCCGGGACGAGGGCACGATCACCCGGGTCGACGCGAAGACCGGGAAGCAGACCCTGGTGGGGAGCGTGGTGGGGGTCTCCCCCGCCGGTGAGGGCGGTCTGCTGGGCCTCGCGCTGTCCCCTTCCTTCGCCACCGACCACCAGGTCTACGCGTACTTCACCACCGAGTCGGACAACCGCATCGCCCGCATGATCTACGACGAGAAGCGTCCCGCCGGACAGCAGCTGGGCACACCGGACACGGTGTTCCGGGGCATCCCCAAGGGGAGCAACCACAACGGCGGGCGGATCGTGTTCGGCCCGGACAAGATGCTGTACGCGGGTACGGGTGACTCGGGCGAATCGCAGCTCGCGCAGGACCCGAAGTCGCTCGGCGGGAAGATCCTGCGGATGACCCCGGACGGCGAACCGGTGCACGGCAACCCGTCCGCCGACTCGGTCGTCTACTCGCTCGGTCACCGCAATGTGCAGGGCCTCGCCTGGGACAAGGACCGCCGGCTGTGGGCGGCGGAGTTCGGCCAGGACACCTGGGACGAGCTGAACCTGATCGAGCCCGGAAAGAACTACGGCTGGCCGACCGTGGAGGGCAAGGCCAAAAAGCCCGGCTACGCCGACCCCGTCGCCCAGTGGAAGACGGACGAGGCATCACCGAGCGGGATCGCGGTCGCGGAGGGCTCGGTATGGGTGGCCGGCCTGAGGGGCGAGCGCTTGTGGCGCGTGCCGTTGGCGGGTGCCGGAGTGGTGGCTCCCCCGGAAGCCTTCCTCACGGAGAAGTACGGCCGTCTGCGCACGGTGCTGGCAATCGGCGGCGACCAGCTCCTCGCCCTCACCAACGAAACGGACTCCCGGGGGTCCCCCGAAGCCGGAGACGACAGGATCCTGCGAGTCTCGGTGCATTAGCGGACTGCCGGGGCACACCCCCTCGCCCCTGCCGGCTCGCTCGGGCGGCGGGCTCACGCCCGCCTCTCGCCCTCGCTGGGACGCCGGGGGCGCTCCCCTCGGCCCCGCTAGCCCGCTCGGGCGGCGAGCCCTCCCGCCCCTCCCCGATTACCTCAGCCCGCTTGGGCGGCGGGGCCGCCCCCGGGGGCGGGACGGGCGGGCAAGGGGGCGGCCCCCGACGGAGTCGCACCCTCACCGCCCCCGGCCCACCCCGGATTCAGGCTCCGCCGGCCGACGCTTCCTCGCGGAAGAGGTCCAGGCGGTGGGCCACCGCCGCCGCCTCACCACGCCCGGTGACCTCCAGCTTGGCCAGGATGTTGGAGACGTGGACGCTGGCCGTCTTGGGAGAGATGTAGAGCTCCTCGGCTATCTGACGGTTGCTGCGCCCGTCCGCCACCAACCGCAGCACATCGCGTTCCCGCGGGGTGAGCCGGAAGGCCGGACCCTCCGGGGCGGAGCCGGCGAGAACCGGCGCCGGCACGAGCCGGGTACGGCGGGCCAGCGCGGCCACCCTCTCAGCGAGCGGCCGGGCCCCCAGCCGCGCGGCCACCTCCCCGGCCAGCCGCAGCAGCTCCGCCGCCCGCTCCCGGTCGGCAGCCCGATCGGCGCCCCGCTCGGCCGCCCGCCCGGCGCCCGGGACCCCCACCTCCAGCAAGACGTCCGCCAGCCGCAGACGTACCCGGGCCAGGTCGTACGGCCGGTCGAGCGGCTCGAAGGCGGCCACCGCCGTCGCCCAGTCCTCGGGCGTGTCCGAGCCCTCCGCCCGGAGGAGTTCCGCGCGTACCCAGGCGTCGTAGGCACGCCACAACGGCACCCCGGTGACCAGGCGCTTGGCATGGGTGTGAAGGAGGGCGAGGGCCTCGGGGCGGCCGGGGCCGGCGGCCGGAAGGTGCCGGTTGTCGGCCTCCAGGGTGGCCGCTTCGAGGAGGAGCGGCCAGGCGAAGCGGTGGGTGCCGAGACGGAAGCCGCCCTCGGCGGCCCTGGCCAGTTCGGCGCGGGCGTCATGGACGCGGCCCTCGCCTGCCGCGATGGCGAGGCCGAAGCGGTGCAGCTGCAGCGTGTACTGGGGCATCGGGTCGTGCAGGCCGAAGTGGTTGCTGGCGTCGGTCAGCCGGGCCGCGGCGACGGCGAGTTCGCCCCGGGCGAGGGCGAGTTCGGTGCGGCGCAGTGCCGCGGAGCCGAGCGGTTTGGCGCTGGGCTCGGCCCGCTCGGTGAGCCGGCAGTTGGCGTCGGCCTCGTCCCAGCGGCCGAGTGAGAAGAGGGACTCGGACTGGTTGCCGAGGATCCAGTGCCGACTGTCGACGAGGCCGTGCGCATGGGCGTACTCCAGCCCCTGGGCACACAGTTCGACCGACTCGCGGGAGCGGCCGACGGACTCCAGGTGGGAGGGGATGTTGCCGAGGCAGCGGTTGGCGACGGTGATCAGTTGCCGGGCCAGTGCCCGTTCCTGCACCGCGCGCATTTCGGCGAGGCCCTCCTCGACGTTCCCCGAGTCGACCATCAGGCCGCCGAGGGTGAGCCGGGAGGTGAGTTCGGTGTCCTCCGCGCCGACCATCCGGGCGTACTCGACGGCCTGTTCGGCGATGGCGATGGCCTCGGCGCCCGGCTCGTGGAGCATGGCCCAGCCGGCCACGTACGACAGGATGTCCGCGTGCACCTTGGACGGCGGCAGGCCGCGCACCAGCTCCTGGGCGGTGGCCAGTTCGGCGCGGCCGTCGCCCCGGGAGAGGCCGGAGACCGCCTTGGAGCGCTGGAGCCAGAACCAGGCGCCGCGCAGCGCGTCCACCTCGTCGTACCGGGGGCGGCCGTCGGGGCCGGTCGCCGCGTCCTCGTCGAGCAGCCGCAGGGCCCTCTTGGCGATCTTGAGGGCGCGTTCGCGTTCGCCGCCGAGGCGGGCGGCGACGGTGGCCTCGGCCATCAGGTCGAGGTAGCGCAGCGGGGCGCCGACCGGGTCGCAGCCGCAGGGCGGGTAGACCTCGGCGTAGTCGATGGGGCGCAGGGTGGCGCGGACCTCGCGCGGGGCGTCGTCCCAGAGTTCCAGTGCCCGCTCCAGGAGCTGGAGTTGCTCGGCGCGGGCGTGGCGCTTGCGGGCCTGTACGGCGGCGGTGAGTACGGCGGGCAGCGCCTTGGCCGCGTCGTGGGCGGCGTACCAGTAGCTGGCCAGTCGGGTGGCGCGCTCCCCGCTGCGGACCAGTGAGGGGTCGGCCTCCAGGGCCTCGGCGTACCGGCGGTTGAGCCGTGAGCGCTCCCCCGGCAGCAGGTCGTCGCTGACCGCTTCGCGGACCAGCGAGTGGCGGAAGCGGTAGCCGTCGCCCCCCGGGGCGGCTTGCAGGAGGTTGGCGCCGACGGCCGGGCGCAGCGCCTCGATCAGGTCGTCCTCGGCGAGTGCGGCGACGGCGAGCAGCAGCCGGTACTCGACGGTGGATCCGCCCTCGGCGACCACGCGGATCACCCGCTGGGCGTTCTCGGGCAGCGCCTCGACCCGGACCAGCAGGAGGTCGCGGAGGGAGTCGGTGAGGCCGGTGCGGCAGCCGCTGCCCATCGACACGGCCAGTTCCTCGACGAAGAAGGCGTTGCCGTCGGAGCGGCCGAACACCGCGTCCACCACGGTGGGTTGGGGATCGCCCGCGAGAATTCCGGCGAGCTGGCGGTCGACCTCCTCGCGGGTGAAGCGCGGGAGGTCGATGCGCTGCACGGTACGGAGCCGGTCCAGTTCGGCCAGCAGCGGGCGCAGCGGGTGGCGGCGGTGGATGTCGTCGGCGCGGTAGGTGCCGAGGACGATCAGGCGGCCGGTGCGCAGGGTGCGGAAGAGATAGGAGAGGAGGTTGCGGGTGGAGGCGTCGGCCCAGTGCAGGTCCTCCAGGACGAGGACCACGGTCCGGGTGGCGGCGATGCGCTCCAGGAGGCGGGCGGTCAGCTCGAAGAGGCGGGCGGTGGCGTCTTCGCCGGAGGCGGGAGCTCCGTTGGGGCCGGCGGTGTACGCGGGGCTCTCGGCCAGTTCGGGCAGGAGGCGCGCCAGCTCGTCCTCCTGGCCCGCGGCCGCGGTGGCCAGCTCGTCGGGGAGGAGTCCGTGCAGGGTGCGCAGGGCTGCGGAGAAGGGCGCGAAGGGGAGGCCTTCGGCACCGATCTCGACGCAGCCGCCGACGGCGACGACGGGGGCGGCGGAGCTCTCGGGGGTGTCGGTGGTGCTGCTGGTGCCATTGCTGCCGGTGGTGGCGGTGACCCGGTCCACGAACTCCTCGACCAGACGGGTCTTGCCGACTCCCGCCTCGCCGCCGAGCAGCAACGCCTGCGGCTCGCCCGCGGTGGCGCGGGCGAGCGCATCGTTCAGCGTGTTCAGTTCTTCACTGCGGCCGACGAACACGGGACTGACTGACCTGGTCTCCACGTCGCCGAGCATCGCACAGGGCTTCGACGCTCCGGCACCCACTGTCCGCATAGCGGTCGGCCGGTCAGGCGGCGTGGGTGAAGTGATCGCGGAGCGAAGTCACACGGTGTGTGAGGTTGTTGAGCTTCGAGGTGGGTGCGGCGGCCTTGCGGGCCTGGCGTGCCGTGCGGGCGAGACGGGCCTGGTCGGCCTCGGCGACGAGGGCGGCGTGGCGGTTCTGCTGGATCTCGTACTCGAACATCTTGGGTTCCCCCGGGGAGAGTCGGCTTCGCATCGCTCGTTCTGCGATGACTGAAGCTTCGCTTCCCAGAGGGTGCCGGGGCATCGGGAGAGTGCCGGATCTTCGGGGCCTGGCGGGGGCACGGGGGTGCTTAGACGGGGGCTCAGGTGGGGCCTTAGACGCCCGGGGGACGTCCGGGGGTCTCTAAGGAGGGGGGTGAGGTGCTTAGGAGCCGGTGCCGAAAGCCGACCGGTCCGCCCCCGAACGCCGACCGGCCCGACCCCGGGCGGGGACGGGCCGGTGGTGCGGAAAGGTGCCTATCCGGCCGGGGTGGGCGTGGCTGCCGGCGCGGACGGCATCGCCGCGAAGAGGTCGAAGTACATTCCGGCGGAGATCAGCAGGCCGATGACGGCGAGGGCCACGCCGCCCCAGGCGACCGCCTTGATCCACACCGGGCGCGGGGCCGCGGCCGGGGAGGTGCTGCGCACGGCGAGCAGTACGCCCACGCCCACCAGCAGCGCCAGCAGCGCGAAACCGCCGTTGACCAGTGCCGTGGTGTGCCACGCGTTGCCGTAGAGCCCGTCGATCTGGGCGGCGGGGTCGCTCGCCTTGGAGAGGCTGAGCTGGCCGACCAGGGTCTCGCGCTCGGCGAGTACCCGGCCGGTCCAGCCGCCGGTGAGGGCGACCAGGCCGAGACCGGCGGAGACGATCGCTCCGGCGCCCGACCCGACCCCGGCGGAGGACTTGGCCAGCCGCGCCTCCTCCGCGTCCAACTCGGCTTCCAGGGCGGCGGATTCCTCGGCGGTGAGCTCCGGCTCGGAGTTCTCGGCGTCCTTGGTGGTCGCGGTGGTCGCGGTGGCCCCGGTGGGCTCGGCGGTCTTCGTGTCCTTGGTCTCGGACGCCTCCGATGCGGCGGCCGGTGCGTCCTTCACACCGGCGTCCTCAGTGGCAGACGCCTCGACGGGGGCATCGGTCTTGGTCTCGGTACGGGTCTTGGCAGTCATGTGCGGCACGCTAGGTCCCGTATCTGAGAGTCCCCTTAAGAAGTCCCCCCACGTAAACCCGGCCTCGCCCGTCACTGGGCCGCCGCACGCCACTCCGGTGCCAGTACCGACCAGATCTCGTCGTCGTGCCGCACTCCCCGGTACAGATACGCCTCGCGCCGCCCGCCGTCCCGCTGCATCCCGAGCCGCTTGGCCACGGCGACGCTGGCGGTGTTCTCGGGGTTGCAGATCCACTCGACGCGGTGGATGCCGCGCCCGTACACCGCCCAGTCGACCAGCGCCCGGCACGCCTGGGTCACCAGGCCGCGCCCGACCGCCGAGGGCTCCAGCCAGCAGCCGATCTCGCAGTTGCCCGCCGCCGCGTCGAAGACCCGGAACATGACACCGCCGACCAGGGTTCCGTCGAGCCAGATCCCGAAGATCTGCCCGCCGTCGGCGGCGGTCTTCTCCGCGTACCGCTGGAGAAAACCGCGCGCCGACTCCAGGTCCTTCACCACGTCGGGCAGGCCGACGTACTGGCCGATGTGCTCCCGGCCGCGGTCCAGGTGCGCCAGGAATTCCTCGGCACGCCACGGCTCCAGCGGCCGCAGCACCGCGCTTGAGCCGCCGTCGCCCTTGTCCTGAAGGTCAATGCCGAACACGCCGTTCCCCGCTTCCAGAGCGCCACTTTTCGTGGATCTTCGCATGCCCGGCACCGACCTCGCACAGCCATTCGGATCAGGGGCGGGGATCAGCCCGAGACGCTCGGCCGCCCGTTCTCGATGTGCCCCATCAGACGGCGCCGGAAGCCCGGCTCCCCGTCGACGGTGACCGCCAGGTCGTACCAGCCGTGTGCGTCGTCCGCCGAGTGGACGATGCTGCGGCTGCGCCCGGGACGTACCGTCACGCGCCTCGGACGCCGCTCGTCCAAATCGTCCTCGTCCGCGTAGGCGAGGGGCTGAACGGTGAAGGTGACGGCCCTGCGACCGCGGTTGGTCAGGGTGAGGTGCAGATCGCGGTCGCGCTCCTCGATGCGGGTGGAGACCTCGGCCGTCCCCGCCCGGGTGCCGGCGAACTCGCGGCGGAAGCCGTTGGGTCCGGTGAGGGTGAAGCGGTACGCGTCGCCGGCCAGCGGCACCGTCCAGTCCGTGTGCCCCTTCACGTCCAGGTGCTGCGGCACGGTGAATTCACCGGCGTACGGGTAGAGCGCGAAGTGCGCGCTGGCGCGTCCGGAGTTGCGCACCGACAGCTTCAGCGAGGCACCGCCCGCTGCCACCTTTCCGTGCACATCCGGCTGGTACGGCAGGGCCCTCGCCCGCCGCCGCCCCGGCTCCTGCACCGGCATGTGCTGCTCCACGGGCGGCACCGGACGCCACCTCCCGGTGAACGGCGGGATCGCGCCCGGCTGGTCCACGGCGGGCTGCCGGTAGGACTTGTGGAAGTCGAAGGCCGAGGTCAGGTCGCCGGTGACCTGCCTGCGCCACGGGGTGATGTTGGGCTCACGGATCCCCGTCCAGCGCTCCAGGAAGCGGATCACCGAGGTGTGGTCGAACGTCTCCGAGCAGACGTAACCGCCAACCGTCCACGGCGAGACCACCAGCATCGGCACCCGGATGCCGAGCCCGGTGGGCCTGCCCTTCCAGCGCTCGTCGGTGTTGCTCTCCGGCGGAACGGGCGGCGGGACGTGGTCGAAGAAGCCGTCGTTCTCGTCGTAGTTGATCAGTACGGCGGTGTGCCGCCAGACGTCCGGATGCGAGGCGAGCGCGTCCAGCACCTGGTAGACGAGGGAGGCGCTGGCGACGGGGGAAGAGGCGCCCGGGTGCTCGGAGTCGATCGCCGAGGGCACCAGGTAGGAGACCTCGGGCAGCTTTCCGGCGGCGATGTCGGCACGGAAGTTCTTGGCGAGGCTGCCGGTCTCACCACGGCGCAGCCCACGCTCGAAGAGGGACCGCTCGTTCTTGTCGAGGGTCGCGACGCCCTCCTCCAACAGCCCCAGCAGCCTGGCCCGCTCGGCCATGTCCTTGGTGTCGCGCACCGCCGCGTAGAAGGACTCCATGAAGGTGTGGCCACCGGTCCTGGCCAGCGCCTTGCGGGCGATCTGCTTGAAGGTGGTGAAGAACTCGATGTTGTTGTCGGTGAAGTTCTCCCACTCGGTGTACGTCTGCCAGCTGCGCCCCGCCTTCTCCAGGCGCTCGGCGTACGTCGGCCAGGGGTAGCCGGGGTGGGTGCCCTCCGAGTACGCCGCGTTGGTCACCGCGCGGGTGCCGTTGGCCTCGTAACCGGTCCAGCCGGACCACAGGTGGTTGCGGTTGGGGCTGGTGGAGGTGTGGATGGAGGAGTGGTAGGCGTCGCAGAGGGTGAAGGTGTCGGCGAGCTCGTAGTGCAGGGGGATGTCGCGGCGGTCGTAGTAGGCCATGGTGGCGCCGGTCTTGGCGGTCACCCAGCCGTTCATCCAGCCCTGGTTCCAGGCCTTGGCGCCGCCGTCCCAGGAGTGGTCCAGGTCGCCGATGTACTGGAGGTCCTTCTTCTGCGCGTCGGCGGCGTCCCGTACCGGGAAGGGCAGCACGCTCTTCAGCGGCCCCGACGGCTGCTCGAACACCGGCTTCCCGCCGGGCAGTTCGATGGCGTTGCGGTCTCCGAAGCCACGGACGCCGCGCAGGGTGCCGAAGTAGTGGTCGAAGGACCGGTTCTCCTGCATCAGTACGACGACGTGCTTGATGGCGCGCAGCCCACCGGCCGGCGGGCGCTTCTCCGCGGCGATGGCGGCCTGCAGCGACGGCGGCAGCAACGATCCCGCGGCCGCGACGCCGAGCGCCCCGCCGCCGATCGCGAACAGCCGTCTGCGGGTGAGGTCAGTGGTCAAGGGGGCCTCCCGGGTGAGTGGTGATGTCGGGAAAGTACTGAGGCGGCGTGGCAGGGAGAAGTACTGCGGCAGGACTGGCGGTTAACGTCCATGTACCGGGTGCGGGAGTCCAAGCCCCAGGGCACCGCCCGCCTGCTAGAACTCAAGCTCCGCGATGACCGGCACATGATCGCTGTCGGTCACGGCGAGAGTGTCCAGGCGTACGATTTCGGCCCCCCGCACCATCACATGGTCCAGGCGCACCACCGGGAACCTGCGCGGCCAGCTGAAGACGAAGCCCCGCCCCGCGTCGTCGAACCGGGACACCACCGGGTCGAGCCCCCGGTCGTCCGTGGTCCCGTTGAGGTCGCCGAGCAGCAGCACCCGGTCCACGGTCTCCGCCTCCAGCGCCGCCCCCAGCCGTTCGGCGGCCTCGTTGCGCGGCCCGGTCCTCAGCCCCTCGGGCCAGCCCGCCCGTACCGAGGGCAGATGCGCGACGTACACCGCCACATGCCCCTGGGTGGTCAGCGCCGTCGCCCGCAGCCCGCGCTGCCAGGGCCCGGCGATCGACCGCGGCTTGAGGTCCAGCGGCCGTACGTCCCGCAGCGGGAACCGCGACCAGAGCCCGACCGTCCCCAGCACCGCCCGGTGCGGGTACTCCGCCTTCAGTACGCCGGAGACCTTGGCCGCCACCCCGGGGGTGACCTCCTCCAGCGCGATCATCGCGGGCCCGGCCCCCGCCAACGCCCTCGCGGCGCCCGCCGGGTCGGGGTTGTCGTCGGCGATGTTGTGCTGCACCACCCTGAAGTCGTAGGACGCCGAACCGCCGAACGCGGTCAGCGCGTTGCCGGCCAGCCCGCCCCACGCCCCCGCCGGAACCAGCAGCGCCACCAGCGCCAGCGTCGAGCGCCGCCACCACGCCATCAGCAGCAACGGCAGCACCACCAGCCCCGCCCAGGGCAGGAAGGTCTCCAGCAGACTCCCGACCCCCCGGAAGTCCGGTACCAGCGCGTGGAGGACCGGCAGCAGCCCGAGCGCGACCGCGCACAGCGCGATCAGCCTGCCGCGCCGCCAGGAGCCCCGGCCCTTCCCGTCCCGGCCCCAGTGCCGCCCCTCGGGCCAGGTGCGGGGTCTGCGGCGGCGGTCCTCGCCACGGCTGCCGTCCCAGTTGTCGCGGTGGCCCCGGTCGTCGTCCACGTGGCCCTCGTCCAGGTGGTTCTCGTCCTCATCGACGTAGGACCCCCTGTGGTCGAAGTCCCTGTCGTACGTCCTGGACACCGCGCCCCCCGTAGTTCCGTGCGCCGTTCCTGGTGAGGACGCAACTATCGGATCCGATGGTTCACCACCCGGCACACGCCGAGGGGCCCCGGTCGCGGAATCTCGACCGGGGCCCCTCGAAACGTACAGACGTGACAGCGTCGGTGGAACGTCAGCCCTCGACGCCCAGCTTCTCCAGGATCAGTTCACGCACGCGAGCCGCGTCCGCCTGACCCCGGGTCGTCTTCATGACCGCACCGACGAGCGCGCCCGCCGCCGCGACCTTGCCGCCACGGATCTTGTCCGCGATGCCCGCGTTGGCCGCGATGGCCTCGTCGACCGCCGCGCCCAGCGCACCGTCGTCCGAGACGACCTTCAGGCCGCGCTTCTCGACGACCTCGTCGGGACCGCCCTCACCTGCGAGGACGCCCTCGATGACCTGGCGGGCCAGCTTGTCGTTGAGGTCACCGGCGGCGACCAGGGCGGCAACCCGGGCCACCTGCTCGGGCGTGATCGGCAGTTCGTCGATCGCCCGGCCGGTCTCGTTGGCGTTACGGGCCAGCTCGCCCATCCACCACTTGCGGGCGGACGCCGAGTCGGCACCGGCCTCGATGGTGGCGACGATGGAGTCGACCGCACCGGCGTTGAGGATCGACTGCATGTCGTGCTCGTTGACCCCCCACTCCTCGCGCAGGCGGTTGCGGCGGACCCGGGGCATCTCCGGGAGACCGGCGCGCAGTTCCTCGACCCACTCGCGTGCGGGGGCCACCGGAACCAGGTCCGGCTCGGGGAAGTAGCGGTAGTCCTCGGCGTTGTCCTTGATGCGACCGGACGTCGTCGAGCCGTCCTCCTCGTGGAAGTGACGGGTCTCCTGGAGGATGGTGCCGCCGCCGTTGAGCACCGCGGCGTGCCGCTGGATCTCGAAGCGGGCGGCGCGTTCCACCGAACGCAGCGAGTTCACGTTCTTGGTCTCGGAACGCGTGCCGAACTCCTCGCGCCCGTGCGGGCGCAGCGAGAGGTTCACGTCGCAGCGCATCTGGCCCTTGTCCATCCGGGCCTCGGACACGTTCAGCGCCTTGATGACCTCGCGCAGCTCGGCGACGTACGCCTTGGCGACCTCGGGAGCGCGCTCGCCCGCACCCTCGATCGGCTTGGTGACGATCTCGATGAGCGGGATGCCGGCCCGGTTGTAGTCCAGCAGGGAGTGCGAGGCGCCGTGGATACGGCCCGTCGCGCCACCGACGTGCGTGGACTTGCCGGTGTCCTCCTCCATGTGGGCGCGCTCGATCTCCACGCGGAAGATCTCGCCGTCCTCCAGCTGCACGTCGAGGTAGCCGTTGAAGGCGATGGGCTCGTCGTACTGGGAGGTCTGGAAGTTCTTCGGCATGTCCGGATAGAAGTAGTTCTTCCGGGCGAAGCGGCACCACTCGGCGATCTCGCAGTTGAGCGCGAGGCCGATCTTGATGGCGGACTCGACGCCGATCTCGTTGACGACCGGCAGGGCGCCGGGCAGACCGAGACAGGTCGGGCACGTCTGGGTGTTGGCGTCCTGACCGAGCTCCGTGGAGCAGCCGCAGAACATCTTGGTCTTGGTGCCGAGCTCGACGTGGACCTCAAGACCCATGACGGGGTCGTACGTCGCGAGGGCGTCCTCGTACGACACGAGGTCGGTGGTGACAGTCACGGTGAAACTTTCCCTCTCAGCCCAGCAGGACGTCGTCGTCGCCGAGCTTCTTCAGCTCGCGGTAAAGCAGAGCGAGGCCGGTGACGATGGCGGCGGCGGAGACAACGGCGTCGACGAGACGGAGCGTGTCATTGTCCTTGCGGGCCATCCGGGCCTGCTTGGCGACACTGATCGCGCCGAAGGCGGTGGAGCCGATCGACAGGTACGTACCGGCCTTGGAATTCTTGAATCCCTTGGCCTTGATGGGCATGGGGCTCATAGCGACGGTGCCTCCTCAAGCAGCGGGTGCCCCCACTTTTCCACGAAGGCGGCCTCTACGGCAGCTCCCACCTTGTAAAGGCGGTCGTCCTTCAGGGCGGGGGCGATGATCTGGAGCCCGACCGGCATGTTGTCCTCCGGCGCGAGGCCGCAGGGCAGCGACATGGCGGAGTTGCCGGCCATGTTGGTCGGGATGGTGCACAGGTCCGCGAGGTACATCGCCATCGGGTCGTCGGCGCGCTCGCCGATCGCGAAGGCGGTGGTGGGCGTGGTCGGCGAAACGATCACGTCGACCTGCTCGAAGGCCTTCTCGAAGTCCTGCGTGATGAGCGTGCGGACCTTCTGGGCGCTGCCGTAGTACGCGTCGTAGTAGCCGGAGCTGAGTGCGTAGGTGCCCAGGATGATGCGGCGCTTGACCTCGTCGCCGAACCCGGCCTCACGGGTGAGGGCGGTGACGTCCTCGGCCGAGCGGGTGCCGTCGTCGCCGACCCGCAGGCCGTAACGCATGGCGTCGAAGCGGGCCAGGTTGGACGAGCACTCGGACGGCGCGATCAGGTAGTACGCGGAGAGCGCCAGGTCGAAGGACGGGCAGTCCAGCTCGACGATCTCGGCGCCGAGCTTCTTCAGCAGTTCGACGGACTCGTCGAAGCGCTGGAGGACACCGGCCTGGTAGCCCTCGCCGCGGAACTGCTTGACGACGCCGACCCGCATGCCCTCGACGCTGCCGTTGCGGGCCGCCTCGACGACCGGCGGGACCGGGGCGTCGATGGAGGTGGAGTCGAGCGGGTCGTGCCCGGCGATGACCTCGTGCAGGAGGGCCGCGTCCAGGACCGTACGGGCGCAGGGCCCGCCCTGGTCCAGCGAGGACGAGAACGCCACCATGCCGTAGCGGGAGACCGCGCCGTAGGTGGGCTTGACGCCGACGGTGCCGGTGACGGCGGCGGGCTGGCGGATGGAACCGCCGGTGTCCGTGCCGATGGCGAGCGGGGCCTCGTAGGAGGCGAGGGCGGCGGACGAACCGCCACCGGAGCCACCGGGGATCTTGGTGAGGTCCCAGGGGTTGCCGGTCGGGCCGTAGGCGCTGTTCTCGGTGGAGGACCCCATGGCGAACTCGTCCATGTTGGTCTTGCCGAGGATGACCACGTCGGCGGCCTTGAGGCGCTTGGTGACCGTCGCGTCGTACGGCGGGATCCAGCCTTCGAGGATCTTGGAACCGACCGTGGTCGGGATTCCCTCGGTGGTGAAGATGTCCTTGAGCGCGAGCGGTACGCCGGCCAGCGGGCCGAGCTTCTCGCCCGCCTCGCGCTTGGCGTCGACGGCGCGGGCCTGCGCGAGGGCGCCCTCGCGGTCGACGTGCAGGAAGGCGTGCACCTTCTCGTCGACGGCTTCGATCCGGGCCAGGTGGGCCTCGGTGACCTCGACTGCCGTGAGTTCGCCGGAGGCGATCTTCTCGGCGGTCTGTGCGGCCGTCATCTTGATGATCTCGGTCATGCTGATTAGTCCTCCCCCAGGATCTGCGGCACCTTGAAACGCTGCTGCTCCTGGGCCGGGGCGCCGGAAAGCGCCTGCTCGGGGGTGAGCGACGGGCGTACCTCGTCCGCGCGCATGACGTTCGTCAGCGGCAGCGGGTGGGAGGTCGGCGGTACGTCTTGGTCGGCGACCTCGGAGACGCGGGCGACCGCGCCGATGATGTCGTCGAGCTGACCGGCGAAGTGCTCCAGCTCTTCGGCCTTCAGCTCCAGACGCGCCAGCCGAGCGAGGTGTGCGACCTCCTCGCGCGTGATGCCAGGCATGCAGCGATCCTCAGGGGTTGATGTGCGGTGTGGTTATTGCGCCCAATCCTATGGGTCGCGCGGCGGTGCCCGCGAAACAGTTCCGGCCGGTGGGAGCGCACGGCAGGCGGGAGGGCCCCGGCGACGCCGCGCCGGGGCCCTCCCTTGTACCGCTCACGCGCTTCTCACCGCTGCTCGGTCAGCTGCGCCTCCGTACGAGCAGGAGCAGGCCGCCACCGCTCAGCAGCAGGACCGCCATGGCGCTGCCGAGCATCCATGAATCGCCGGTTCCGGTCTCCGGAAGCGGCTTGACCGGCTTGACCGGCTCGACCGGCTCGACCGGCTTCGGGGGTACGACGACCTCGGTGGAGGTGCCGCAGCCGGGCTCACCGGCCGTGCGGCAGTTGCCGCCCGGGGCGGTGCTGGTGAGCGCGTTGCGCAGCTTCAGGTCACCCATGTCCATGGGATCGCGGCGCACGGTGACCGAGTACGTCACCCGTACCGTCTGCCCGACGGCGAGCGGCCCGCTCCACACGAGCCGGTCACCTGCCTGGCGGACCGTGCCGCTGCTCGCCCGTGCATCGGCGTTGTACGTCGCGTCGTCGAGCACCTCACTCAGGTCGTCGGTGAAGGTCGCCCGCGGGTAGGGGGCGGTCCCGGTGTTGCGCGCGGTGACCGTGTAGGTCACGACGCCGCCCGGCTCCACCTTCTTCGGCGTGGCCGTCTTGCGCAGTGCCATGGCCTGGACGGGGGTCCGGGTGCCGCACCTGGGGTCGGCGGCCCGGCGGACGGTGGCCCCGGGATCGCAGTTGGACCTGTCACCGCCGTCGACGGTGTTGCGCAGCACCTTGTCACCGGCCGGCGGGCTGCCGACGGTGACCGAGTAGCGGACGGTCGCCGAGGCGCCGACCGCGAGGTCGCCGGTCCAGGTCAGCCGCGGCGTACGGAAGCCGACGCTGCCTGCCGAGGCCTTGGCGTCGTTGTTGTACGTCGCGTCGTCCAGCACCCCGGTCAGGTCGTCGGTGACGCGGGCACCCGCGAAGACGACGTTGCCGACGTTGCGGATGAGCAGGGTGTAGGTCACCTTGCCGCCCGCGTGGGCCGGGGACGGGGCGGCCGTCTTCACGACCTCGATCCCCTTGGCCTCGCTGTCCGGTCCCGGCGGAACCACGGATTCACAGTCGGAATCGCCGAAGCCCGCCTCGCAGTTGGAGTCCGGCACGACGACCGTGTTGCACAGGTGCTTGTCGCCCTTGTGGGTGACGGTGACCGTGTAGGTGAGGGTGGCGGTGGCGCCCTTGGGCAGCGGGCCTGACCACGTCAGCTCGGGTTCCGTGAAGCTGACCGTGCCCGGGTCCGCCGTGGCGGTGTCGTCCCAGGTGGCGTCGTCGAGCACACCGGACAGGTCGTCGGTGAGGGTGAGGCCCGGGTGGTCGGCCTCCCCGGCGTTCCGGACGGTGACGGTGTAGGTGACCTTGTCGCCCTTGTCCACCTCGGTGCGGTTCGCGGACTTCTTGACGACGATCGCGGGCACCGGGGTGACCGTGCCGCACTCGGGGTCGGTGGAGCCGGGCGGGCAGTTCGAGCTGTACGGTCCGACGACCGCGTTGGTGAGCTTCTTGTCGCCCTGGGGCGGCTTGCCGACGGTGACCGTGTAGAGAACGGTGACCGTCCCGCCGACCGCCACGTCGCCGGTCCAGGTCACCTCGGGCCGGGTGTAGGCGGCCTTCCCGGAGTCCGCCTTCAGGTCGCCCTGGTTGAAGGTGGCGTCGTCGAGCACACCGGTCAGGTCGTCGGTGAAGGAAGCGCCCCGGTAGGCGGCGCCGCCGGTGTTGGTGACGGTCACGTTGTAGGTGACCTTGTCCCCCGGCTTCGGGTCGGCGGGGGTGGCCGTCTTGCGGAGGGCGAGCGATTCGACCGGTACGACAGGCGTGCACTCGGGGTCGGTGGAGCCGGGCGGGCAGGTCGAGTCGTCCGGGCCCGTGACGCCGTTCCTCAGCACCTTGTCGCCGGTCACCGGCCTGTCGACCGTGACCGAGTAGCTGATCGTGACGGTGGCTCCGGCGGGCAGGTCATGTCGCCAGGTCAGCTTCGGCGCCGTGTAGTCGACGGTGCCGCCGTCCGCCTTCTCGTCGCCGTTGTACGTGGCGTCGTCGAGCACTCCGGTGAGGTCGTCCTCGAAGGAAGCACCGGTGTAGGTCGCGCTGCCCGCGTTCTTCGCCACGACCGTGTAGGTGACCTTTTCGCCGGGCTTGGCGGTGGTCGGGGACGCGGTCTTCCTCAGGTCGAGCAGGGCGACGCTGTCGATGGTGGAGCAGTCGGGGTCGGTGGTGCCGGGCGGGCAGTTGTCGCCGCCGGTGACCCCGTTCTTCAGTGCCTTGTCGCCCTTGGGCGGCTTACCGACGGTCACGGAGTACGTCACCGTCACCGTCGCGCCCTTGGCGACGTTCCCGGTCCAGCTCACCTTCTTGCCCGCCGCGTCGTACGTCGCGGTACCGCTGGTGGCGCTGAGGGCGTCGCCCCAGGCGGCGTCGTCGAGGACGCCGCTCAGGGAGTCGGTGAAGGACGCCCCGTCGTAGTCGGCCTCGCCCGTGTTGCGGACGGTGACCGTGTAGGTGACCCGCTGGCCCGCCTTCACGTTCGTGGGCGCGGACGTCTTCTTGATCTCGACCGTGCCGACCGGTGTGACCGTCCCGCACGCGGGGTCGGCGGAGCCCGGCGGGCAGGTGGAGTCCTCGGGGCCCACGACCGCGTTCTTCAGCTGCTTGTCGCCGGCCGGGGGCTTGCCGACAGTGACCTGGTAGGTGACCGTGACGGTGGTTCCCCGGGGGACGTCGCCGCTCCAGCCAAACGTCTTCGCCCCGGCGTCGAAGGCCGTCGTACCGGCGGTGGCGGTGACCTTGTCCGCCCAGGCGGCGTCGTCCAGGACGCCGCTGAGGTCGTCGGTGAAGGCCGCCCCGTCGTAGTCGGCGTCGGGGCTGGTGTTGCGTACGGTCACGGTGTAGGTCACCGTGCCGCCGGACTTCGCCGTGCTGGGCGAGGCCGTCTTGCGGATCTCCAGTCCTGGCCTGGGCAGGACCTCCCGGCAGTCCGGATCGGCGGAGTCCGGCGGGCAGTTGGAGTCGTCGCCGCTGACGACGTTGCGCAGGTACTTGTCGCCCGCGTTGGTCACCACGACCTTGTAGGTGATCGTGGCCGTGGCGCCGACCACGAGGTCTCCGGTCCAGGTCAGGGACTTGCCCGCCAGGTCGTATTCGGTACCCCCCGACGTCTTGGTGATCAGGTCGCCCCAGGTGGCGTCGTCCAGCACGTCGGTCAGGTCGTCGGTGAAGGAGGCGCCGTCGTAGTCGACGCCGCCGGTGTTGGTGACGGTCACGGTGTACGTGACGATGTCGCCCGTCTTCGGGTTCTGCGGGCCGCCGGTCTTCTTGAAGGTCAGCGACTTGACCGGGGTGACCGTCCCGCAGGCGGGGTCGGTGGAGCCTGGCGGGCAGTTGCCGTCGCCGGTGACGGCGTTCTTCAGGATCTTGTCACCGGCCGGGGGCTTTCCGACGGTGACCGAGTAGGTGACCGTGACCGTCCCGCCCTTGGCGACGTCCCCGGTCCACTTCAGGGTCCGGCCCGCCGGGTCGTAGACGGTCTGCCCGGACGTCTTGGTGACCAGGTCGGCCCAGGTGGCGTCGTCGAGGACACCGCTGAGGTCGTCGGTGAAGGAGGCGCCCTTGTAGTCGCCCTCCCCGGTGTTGCGGACGGTCACCGTGTAGGTGACCCGCTCGCCGGGCCGCACGTCCGTCACGTCGGCGGTCTTGCGGATCTCCACCGTGCCGACCGGGGTGACGCTCGTGCACTCCGGATCGGTGGAACCCGGCGGGCAGCTGGACCCGTCGGGACCGACCACGGCGTTGGTGAGCTTCTTGTCACCGGCCGGGGGCTTTTTGACGGTGACGGAGTACGTCAGGGTGACGGTGGCTCCGGCGGCGATGTCGCCGGTCCAGGTCAGTTTGCTCGTCCCCGCGTCGTACGACGGCTGGGTGGCGGTGGTCGCTCCGCCCGTCCTGGTCACGGCGTCGTCCCCGTACGTCGCGTCGTCGACCACACCGGTCAGGTCGTCGGTGAGCGTGACGCCCCTGGCGACCGCGCCGCCGGTGTTCACGGCGGTGACCGTGTAGGTGATCTTCTGGCCGGGCCTGGCGGCCGACGAGCTCGCGACCTTCTTGATCTTCAGCCCGCTGACGGGGTTGTCGTCGTCGCAGTCGGGGTCGCCGGTGCCCGGCGCGCAGTTGGAGCCGTCCGGGCCGACCACGGTGTTGGTCAGCCGCTTGTTCCCGGCGGGCGGGGTGCCCACGGTGACCGAGTAGGTGAGCGTCACGGTGGATCCGGCCGCGACGGTGCCGGCCCAGCTGAGCCGCTTGGCGGCGGTGTTGTACTCGGGCTGGGTGTCGGTGTCCGCACCGCCGGTGGTGGTCTTCGCGTCGGCGTTGTACGTGGCGTCGTCGACGACGTCCGTGAGGTCGTCGCGGGTCGTGGCGCCAGTCCAGTCCGCGTCGCCGTCGTTGGTCAGCGTGACGGTGTACGTGACCTTGTCACCGGCCTTGGGGCTGCGCGGCGCACTGGACTTGGCGATCCTCAGCTTGGCGATCGGGGTGACCGTGCCGCAGTCCGGATCGGTGTTGCCGGCCGGACAGCCACCGGGAACGTCCGAGGTGACGGCGTTGGCCAGCTTCGTCTGCCCGGCGGGCAGCGGGTTGCGTACGGTCGCGCTGTACGTCAGGACGACCTTGCCGCCCGCCTTGACCGTGCCCGACCAACTCAGCTTGGACGCGGTGTACGTGGGTGCGGTGAGCGCCGCCCCCGTGCCGTCCTTCGCCGCCGCGTCGCCGTTGTACGTCGCCGCGCCGAGCACGCCCGTCAGATCGTCCTCGACCTTGGCGGCCGGGTGGTCGACGCGGGTCGCGTTGGTGAGGGTGATCGTGTAGATGACCTTCCCGCCCGGCTTCACGCTGCTGGGCGAGGACGTCTTGACGACGGTCACCTGTGCGGTGTCCTCCAGCGGGACGTCCGTGCCGCAGTCCGGATCGGTGGAACCGGCTGGGCAGTTGGTGTCCGGATTGCCGACGACGGTGTTGCGGAGCCTGGCCCCCTCCGGCACACCGGCCTTGACGGTGACCGAGTACGTCAGCGTCACCGTCTCGCCCGCCGGGACGGTGCCGCCCCAGACCAGCGAGGGCGGTGGGGTCGCCGAGAAGGTCCCGGCGGTCGTGCCCTTGCTGTCCTTCGCGGTCGCGTCGTTGTTGTACGTCGCGTGCTTGAGCACCTCGGTGAGGTTGTCGGTGGCACTCGCGGCGGGGTAGGCCACGGCGCTGGTGTTCGCCAGCTTGACCGTGTACGTGACCTTGTCACCGGCCTTGGCCTTGGTGGCCGGGCTCCCGTTCACCGAGGCCGACTTGCTCACCTTGAGGGTGGGCACCAGCGGCGGCGCGACGCTGCAGCTGGCGAGGTCGGTGATGGGCCAGCTGCCGCCGTTCTCGGAGGTGGGGGTGCCGGCGCGGTTTCCCTCGACGTAGCCCGCGCCGGAGGCCGTGGTGGAGACACCGGTCACCGGGTCCACCCGGTAGAGCTGGCCGGAGTAGTTGCCGACGTACACCGCGTCCTTGTGCCAGGCCATGCCGTACAGGGAGCCGCCCTGCGCGCCGGGCCCGGTGATCTGCAGGATCCTGGTGGCGGTCTCCTTGGCGACGTCGATGCGGTAGAGGTAGGTGGCGGAGCCGGAGTAGACGCCCATGTACGGGAATCCGTCGGCGTCCACGAAGATGTCGGGGACCGAGTAGTAGCCGGACCAGATGGTGTCGGCCGGGTCGGCCGCCTTCGGCTTGAAGACCTTGCTCACACCGGTCTTCAGGTCCATCGAGAAGAACTCTTTGTTGTAGCTGAGGTTCTCCGCGCCGAACAGGGTGTCCGACTTGGGGTCCGCCCCGAGCCCGCCCCAGTTGTACCCGGGCGGCAGTTGGCGGCCCTGTCCGCCCGAGATCACGTCGGTGACCTTGTCCGAGCCCTGGACCTGTTTGTACAGGGTCCGGTTGCCGGTCGTGTAGTTGGCGTAGAAGAGGGTGGGCTTCTGGGTGTCGGGGTCGCGCCCGGCGGCCATGTTGGTGGACCAGTAGGCGGGCAGGGTGCTGCCCGAAGGCCGCTTGGACACGACCCGGTTGGTGATCACCGGATTGCCCGCGGTGTCGTTGTCGAACTGCGAACCGCTCAGGTAGTTCGAGTAGTACAGCCGGTCGCAGTCGACCTTGGCCGCCGCGTCCTTCTGGATCGGGTGGTCGGCGGCGTACGCGGGGAGAGGCGTGAGCCCCACCAGCCCCACCGCCAGCGTACCGACCAACGCCTTGCGGGCGACCGAGCGGACCACCGCCCCAGCTCTGCCGGTGCGCGCGCGCAACCCACCACTTCTGCATCGTCGTACCACGCGGCTCTGCTCCTAGGGCACCGAAACCTGATGGCGGACCACCCACCAGGCAGCAGCTTCGAAGCCCTTCCCTTACAATCCGTCAACCCCGCGCCCGACTCCCCCCAACAACACCCGACCGCCACACCCCCGCACCCATACAGCCCCACGGCCCACCACTACGCCCCCGTCAGCCCCCTTGGGCGGCGAGGCCGCTGCCCTCCCACCACCGGTAGCCCGCTTGGGCGGCGGGGCCGCCCCCCGGGGGCGAGTGGGGCCTCCCCTGCTCGAACGGAGTCGAGAGCTTGGGGAAGGGCGGGCAAGGGGGCGGCCCCCGACGGAGTCGCACCCCACCCACCCCGGCCACCCCACCCCCGTACCCCCCTACTCCTCCCCCGCCCCCGCCGAACTTCCCCCGCCCTCCAGCGCCGCCGCCACCGCCGCCGCCGCCAGCTCCGCCGGCCGCTGCCACCCCCGAGACCCCCGCGCCAGCAACCACGCCGTCGCCTCCTCCGGAGGCATCGCCGCCGCCACCAGCCACCCCTGCACCGCGTCACACCCCAGATCCCGCAACCGCTCCCACGTCTCGTCGTCCTCGACGCCCTCCGCCACCACCAGCAGATTCAGCGAATGAGCGAGATCGATCGTGCACCGCACGATCTCCGCGTCCTCCGTATCCACCGCCAGCCGCGCCACGAACGACCG
The DNA here is from genome assembly GCF_044454195.1 of Streptomyces sp. NPDC051561. Lineage (NCBI taxonomy): Bacteria > Bacillati > Actinomycetota > Actinomycetes > Kitasatosporales > Streptomycetaceae > Streptomyces > Streptomyces sp. NPDC051561. The sequence goes on along the minus strand of NZ_JBITDM010000009.1, from coordinate 38,040 downwards.
GTCGATCTTCAGCTCACTCACCGGCAGCCGCCGCAGGTGCACCAGCGACGAGTACCCCGTCCCGAAGTCGTCCAGCGACATCTTGACCCCGTGCCCGGTCAGCCCGGCCAGCGTGTCCGCCGCCCGCTGCGGGTCCTCCAGCAGCACATGCTCGGTTATCTCCAGCTGCAACGACCCGGCGGGAACCCCGTGCCGCGCCAGTCGCGCCGCCACCGCTCCGGCGAACCCCGGCGTGTGCACATCGCGCGGCGACACATTCACCGCCACCGGCACGTACAGCCCCTGCTTCCGCCACCGCGCGACCTGCGCCAGCGCCGTCTCCAGCACGTACTCCGTCAGATGGGGCATCAGCCCCGAGGACTCCGCGATCGCGATGAACTCGTCCGGAGGGACCCGCCCGCGCTCCGGATGCACCCATCGCACCAGCGCCTCCAGACCGGCGACCTGCCCGTCGAAGCGCACCTTCGGCTGGTAGTGGAGTTCGACCTCACCGGCGTCCAGCGCCCGCCGCAGATCCCCCAACAGCCCCAGTCGGTCCGGGGTGTTGGAGTCCCGCTTCGACTCGTACACCTCGACCCCGCTGCGGTCCCGCTTGGCCTGGTACATCGCCACGTCGGCCCGCCGCAGCAGCCCCTCCGCGTCCAGCGCGTGATCGGGGAAGACCGCCACTCCCGCACTGGCCTCCAGGACCAGCGACAGCCCGTCCAGATCCAGCGGTGACCCCAGCTCGGCCACCAGGTGACGTGCGATCCGCTGCGCGCTCGTCGTCGACTCGATCCTCGGCAGCAGTACGGCGAACTCGTCGCCGCCCAGCCTGGCCGCCTCCGCCCCCTTGGGCAGTGCCATCCGCAACCGGTCGGCTATCTGCAACAGCAGCCGGTCGCCGGCGAGATGGCCGAGAGTGTCGTTCACCGACCGGAACCGGTCCATGTCGATCAGCACCAGCGCCGCCCGCGACCCCAGCGACTCGGCCTCCTCCAGTGCGGGCCGGGCGCGCTCCAGCAGCCACTGCCGGTTGGGCAGCCCGGTCAGCGGGTCCCTGAGCTGCTCCTCGGCCCGCGCCCTGGCTATCCAGAGCGTTGAGTCCAGGGCGATCAGCGGCACGGCGAACAGCGGCAGCAGTACCGGCAGCGAGACCGCGACCACACAGATCAGCGGGGCGATCCCGAGCAGCGCACCGGCCACAAGTCCCTGGCGCACCAGGGCAGTCCGGGCGACGGACGGCAGCTTCCCACCGGCCTGCGGGATCTGGACCAGCCACAGCAGCAGCCGGGTGAGCAGCAAATACGTCACTGCTGCGAGTACCACCTCGGGCAGCGCCTGCCAGTCCCAGCCGGCCGGCTGCCAGGGCTGCTCCACCGTGGGCACCTCGCCGAAGACGCTCAGCACCAGGGCGGCGAACGCGATACCGAGGATGTCGACGGAGCCGTGCAGCACGCCCTGGCGCCAGCGCTTTCTGCGGGCGGTGCCGACCAGCACGACAACGGCCAGGCTGACCAGCCCGGCCGGAACCCATCCGTACAGCAGCAGGACGGCGAGGGTGAGCGCCGCCCCCGATCCCGTGCCGCCCCACCACCTGTCTCTGCCGAGCGCGACGAGATGGCCGACGATGATGCCGGTCAGTGCGGCCAGGGACCAGCCGGCGGTGCCGCCGGGGAACAGTGCGCGATGGGCCGCGAGACTCTGCACGATGCCGCCGACGAGGACCACGGCGGCCAGCGCGGTCAGCGCGGCGGGCACCAGCGGCACCCAGAGCCGGGCCCAGGCGGCTCCGTGTCCGGTCGCCGGCGACGACGGCCGCGTACCGGGCACGGGGAACGGGGCGCCGGACGCGTAGGTGCCGGTCGGGTACGGGGTGCCGGGCGGGTACGGGGTACCCGAAGGGTACGAGGTGTCCGCCGCATACGGTGCCGCGTACGCGGCGCCCGCTCCGTACGCGGTGCCAGGTGCGTACTGGTTTCCGGCCGGATAGGGGCGGTGGGCGGGATACGGGGCGGGTGCCGGATACGACGCTCGGGCGGCGGACCGGCCGCTGCCCGTCTCGTCGGCGCCGGGCGGCTGGGGGTGCTGGGACGGCTGGGCGGGGGCGGGCCGGGGCGCCGGCTGTCCGGTGTCCCCGGCCCGGCTGCCGAACAGCCCGGCCAGTCCCAGACGGCCGGCCAGACCGGCCAGTCCTGCCCGACCACGCAGCCGTGAGGCCGGATCGGCACTCTCGGTCGGTTTCATTCCGTCCCTCTCACAGCCGGCGGTGCCCGTGTCACGCGAGATGGCCCCGTTGTCATGCCATCACGGCCGAGCCCGCTTCCCCCGCCCCGGACGTCCCTCGCAGAAGCAGACATCACAGGGGTGAAAGCGGTTCCCCAGTCGTGCACGACAGGCGCACATCCCAACAGTAGGCCGCAGCAGGCTCTCCCGGGCAGCGGTCTACCGCTGTTGCCCGAATGCGACCCGACCACCCGCCGACGTCTGGTATGCGCCGAACGGGTGGCCCTTCGGCCGCTGTTCTTCCCCCTACTGCTCCACCGGAACCGCCGCTTCACGTGCGGCTTCCGGCCCTTCTGCGAGCAGCACCCCGAAGCCGTCCTCGTTGAGCACCGGCACCTTCAACTGCATCGCCTTTTCGTACTTCGAACCCGGGCTGTCCCCGACCACCACGAAGGAGGTCTTCTTCGAAACGGAACCGGTCACTTTCGCTCCGAGATTCTGGAGCGACTCTTTTGCGCCATCCCGGGTGTGGTTCTCCAGCGTGCCGGTGACGACCACGGTCAGGCCCTCCAGCGGGCGCGGCCCCTGATCCTCGTCGGCGCCCTCCTCCTCCATCCGGACCCCGGCGGCCCGCCACTTGCGGAGGATCTCCTGGTGCCAGTCGACGGCGAACCATTCCTTGAGCGAGGCGGCGATGATCCCGCCGACGCCGTCGACCCCGGCCAGCTCCTCCTCGGTGGCCTGTTCCATCTTTTCGATGGACCGGAACTCGCGGGCCAGCGCCTCGGCGGCGACCGGCCCGACGTGCCGGATGGAGAGCCCCGTGAGGACCCGGGCCAACGGCATCTCCTTGGCGGACCTGATGTTCTCCAGCATCGCCAGGGCGTTCTTGCGCGGTTCGCCGTCCTGGTTGGCGAAGACGGTGACGACCTTGTCCTCGCCGGTCTTCGGGTCCACCTTGGGCAGACCCGAATCGGAGTCCAGGACATAGGACTTGATGGGCAGCAACTGCTCGATGGTGAGGTCGAACAGGTCACCCTCGTCGAGCAGCGGCGGCTCGGCGGGCTCCAGCGGCCTGGTGAGCGCGGTGGCGGCGACGTAACCGAAGTTCTCGATGTCGAGGCTCTTGCGGCTGCCGAGGTAGAAGAGCCGCTCGCGCAGCTGGGCGGGGCAGGTCTGCGCGTTGGGGCAGCGCAGATCGATGTCGCCCTCCTTCATGGGACGCAGCGGCGTCCCGCACTCGGGGCACTCGGCCGGCATCACGAACTCCCGCTCGCTGCCGTCCCGCAGGTCGACGACCGGGCCGAGGATCTCCGGGATGACGTCCCCGGCCTTCCGCAGCACCACGGTGTCGCCGATCAGCACGCCCTTCTTCTTCACCACCTCCTGGTTGTGAAGTGTCGCGAATTCGACCTCGGACCCGGCCACCGTGACCGGCTCGACCTGGGCGTACGGAGTGATCCGCCCGGTCCGGCCGACGCCGACCCGGATGTTGACCAGCTTGGAGTTGACCTCCTCGGGCGCGAACTTCCAGGCGATCGCCCAGCGCGGCGCCCGCGAGGTCGAGCCCAGCCTTCCCTGGAGCGGGATCTCGTCGAGCTTGACCACCACACCGTCGATCTCGTGCTCGACGACGGAGTGCCGGTTCTTGCCGATGTAAGCGATGAACTCCCGTACGCCGTCCAGGGTTTCGACCACCCGGTTCTGCTTGGCGGTCGGCAGGCCCCACTCCTTGAGCAGGTCGTACGCCTGGGACAGCCGGGCGATGTCGAAGCCCTCGCGGGCGCCGATGCCGTGCACCACCATCCGCAACGGGCGGCTCGCGGTGACCCGGGGGTCCTTCTGGCGCAGCGAACCGGCCGCCGCGTTGCGCGGGTTGGCGAAGGGCTTGTCGCCGGCCTCCACCAGCCGGGCGTTCAGCTCGCCGAACTCCTCCATCGGGAAGTAGACCTCGCCGCGGATCTCCACCAGGGCCGGGATGCTGTCCCCCGTCAGCCGGTCCGGGATCTCGGAGATGGTCCGCACATTGGGCGTGATGTCCTCGCCGGTGCGCCCGTCGCCGCGGGTGGCGGCCCGGGTCAGCCGCCCGTTCTCGTACGTCAGGTTGACGGCGAGTCCGTCCACCTTGAGCTCGCACAGCAGGTGGTAGTCGATGCCGCTGAGCTCGCCCGCGAGGCGCTCCGCCCAGGCCGCCAGCTCCTCGTTGTCGAAGGCGTTGTCCAGCGAGAGCATCCGCTCGCGGTGCGCGACGGCGGTGAACTCCGTCTCGTACGCCCCGGCGACCTTCTGGGTCGGCGAGTCCGGCGTACGCAGCTCGGAGTACTCCTCCTCCAGCGCCTCAAGGGATCGCAGCAGCTTGTCGAAGTCGCCGTCGCTGACGACCGGTTGGTCCTTGACGTAGTACCGGAAGCGATGCTCCTCGATCTGCTCAGCGAGCCGCGCGTGCTTCTCCCGTGCCTCCGCGGGTACCGCTGCGTGCTGTTCGCCAGCCACCGTCATGTCCTCCCGTTGTCCTGCCGGGGCCCTGTGCCCCGTCCAAGATTCTCCCGCACCGTCACTCAGGGTTGTCCGCGAGCGACCGTGCTGCCCGGCCGGCGTGGGCGAGCGCCGCACGGGCGTGTGCCGGGGAAGCCCCCGCCAGCCCGCATGTCGGGGTGACCACCACGGACTCGTACAGAAGTCCGGGATTCAGCCCCAGCCTGCGCCACAACGACCTGACACCCATGACGCTACCCCCCGGGTCTGACAATGGGCCTGACACGCTCGGCACGACGCCCGCGAAGAGCTTGGTGCCGCCTTCGACGGCCTCACCGATCTCGTCGTCGTCACGCTCGGTGAGCAACGTGAAGTCCAGTGAGATCCCGGCCGCGCCGGTCCTGCGCAGCAGTGCGATCGGTACGTCGGGGGCGCAGGAGTGCACCACGGTCGGCCCGTCGTGCACGGCCATCACCTCGCGCAGCGCTCCCTCGACGACCTGCCGGTCGGCGGCCCGGTAGGTGCGGTAGCCGCTGGCCGACTTGATCTGTCCGCGCAGTACGGCGATCAGCGAGGGCTCGTCGAGCTGGAGCACCACCTGGGCGCCGGGCACCCGTCGCCGTACGTCCGCGAGGTGCTCCCGCAGCCCCTCGGCCAGCGAGGCCGTCAGGTCGCGGCAGGCGCCGGGGTCTCCGACGGCCGCCTCGCCACCCCGCAGTTCGAGCGCCGAGGCGAGCGTCCACGGGCCGACGGCCTGCACCTTGAGCGGTCCGGTGTACCCCTGGGTGAACTCCTCCAGGGCGTCCAGGTCCTCGCCCAGCCAGGAGCGGGCCCGCCGGGTGTCGCGGCCGGGGCGGTCGCTGAACCGCCAGCCGCTGGGCTCCAGATGGACGTACATCTCGGCGAGCATTCCGGCACTCCGGCCGATCATGTCGGCGCCGGGTCCGCGCGCGGGCAGCTCCGCGAGGTACGGGAAGTCCTCGAAGGAGCCGACCACGGTCTTGGCGGTCTCGCGTGCGTCGTCGCCGGGCATGGAGCCGACGCCGGTGGCCGGGCCCCACCACTTCGGGGTGCTCTCCTGCTCGCTCATCGTCCGGGCCGCACCGTCAGGTCGTTGACCTCGGCGTCGCGCGGCAGGTCGAGTGCCATCACGAGCGTCGTGGCGACCGATTCGGGGTCGATGAACTTCGCGGGGTCGTACTCCTTGCCCTCCTGCGAGTGCACCTTCTCCTGCATGGGGCTGGCGGTGCGGCCGGGGTAGACCGAGGTCACCCGCACTCCGTTTCCATGCTCCTCGTGACGCAGCGAGTCGGCGAGCGCCTTCAGACCGTGCTTGCTGGCGGCGTACGCACCCCACTCGGCGTGCGCGGCGAGACCGGCCCCCGAGTTCACGAACACCACATGTCCCTTGTCCAGCCGGAGCTGGGGCAGGAAGAGCCGGGTGAGCTCGGCGGGGGCGATGAGGTTGGCGTTGAGCTGACTGTGCCAGGCCCGTACTCCCAGCTCGCCGATCCTGCCGAGGTCCACGACACCCGCGATGTGCAGCAGGGTGTCCACCCGCTCGGGCATCGCCTGCTGGCCGAGCGCCCAGGACAGCCGGTCCGGGTTGGAGAGGTCGCCGACGAGAGTGCGGGCGCCGGGCAGCCGGGCAGCCAGTTCCTTGGCGCGGCCCGCGTCGCGTGCCAGCAGGACGACCTCGTCCCCGCGTGCGTGCAGACGGCGGGCGACGGCGGAGCCGATGCCCGAGCCCGCCCCGGTGATCACATGAGTAGCCATGTGCCCCATGTTCGCACCGTCCGGCGCCGCTACCTGACTCCGGCGGACTCCTCCAGGTACGCCAGCGCCGCCACCCCGTCCTCCGCGAAGAAGACCAGGTCAGTGAGCGGAATCGGCAGGAAGCCCTCGGCCTCCATCCGCTGGAACTGCTGCTTGAGCCCGTCGTAGAAACCATCCGTGTTGAGCAGCACCACCGGCTTCTCGGTCAGCCCGTGCTTCTTCAGCTCCAGGATCTCGGTCGCCTCGTCGAGCGTCCCGGTACCACCGACCATGATCACCACCGCGTCGGACTTCCCGAGCAGCAGCGCCTTCCGCTCGGCGAGGTCCTTCGCGATCACCATCTCGTCGGCCTTCGCCCGTGCCTTGGTGTGCAGAAAGTCCACGGACACTCCGACGAGCCTGCCGCCGGCCGCCTCCACGCCGTCCGCCACGACCTTCATCAGGCCCACGTCCGAGCCGCCCCAGACCAGCGTGTGACCGCCCTTTCCGAGGAGTTCGGCGAACTCCCGGGCGGGCCGGGTGTAGCGCTCGTCGAGGTCGGCGGCGGAGAGAAAGACACAGATGTTCATGACACCCAACCTACGCCGGGCGCCCGCCGGTGAACTCCGCGAAAAAACTTCCCTTCACTTCCCGCGCCGACCGATGAGTTCCGTACGCCCCCGCAGTCCAAGTCGGTATGAGCAAAGTGATTTCGCGCGACGGCACCCCTCTCGCCTACGAGCGCAGCGGCGAGGGCCCTCCGCTGATCCTGGTCGGCGGCGCCTTCAGCACGGGTACGGCCGAGGAGCCGCTCGCCGGACTCCTGGTCGAGGACTTCGACGTCGTCACGTACGACCGCAGGGGACGCGGCGCCAGCGGCGACACCGCCCCCTATGCGGTCGCCCGCGAGGTGGAGGACCTGGCGGCGCTGATCGAGGAGGTCGGCGGGAGCGCCTTCCTGTACGGGATGTCCTCGGGCGGCGCACTGGTGCTGCGCGCGGCGGCGGCCGGTCTCGCGGCGCCCCGGCTCGCGGTCTACGAGCCCCCGTTCACGGTCCGCGAGGACACCGTGGCGGAGAAGGCGGCGTACACCCGGAGCCTGACCACCGCCCTCGCCGAGGGCCGCCGGGGTGACGCGGTCGAGCTGTTCCTCTCGGTCGTCGGGATGCCCCGCGAGTTCATCGGGCAGATGAAGCAGGCTCCGGTCTGGCGCTCCTTCGAGTCCCTCGCGCCGACCCTCGCCCACGACGACGCGATCATGGGCGACGGGACGGTCCCCACCGCCCGGCTGGCCCTGCTGACCCAGCCGGTACTGGTGGTGGACGGCGGCGCCAGCCCCCCGCTGATGCGGGACGCGGCCCGGCTGACCGCGGCGGCGGTGCCGGACGGACGGGCCCGCACGCTGCCGGGGCAGACGCACGACGTGGATCCCAGGCAACTGGCGCCGGTGCTGCGGGAGTTCTTCAACGGGTGACGTACGTGCTGGTCACGGTGGGAGCAGAGGGGCCGGTCACGGCGGGAGCAGAGGGGCCGGTCACGGCGGGAGCAGAGGTGCCGGTCAGCGGGTGAAGTACATGTGCCAGTTGGTGATCCAGGTGTGGCCGTCGTCCACGGAGAAGGCCTGTTCCCAGTGGGCGGTGTCCGCGGTGATCTCCGACCAGACGTAGCGGACCTTCACCTTGCGCCCGTCGTGCTCGTCGTCCCCGTGGAAGAGCCCCGTGCCGTCGGGCCCGAAGCGTCCCGACACCGGCGGGAGGAGGGTGCCGGTGCGCTTGTTCGCCCAGTACAGGGACCAGGTGTCGGTGCCGGGCTCGTACAGCCGCAGGGTCATTCCGGCGAAGCCCTTCGTCGGGAACCGGATCTCGTCGAAGCTGGCCCGGCCGTCGAAGTGCGTGGAGGCGCGGACGCGTCCCGGGAACTCCTCCCACCGGTCGTCGCCGTCGGCGGGGTCGAGGAAGTCCTTGCGCCAACGGTTGACGACGTCGTAGGTGCCCTTGAGGAAGCTGAAGCCGGTGCTGTTGTCCATGGGCCGGACGCTAGGACAGGTTCACTGACAACCTCTGTCAGTGAACCTGTGCCGGATTCCGGAAGGCCGGCCCGGGCCGGATCCCGCGGACTCAGCCGCTGACGGAGGACGCCGCCGTCCGCGAGGTCGTCGCGATCGTCGCCGACCCCACCACCCGCGTGCCGTCGTACAGCACGATCGCCTGGCCGGGGGCGACGCCGCGCATCGGCTCCCCGGTGAAGGTGACGCGGAGTTCGCCGTCGACGACCTCGGCGTGGACTTCGCTCTCGCCGCCGTGGGCGCGGAGCTGGGCGGTGTACGTGCCGGGGGCGGCCGCCTCGGAGCCGCACCAGCGGGGGCGGATGGCGGTGAGGGCGGTGACGTCCAGTGCTTCGACCGGGCCGACCGTGACCGTGTTGTTGACCGGCGAGATGTCGAGGACGTAGCGGGGCTTGCCGTCGGGGGCGGGGTGGCCGATCCGCAGGCCCTTGCGCTGGCCGATGGTGAAGCCGAAGGCGCCGTCGTGGGTGCCGAGCTTGGCGCCCTCCTCGTCGAGGATGTCGCCCTCGGCCTTGCCGCCGAGGCGGGAGGCGAGGAAGCCCTGGGTGTCTCCGTCGGCGATGAAGCAGATGTCGTGGCTGTCGGGCTTCTTGGCGACGGCCAGGTCGCGGCGCTCGGCCTCGGCGCGGATCTCGTCCTTGGTGGTGAGGGTGTCGCCGAGCGGGAACATCGCGTGCGCGAGCTGCTTCTCGTCGAGGACGCCCAGGACGTAGCTCTGGTCCTTGGCCATGTCGGAGGCGCGGTGGAGTTCGCGCGAGCCGTCCTCGTTCACCACGACGGTCGCGTAGTGCCCGGTGCAGACGGCGTCGAAGCCCAGCGCGAGGGCCTTGTCGAGGAGTGCGGCGAACTTGATCTTCTCGTTGCAGCGCAGGCAGGGATTGGGCGTCCGCCCGGCCTCGTACTCGGCGACGAAGTCGTCGACGACGTCCTCACGGAAACGCTCGGCGAGGTCCCACACGTAGAAGGGGATGCCGATGACGTCCGCGGCCCTGCGCGCGTCCCGGGAGTCCTCGATGGTGCAACAACCGCGGGCCCCGGTCCTGAAGGACTGGGGATTGGCGGAGAGCGCGAGGTGGACACCGGTGACGTCGTGTCCGGCCTCGACGGCTCGGGCTGCGGCGACGGCGGAGTCGACCCCGCCGGACATGGCGGCGAGGACGCGGAGGGGGCGCGGGGCTTCGGAGCGCGGGGTATCGGTCATAGCTCATCCAGAGTAGTCGGAACCTTCCCGGGACTCCCAAGCGTTACGTGGTCACGGACGGGGACAGGGGATCTGGCAGTGGGTACGCCCGAGAAGAAGCAAGCAGCGAAGAAGCCCAGCAGACGTGGGTTCCTGATCGGTACGGGGCTGGTGGTGACCGGCGCCGCCGTGGTGTGGGGGGACGAGGCGTCCCGGCTGTGGTGGAAGGTCCCTGGCGTCGACAAGCAGCGCACCGACGGCGCGGTGGACCAGCCCGGGGCGCACTGGGTGGCGGCCTCGGCGGGCAATCTGCGGACCGCCGACCGGCCGGACGACTACACCATCGACCGGATCGTGATCCATACCACCGAGGGCAGTTACGACACGGCGATACGGGTCTTCCGCGACCCCCTGCACGCCGCCGCCGCGCACTATGTGATCCGCGCCAAGGACGGCGAGGTGACGCAGATGGCCAGGGAGCTGGATGTGGCCTACCACGCGGGAAACCGCAGCTTCAACGAGCGCAGCATCGGTATCGAGCACGAGGCGTACGCCCACCGCAAGGGCACCCTGACCGAGGTCATGTACCGCTCATCGGCCCGCCTGGCCGCGGGAATCTGCGCCCGCTACAAGATCCCCATCGACCGCGAACACATCGTCGGCCACGTCGAAATCCCCGGCACGGACCACACGGACCCGGGTCCCCACTGGGACTGGGACCACTATCTGCGGCTGGTCCGGGAGGCCGGCCGGAGCGGTGCCCGCGCCCGCGGCTGACCGGGCGCACCGTCCTTGACGGGGCCCGACGACGGGGCACGGCCGGGCGGGTACGGCCGAGCGGGCTCAGCAGCCCCTGAAGGCCGCGGCGGGGCGGTGCGCCACCCGGGCGCCGGTCCGGCCCCCGCTCCGATCAGCGCAGATGCACCGGCAGCGAGTCCACCCCGTACACGATAGAAAGCTTGCGGAAGTCCAGGTCCTCGGGGCGGACCGCCAACTTCATCTCCGGAAAACGCCTCACCAGAGCCGGATACGCCGCCCGCAGCTCCATCCGCGCCAGTTCCGCCCCGATGCACCGGTGAATCCCGTACCCGAAGGCCAAGTGCCCCGAAGCCTTGCGATCCGGATCAAACCCACCCTTGTCCGGTGTGTACGACACATCCCGGTTGCCCCCGGCCAGCGAGCACAGCACCAGATCCCCCTTGGGAATCCGCGCACCGGCTATCTCGATGTCCTCCCGGGCGAACCGGGGAAACGCCACCTGCACCACGGTCAGATACCGCAGCGCCTCCTCCACGAAGGGCGCCGCCGCCTCGTCGTCGTCCCGCAGCCGCGCGAAGGCCTTCTCGTTCTGCAGCAGCAGCAACGACCCGAGGGCCAGCATGCTCGCGGTGGTCTCGAATCCCCCGGTCAGGACCCCGTCAGCGAGACCGGCCAGCTCCTCGTCGCCGACGGTGTCACCGTGATCCCGGATGATCATGCCGATCAGGCCGTCGCCCGGGTTCTCCCGCTGCTTCTTCACCACGTCGCGGAAGTACGACAACGACTCCGACATGGCCCCGAACGGCGCGGTCGCCCCGGAGAACAGGTCGAACCGCTCCATCGCCAGCTGCTGGAAGTCGTGCCGGTCCTCGTAAGGAACGCCGAGCAGCTCACAGATGGTGAGGGAGGGTATCGGCAGCGCGAAGTCCTTCACCAGGTCGACCGGCGCACCGTTCGCGCCCGCCGCCTCCATCGCGTCGAGCTGCTCCTCGACCAGCGCCTCGATGCGCGGCGTGAGCCGGCGCAGACGGCGCATGGTGAATTCGGGGGTCAGGATGCGGCGCAGATGCGTGTGGACCGGCGGGTCCGCGAAGCCGAGGCCGCCCGGGTTGTGCTCGGCGACGACGCCCGCGTTCCCCGCGAGGTTGGTGAAGTCGCTGCTGAACCCGTCGGTGGAGCCGAGGACCGCCTTCACCTCGTCGTACCCCGTGACCACCCAGGCGTCCATGCCGAAGGGCAGCGGCACCTGGTAGATCGGGGACTGTTCCATCCGGGCGGACAGCTTGGCCACCGGGTCCAGGCCGTCGCGGCGCATGGGCAGGAGCAGGTTCTCCGGAAGCCGGTTCAGCAGCGATGAGCTGATTCCGTGCTTCTGGATCCTGGCCAGATACATGCGCCCGATCCGCGCGGTGATGCGGGAACGGAGGGTCGCCTTCAACGTGTACTCCATGGGTCGTCGTGCGGCCCAAACGCGCGGCGCGGACTTACCTGACATCTGAGGGACTTCAGAGGCCACAAGTATAAAGAGCGATTGTGGGCCCCCAGGGTTGAGCGTGACCAGCGTTACACAAAACAGAGTGACCCTCCGCTTTCGTGCCGGAGCGGGGCCCACCCGCTGGCTCCTGAGTCAGTTCCGGCCCTCGCAGCGCCCCGGGGATCAGCTCAGTCCCGCCGTACGGGCCCGCTCCACCGCGGGGCCGATCGCGGTGGCGACGGCCACCACGTCCGCCGCCGTGGAGGTGTGTCCGAAGGTGAAGCGCAGGGTGCCGCGCGCCAGGTCCGGGTCGGTTCCGGTGGCGAGAAGTACGTGGCTGGGCTGGGCCACCCCGGCGGTGCAGGCGGACCCGGTGGAGCACTCGATGCCCTGGGCGTCGAGCAGGAGCAGCAGCGAATCCCCCTCGCAGCCGGGGAAGGTGAAGTGCGCGTTGGCGGGCAGCCGCCCGCCGGGGGCCGGGTCACCGCCGAGGATCGCATCGGGCACGGCCGCCCGTACCGCCTTCACCAGATCGTCGCGCAGAGCGCCGATGTCCCGGACGAAGTCCTCACGCCGCTCGTCGGCCAGCACCCCCGCCACCGCGAAGGAGGCGATCGCGGGCACGTCCAGCGTGCCGGAACGCACATGCCGCTCCTGCCCGCCGCCGTGCAGCACCGGCACCGGCGTGTACTCCCTGCCGAGCAGCAGCGCCCCGATTCCGTAGGGCCCGCCCACCTTGTGCCCGGAGACGGTCATCGCCGCCAGCCCCGAGGCCGCGAAATCGACCTCCAGCTGCCCGTAGGCCTGCACCGCGTCCGCATGCATCGGCACCCCGAACTCGGCTGCCACGTCGGCGAGTTCACGCACCGGCATGACGGTGCCGATCTCGTTGTTCGCCCACATCACGGTCACCAGGGCGACGTCGTGCGGGTTACGTCCCAGGGCCGCCCGCAGCGTCTCCGGGTGGACCCGCCCGTAGGCGTCCACATCGAGGTACTCGACGTTCGCACCTTCGTGGGCGGCCAGCCAGTCGACCGCGTCCAGCACCGCATGGTGCTCGACCGGGCTGGCAAGCACCCGCCTGCGGCGCGGGTCGGCGTCCCGGCGGGCCCAGTACAGGCCCTTGACGGCGAGGTTGTCGGCCTCGGTGCCGCCGGCCGTGAAGACGACCTCGCTGGGGCGTGCGCCCAGCGACTCGGCGAAGGCCTCCCGCGCCTCTTCGACGGTACGTCGGGCCCGCCGGCCGGCGGCGTGCAGGGAGGACGCGTTGCCGGTCGCGGTCAGCTGGGCGGTCATCGCCTCGACCGCCTCCGGCAGCATGGGCGTGGTCGCGGCGTGGTCGAGGTAAGCCATGGTGGGGTGATTGTACGAGGAGGACCGGGCCCGGGGCTGCGGGCCCACGCTCCCGGCACCGGCCCGCACCCGTTCCCCACCCGCTTCCGGCAGCACCTGGCCACCCGCCCGCATGAGCACCCGAAGCCGGGGCACTCGCTGCATAAGGATTCCGTAAGGGGTCAACCAGCAGGCTTGGAAGGGGACTTGAGATGCTGGCAATCGTCGGTGCCGCACTCTTCATCATCGCGTTCATCATCAACGCGGCCGAGATCACGGCCAACCGGATCTTCATGCCGACCAGCCTGATGCTGCTCGGCCTCGCCTTCCTCGCCCTGCACGTGGCGGGTATCGGCTCCAACTGGAACGCGAGCCGCGGCCGCCGCCGCTGACCCGCGCCCTGCGAAAACCGCCCCCAGCCTGCCTGCTACTGGCGCGGAGCCCGTGCCAGCTGCCGCGACTGGGCCACCAGTCGGTCCGCGCTGTCCCAGACCTCCGCGTCCTCCTCCAGGAAGCCGCCCGCCAGATTGCGGGTGACGATGGAGACCCGGAGCGGCCCGGGTGCGGGCCGGCAGCGGATGTGAGTCGTCAGCTCGACGGTCGGCGTCCACCCCTTCAGCCCCAGCTCGAAGCTGGTCGGAGGCAGGGCGTCGACCGTCAGCAGCAGCGACAGCGGGTCGGCGTCGCGGCCGTCCGCCAGCCCGAACCAGGCCCGCATCTCCCCCTTGCCGGAGGGCGCCCCGACCGCCCAGCCGACCGTCGCCGGGTCGAGCCTGAGGTCGAGCCGCTCGGTGATGGCGTTACTCCCGGGGATCTTGGGAGCAGGCCCGTCCGCTGCCCCGAGGCAGTGCTCCAGCGGCGGAATCGCGGGCGGCTTGGCCGTCGTCCGTACGTCGTCGGAGAGCGCGTCCAGATCACCGTACGAGGCAAGCACCCGGATCCGCTCGACCTCCCGCCCCTCCTCGTCCACCTGGAGCAGCGACGCCTGGCCGGACGAGAGGGTGCGCCCCGAGCGGACCAGCTCCGTCCGGATCACTGCCGGCCCCGGCTGCGACGGCGAGAAGTAGTGCGCGGAGACCGTGAAGGGGTCCGGGTGCGGCAGCGCGTCGGAGAGAGCGCGGCCGATGACGGCGAGGAGGTAGCCGCCGTTGAGCGCGTTGATGATGGTCCAGCCCGCGGCCAGCTGAACGTCGTAGACGCCGGGCTCACGGAGGAGGACGGTGGTGTCCCGGTCGAACTCACTGTCCCCGAGGGACCCGGTGGATATCTGTGCCATACGCGGCACGCTACACGCGAGTCGTTACTGAGCGGTAGCTTTTTGAGCGACCGGGTACGACTCCACCGGAGCCGGGCCCCTCACCCCGCCTGATCCGGCCCCTCACCCCGCCGGAGCCTGGCCCCCTCACCCCACCTGATCCGGCTCCTCCGCCTTCACCGAAGACCGGTGCCAGGCCCGCGGCGCCCGCCAGTGGTACTTCAACGCCAGCAACCGCAGCGACAGCGCCGTCAGCACCGCCAGGGAGCTGGTGACCGGATTCAGCACCTCGAACCGGATGCACAGTGCCACCATCGCCGCCCCCACGATCGCCGGTACGGCGTAGAGGTCCCGGTCCCAGCGCAGCAGCGAGGGCACCTCGTTCGCGAGCACGTCCCGCAGCACTCCCCCGCCCACCGCCGACGCCAGCCCCAGCGTGGCCGACGCCGTCAGCCCCAGCCCGTAGTCGTACGCCTTCGTCGTGCCCGTCACGCAGAAGAGACCCAGCCCCGCCGCGTCGAAGACGTTGACCCCGAGCTGGATCCGCTCGACCTCCGGATGGAGGAAGAAGACCAGCACGGTCGCGATCAGCGGAGTGGTGAAGTACCCGAGGTCGCTGAACGCGGCCGGCGGCACCGCCCCGATGATGAGGTCGCGGAACAGCCCTCCGCCCAGCGCGGTGACCTCCGCCAGCACCGCCATGCCGAAGACGTCGAAGTTCTTCCGCACCGCGAGCAGCGCACCGGAGATCGCGAAGACGAAGATCCCGACGAGGTCGAGCACATGTTGGACGGAGGGGTTGAAGATTTCCTGAAGCACCCGACATTGTTACTCACGGCCGGGCACCGAACGGGCGTACAGCGCGCCCGTCACGCACACGCCATACGCCCGCCACGGAATCCCGCCACAGAATGCGGACGCCTACAGCGCGGGCTTGCCCTTCGTGAACAGCCAGGTCTTGAACAGGTCGTCCAACTGCTGTCCGGAGATCCGCTCCGCGTACTTGATGAACTCGCTGGTCTCCGCGTTCTCGTACTTGTAGTCGGCGACCCAGACCCGCAGCAGCTTGAAGAAGGCCTTGTCGCCGATCCGCTCGCGCAGCATCTGGAGCGTCATCGCCCCGCGCTGGTAGACGGCGGAGGCGAACATGGTGTCGCGCTGCGGGTCGCCGACCACCGTCTGCCAGAACGGCGCGTCCGCGGGACGGGCGTTGTAGCCGGCCCGCATCAGGGCAGCCGCGGTGTTGCGGCCCTTGTGCTCCTCCCACAGCCACTGGCTGTAGGTGGCGAAGCCCTCGTTGAGCCAGATGTCGTCCCACTCCTCGGGCGAGACCGAGTCGCCGAACCACTGGTGGGCCAGCTCGTGGGCGATGGTCGACTCGCTGCGGACCGCCGAGTAGACCGGCTTGGTCTGGGTCTCCAGGGAGAATCCGGCCTGCGGCATGTCGTCGACGATCGCGCCGGTCTCCTCGAAGGGGTACTTCCCGAAGAGCTTGGACCAGTAGTCGGTGACCTCGGCGGTGACGCCGTACACATCGACGTTGTTGCTGTTCTTCAGAACCGGGTCGATGGCGACGTAGATCGGTATGCCGCCGGGGGTGCGCCCGGTCCTCACGTCGAACTTGCCGATGGTCGCGGTGGCCAGATAGGTCGCCATCGGCTTGTCGGTGCGCCAGTGGGCGACCGTCTTGCCGCCCGTCGTGCGGGTGGAGACCAGACGGCCGTTGGATACACCGGTGAGGCCCTTGGGGGCCTTGATGCGGATGTCGAAGGTGGCCTTGTCGGAGGGGTGGTCGCTGCCCGGGAACCAGGTGGAGGCGGCGTTCGGCTCGCAGGCGACGAAGACACCGTCGCCTGTCTTCATCCAGCCGTAGTCGGATCCGAAGACGATCGGCCCGCCCAGCGGTTCGGGGATGCCGTTGTACTTGACCTCGACGGTGAAGGTGCGGCCCTTGGCGAGCGCGTGCCGGGGCTTGATCCTGATGTCGTCGCCGGTGCGGGTGAACTGCGCCGCTCTGCCGTTCACCTCGATCGAGGTGACGGTCAGCTTCTGGAGGTCGAGGTAGAAGCTGGAGAGGTCCTTCTCGGCACGGGCGGATATCTCCGCGCGGGCGTTCAGGACGTCGGTATCGGGGTTGTAGTCGAGGTCGAGCCCGTAGTGCTTGATGTCGAACCCGCCGTTGCCCAGGCTCGGGAAGTACGGGTCGTCGATGCCTACGGCGCCGGGTCGCGGGCCGGGCGAGGCGGCCACCAGCGCCAGCGAGAGGGTCGCGGTGGCGAGGGCTGTCAGCCGGAGGGCCGCCAGACGTGCCGAACGGGAGAGTGCCATGAGTCTTCCCTTCGAACGCGTTGCTCTGTGAAGCAGACGCGCCGACTCTGCACTCTCCCACCGCCGGAAGCACCCGACATGTACATGACTTTACGAAGTCGTGCCCTACCGGCTGGTGGGAACCCGTACGTCCGGAAATGGCCGGACGCACGGACCCACTCAAGTCACCTCGCAGCAGACATCTTTGACGCAATGTCAGGCGTGCACTGACGCAGCCTCAGGCGTCCTTGGCGACATCCACGACCTTGATCGCTTCCTTCGCCTCGGCCAGCACCTTCTCGCCCACCACCTGGTCCGCGGCGTTCTCCGGGTGGTGGCAGGCCACCTGCTGACCGGGCTTCAGTTCCAGCAGCGGCGGCTCGGTGGTCTTGCAGACCTCGGTCGCCTTCCAGCACCGGGTGTGGAACCGGCAGCCGCTCGGCGGCGAGATCGGCGACGGCACGTCGCCCTTGAGCAGGATGCGCTCGCTCTTGACGCCACGGCGCTTGGGATCGGGCACCGGCACCGCCGACATCAGCGCCTTGGTGTACGGGTGCATCGGCGCCCGGTAGAGCGAGTCGCGGTCCGCCAGCTCGACGATCTTGCCGAGGTACATCACCGCGATCCGGTCCGAGACGTGCCGGATGACCGACAGGTCGTGCGCGATGATCACGTACGTCAGGCCCATCTCCTGCTGGAGGTCGTCCAGCAGGTTGACCACCTGGGCCTGGATCGACACGTCGAGAGCCGAGACCGGCTCGTCCGCGACCACCAGCTTGGGGCTGAGCGCGAGCGCGCGGGCAATGCCGATGCGCTGGCGCTGGCCGCCGGAGAACTCGTGCGGATAGCGGTTGTAGTGCTCGGGGTTGAGGCCCACGAGCGACATCAGCCGCTGCACTTCCTTCTTGATCCCGCCCTCGGGCTTGACGCCCTGGAGCTTGAACGGCGCGCTGACGATCGTGCCGATCGTGTGGCGCGGGTTCAGCGAGGAGTACGGGTCCTGGAAGATCATCTGCACATCGCGACGGTGCGGACGCATCTGCGCCGTCGACTTGTGGGTGATGTCGCTGCCCTCGAACTCGACCTTGCCGCCGGTCGGTTCGAGGAGGCGGGTGATCAGCCGGCCCATGGTCGACTTGCCGCAGCCGGACTCGCCGACGACGCCCAGGGTCTCCCCCGGGTACACCTCGAAGGACAGGCCGTCGACGGCCTTGACCGCGCCGGTCTGGCGCTGCATCAGCCCCGACTTGATGGGGAAGTGCTTGACCAGGTTCTCGACCTTGAGCAGCGGCTCGCCCTTGGGCGCGGCGCCGGCCGGCGGCTGCTCCTGCGTCTTCACGTCGTTATCGCTCACAGCTTGGGCGCAATCTCTTCGGTCCAGATCCGGGTCCGCTGCTCGGCCGAGAGGTGGCAGGCCGAGTAGTGGCCGCTGTCGACCAGCTGCAGCTCGGGCCGGACGGTCCGGGTGACGTTGTCCTTGGGCACGTCGGCGTACGGACAGCGCGGGTTGAAGGCGCAGCCGTCCGGGATGTTGATCAGCGACGGCGGCGAGCCCTTGACCGGGATCAGCCGTTCCGTCTGCTCGCGGTCGATGCGCGGCATCGAGCCCAGCAGGCCCCAGGTGTACGGGTGCTGCGGCTGGTAGAACACGTCCTGTGCCGCGCCGCGCTCGACGCACCGGCCGCCGTACATCACCAGCAGCTGGTCGGCCATCTCGGCCACCACACCCAGGTCGTGCGTGATCATGATGACCGCGGAGCCGAACTCCTTCTGCAGGTCCCGGATCAGGTCGAGGATCTGCGCCTGGACGGTGACGTCCAGGGCGGTCGTCGGCTCGTCCGCGATCAGCAGGTTGGGGTTGTTGACCAGCGACATCGCGATCATCGCGCGCTGGCGCATACCGCCGGAGAACTCGTGCGGGTAGGAGTCGACGCGCTTGTCGGGCTGCGGGATGCCCACCAGGTCGAGCATTTCGATGGCGCGCTTGCGGGCGGCCTTCTTGTCGACCTTGTGGTGGACCCGGTAGGCCTCCATGATCTGCTTGCCGACCGTGTAGTACGGGTGCATGGCCGACAGTGGGTCCTGGAAGATCATCGACATCTCGCGGCCGCGGAGCTTGCGCACCTCGTCCGGGTCGGCGGACAGCAGTTCCTGTCCGTCGAACCAGATCTCGCCGGTGACGCGCGCCTTGCTGCGGCCGTACTGGCCGGTGGTGTGCAGCCCCATGATGCCGAGCGAGGTCACCGACTTGCCGGAGCCGGACTCGCCCACGATGCCGAGGGTCTGCCCCTTCTCCAGCTTGAAGCTGAGCCCGTCGACGGACTTCACCAGGCCGTCGTCGGTCGGGAAGTGGACGCGCAGGTCGCGCACTTCCAGGAAGGACGTCGAGGGTGCCGAGCCGACCTGCTGAGGGATGCCCACCTGGGCCTGCGCCGGGATGTTCGCGGTGCCGGTCCCGGTGGTCGCGGAGTCGGAACCGGTCTGCGTGCCGGGCTTGTTGAGATTGGTCATCCGAGCCTCACTCGCGGGTCGATGACGGCGTAGAGCATGTCCACGAGGAGGTTGGCGACACAGATGAAGATCGCCGCGATCAGTGTGACGCCGAGAATGATCGGCAGGTCCTTCTGCGCGATCGCGTCGACCGCGAGACGCCCGAGCCCCGGAAGGCTGTACGTCGTCTCGGTCAGGATCGCGCCGCCGAGCAGGGCGCCGAGGTCCAGGCCGAGCAGGGTGAGCACCGGCGTCCAGGTGGAGCGCATCGCGTGCTTGCCGATGACGACCCTCTCCGTGAGGCCCTTCGCGCGGGCGGTACGGATGTAGTCCTCGCCCAGGATCTCCAGCATGGTCGCTCTGGTGAGCCGGGCGTACATGGCGGCGTACAGGAAGGCGAGAGTGATCCACGGCAGCACCATGCTCTGGAACCACATGGCCGGATCGTCCCCGAACGGGGTGAACTCGCTCGGGAGCCACTCAAGTTGGAAGGTGAAGACGGCCAGCGTGAGCAGACCGGTGAAGTAGATCGGCAGCGAGACGCCGGCCAGCGCGACGGTCATCGCCGCGCGGTCCCACAGGCTGCCGCGCCGCAGCGCCGAGAGCACACCGGTGGCGACGCCGCCGGTGACCCACAGCAGACACGCGCCGCCCGCGAGGCCGAGCGTGACGGGCATGGCCGCGGTCAGCTGCGGCCACACCTCCTGCTCGGTGCGGAAGGAGTAGCCGAAGCAGGGGGCCGAGCAGTGCGTGATGTCCACGCCGCTGGAGTAGTCGCGGCCGACGAACAGCGCCTGGACGAAGTTCCAGAACTGTACGAGGACCGGGTCGGCGAGACCGAGCTTCTCGCGGACACCCTCGATGGCCGCCGGGTCGGTCTGTTTGCCGATGAACAGGAGCGCGATGTCCTGTCCCGCCCATTTCGGGAGTACGAAGAAGATGACGAAGGTCGTCAGTGTGACGACCGCCAGCATCATGGCGACGGCGAACAAGCGCCGTATGACGTAAGCAAGCACTGTGCGCGGCCCGGCGGCTGCCCGGACGCTCCGGATTACGGAGTGTCCGGGCAGCCACCTGCGGCCCTCACCTGCCCTTCGGGCTTGGCGGGTTGGCGATGGTGGGGGTCGACCCGCCCTCACGGGCGGGTCGTTGAACGGTTGCGACTACTTGACGACGCCCAGGGAGACGTAGTCGTAGCGGCCGTTGTAGCCGGTCGCCGAGTAGGCGTTCGTCACCCGCGAGCTGCGCCACGAGAAGTTCCGCTCGTACAGGAACGGCATCTGCGCGGCGATGTCGGCGGTCGCGTGGTTGACCTGCTTGTAGAACTCCGCGGCCTTGTCCGGGTCGGTCGCCTTGAGGGCGTCGTCGAACATCTTGTTGATCTTCGGGTCGTTCGTCTCGGAGCCGTTGTAGTTACCGCTCGGCGTGATGAAACGGCCGTCGATCAGCGGCTGCGAGAAGCCCTGGCCGGTCGGGAAGTCGGGGCCCCAGCCGGTCATGATCATGCCGTAGCCGCGCTTCTTGACGACGGCGGGCGAACCGGTGATGGAAGAGGACTCGGCACCGTCGATGGTGTCGACCTCGGCGGTGATGCCGACCTTGCCGAGCGCCTGCTGGAGGGCCTCGGCGGCCTCCTTCTCACCCGGGTTGTTGCTGCGGGCGCTGACGATGGTCTTGAAGCCCTTTTCCTGTCCGCAGGCCTTCAGTTCTTCCTTGGCCTTGGCGACGTCCGGCTTGCCACCGCGGGTCTTGACGCCGTACGGGTCGTAGTCGTCCGAGCCCTTGATCGTGGTGGGCAGCATGTTGGTGGCGATGGGGCCACCGGCCTGCTCGCCGCCGCGCACGTCCTGGAGCGACTTGAAGTCGGTCGCGTACATCACGGCCTTGCGGCAGTGGACGTTGTTCATCGGCGCGACCGGGGTGAAGTCGACGTAGCGCGTGAAGGAGGTCTGGACGTTGTCCAGGTTCTCCTTGTTCTTCTTGAGGGCCTCGGTACGACCCGACTGGGTCATGCCGGTGCCGTTCATGTCGATGTCGTACTCACCCTTCATGAGCAGCTTGTCGATCTGGTCAAGGTTGGTGTTGACCGTGAGGGTGATCTTGTCCGGAAGGGCCGGACGGACGGGGTCCGACTCTTTCTTCCATGCGGTGTTGCGCACCAGCACGGCGCCCTGCTTGGGCGTGTACGACTCGAACTTGTACGGGCCCGAGGAGAACGGCTTCAGCTGGTACTTGGCGCCGGTGTCCTTCTCCTTCTTGAGGGGGGAACCGGCCGGCATCGCCAGCATCTGCTCGAAGTCGACGTTGGGCGTCGCCAGGTTGAAGACGATGGTCTTGTCGTCGGGCGTCTCGATCGACTTCGGACCGTCGCCGGTCTTGTCCTCGTAGGGACCCTTGTACTCCTTCTTCGGGTCCAGGGCCTTCTGAAGGTAGATCGGACCGCCGGGCAGGACCTTGTCCGCCCACACGCGCGAGATGCCGTACTTGATGTCCTTGGAGGTCAGCGGGGAGCCGTCCTCCCAGGTCAGGCCGTCACGCAGCTCGTAGGTGTAGGTCTTGCCACCGTTGGAGATCTTGCCGTTGCCCTTGGCGAGGTCGCCGACCAGCTCCGCGCCGGCCGCACCGGGCTTGGTCGCGTAGGTGACCAGCTGACGGGTGTAGAACCGGGCGAGGTCCCACGTGAAGCCGTAGTACTGACGCGTCGGGTCGGTCGAGTCGAAGTCCTGCTTGCCGATGAACTTGAGCGTGCCGCCCTTCTTGTCAGAGGGGTTGGCGACCTGGGTGAGTGCGGCGTTGAAGCCCGCGCCCTTGCCCGGCTTGCCGTTGCTGCCGTCCTTGCCACCGCCGCCACCGCACGCCGCGGTGGTCATGAGGGCGGCCACGACGACCGCCGCTCCGGCGACCTGCCTGATCCTCGCCGACGAACGCTGGGAATTCATGGGTTCTGGAACCTCCACAAGAGTGCGGTCACCGGCACGGGACGCCGGGGCCGACGGGGAGCCGCCTGGCCGATGCGGCAGGGGCGATACGGATGGGGCGCGGCCCGAGCGGGCTGCGGGCCCCGAGGTCAACGGGTGCCCTTCGGGTCGAGTGCGTCGCGCACCCCGTCGCCGAAGAGGTTGAAGGCGAGCACCGTGATGAAGATCGCCAGACCGGGCACGATCATGAACATCGGGTCGCTCTGGTAGGTGTCCACGGCCTTGTCCAGCATCTGGCCCCAGGACGAGGTCGGCGGCTTCACACCGGCGTTCAGGAACGAGAGCGCGGCCTCGGTGAGGATGTTGGTGGGGATCATCAGCGTCGTGTAGACGGTGATCGGCGCCACCAGGTTGGGCAGCAGTTCCTTGAAGAGGATGTACGCCCTTCCCGCGCCCAGGCTGCGGGAGGCCTCGACATACTCCTTCTCGCGCAGCGACAGCGTCTGACCTCGGACGATGCGGCCGATGTAGGGCCAGCCGAAGAAGCCGATGACCATCACCAGGATGAAGATGCGCACCGTGCTGCCCTCCATGCCCAGGAGGTTGCCCGGCAGCACGGAGACCAGCGAGATGATGAAGAGCAGCTGCGGGAAGGCCAGCAGCATGTCCATCACGCGGCTGATGATCGCGTCGATCCAGCCGCCGAAGTAACCGGCGATGATGCCGAGCACGGTGCCCAGGACGACGGCGACCATGGCGGCCAGGAAGGCCACCAGGAGCGAGATCCGGGCGCCGTAGACGACCCGGCTGAAGACGTCGCGGCCGTTGCCGGGCTCGACGCCGAGCAGGAAGTCCGAACTCATCCCGCCGAACATGCTGTCCTCGACGCCCTTGGCGACACCGAACAGCGGGTCGATCTTGTCCTGGTGGAACTCGTCGGGCGGGTGGCCCAGCACACTCACGATCAGCGGCGCGAAGATCGCCACCAGGATCAGCATGATCACGACCACGCCACCGGCCAGCGCGAGCTTGTCCCGCTTGAGTCTGGTCCAGGCGATCTGTCGCAGCGACCGCCCCTCGACCGACTTCTTCACAACATCGGCGGCGACGTCGGCGTCAGCGGCCTGATCCGCGTCGGACGATATGTCGTGCAATGGTGCCGTCATCGTGGTGGGGACCCCTCTCGGCCGACGGTGGTCGGCCCTTACCCGCCGCTGTGGCGGCTTGGAGCTTGTCGAACACAGGGCGAACGCCCCTTGATTCGGGGAGTCTTCAATGCGCGCCCGCCGCCCCGCCAGACCCCCCGGCCAAAGGATGCGCAACCGTGACGCTTTCTGCGGTGTTCCGGTATCCGGACGGGGCAGAACGAGGGTCGAACAGGGGGCAATTGGGCGCATCGCCCGGCAGTACTACCCAACTACCACCCAGGGCAGTCAAATTGGGACAGACCTCAACTTCGCCGTGCGGCGAAGGAGTTGGCGCGAGAAGGGGCGCGTACGAAACCGTACGCAAGCAGCCTCAAACGGGCGCCCTGTGGGGGTGTTTCAGTACGCCCGCGAGGGCGGGTAGCCGTACCCCGGAGCACCGGTCGGAGCCGGCGCGTGCGCGTCACGGGTGTAGAACGGGCGGGCATTGGCGCGCAGCCACATCCCGACCGGGTCGTGCTCGTCGGTCATCGCGACCGTGGACACCGGCAGCCCGTCCGGGACCACGCTGATGGACTGCTGCATCATCGCCCGCACCGCCTCGACCGACTGCCGCCCGGTGTCGTACAGGTCCAGACCGATGGCGAGGTACGGGGCGCCGAGCGCGGGTGTCACCCAGGCGCGGCTGAGTGCGCGGACGGCCGGGGTGTGATGGGCGTTCTGGGCCAGCCGGGCATAGAACTGCGGGATCTCCAGCGCGGGTTCGGAGATCCGCAGTGGTCCGGCGGGCATCCGGTCGAGACCGGTGGCGACGCGCCTGAGGTCGAGCCAGGGGATGCCGAGGCCGCCGCCGGGTGCGTGCGGGTTGAGCCAGATGCCCCAGCGGTCGGGGTAGAGGGCGCGGGCCAGGTCCTGGCCGGTGGCGACCTCGTACGCCCGGTTCCAGCCGCTCGCGGCCAGCTCCTGGGCGGAGGTCACGCAGGGGGCGTAACCGAAGCCCTCGACCTCCATGTTCCCGTACTGGGCGTCGGGGGATCCGGCGGTGCCGTGCCAGAGCAGCATCCACAGCTTGCCGTCGACGAGGGCGTGCAGCAGCGCCTCGTACGCGTCGTACCGCCCCGGGGTCACCTGGCGCAGCATGTGCTCGACCTGTCCGGCCGCCGCGGTGCCTGACGCGCTCACCCTGGGTCCCGCCCCTCTTCGATCCACCATGTCGACCAGACCACCCCCGTGTGGCGAGGTCATCAAACCAGCTTAAGCGGCACTACTGACACCGAGTCGGGTTCGGTTTCGAAGTCTTCGCCGGTCTTCGCCGGTCTTCGCCGGTCTTCGCCGGTCTCCGTCCCCGCGCGGGCTCCTCGGCCCCAGGCTCTCAGTGTTCCCTCCGGTAGAACGGCCGCACACGCTCCAGCATCCACTCGGCCACCGGGTCCTGTGCCATGTCGAGCAGCAGCAGGTGCACCGGCCACCGCACCGGTTCGCGTCCGAGCGCCCGGCCGAGCGCGTCCATCGGCGCGTTGCGGTCCGCGCCCTCCCACGACGACACCTGCACGCCGATGAACAGCTCGTCCGGCCCGCCCTCGACGCTGGCGAGCGCCCGCCTGGCGGTGACCACGGTGCCGCTCTGCTGGAACTCCCCCGCGGCCGCGGCCAGGAAGTCGACCGGCTCGTCCTGCCAGTCCGGCTCGAAGAGCCGCACCCGGCCGCCGGTCGCGGGCCCGTCCAGCGGAGTGTGTCCCGCCTTGCACAGCACGGCCACGGCGGGCGGCGGCAGGGGTACGACGACGGCGGCGCCGGGGTTCACCACGATGCCCAGCTGCGGGGGCAGCCCCCGGGCGAACTCCACGGCGGGGGCCACCGCGAAGGACATGGCGCCCGCACCCCGCCGGAACTGTTGCTCGGAGCTGAACACGGGGACGTACGCCTGGCCGTCGATCTCCGTGGTGGGCAGGTCGAGGGGGCCGCTGTCCGGGCCGCCGCCGTTGGGCAGCGGGATCCACAGAGGGCTGCGGCCGAGCACCTCGACGATGCGCCCGCCGGCGGAGGTGCTGCCGAGGGAGGCGATCAGTACCTCTTCGAGTTCATTGGCGGGTCCGCCGCCGCCCGGGCCGTCCGGCCCCTGTCCGCCGTACTGCCCCGTCGTCTCCGGAAAATCCACGGACCGTCCCCTTCGTGCTGCCGCGTCGTGCCTGCCGCGTCGTGCCTGCCACTCCCCGTCCTGCGCGACCGACCATAGCGCCGGGCCGGTCCCCGCACGGCAGGTGCACTCCACGGTCACTTTCCGCAGTCGCCGCACCGCGGAGCGTGCCTCTCGGCATCACGCCGCCGAAGGCCGCCCCCGTACCGTGCCGTCCCCCTGCCCTCACTCCACCTCGAACCCGATCTCGCGCAGCACCCCCGCCGCCTCCCGGTCCAGCAGCACCGCCGAGGCGCACCCGGCCGGCAGTCGCTCGCCCTCCGCGTCCCGCACCAGCGCCCCGACCGCCCGCCGGTGCCGGGCGAAGGCGTAGCCGGAGACTCCGCGTCCGCGCTCCCGCTGACCGTCCCTGGCCACCTCGGGCGTCACGTCGAGCAGCACCAGCCGCAGCCCGCGCCCCCGGCGCCGCGCCTCACGCGCCAGCCACCGCCGCACCCACGTCTGCGTACCGCAGTCGTGCACCACCACGCTCGCGCCGGAGCGCAGTGCCCGGCGCAGCCCCGCGTAGTGGGCGATCCGCACCAGCGGCCGGTAGAGGGCGTACGGCAGCCAGGCCGGCGTACCGCCGTCCCAGCGCTCGCGGACGTCCTGGGAGTCGATGGTCCGCACACCCGTGGTCGTACGCCTGATCAGGGTGCTCTTGCCGCTGCCCGGCAGTCCGGACACCACCACCACGTCCCCGGCCGCAAACATCAGCCGCCGTGGACTGCGCCCGGCCCGCTCCCGCAGATCGCGCACGACCGGCACCGGCACGGGCCTCACCGCTCTCACGCCCGCCTTCGGCCCGACCGAGCCCGCCACGCCTGCCGCGCTCACCGCGCCCGTCGCGCCTGCCGTGGCAACACCGCTGGATTGCTGCAACGCCCTCACCCCTCCCCCTGCTGGGTACGACTTCACCCTTGCCCAAGAAGTGTAAAGAAAAGGTAATGCGGGACAAGCGATTTGCCGACCGAGGGGGGCGTGCAATGATGTGCCCGCCGGGCAGCCCCCGTGCACCCTCAACTTCACAACGGCCGCATGAATCCGCGCGGGAGAGTTCCTGGCAGCACTGCCGGGGACGCCGAAGGAGCAAGCTCCTCCCTTGAATCTCTCAGGCCCCGTACCGCGCGGGCGAGGCAGATCTGAAAAGCGGGGTGCCCCGGGCACCCCCACCCAAGGTGCAAGCCGGCCGCACACGTTGCGGCGGCGAACCTCTCAGGTTCCGATGACAGATGGGGAGGACAGTCCTCGTCGTCATGCCCGCGCATGTGTCAGTGCCTGTCTGCACATGTCTGCTGCCTTGGGAGCCGTTTCATGAGCACCACCCGCCACACCGCCCTCGATGCCCTGCATCGCTCGCTCGGCGCGACCATGACCGACTTCGCGGGCTGGGACATGCCCCTGCGCTACGGCTCGGAGCGCGACGAGCACAACGCGGTACGCACCCGGGCGGGCCTCTTCGACCTCTCCCACATGGGCGAGATCACGGTGACCGGCCCGCAGGCCGTCGATCTCCTGAACTTCGCCCTGGTCGGCAACATCAGCACCGTCGGCGTCGGCCGCGCCCGGTACACGATGATCTGCCAGGAGGACGGCGGCATCGTCGACGACCTCATCGTCTACCGCCTCGCCGAGAGCGCGACCGCGCCGTCCACATACATGGTCGTCGCCAACGCCGGCAACGCCCAGATCGTGCTGGACGCCCTCGTCGCCCGCGCCGCCGGCTTCGACGCCGAGGTCCGCGACGACCGCGACGCGTACGCCCTGATCGCCGTCCAGGGCCCCGAGTCCCCCGGCATCCTGAAGTCCGTCACGGACGCCGACCTGGACGGGCTGAAGTACTACGCCGGTCTGCCCGGCACCGTCGCCGGTGTCCCGGCCCTGATCGCCCGTACCGGCTACACCGGCGAGGACGGCTTCGAGCTGTTCGTCGAGCCGCAGCACGCCGAGAAGATCTGGCAGGCGCTGACCGAGGCGGGCGCGGGCGCCGGACTGATCCCCTGTGGCCTGTCCTGCCGCGACACCCTCCGCCTGGAGGCGGGGATGCCGCTGTACGGCAACGAGCTGACCACCTCCCTCACCCCCTTCGACGCCGGTCTGGGCCGGGTCGTGAAGTTCGAGAAGGACGGCGACTTCGTCGGGCGTACGTCGCTCCTGGCGGCCGCCGAGCGCGCCGAGACCGCACCCCCGCGCAAGCTCGTCGGGCTGATCGCCGAGGGCCGCCGGGTCCCGCGCTCCGGCTACCCGGTCGTCGCGAACGGCCAGGTCATCGGCGAGGTCACCTCCGGGGCCCCGTCCCCCACCCTCGGCAAGCCGATCGCCATGGCCTACGTCGACGCCGCCTTCGCCGCGCCCGGCACCGAGGGCGTCGCGGTGGACATCCGGGGCAGCCACGAGCCGTACGAGGTCGTGGCGCTGCCGTTCTACAAGCGCCAGAAGTAACGTCGCTGCGGGCGGCCGGATCGACGTACCCCCGGCCACCCGACGTGACGTACGCCGCCCGCGCCATCTGACGGATACGTCCCGCTTCGCGATGTACGCCCGTCTCATTCCGCAAGACCCTGTTCCTCAGCACTCCCCCGCATCCAGGAGAATTCAGCCATGAGCAACCCCCAGCAGCTGCGTTACAGCAAGGAGCACGAGTGGCTCGCGACGTCCGAGGACGTGGCGACGGTCGGCATCACGGAGTTCGCGGCCAACGCGCTCGGTGACGTCGTCTTCGCTCAGCTCCCTGAGGTCGGCGACACGGTGACCGCGGGCGAGACCTGTGGCGAGCTGGAGTCGACCAAGTCCGTCAGCGACCTGTACTCCCCGGTGACCGGCGAGGTCGTCGAGGCCAACCAGGACGTCGTGGACGACCCGTCGCTGGTGAACTCCGCCCCGTTCGAGGGTGGCTGGCTGTTCAAGGTACGCGTCACGGAGGAGCCGGCCGACCTGCTCTCCGCCGACGAGTACTCCGCGCTCTCCGGCAACTGAGCTACCAAGAACCCCTAGGGACTCGCCTGATGTCGCTTCTCAACTCCTCCCTCCACGAGCTGGACCCGGACGTCGCCGCCGCCGTCGACGCCGAGCTCCACCGCCAGCAGTCCACCCTCGAAATGATCGCCTCGGAGAACTTCGCTCCGGTCGCGGTCATGGAGGCCCAGGGCTCGGTCCTCACCAACAAGTACGCCGAGGGCTACCCGGGCCGCCGCTACTACGGCGGCTGCGAGCACGTCGACGTGGTCGAGCAGATCGCGATCGACCGCATCAAGGCGCTGTTCGGCGCCGAGCACGCGAACGTCCAGCCGCACTCCGGTGCGCAGGCCAACGCCGCCGCGATGCACGCCCTGATCAAGCCGGGCGACACGATCATGGGCCTGAACCTGGCCCACGGCGGTCACCTGACCCACGGCATGAAGATCAACTTCTCGGGCCGTCTCTACAACGTGGTCCCGTACCACGTGGACGAGAGTGGCGAGGTCGACATGGACGAGGTCGCCCGCCTCGCCAAGGAGTCCCAGCCGAAGCTGATCGTGGCCGGCTGGTCGGCGTACCCGCGCCAGCTGGACTTCGCGAAGTTCCGCGAGATCGCGGACGAGGTCGGCGCGTACCTGATGGTCGACATGGCGCACTTCGCGGGCCTGGTCGCCGCCGGGCTGCACCCCAACCCGGTGCCGCACGCCCACGTGGTCACCACCACCACCCACAAGACCCTCGGCGGCCCGCGCGGCGGCGTGATCCTCTCCACCGCCGAGCTGGCCAAGAAGATCAACTCCGCGGTCTTCCCCGGTCAGCAGGGTGGCCCGCTGGAGCACGTGATCGCGGCCAAGGCGGTCTCCTTCAAGGTCGCGGCCTCCCCGGAGTTCAAGGAGCGCCAGCAGCGCACCCTGGACGGCGCCCGCATCCTGGCCGACCGCCTGGTCCAGCCGGACGCCACCGAGCACGGCATCTCCGTCCTGACCGGCGGCACCGACGTGCACCTGGTCCTGGTCGACCTGCGCAACTCGGAGCTGGACGGCCAGCAGGCCGAGGACCGCCTCCACGAGGTCGGCATCACGGTCAACCGCAACGCCATCCCGAACGACCCCCGCCCCCCGATGGTCACCTCGGGCCTGCGCATCGGTACCCCCGCCCTTGCCACCCGCGGCTTCCTGGCGGAGGACTTCACCGAGGTCGCCGACATCATCGCGGAGGCCCTCAAGCCCTCGTACGACGTCAAGGCGCTCTCGGCCCGCGTGACGGCGCTCGCCGACAAGCACCCGCTTTACCCTGGACTGAAGTAGTTCCGTACGCTTCATCTGGATGTAGAAGTCCATCCATAAGCAAAAAACGGGGCACCGCGCACACTGGTACCAGTGAGTGCGGTGCCCCGCCCCTTGCACCCCCGCACACCCGTGCCTCCGCACCACCGCACTGCTGTCCCCCCGACGGACAACGGCGTCCGCCACCCTTCTGAGGAGTTTCGCTGTGGCCATCTCGGTCTTCGACCTGTTCTCGATCGGCATAGGCCCGTCCAGCTCCCACACGGTCGGCCCCATGCGGGCCGCCCGGATGTTCGTGGGACGCCTGAAGAAGGACGGTCTGCTCGCCCAGACCACCTCCGTCCGGGCCGAACTCTTCGGCTCGCTCGGCGCGACCGGCCACGGCCACGGCACCCCCAAGGCCGTCCTGCTCGGCCTGGAGGGCCACTCCCCGCGCTCCGTCAACGTCGAGACCGCCGACGCCGAGGTCGACCGCATCCGCGCCACCGGCAAGCTGCGCCTGCTCTCCACCGAGATCGGCTCGGCTCACGAGATCGACTTCGACGAGCCGAACGAGCTGATCCTCCACCGCCGCCGCTCGCTGCCCTACCACGCGAACGGAATGACCCTCTTCGCGTACGACGCCCAGGGCGCCCCGCTCCTCGAAAAGACCTACTACTCGGTCGGCGGCGGCTTCGTCGTCGACGAGGACGCGGTCGCGGGCGACAACCCGATCGTCCCCGACGACACGGTCCTCAAGCACCCCTTCCGCACCGGCGACGAACTCCTGCGCCTCGCCCGCGAGACCGGCCTCTCCATCTCCTCCCTGATGCTGGAGAACGAGAAGTCCTGGCGCACCGAGGAAGAGATCCGCGAGGGCCTCCTCGAAATCTGGCGCGTCATGCAGGCCTGCGTCTCACGCGGCATCTCCCGCGAGGGCATCCTCCCCGGCGGCCTCAAGGTACGCCGCCGCGCCGCCCACACGGCCCGCCAGCTGCGCGCCGACGGCGACCCCAAGACGCACGCCATGGAGTGGACCACCCTCTACGCGATGGCCGTCAACGAGGAGAACGCCGCAGGCGGCCGCGTCGTCACCGCCCCCACCAACGGCGCCGCCGGCATCATCCCCGCCGTCCTGCACTTCTACATGAACTTCGTCCCGAACGCCGACGAGGACGGTGTCGTCCGCTTCCTCCTCGCCGCCGGCGCCATCGGCATGCTCTTCAAGGAGAACGCCTCCATCTCCGGCGCCGAGGTCGGCTGCCAGGGCGAGGTCGGCTCCGCCTGCTCCATGGCCGCCGGCGCCCTCGCCGAGGTCCTCGGCGGCTCCCCCGAACAGGTCGAGAACGCCGCCGAAATCGGCATGGAACACAACCTCGGCCTCACCTGCGACCCCGTCGGCGGCCTCGTCCAGATCCCCTGCATCGAACGCAACGGCATGGCCGCCGTCAAGGCCATCACCGCCGCCAAGATGGCAATGCGCGGCGACGGCTCCCACAAGGTCTCCCTCGACAAGGTCATCAAGACCATGAAGGAAACCGGCGCCGACATGAAGGTCAAATACAAGGAAACGGCCCGGGGCGGCCTGGCGGTCAACGTCATCGAGTGCTGACGCCGCACTTCTGAACGGGTGCTTCATGTCTTTCAGCTCTGTCACGGCCTTTCCCGCCCACACGACGAAAAGCCCCTGGAAAGTCCCTCTGACAGAACTGAAAGCCCCTGGATCCCCCGCCCTCACCTGTCGGCCCACCCACCCCGCTCCACGGTCACGCCAGCCACCCGCACCTCAAGTTCCCCCCGTATCTCGAAGGCGTCCGGACAGGAACCTCGGCGAGCATGGTGAGCAGCAGTTCCACCCCACATGGTGAACGAAAGGGTCCATTTGCGCTGAATGCCAGTTTCGGTGAAAGCAAGTAAAACCCTTCACCTCAGGCTGTAATCACGCAGTTCAGCCACTGTGATCCCCGCGCATGCGGGGGTGGTCCCGCCGGAGGCATCCTCCGGGACGCCGGCGCCGAGTGGTCCCCGCGCAAGCGGGGATGGTCCCTGGCGCGACTCCTCACACGTGGCTCATGGACCGAGAGGTCCCTCGGACAAGTGGAGCGAGTGCAACGAGACAGCTGGACGTACTACCGCAAGCTGTAGTCGCCGAAGTAGCCGCCCGTCGGCGTGGGCGAACTCCGGGTGGTGGTCGGCGAAGCAGGCCCCGGAGCGCTCGGGCGCCTCGGCGTACGAGTCCGACTTGCGGCCCCGGCGGTGGAAGGTGAGGCCGCTGGGGCGCTGTCCGCGCTCCATCCAGGGCAGCCACGGGGCATCCGGGTCCATGGCGAAGCCGGGACGCTGGGCGCCCTAGCTGCCAGGTAGATGCGGTCGCCGAAGAAGTTGAAGATTTCCAGGGCCTTGTACGTGTCGCCGGCCGAGGCAAGCGGGTACTTGGCCACCGGCAGCGGCGACGGGTGGGCGAGCGGGATCTCCCGGGTGAAGGGGGCTAG
This sequence comes from Streptomyces sp. NPDC051561, assembly GCF_044454195.1. Classification (NCBI taxonomy): domain Bacteria; kingdom Bacillati; phylum Actinomycetota; class Actinomycetes; order Kitasatosporales; family Streptomycetaceae; genus Streptomyces; species Streptomyces sp. NPDC051561. The sequence goes on along the minus strand of NZ_JBITDM010000009.1, from coordinate 5,789 downwards.
GCGGAAGGCAGCCTCGTGGGTGAGCAACTGGCAGGCGTTCGGGCCGGCTTCGGTGTCCTCGCCAGGCGGGACCCATTCAGCCCCGCGAACCCGAAGAGGCGCTGGTAGGGCTCGTCGGGTGCCCAGGGGTACACATCTCGGGACCACCGGATCACCGGCCCACCAGACCCCAGTACGTCACCTCAGCACCGCCGCGCGACGCACGGGTGCGGGTGCGGGTGCGGGTGGATAGGAGCCCGGGCAGCTCAGCAGGAACAGGCATCTTCGGCGTAATGGTCGTCACCGGTCGGCGCGGCGGCCGCAGGGACTGGTGCGATTCGGCCGATTGGTGTGGAGGGCGGCGGCGCGCCCCATCCGGTCTACCGCCTCGGTGAGGACGGCTCGGGAGGTGGCGAAGTTCAGCCGGACGTGGCCGGCTCCGCCCGTTCCGAAGGTGTGACCGGAGGAGAGCGCCACCCTGGCCTCGTCGAGGAAGAGTTGGGCGGGGCCTGCCAGGTCGGTGACCACCGCCAAGTCGTCGGTACCGGGCCCGGCTTGCGGGGCGCCCGTCACTTCCGGCGGGAGGCCCAGGGACCGGCAGTCGAGCCAGGCCAGGTAGGTTCCCTCCGGCCTGGCGTAGCCGACTTCGGGGAGGTGCGCGGTGAGGAGCTGGCCCAGCAGTGCGCGGTTGGCATCGAGCCCGGTCAGCAAGGCGTCGAGCCACTTGTCCCCGTGGCCGAAGGCTGCCGTGTGGGCGATGACGCCCAGACTGCTGGCGCCGTGGGTGACTTCCTCGGGCATCCGTCGCAGGTCGGCTGCTGCCTCCGGCCCGGCGAGGGCGAGCGCCGCCTTGATCCCGGCGAGGTTCCAGCCCTTGGTCGCCGACATCAGGGAGAAGGCGTCCTCGGCTCCCGGCACCCTCAGATACGGCGTGAATTCGGCGCCCGGCAGCACGAGTGGGGCGTGTATCTCGTCGGCGACGACCCTCACTCCGTATCGCCGGGCCAGCACCGCCACGGCGGCGAGTTCCTGAGGGGAGTGCACCGTGCCGGTGGGGTTGTGCGGATTGCAGAGGAGGTAGGCGATCTTGCCGCTGCGGCTCTGTGCCCGCAGCCGCCGGAAGGTCTCCGCCAGCTGGTCCAGCCCGATCCGGAGGTCCTCCCCCAACGGTGCCTCGACGATCCGGCGGTCGTCGTGCGTGACGAAGGCGTAGAAGGGTCCGTACACCGGTGAGTTGACGACGACCGGGTCTCCGGGGTCCGTGATCAGCCGGAGCAGCTGGACCGCGCCCATCATCACGTCCGGGACCAGGGCGACCCGGTCGGTCTCGACCCCGTCCCAGCCCCACCTCCGCGAGGCGAAACCGGCCAGCGACTCCGCGAAGCCGGTGCCGCACGGGTACCCGGTGTCTCCGTTCCCGATGGCCTCGCCCAACGCGTCGGCTATCGCGGGTGCGAGCGGAACGTCCATCTCCGCCACCCACAGAGGCAGGACGTCCTCGGGATGGGCGCGCCACTTTATGCTCGTACGCCGTCTGAGCCGCGCGAGCGAAAGCACCTCAAGGGGGTTCGGACACTCTCCGACCCCGTCGTCCGCGCACCCGGGCTCACCCACGGCATTCACCCTCCCCATTGGACGCTCCGTTCGATTCCGGCGCAAGAGCACCTCCGCCCAGGCGAAAGCCCCTTGACCTGGAGCGCACTCCAGCAAGCAGACTCCCCTTCCGACGCCCGCACAGGCTCACACGGGCTCACGCAGGCCACACAGGTCGCGCAGGCCACACGGGCCGCACACACCCGAACTCCGACCCCCGGAAGGGAAGTTCCTCATGTCCACACCCACACCCACCTCCACCCACCCCCCAATGCGCTACCGCACCCTCGGCACCGACCCCGCCACCCGCCGCGAGGTCAGCGTCCTGGCGCTCGGGGCGATGCTGTTCGGCTCGTACACCGACGAGCGGACGTCGTACGGGATCCTCGACCGGTACGCCGAAGCCGGCGGCACCTTCCTCGACACCTCGAACAACTACTCCTTCTGGCACGACGGCAGCCAGGGCGGCCAGAGCGAGCGCCTGCTCGGGCGCTGGCTGCGCAGCCGGGGCGTCGCGGACCGCATGGTGATCGCCACCAAGCTGGGCGCCCGCCCGAAGTCGCCGGGCGCCAGCTTCACCGACAACCCCGAGGGCCTGTCGGCGAAGACCATCCGCGAGGCCGTGGACCGCAGCCGCGAACAGCTCGGTATCGACAAGATCGACCTCCTCTACACCCACATCGAGGACCGCACCGTCGAACTCGCCGAGACCGTGGAGGCGTTGGGCTCCGCCGTACGGGAGGGAGCCGTCGGACTCCTCGGCACCAGCAACCACGCGACCTGGCGCATCGAACGCGCCCGCACCCTCGCGAAGGCGGCAGGACTGCCGGGTTACGAGGTCCTCCAGTACCAGCACAGCTATCTCCGCCCGCGTTTCGACGTCCCCTTCCCACCGCTCTTCCCCGACGGCAGCCTCGGCCACGTCGGCCCCGACCTCGCGAGCTATCTGCGCGCCGAGCCGGACCTGACACTGGTCGCCTACTCCCCGCTGCTGGGCAGGGCGTACGTCCGCGAGGACAAGCCCGCCCCCGACGACTACGACCACCCGGGCACCCCCGCCCGCCTGGCCGCCCTCCGCGAGATCGCCACGGAGACCGGTGCGAGCGCCAACCAGGTCGTACTGTCATGGCAGTTGGGGCACACCCTCCCCCTGATCCCGCTCGCCGGAGCTTCGAGCGTCGCTCAACTCAACGAGAATCTCGGCGCGTTGGCCCTCGAACTCACCGCTGACCAGCGCGCCCGCCTGGATGCCGCCCACTAACCCGAAAGATTCATACCCCCGACGTAACTTTACTCTTGACGCACGCATCTTGGTCGGGCTACTTTGACACCGTCGCCAGTTCCCGGCCCGGAGGTATGCATGACCCAGTTCGACGCCAGCGCCGAGTTCGACCGCCAGGTCCAGACCCTGGTGGACCTGGGGTACGCAGCCCTGGCGGACCAGTCCGAGCCCGCCTTCCGCGAGCTGCTCGAACCTTTGCGCGCCCCGGTGTTGAAGCGTGCGCCGAACATGGCCGAACCGACCGAGGGCCGCGTCCCGTTCGTCCTGGTCGTCACGCGGGCACTCGTTCCGATCGAGGAGTCCGTCCCGCTGACGACCCTGGCCGGAAAGTCCGTGAAGCCCGGAGCCATCGAACGCTTCTACAAGCCTGGCGAACTGGAGCAGTTCGTCTCGATCGACTCGCTGCGACTGCCCGAGGGTCAGGTGTACGTCGCCTTCGACGTCGACCGCGGCGAGGAGTTCTGCGGCGCGATCCCCCTGGACGCCATGGCCACCCTCGCCTCCCGCGACCGCACCGGCCTGACCATGGAGGAAGGCATCGCCCTCCTCACCCTCTTCCCCGCCACCCTCGCCAAGAACAAGTGCTACTCCCTCTCCGGCACCCGCCTCGGCACCAAGGACAAGCGGGTCCCCGCCCTCTGGATCAGCAAGGGCGCCCCGAAGCTCGGCTGGTGCTGGGAGGGCAACCCGCACACCTGGCTGGGCCTCGCCTCAACCGGCGACCGCGCGGGCAACTAGTCACGCAACAGGGGAAGTTGGCCAGGCACGTGCTCTTGCAAGAAGTACACCCCTTCTGCCATACCGCCGCACCGGCCCCGCAGCTGCCCCGGACATCGCGAGCGAGGCATTCCCTTCGCCTGGCAGCGCCCGGACCAGCTGCTCACCGACGGCCATAAGCGCGTCACGGTTACAGGCGGAGGCAGCGGTCACTCCGCTGGTCTGGGGTTCTTTCGCTGATTGGCTTGGAAGCGGGCCTTCTTCTGGCGGTTACCGCAGGTGTTCATGTCACACCACTTGCGGGTGCGGCTCTGGCTGGTGTCGAAGAAGGCCGCTTGGCAGCTCGGTGACGCGCACAGGGCCATCTTCCCGTCTCGTTCGCCGGCGATGATGCTGACCGCGTCGGCAGCGATCACACTGAGCGCGTCTTCCACGGAGGAAGCCGGGCCGAGTTGCCATCGCCGCTCGCCCTCGGGTGTCAGGACGGCTGCGGCCCGGCCCTGGGCACTGCGGTCATTGATGACTTGGACGGCAGGCGCGGGGAGGGCTCCCTGGGTTGCGGCCGCTGTCGCGGCGGTGTGAATCGACTCCCTTAGCTCCCGGGCGAGGTCGAGTTGGGCAAGGGTGCAGGAGTCCGCGGAGAGGCCGCTCACCGCCAGCCAGTCGATCAGTCGCTGCGGGGTGGGGATGCGCTCCACGGAGTCGCCATGACGCTCCGAGAGAGTCCCGGTGAAGCTGGTCGCCAGCACGCTGCCGAGGCGGAAGTCAGGGAACCCGGTAGGCATGGAACCACCTTAGCCGGTTGCATGTGGGCGGAAGAACGCGGTAGAACCGTCTTAGCCGGTTCGCTACACCTGGCGGGCCGATTCTGCGATTCCGCGATGGCCAGGAGGTCCCGTGCCCCGTCCCACCAGCGACGTACAGGTTTGTGAAGCACATGCGACGGACGCCGACCTCGACGATCTGCGCGCGCGCCTGGCTGCGGCACGGCTGCCGGAGGCGGAGACGGTCCGTCCTGCCGCGCCTGGTCCCCGCCGCTGGGAACAGGGTGTTCCGCTCGCCGACCTCGCCGATGTCGTGAACTACTGGCGTAGCGGGTACGACTGGCGGCTCTTCGAGGCCCGCCTCGATCAGATCGGCCAGTTCCGCACGAGCATTGATGGCCTGGGGATCCACTTCCTGCACCGCAGGTCCTCGCGTACGGACGCCACTCCGCTGCTTCTGACGCACGGATGGCCGGGCAGCATCGCCGAGTTCATCGATGTGGTGGACGAGCTGGCGGATCCGAGGAGCGCGGACGCGCCGGCATTCCATGTGGTGGTCCCGTCGTTGCCGGGCTTCGGTTACAGCGACAAGCCGGCCGTCACCGGGTGGGGTACGGAGAAGATCGCGGCCGCCTGGGTGGAGCTGATGGGGAGGCTCGGCTACCGCAAGTTCCTGGCCCACGGCGGGGATTGGGGAGGCAACATCACCACGGTCCTTGGCGGCAGGTTCCCCGAGCACGTCCTTGGCATCCACTCCACGTTCGCGGAGGCACCGCCCGGGATGACAACGGACGGGCTGACGGCTGCCGAGCGCAAATGGGCCGAGGACACCCGCCACTTCTGGCGCCACCGCGCCGCGTACGCGAAGCAGCAGGCGACCCGCCCGCAGACCATCGGTTACTCGCTCGTCGACTCACCGGTCGGGCTTCTCGCCTGGATCCTCGACAAGTTCGCCGAGTGGTCGGACAACGAGGACAGCCCGTTCGAGACCATTTCCATGGACCGCCTCCTGGACAACGTCACCCTGTACTGGCTGACGCGTACGGGCGCCTCGGCAGCCCGCATTTACTACGAGAGCCACAACTCCCTGGATCCTGAACTCCGGGTCGATGTCCCATCGGCACTCACCACCTATCCCCGTGACATCGAGAAATGTCCACGGCCCTGGGCAGAGAAGCGGTACCGGCAGATCGTTCGCTGGGAGGCGCCGGAAAGCGGGGGGCATTTCCCGTCCTTGGAGGTTCCCGAGTATTTCGTCAAGGACTTGCAGGAGGGGCTCGGGGCGGTGCTGGCCGCGCAGCGGTGAACACAGAGGGACAGGGATCGGCCCCTAAACGCAGAAAAGCCCCGCACCAGTTACCTGGTGCGGGGCTTTCCCACAATAATTGTTCGGCGGCGTCCTACTCTCCCACAGGGTCCCCCCTGCAGTACCATCGGCGCTGAAAGGCTTAGCT
>NZ_JBITDM010000008.1:286935-362283 GCF_044454195.1 Streptomyces sp. NPDC051561 | reverse complement strand
CTACGAACGCAAGGCCGACCACTTCCTCGCCTTCACCAGCATCGCCTGCACTCTCATCTGCTACCGCAGACTCGCCAAATGAGATGACTTCTAAGTTCGAGGAAGACCCTAGCCCGCGTCCTGGCCAGAAAGGTCTTGGCGTCATCGCGCTCACCGACGCCGCGGACGCCGACCTTCTGTCGGACGGCACGATTCGCTTCCGGTACCACCATCAGGCGGAAGCTGTCGTTGACTACTTCCTCGATGATCGTCCACACCTGCTCAAGCAATTCACCACCTGGACCGCCGCTCAGGTCAGCGCCTTGGAGGACACTGAGGCTGCCAGCCTCCTCGCACGGCGCGTCATCCACTGGACCGTTCGCTACACCGCCCGGCACCGCACCACGCGGCTGTTGAAGGAACTCGCTGACCAGTGGTCTACGAACCAAGAGCAGGCTGCCTGCGACATGCTTGTTCTGGCAGCCCTCGATGACCATGCCGGAGACCTTGTCAGGAGCGCCTACCGCAGATGGGCGAGAGGCGAAGCTGGCACCCTCAGCGACACCTTCACCATCGTGCTCATCCGGGCCTGTCGCCGCCTGATCGACGTACACCCCACCAGCATGCTCGGCCGTCTCGCTGAACTGGCAACGCTCACGGTGGACGGCAGTCAACAGCGTGGCGGTGCCGTTACTGAAGCGATCGGTCAGGCTCTGAACACCCTGTGGGATCAGGTAAGCCAGCGCCCAGCGATCCGAATTCAGCTCAAGCAATGGACCACAGATCCGCGCAGCCCTCAGGGCACGGCGGCACAGAACACTTTCGCCCACCTCGCTCAGCGCGGGAGTTCCAGTGGCCCCGCCCTCCTGACCGACACGGACCGCGATCGCGCATGGCTGATCGGCATGTGGCGCAATGCCCTGCCCACTGCAGGCGAGCCTCCGCAGAGCGTGGCCACGGCCTTTGCGTATTGGATGCAGACCGCTCTGGAACAGCCCGACCTCAGAGACGACATCGAGCAGATCTTCCGCGAGGCAGTACACGCCGACCACGACGCGTATTACAGCGGCGGCCGTCATGTCGCCATGCAGAAGCTCTTGTTCAGCTGGGCCCCCACGCCCCCGCCCGCAAACCAGGTCGGGGAAGCCGTGCACCTGCGTGACCGCCTACTCACCGCCCTACAGGAGCAAGACCCTGCCACGCCGCTCAAGCCCCATGCGCCGCAGAACTGACCCGACTGGTTGGCCAGACCGGCGCAGCGGCCGTCTTGAAGGCACCGGAGGCTCACTGCCGAGCGAAACTCCGGGCTACAGGTTCGACGCCGAGATACAAGGGTGCTGGGAGGAAACGCCCAGTGCCCAGCGGCACAACAACCCGGGTGAGGCAGCCCTCCACTATGTCCTGACCACCGCTCGCGCGATCACCTGTCGGTACGCCCTGATCGACGTCCACGCCGCACAGGCTCACCTCAGCTCAGTGCTGGGTTCCGCCAGTGACCTCGAGGGCGTTCCCCTCCGGGTGTTATGGGCGGACATTCGGCTGACCGCGGCTGACCAAGACCGCGTCGCGGTCAGTGCGTTGCAACAGCGCCGGCACGACGAAGCCCTGCATGAACAGGCCCAGCGTCAACGACTCCAGGCAGCACGGGACCTCCATGAACAGCTGGTCACCACACCGACTCTGGCCCTGGCCTACTGGCTCACCCAGCGCCCCGACACGACCACGGGAACCCTTGAGTCGCTCGAAGAGCTCACCCGTCAAATCACCGCCCACGCTGCGGACAACGCCTGGGTTCAGGTGTCGCATCTCCTTCAGGCCTTCGTGAGCGACCTTGCAGTTGACCAGCGCGTTGACTTGGTCCGAAGCCTGGCCCAGATTGTTCTGCGTTACGACCAACCTCATCTGGCCGAGCAGCTGCAGAACATTGCCGCCGGCCTCCCTTCCGCGAGCGGTCAGGGAACCGTTCCTCGTGCGGGTGACGGCAGGACCTGACTACCCGTCAGGAAAGTCAGCAGCGGGTCAGCATCGAGACTGTCAGAGCTGGTCAAACCTTGCGACGCTTGCAGTTGGGGCATCACGCGGGAATATGCTCTGACCTGGGAAGTTACTGGTCCGGGGCGTGAGCGTATGCTGCCTGCGTGCCCGTGTAGGAGAACCAGTCGTACCACTCCACGGCATTGCCCACGGAGGCCGCGAGCAGTTGTCGGAGCGGCTTGCGGCCGGTCGTCGCTGTGGACGTGGTCGTCTCAGTCATGATCAGGACGATCGCCGAATCGCCGGGACGGCACAAGGGGTCACTGTGAAGGCTGCGTCAAGGAGTGCCCGGGGGCGGGTGCGCGGCGGCTGGGGGGAATGTGGGGAGATCCATTGTCCCGGCAGGCTCATGGGTGCATCAGCGAGGTGGCCCCGAGGGCACCGGTTCGGCGATCAGATCCGTGAGCCGCTCCAGCACCGCCGACTGGTCGTGCCCGCGCAGCAGCTCGATCCGCTGGAGCGCCGGATCGCCGTGGTGCACCTCCTCGTACAGCTCCTGACGCTGTCCGAAGGCGTCCGCCGTCAGGTCCCTGGCCAGCGCGAACAGCCGTGACCTGCGGTCCGCGTCCAGCTCCCAGCCGTGCAGGTAGCGGTCGAGCAGCGGGCGCAGTTCCGGGGTGCGCAGATCGTTCTCGGTGGGCTGGATCAGGAGTCCGGACCTGCCGATGTTCCGGACGGCGGAGACGGCCCGGCCGGCCACCGAGGAGGCCCATACGGAGGCCGCCGGGGTCGGGCCCGGGGCCAGGAGTCCGCTGTCGGTGCGGTGCGCGGTGGCCTCCCCGGCGTCCAGGAAGTGGTCCAGCAGCTGTATGTGGCCCGCGAGTTCACCCAGTTCTTCCTGCACGTCACGAAAGCCGGCCACGCCCACGGACTCGGCCAGCAGGGTGCCGACGCCCAGCAGGGTGCGCAGCCGTTCCCGGAAGCGGACCTGCCCGAGGTACCGGCTCCAGGCGTTGATCCGCTCCAGCCCTTCGCGGGCCAGCGCGCCGTCGCCGAGCAGGAACACCCGCTCCCAGGGGACCTCCACGTCGTCGAAGAAGAGGACCGCGTCCTGCTCGTCGTACCGCCCGGCGAACGGGCGCCCCGTGCCGTACCCGGGTGCGCCGAACGGCTCGCGGCAGAAGACCCGCAGCCCCGGGGTGTTCAGCGGCAGGGCGCACCACATCACGAACTCCTCGGCGCCGCGTTGCAGCAGGGGTGCCGACGGATAGACGAGGACCTCGTGGGCGAACGGCGCCAGTGCCGTCAGCCGCTTCGCCCCGCGTACGACGATGCCCTCGCTGTCCTCGTGCAGCACCCGCAGCGCCTGGTCCGGGTTGTCCAGCGGGCCGGCGGCCCGGTCGGTCTGCGGGTCGTCGCGGGCATGGGTGAGCAACAGGTCCCGCTCGGCGGCGAAGCGGTGGTAGGCCGCCGCATGCTCGCCGCAGCCGGGCCTGCTGAGCTCCAGGCGGTGCCGGAAGTCGAGCAGACCGACGGCGACGGACGACATGAGGGCGGGGGAGCGGCCGTGCTGCCCCCACGACTCGGCCATCCACACCTCGGCGCTGTCCCGCGCCGACCGCAACTCCCGTGCGGTACGCGGTGGTTGATAGCCCCGTCCGATCCGCAGCCCGGACACCGGGTCCTCGACGGTGAGCAGGTCGCGGTGGGCGGGGTCGTGCTGGAGGTCGAGCAGTCGGGCCAGCTCGGCGACGGGCGCGGCGAAGGCCGGGTGCTCGGCCACGTTCTTGATCTCCTCGCCGTCGAGCCACACGCTGCGGCCGTCGTCGAGGCTCGCGAGATAGCGGTCGCCGTCGAGGGCGCCGAGGGGGGCGACGGGGGAGTGGAGCGGGGCGGTCATCGGACGGTTCCTCCCTGAGCGGGGCGCGCGCCGGTTCAGCCTAGGGGGGTGAGGTCAACCCGGCCTGGTACGTGGTGAGTTGTTGGCGGGGGGAAACATTCTGTTAGGGAAGCGGCAACAGAACGCGGAGGGGAGGTGTGGGGTGTCCGGGGCGGGTGTTGTGCCCTGACTGATGGGACAGTCAGGGCACAATACCGAGGGTGTGCGGCGTGTGCGTTGTGATTTGCTCAATGCGCGGGTACGGTGGCGGACCATGCAGCGAGAAGCAGCGCTCCCAGGGGCCGAGCCAGCGGCAGGCCCAGTGGCCGAACCGAAGGGCGGACCGCACGCCGAGCCGGCGTCCGCGCGGGAGGCCGGGTCGAAGCCGGGACCGGAGGCCGGGCCCCCGGCCGGCGTCGCCGCCCGGGTCCGCGAGGTCATCGCGGCGGCCGGGGTCAGCCAGCGCGAGTTCGCCCGCCGGGCCGTGATGGACCCCTCCAAGCTGTCCCGCTCGCTCGGCGGCACCCGTCGCTTCACCGCGGCGGAACTGGCCCGGATCGCCGACCTCGGCGGCGTCGACGCGGGGTGGCTGCTGGGGTCCCGTACCCCGCCGGCCGCAGCCCCACGACGTCCCCGGAACGCGGCTGCGGCCGTCGCCGCCGAGGGTGGGCGCCCCCTGCAGATCGTCCGCGAGACGGTACGGCTGATCGCGGCGCGCGGCTTCCACGCCGTACGGGTCGCCGATATCGCCGAGGCCTGCGCCACCAGCACCGCCGCCATCCACTACCACTTCCCCGGCCGCGACGACCTCCTCGAAGCGGCCGTCCGCTGGTGCATGGACGAGGACACCGCCCGCCGGGCCGCACACACCGCACAGGAGCGGGACGCCGCCGACGAACTGCGTCAGCTGATCGAGCTCCAGATTCCCTACAGCGAGCGGCAACGCCGCCAGTGGCACGTCTGGCTGGACCTGTGGGCGGAGGCGGCCCGCTCAACCGCCGTGGGGCGCTTGCACGTCGAGTACTACCGGCAGTGGCGCGACACCGTCGCCGATGTCGTACGGCGCGGGGTCGCCCAGGGCGCGTTCAGAGCCGGCACCGACCCCCAGGCGGCGGCGCTGCGGCTCACCGCGCTGATCGACGGCCTCGCCAGCCAGGTGCTCGCCTCCACACCCGCCGAGAGGGGACCGGCCGGCGGCACCAGCGCCGAGGACATGCACGAAGCACTCCTCGCGTATGTCGACGCCACTCTCACCCAAAACGCCTGATTAACCGTCAGTTCACCCACCTCGCAAGGAGAACCGTATGTCCGTGAACCAGGACGTCATCATCACCTGCGCCCTCACCGGCGCCGGTGACACCGTCCGCAAGAGCCCGCACGTGCCCGTCACGCCCGAGCAGATAGCCACGTCGGCCGTCGAGGCGGCCGAGGCAGGCGCCGCCGTGGTGCACATCCACGTACGCGACCCCGAGACCGGCGACCCGTCCCGCGACCCGCGCCTCTACCGCGAGGTGGTCGAGCGGATCAAGGAGACCGGCACCGATGTCGTCATCAACCTGACCGCCGGCATGGGCGGCGACCTGGTGATCGACCCGGAGCAGCCGCTCAAGGACTTCCCGCTGCCCGGCACCGACCTGGTCGGCGGCCTGGACCGGCTGCCGCACGTCGAGGAGCTGCTCCCCGACATCTGCACGCTGGACTGCGGGTCGCTGAACTTCGGCGACAACCTCTACATCTCCACCCCTCAGATGCTGCGCGCCGGCGCCAAGCGCATCCAGGAGCTGGGTGTGCGGCCCGAGCTGGAGATCTTCGACACCGGGCAGTTGTGGTTCGCCAAGCAGCTCCTCGCGGAGGGCCTGCTCGACGACCCGACCGTCTTCCAGCTGTGCATGGGCATCCCGTGGGGCGCCCCGGCCGACCCCGGTGTCCTCCAGGCCATGGTCAACATGCTCCCGGAGAACGCCCAGTTCGCCAGCTTCGCGCTCGGCCGGATGCAGATGCCGTGGGCCGCCCAGTCCATCCTGCTCGGTGGACACGTCCGCGTCGGCCTGGAGGACAACCTCTACCTCGGCAAGGGCAACAAGGTCACCAACGCCCAGCTCGTGGAGCGCGCCGTCACCCTCACCGAGTCACTCGGCTCGCGCGTCGCCACCCCGGACGAGGCCCGCGCCAAGCTCGGCCTCAAGCCGCGCGTCTGACACTCGCTCGGAGCGCGTGCCCACCCCCCCCATTTCCGCGAGGAGTTCCCCCCACCATGACCACCCCCATACCGGCGACCGCCCCCCTGTCGGCTGCCCCCTGCACCCCCGAGGACGTACGCCGAGTCGCCTGTGTCGGCGCCGGTGTCATCGGCGGCGGCTGGGTCGCCCACTACCTGGCCCGTGGCTATGACGTCACCGCCTGGGACCCGGCCCCCGACGCCGAGCAGAAGCTGCGCCGCCTGGTCGGCGCCGCCTGGCCCGCACTCGTACAACTGGGACTCGCCGACGGCGCGTCGCCGGACCGGTTGACCGTGACCGCCACTCTCGAAGAGGCCGTCGCGGACGCCCAGTTCGTGCAGGAGAGCGCGCCGGAGAAGCTGGAGCTGAAGCGCGGCCTGCTGGCCAGGCTGGATGCCGCGGCGCCCGCCGGAGTCGTCATCGCGTCCTCCACCTCCGGGTATCCGATGACCGACATGCAGACCGAGGCCGCCGACCCGGGCCGCCTGGTCGTCGGCCACCCGTTCAACCCGCCGTACCTGATCCCGCTGGTCGAGGTCGTTGGCGGCGAGCGGACCACCCAGTCCGCCGTCACCTGGGCGTCGCGCTTCTACGAGGTCGCGGGCAAGTCCGTCATCACCATGAACCGCGAGGTCCCCGGCTTCATCGCCAACCGGCTCCAGGAAGCCCTGTGGCGCGAGGCCCTGCACATGGTCGCCAACGGTGAGGCGACCGTCCGCGAGATCGACGACTCGATCACCGAGGGACCCGGCCTGCGCTGGGCGTTCATGGGCCCGATGCTCACCTTCGCGCTCGCGGGCGGCGAGGGCGGCATGGCCCATATGCTCGACCACTTCGGCCCGTCCCTGAAGTCCCCGTGGACCCGCCTCGAAGCCCCCGAACTGGACAAGAAGCTGTACGACGACGTGGTCGCGGGATGCGACGAAGCGGCGGACGGCCGCACCATCGCCGACCTCGTCGCCGAACGCGACCAGGGCGTCATCGACGTACTGCGGGCCACAGGCCGCCTCCGGCAGCAGAGCACCGAGGGGGAGCGCAAGTGAACGACGCACACTCTCACACCCACGCGCACACCGTTCCCGACCGGGCAGAGGTCCAGGTGGACGCCCAGGCGGAAGTCCCGGCAGAGATCCGGGCCGCGGCCGTGGCCGACGTGACGGACACCACCGAACTCGACGGCGTCGTCGACTGCCTCCCGCTGGTCCACCACACGGTCCGGCCCGAGTGGATCGACTACAACGGCCACATGAGCGAGGCCTTCTACGTCCTCGTCTTCGGGTACGCCACCGACGCCATGATGATCGAGACCGGGCTGCACGCGGGCTACCGCGAATCAACCGGCTGCTCCCTCTACACGGTGGAGGCGCACATCCGGTACCTGGACGACGTCCCCGAGGGCGCCAGGCTCGCCGTCCGCACGCGGGTGCTCGGCGCCGACGCCAAGAAGGTCCGCTTCGCCCACGAACTGTTCGTGGTGGCCGACGCACACCCCCTCCAGGGCGTCGAAGGCACCGAGAGCGCCCAGGGCATCGAGGACCCGTCCCCCGCCACCCTCCCGACCGAGGCCGAGCCGGTGGCCACCACCGAACTCCTCGCCCTGCACGTCGACCGGGCGGCCGGCCGGGCCACCCCGTTCCCGGACACCATCCGCGAACGACTGACCTCCCTGACCGAGGACGCCCCCTCATGGGCGGGCCGCTCCATCACCCAGGTGCCCAAGCCCCGCGCCTGAGCGAATCCCGCACCCGACCGGAGCCGGGCAGCGGCCGGCCCTCTCGCCGGCCACTGCCCGGCTCCGGTCGGCTCTCCTGAGGCGTACTCGTCGCACGGCCCCCGACGGAGGGCGGCAAACGCCGTCAGCAGGAAGCCGGCAGGCCGCCCGACCACACCGGTGGCGTACCGGTCAGCCGGCACACCATCAGATACAGCGGAATCGGCGGCGTATAGGGGGCAGGGCCCTCCGGGGTGTGTACCAGTCGAGGCCGGGCTGCGGAGACGTAGGCGCCTGCCGCGTACCGCACCGGGTCGGGCCAGATCAGTCCTAGGTCGGAGCCCGCGGGGACGATCCACCACCAGTGGTCCGCGTCGGCGAACACGCAGCCGGGGCGTGACAGATGTGCCAGTACCCGTGGGCCGTGCTGCGCGGGCACTCCCACCGCGTCGCAGCCGAGCGGGGTGTGGTCCTGGCCGGGTGGCAGTGGCAGTCGGGAGGGACCTCCGGCCCCGGTGCGGCGCATCCGGGTCAGTCGGTCGGCGAGGCGATGGGTCATCGCGTACCGCAGTGGGTGAGTTCGGCCCACACCGTACGTCCGGAATCGGGACCGTACTCCTGCGAGCCCCAGGTGTCGCACATCGCGTCGACCAGGTACAGGCCGCGCCCGTGCTCCCCGGCGTTCGCGGCGGTGCGGCGCAGCCGGGGGCCGCCGTCCCCTATGCCCTCGTCCTGCACGGATATTCTCAACCGGCCGTCACCGTCGGTGAGTTCGCAGCGCACCCGCTCGCTGCCGGTGTGGATCACCGCATTGGTGACCAGCTCCGACACCACGAGTGCCGCCGTGTCGCCGACGTCTCCGAACAGGCCCCAGTACGCCAGCCGATCCGTCGTCAGATGCCGGGCGCGCGCAACGGACTCCGGGCATGCGGGCAGCGCAAATCCGAACCTCCGGACACGGGCCCCCTGAAGCGGGCCCATGACCTGGGGAAAGAACGTGGAGCCAGGTACCACGACCGCATCCTCACCATGGGGGAGCGGCTGTAGCGCGCCGCCTCCCCCGGGGTGGAGCGCTACAGCCGCGTGAACCAGTTCACGTAACAACTCTCCCTCTGCTCACGTCACTTGGCAAGAGGCACTCTGCACTTTTCAGAGTGTCGTTTCGGAGATCAGGAAGCCGTGGCACACTGCATCGCAACAGCACGTGAGAACAACCGGCAATCGGTGACGGTGAGTTACGGGGAGGTTATTCATGAGTGAACCGAGGTCCGCCCCGACCGTCGGCCAGGTGGTGCTCGGCAAGCGGCTCCAGGACCTGCGGGAACGCGCGGGGCTCAGCCGTGACCAGGCCGCCAAGGTGCTGCACGTCGCCCCGGCCACCGTCCGCAGGATGGAGACCGCCGAGGTCACCCTCAAGATCCCCTATGTACAGCTGCTGCTGCAGGCGTACGGCAGTAGTGAGGAGGACTGCGAGGCGTTCGTCGAGCTGACCCAGGAGGCCAACCGGCCCGGCTGGTGGCAGCGCTTCCACTCGATCCTGCCCGACTGGTTCAGCATGTACGTCAGCCTGGAGGGCGCCGCCTCCCAGGTCAGGTCGTACGACCCGCACTTCGTGCCCGGACTTCTCCAGACCGAGGACTACGCCCGCGCCGTGATGCGCACCGGGGCCATCGGCCAGACCCGCCCCGAGGACGTGGAGCGGCATGTCGCCCTGCGGATGCAGCGCCAGGCACTGCTCACCGGCCCCGACGCACCGACCCTCTGGGCGATCATGGACGAGACCGCGCTGCGCCGCCAGGCCGGCGGCCCGGACGTGATGCGTGCCCAGCTCGACCGCCTCCTCGAAGTGGTCGAGCTCCCCAATGTGACGCTCCAGCTGGCGGAATTCGCCGCCGGACCGCACCCGGGGACGTACGGACCCTTCGTTCTCTTCAGGTTCGCCGTGCCCGAACTGCCCGACATGGTCTACAGCGAGTACCTGACCGGCGCGGTCTATCTCGACGCGCGCCTCGAAGTGTCCACACACCTCGAAGTCATGGACCGCATGGCGGCGCAGGCCGCCACCGCACCACGCACCAAGGAGATCCTCGCGGATTTCCGCAAGGAGCTCTGAAGCCGCATGTCCCGGATACCCCGCACCGACCACCGGGTCGACCGTGCCGGTGACCGTCGCAGCGAACGGCGCGTCGACCCCCGCCAGGGCCACCGCATCTACAACGGCATGCCCGCCGGTGACCTCCCCACCGAAGGCTGGTCCAAGCCCTGGAGCGGTGGCAACGGCGGCAACTGCGTCGAGACCATGAAGCTCGCCGACGGCCGCATCGCCGTCCGCCAGTCCGCCGACCCCGACGGGCCCGCCCTCATCTACACCCCCGGCGAGATCGCCGCCTTCATCCAGGGAGCGAAGTCGGGCAAGGCCGACTTCCTCCTCACCTGATGCGCCTGATGCACCTGATGCCACACCCGATGACCCACCTGACGCCTCTCCCGATGTCCCACCCGACGCCCCTGACCGCACCCGGTGTCACCTGCATCCGATCCCACTCGTGACCCCGGGACCACAGATGGCTAATCTTCGCTTGACCGCGCCTCAACTCTCCCTACCGTTAGCCCCCTTGAGCCCCTGGAGACACCCATGACCGGGCAGGACCGCACCACCGGCAGCTCCGCATCCGTCGTGATCGACACCAGCAAGCCGCACCCTGCCCGGATGTACGACTGGTTCCTCGGCGGCAAGGACAACTACCCGGTCGACGAGGCCATGGCCAGGGAACTCCTCAAGCTGGACTCCCGGGGCCGCGACATGGCCCGAGTCAACCGCGCCGTGATGCACCGCGCCACCCGCTGGCTCGCGGAGAACGGCATGCGCCAGTTCCTGGACATCGGCACCGGCATCCCCACCGAGCCCAACCTCCACCAGATCGCCCAGGGCGTCGCCTCCGACGCGCGCATCGTCTACTGCGACTACGACCCCATCGTCCTCGCACACGCCGAAGCCCTGCTGCGCAGCACCCCCGAGGGCGTCACCGAGTACATCCAGGCGGACGCCCGCCGCCCCGACGAAATCCTCGAACACGCCGGGAAGATCCTCGACTTCGACCAGCCGATCGCACTCTCGCTGGTAGCGCTGCTGCACTTCGTCGGCGACGAGGACGGGGCGTACGACATCGTCCACCGCCTCATGGACCGACTGGCGAGCGGCAGCTACCTCGTCCTGTCGCACGTCGCCCGCGACTTCGACCCGGAGGGCGCCGACAAGGCCGCCGCCATGTACAAGGCACGCGGCCTCACCCTCCAGCCCCGCACCCGCGAAGAGGTCGCCCGCTTCTTCGAGGGCTACGAACTCGTCGAGCCCGGCGTCTCCCTGGCCGCCGAGTGGCGCCCGGAACTGGGCGAGCCGGTCCCGGTCAGCGGCGACGACCCGATCCCGGGGTGGGTGGGCGTGGCCCGCAAGGCCTGAGGATCCGGTACGTGGTGCTGTGGAGGTATGTGGCGCTGGTGAAGGTACGTGCCGCTGGTGGTGGCCGCCCCGGGCGGGGCGGCTACCGCAGGATCAGCACCAGGGCGGCGATCACCAGCATCGCCGAGACGAAGGCGGACCAGGAGAGCAGTCTGCGCATGTGCGGGGCCACGGCCGACACGGCGCGCACCCCGTCGTGGGCGGGGAAGACGTAGTACTCCCGGTTCGGCTTCTGGACGAAGGTGGCGCGGTACACCGGAAGCTGCTCGAACCGTACTTCCCGGTTCAGCTCCGCCTCCTCCTTGGTGGGCTTGCGCGGGAGCCGGAACCGGTCCAGTGCGCTGCGGTGGCTCTCGTCCAGCATGTCGGGGAAGGGCTCGTCGGCATTGCGCAGCACCACGAAGGACCACTTGCCGTCGTTCACGATCTGCCGACGGGTGCCCGGCGGGTGTGCGTGCGGCAGTTCCTCGGGCGGCTGGTCCGTGGGGACACGGGTGATCCAGCCCTCCGTCCAGACGGAATTGCTGCCCTTCCCTTTGCACTTCCCGCACTTGGCGGTGCCCTTGGCGTTGCAGGACTCGCACCGCCGGGTGCCTGACCCGTGGCACTTCGTGCACTCGGTCCGCCCCATTCCCGCGCAGCCCGTACAGGCTGCCCGGGGTGCGTGGCAGCGCCTGCACCTGACCCGTTGAGCGTCCTGGCGGGCGTCGGGCGCGGGCTGGGGCGGGGCCCAGTTCCGGCCGGCCCTGATGCCCCCGCACCTGACGCAGGCGTCCGTGGTGTCGTCGCACTTCTTGCACGGGTGGTCCTTGGCGCACACAGCTTGGCCGTTCGTGCAGTCCGGACAGTCCACCAGGCCGTCGTCACAACCGCACGGGGTGTTGTGCACACTTCCGCGAAGCAGCAGTTTTCTGCGGGGCTCACCTGTCACGCCGTGGGGAGGGGGCAGTGGTACGGCGTGCAGATCGTCGTACTTCTCCCAGGTGTCCAACCGCTTCGGCGGTTCACCGTTCTCCCGGAACTCCTTGGACGTACGGGTCTCGATCAGCCGGACCACCTTGCACCGGCTGCGGTGCATCTCCACAATCCGTGGCTCGCCGAGCAGGGTTCCCGGACCGAGCTTCCGCTGAACCGCCGCGCGTATCTCGTCCTCGGACAGTGCCCCGGTCATGTCGGTGCCTCTCTCTGCCGTCGCGATCCCCGCGCACGAGAAGGCTGCGCACGAGAAGGTTAGAGCGGCGGTCGGGGCGCCTCAAGGGGCTGCGCGGTAAAGGGAGCCGTGGGTTCCGCCGTGACCGCCCGACGTAAAAGCGCGTACGACTCACTGTCGTAACTCTTGACCCACCTGTAACAACCACCTAACTTCCACTCAACACTTGACGGTCCGCGAGTACTTCGGCGCAGAACTTCTTCAAAGGGTGAACGCATGAGTGGTGTGAGACGGCGCAGCGTCCTGGCAGCGGCCGGCGGAACGGTGGCAGCGGGCGCGGTGACGGGAGCGGGGGCAGGCACCGCACAGGCGGCGGAGGCCGGCACCGGTGCGACAGCGGCAGCCGCCGCAGCCGCCCCCGGGCCCGGCGCTGCCCAGGGACGCTACGAGCGGGAGATTTCCGCCCTGCTCCGCAAGATGACCGTCGACGAGAAGCTCGGCCAGCTCCAGCAGCTGCCCTGGTCCTGGGACACCGGACCGGGCGGTGGCGGTACCGAGGAAGCCACCAAGGCGGCCCGCGAGGGCAGGCTCGGCTCCGTGCTCTCCATCTACGGCGGCAAGTCCAACAACGCCCTGCAGAAGATCGCCGTCGAGGAGACCCGCCTCGGCATCCCGCTGCTGTACGGCTTCGACATCATCCACGGCATGTGGACCACGTTCCCCATCCCGCTCGCGCAGGCCGCCTCCTTCGACCCGCAGGTCGCCGCCACCGACGCCGAGGTCTCCGCCCTGGAAGCCCGCTCCAACGGCATCCACTGGACCTTCGCCCCGATGATGGACGTCACCCACGAGCCCCGCTGGGGCCGCATCGCCGAGGGCAACGGCGAGGACCCGTACCTCACCTCCGCCCTTGCCGCCGCCAAGGTCATCGCCTACCAGGGCACCGGAAAGGGCGCAGGCCACGGCCGCGATCTCAAGGCCAAGGACCGCATCGCCGCCTGCGCCAAGCACTTCGTCGCCTACGGCGGCGCGGAGGGAGGCCGCGACTACAACACCGTGATCGCCTCCGAGTCGCAGCTGCGCAACTACTACCTGCCGCCGTTCAAGGCGGCCATCGACGCGGGCTGTGTCACCGTGATGGCGTCCTTCAACACCATCAACGGCGTCCCGGCGCACGGCAATGCGCACACCCTCACCGAGATCCTCAAGGACGAGTGGGACTTCGACGGCTTCGTCGTCTCCGACTGGACCGGCGTCCAGGAGCTCATCCCGCACGGTTTCGCCGCCGACGGCTCGGAAGCCGCCCGCCTCGGCCTCAACTCCGGCGTCGACATGGAGATGACCAGCACCCACCTCGCCGTCAACGGCAAGAAGCTGCTGCGCGGCGGCAAGATCTCCGAGAAGCGCCTGGACGACGCGGTCCGCCGCATCCTGCGCGTCAAGTACGAACTCGGCCTGTTCGAGAACCCGTACGTCGACGAGAAGGCGGTCATCCAGGAGCCGACGCCGGCCGCCCGCAAGGCCGCCCGCGACACCGCCGCCCGCTCCATGGTGCTGCTGAAGAACGAGAAGAAGGCACTCCCGCTCGCCCCCACCACCAAGTCCGTCGCGGTCGTCGGCCCGTTCGGCGACTCCCCGGACCTGCTCGGTGCGTGGGCGTTCCCGTTCGCCGCGAAGGAGGCGCCCGCAGTCACCGTCCTGGCCGGCGTGAAGGCCGCACTGCCGGACGCCAGGGTGACGTACGCGCTCGGAGTCGACGCCGACGGCAAGGACACCAGTAAGATCCCCGCCGCCGTCGGAGCAGCGAAGGGCGCCGATGTCACCGTGGTGGTGGTCGGTGAGGCCTCCGCGCTCAGCGGAGAGGCCGCCGTCCGCGCCGACATCAGCCTCCCCGGCGGCCAGGAGGAACTGATCGCCGCCGTCGCCGCGACCGGCAAGCCCTTCGTGGTCGTCCTGGTCAACGGCCGCCCGCTCACCATGGGCGACTGGCTGGCCGCCGCACCCGCCGTACTGGAGGCCTGGCACGGCGGCACCGAGACCGGGAACGCGGTGGCCGACATCCTCCTCGGCAAGGTCAACCCGGGCGGCAAGCTCCCGGTGACCTTCCCCCGTACCGCCGGCCAGATCCCGATCTACTACAACCACGAGTCGACCGGCCGTCCGTACAACGCGGACAACAAGTACACCTCCAAGTACCTGGACCTTCCGCACGGACCCGAGTTCGCCTTCGGCCACGGCCTCAGCTACACCACCTTCGAGTCCGGCGCCCCGAAGCTGAGCCGGGGCTCGGTCTCCGCGCGTGCCCTGCGCGGTGGCGACACCGTCGAGGTCGCGGTGACCCTCACCAACACCGGTGACCGCGAGGGCGACGAGGTGGTCCAGCTGTACGTCCACGACAGGTTCGCCGCCATCGTCCAGCCGGTGCGCAAGCTGCGCGGCTTCCGCCGGGTGACCCTGGCCGCGGGCAGGTCCACGACCGTACGGTTCCAACTCGGCGCCGACGACCTCGGCTACTGGACCAACTCCGAGGACGGCAGGTTCGTCATCGAGCCAGGTGACTTCGACATCTATGTGGGTACGAGCGCGGAGGCCACCGCCAAGGCGGCGCTCAAGGTCACCTAGGAAACGCCGGGGAGCGGCGGCCCGGCACTCCGGGCCGCTGCTCCCCCCCATGTACGAGATGTGCGAGATGTACGAGCAGAAGGTCTCAGACCCCCGCCGGTCCCGCCTTCACCCGCACCCGCACCCGCACCTTCACCGAGGTACGTGCGGGGGCCGGCCCGACCCACGCGTCATCCGGTAACCGGCCACGCCCGCCAGCGCGGCGAGCACCGCACCCCCGGCCGTCCAGAGCCACCGGCTCGACCAGTTCCCCGACGCCCAGCCGTCCTCGGGCGCGGCAGCGGCCGACGCCTGCTTCGGCGGATTCTGCGCGTCCTCCGTCTCCGGCGTGGTCGCACCCGGCACCAGCGGCGCGGTCAGCGCCCCGCCGACCGCCTTGGCGCCGCCCGCGTTCACCACGGCAGCCCGCATCTCGGCCCGCACCGGCAGGCCCAGGTCGTCGTCCGCGAGCGAGGTCACCGTGAGGCGTACGTAGTAGGAGCCCGGCAGCGGGTCGTTGGACGACTGCTCGGCCCAGCTCCGTACCGTACGGAGGTGGCAGGTCAGCGCCACCTCCGCGACCTCCTTGGCGGCGGTGGCGGCCGACGAGCCGTAGGTGCACGCCTGGCGGCGGCGCAGCCCGTCGTACACATCGAGCCGCCAGGTCTGCGCGCCGTGCCGCTGTGCGGACTCGGGCAGTGCGACCTTGGCCGTCACCGTCGCGTCCTGACCGGCGTCCGCCGGGAACACCCAGTACAGGTAGTCGCCGGTCGAAGCACCCGCCGTGGCGAGCTGACCGGGCTTCACGGCGGTGGCGGTACGGAAGCTCGTCCCGGCCTCCGTCGGGGCCGCGTCGGCGCCGGCGCTCGGGGAGGGCGACGGGGACGTGTCGGCGACCGCTCCCGACGCCGTACCGAGAACAGTGGTGGCCGCGAGCAGCGCACCCGTCAACACATGAGTCGTACGCATCAGTTGGTCCTCCAGACCGCAACGCGCCAGCGCGAGACCCAACCGAGGACCAGACCCGCGAGGAGACCGGCCGGCACCATCACACCCAGCAGCCACCACCCGTGCCCGAGCCCGAAGGACGCCACGTCGGACGCCTGCTTCGGTGAGTCCACCAGGTCGATCGACAATTCGAGGGGCATCCCCGGCTCGGTCTTCACCCCGGGCGGCGCCGAGAAGGAACTGCTCACCTGGAGACACACCGTCTCCGCCGCGGCGTCCTGCCCGTCCTTGGAGTCGACCTCGGCCTTCGGGTAGCGCAGCCCCGACGAGATCACATCGGTGCGCCCGTCGCCGGACTCCTGACCGCGCACGATCTCCCGTCCGCTCCGCGTGGACGCCCGCAGCAGTACGCCGTAGTCGTTGTTGACGGCGCGGTCCGAACCGATGCTCACCGAGGTGCGCAGCTCCTGACCCGGCTTCACCTCGACCTGGTACCAACGGTGTTCGCCGAACCTCTCCCTGTCCGTGTAGAGGCCGGCGGTCAGCTTGGGGGCGTCCACGCAGGACGCGCCGCCCTTGGTGGCGACGGGGTTCACCACCGGGTCGGCGGCGCGGTCCACCAGCTGTCTGACCCGCTTGGAGAGCTGGTCCTTGTGCTGGACGGCCGTGTAGGTGCCGCCCGTCGCCTCGGCGATACAGGTCAGCTGCTGGCGGATCTTCGCGTTCGGGACCAGGCCCAGGGTGTCGATCACCAGATGGGTGCCCTTGGCGGCGATCTCGCGGGCCACCACGCACGGGTCGAGCGGCCCGCAGGTGTCCTCGCCGTCCGTGATCAGCACGATCCGGCGGGTGGCGTTTCCGCCCTCAAGGTCCTTCGCCGCACCGAGCAGCGCGGGCCCCACCGGGGTGAACCCGGTGGGGGCGAGGGTGGCCACCGCGGTCTTGGCCTCGGTCCGGTCGAGCTTGCCGACCGGGTAGAGCTGCCGGGTGTCCTCGCAGCCGAGTTTCTTGTCGTTGCCCGCGTAGGTGGCCCCCAGCGTCCGTATGCCGAGGCTGACTTCTTCGGGGGTCGCGTCCAGTACCTCGTTGAACGCCTGCTTCGCGGCGGCCATCCGGGACTGCCCGTCGATGTCCCTGGCCCGCATCGAACCGCTGACGTCGAGGACCAGCTCGACCTTGGGGGACTCCTTGGGCGCGCCCTCGCCGGGCCCGTCGTCGGCCAGGGCCGGCGACGGGAGCAGCCCGGCGGCCAGAGCGGCGAGCAGTGCGCCGCACGCCCCGGCCGCCAGTCGTTTCCGTGTGATCATCGCCGGATCTTATGGAAGATCGTCAGTCATGCACAAAACGAGGGGCTTGCTGCTGTCCCCGAGGGCTGCGGCTATCCCTGAGGAGGCGTCAGCGTCACCAGGAACTTCTTCGCGGGACCGGTATTCCCCGCCGCGTCGATGGTCCGGTACTCCACCGTGTGGGTCCGGTACTCGGGTGTCGCGTCGTCCCACGGCACCACCCGCGGCGTCCCCAGCTTCCCGTAGACGAGATCGTCGACGTTCGTCCCCGACGGGGTGAACAGCCACGGCTTGTCCGCGTCGGTCGGCCAGCCGTAGTAGGTGTACCAGCCGTCCCCGTTCACCCGGAACTGCGAGACCACCGAACCCTGCTGGTCGTCCCTGGCGCTCAGCTTCATCGTGAACGGCCCGTCGTAGACGTACTCCACGGGTTTCCCCGGCCGCCTGACCGTCCGGACCGGCTTCGACAGCTCGTACGCCCCGGTGGCCGCCGTTGCATCGACGGTCCAGGTCAGCGACTTGCCGGTGCCCGCGATCCGGGCCTTGAGGGTGTGCGTACGCCCGCCCGGCAGTGGCAGCTTCGCGAGATCCAGGTCGCGGTCGTTGCCGAGGCTGGTGGCGAGGGGCCAGCCGTTCAGGGTCCAGCGGACGGCGGGGGAGGGGCCGGTGGAGGAGGGGTGCGAGGTCTCGGCGTACACGACGGACTTGGCGCCCACCGGTTTCCCGGTGGCCGTGTGGGAGGTGAACTCCGCTGTGCCGTCCGTATGCCGCGCCGCCGCGTCACGGTCGACGGTCCAGCTCACCGTGCGGGTCAGCGCCGCCGACGCCCGCACCTTCGGGTCCCGTACGAACGGCGTCGGATCGGTGACCGTCGCGGTCAGGGTGTGCGCGCCCTTCCCGGCCCTCAGCCGCCGCAGATCGAGGCTCCTGCTTCCGTACGTCGCCGGAACGGTCCTCCCGTCCAGTCGCCAGACCACGTCGAGCGCGCCGCCCACCGGATGCAGGGTGTCCACCCAGGCGTTGCCGGAGGTGCTCAGGGGTGCCGTGTTTGGGGTGTGGTCCTGGACCAGGTCGACCTTGCGCGAGATGGCCTGGGTCATCACCTCGCGCTCGACCTGGTCGAAGTCGTACCCCAGGGTCTTCATCATCGAGTGCTTGCTCGGCCGCCACACCCCCTTGGTCGCGTACATGCCGCCCTCGTGGCGGCCGATGCGCCCGCCGGACAGGCTCTCCTCGCCCAGCCAGCGCCACCACTTCTGCTGCTTGTTCCGCATCTCCTCCTCGGTGAGGAGGGTGTGGTGGACGGAGTTCGGCTCGCCGCCGGTGTGGATACCGCCGGGGACGCCGCGCCCGTAGTAGTCGTACTCGTCGGCGAGACCGCCGAGGGAGTGGCCTATCTCGTGCGGGGTGATCAGGGAGGACAGGGCGTTGCCGCCGGAGGCGGTGGCCCAGGAGCCGCCCGCACCGCCGTAGGTGTCGCTGTTGGCGAGGGCCACGATCTGCCGGTTGGCGCTCCTGGTGCCGGCGACGAGGTCGGCGGCGGCGCTCGCCTTCCCGGTGTCGACGGTCAGCAGCCGCTGCACACTGTTCGCGTTGCAGCCGCCCCAGAACGCCATGTCCAGCGGGGTGTCGCGGCGGGCGTCGGTCAGGCCGGGGTCGCAGTCGACGCCCGACTCGGGCGACGGCATCTCGACCGCCCACACATTGATGTACGAGCGGTAGGAGGCGAACGGCTCGATGCTCCACAGCACATTCATGTGCTTCTCGACATCGGCGCGGAACTCGGGTATCTCGGCGGCCGTATACCCGTCACCGAGAATGACCAGATTGAAGCGCTTGTCGGTGGGGCCCGTCGTCTGGATGGGAACGACTGTCGCGGCGGCGCTTTCGGTGGGTGCCGCCGCGACCGGCGGGGCGAGGACGGTGGCGAGGAGTGCGCCGGCCACCGCGAGGAGCGCGGATCTCTTGCCTGTGAGCGAGGATCTCTTGAGTCGCATGGGCCGGAGCGTACGACCGGCCCCAACTGGGCGTAAAGGGGCCGGAGTTACAGGAGATCCGAACCGAGCGACCCCGGACGGGCGAAATTTCACCGTCCCGCAACACATTCCAGGATGCGGACGAACACCTATTCGGCGTGGACAAGAGCGGCCGCTCACTGCCACTCTCGCGCCATGTCTCCTGCCAGCGCTTTCGCCGCCCCCGTACGTCGTGCTGTCCGCCCCTTCGGACGGGGTGTCGCCGCTCTCGCCACCGTCACCGCCGTGGTGTTCGCGGCCGGATGCGCGCCGCAGCCGGAGCCGGGGGCGGCCAAGTCGCCCGGCGCCCCGAGCGGCTCGTGCGAGCAGGGCAAGCTGGCCACCGAGACCAAGGGCAAGCTGACGGTGGGCACCGACAAGCCCGCGTACGCCCCCTGGTTCAAGGACGACAAGCCTTCGAGCGGCCAGGGCTACGAGTCGGCCGTGGCCTACGCCGTCGCCGCGAAGCTCGGCTTCAAGAAGGAGGACGTCGTCTGGCAGACGGTCGCGTTCAACAACGCCTTCGCGCCCGGTGAGAAGAAGTTCGACCTCGACCTCAACCAGATCTCCATCAGTGACCAGCGCAAGAAGGCCGTCGACTTCTCGTCCGGCTACTACGACGTGCGCCAGACCGTCGTCGCCCTGAAGAACTCCAAGGCGGCCAGGGCCAAGTCGGTCGCCGACCTGAAGGACGTCAAGCTCGGAGCCCAGGTCGGCACCACCAGCCTCGACGTGATCAACGAGGTCATCAGGCCGACCGAGAAGCCGGCCGTCTACCAGAAGAACGACTTCGCCAAGGCGGCGTTGAAGAACGGCCAGGTGGACGGCATCGTCGTCGATCTCCCCACCGCCTTCTACATCACCGGCGCCGAGGTTCCCGAGGCCGCCGTGATCGGCCAGTTCGCGGACACCCTCGGCAAGGCAGAACAGTTCGGCGCCGTACTCGACAAGGGGAGCGCCCTCACCCCGTGCGTGACCGGCGCCGTCGACGCCCTGCGCAAGGACGGGACGCTGGCCAAGCTGGAGAAGCAGTGGCTGGCGGACGCGGTGGACGCACCGGTGCTGAAGTGACGGTGGCCGAAGAGGCGGTGACCAAGGGGGACGGCTACGTCCCCTCCGCCCGCCGTCTCGCACGCGAACGCCACAAGCGCGGCCGCACCCGCCGCGCCACCGCCATCGCCGCGCTCAGCACCCTGATCACCGCGGTGGTCCTGTACGTCGTCATCGTCAACTCCCCGGGCTGGCAGCGCACCCGCGAGACCTTCTTCGACCCGGCCTTCGCCGCCAAGGCGTTCCCGGAGGTCATGGAAGGCCTCTGGCTCAACCTCCGGTTGCTGGTGGTGTGCGGGGCCTCGGTGCTGGTGCTGGGGATGCTGCTCGCCATCGCCCGGACCCTGCGCGGCCCGGCGTTCTTCCCGCTGCGGGCGCTCGTGACGGCGTACACGGACTTCTTCCGCGGCCTGCCGCTGATCATCAACCTGCTGATCGTGGTGTTCGGCGTGCCGGCCCTGCGGCTGACGGGGGTGACGACGGATCCGGTGATCCTGGGCGGGGTGGCGCTGACCCTGACGTACTCGGCGTACGTGGCGGAGGTGTTCCGGGCGGGCATCGAATCCGTCCACCCGTCCCAGCGGGCGGCTGCGAGGTCGCTCGGTCTCTCCAACCGGAAGACCCTGCGGTACGTGGTGCTGCCGCAGGCGGTGCGCAGGGTCGTGCCACCGCTGCTGAACGACCTGGTGTCCCTCCAGAAGGACACCGGGCTCGTCTCGATCGCCGGTGCGGTCGACGCGGTCTACGCGGCCCAGATCATCGCCAGCCGCGACTTCAACTACACGCCGTACATCGTGGCGGGCCTGGTCTTCGTCGCCCTGACGATCCCGATGACCCGCTTCACGGACTGGGTGACGGCACGGATGGACCGGCAGCGCGCGCAAGGGGGAACTGTATGAGTGAGGCTCCGGTACTGCGGCTGGAATCCGTCCGCAAGACGTACGGCAAGGACTCCGTTGTCCTGCGCGACGTGGACCTGGAGGTCGCCCCGCACACGGTGACGGCACTGATCGGAGCGTCCGGCTCCGGCAAGTCCACGCTGCTGCGGTGCGTGAACCTGCTGGAGGAGATCGACGACGGCGCGATCTTCCTGGACGGGGAGGAGATCACCGACCCCCGGGTCGATCCGGATGCGGTACGGCGCCGGATCGGGGTGGTATTCCAGGCGTACAACCTCTTCCCGCACATGTCCGTGCTGGACAACGTGACGCTGGCTCCGCGCCGGGTGCACGGTACGGGGAAGGAGGAGGCCGAGGAGCAGGCGAGGGAGTTGCTGGAGCGGCTGGGGCTCGGTGACAAAGCTTCCTCGTATCCCGACCGGCTGAGCGGTGGCCAGCAGCAACGCGCGGCGATCGTCCGGGCGTTGGCGGTGCGGCCGAGGTTGCTGCTGCTGGACGAGATCACCGCGGCGCTGGACCCGGAGCTGGTGGGGGAGGTGCTGAGCGTGGTGCGGGATCTGAAGGGGGAGGGGATGACCATGGTGCTCGCCACGCACGAGATGGGATTCGCACGCGAGGTGGCGGACCAGGTGTGCTTCCTGGACGCGGGGGTGGTGCTGGAGCGGGGAACTCCGGGGGAGGTGTTCGGGGCACCGAAGAGGGAGCGAACGCAGCGGTTCCTGAAGCGAATTGTGGAGGCGGGACGGCTCTGACGGCGGCTTTGCCGGTGGCCCTGTCAGTGGCTTTGTCAGTAGTGCGTGTTAGTAGTTGAGCATGCGGGGACGACGGTTGTTGAGTTACCGGGACGCGGTGGCGATCCTGGGCGGGGACAGTGCGGCGCTGGCGGCGGCGGACCAGGTGGTGGGCGGGGCGCTGAGCGCCGCCACCGGAGGTGCGAGCGATGCGGTGCTCGGGTTGTTCGGGGCGCAGGGCAGGGTGCTGCGGACGGGGCGGGACGCGACGGCGGGGCTGCGTGCGCGGCTGGGTTCCGCGCAGCGGGCGGACCGTACGGAGAAGATCGCGGCGGCGCACGCGGTGCTGGTGATCACGGCGTTCTTCGAGGCGGCGGCCGAGGCCGACCTCCCCTTCGACCTCGCCGCACTCGAACTGACCCGCAGTGAGCAACTCGCCCTGGCGGGAGCGGAGAGCGAGGCCGCCGCTGACCTGGTGCAGGGGCTACTGTCGACGGCAGTGCCGCAGCCGAGCCCGGCCGAGCCCTTCGAGTCCACTCTGGAGGTGCTCCGCGAGTGGTACTGGGTATCCGGGCTGCAGTTGTGGGATTTCGTCCGGGGCCTCGCGCTCTGGGACCGGCTGGACGAGACCGAGCGAGGGCGGGTGCAGGAAGTGCTGCGCGGTCTCGACACGCCGGCGCTGAACCGGTATCAGGAGCTCTACGCGCAACTGGCCCTGGAGGTACCGGAGTTCGGGTTCTGGTCGGGCCAGGTGGAGCATCAGGCGACCCGGGTCGAAGTCCGCCGTGCGCTGCGCGGTGTGGACGACGCCCTGGCGGGACTCGCCGCCGTACGTCCGCTCCTGCACGCCGCCGACGGCCTGACCCGCGGATACCGGCAGGCCCTCGGCAAGGCGATCCTCGCCGAGGGCAAGGCCCCCAGCGGGGTCACCCTCCCCACTCTGGAGCAGGGCTACGTGGATCCGGACTTCCGGGTCCGCGCGGTGTCGGAGGAGGGCGCGGTGCCCGCCGACGAGGACTGGTGGACCGGTATCACCGCGCGCTCGGACCTCACCGAATTCCTGGCGGGCACCCTCACCACGGTCGCCTCCACCACCGCCCCGCTGCTGGTCCTCGGGCAGCCTGGCGCCGGTAAGTCCGTCCTGACCAAGATCCTCGCCTCGCGGCTTCCCGGCGCCGGGTACTTCCCGGTGCGAGTGGTACTGCGTGAGGTGCCCGCCGAGGTCGACGTACAGGACCAGATCGAGCATGCGGTGCGGGCCGTCACCGGAGAGCGGGTGTCCTGGCCGGAGCTGGTCCGGGCGGCCGACGGCGCGGTACCGGTACTGCTCTTCGACGGCTTCGACGAACTCCTCCAGGCCACCGGTGTCAACCAGACCGACTATCTGGTGCGCATCGCCAAGTTCCAGCAGCGCGAGGCCGACCAGGGACGGCCGGTCTACGCCATGGTGACCAGCCGCACCGCCGTCGCCGACCGGGCCCGCTGTCCCGAAGGCACGATCGCCCTGCGCCTGGAACCCTTCCGCGAGGCGCACGTCACCCGCTGGCTGGAGGTGTGGAACGACCTCAACGCCCCGCACTTCGCCGCCCGAGGCCTCGACCCGCTCACCCCCGACCTCGTCACCCGCCACGAGGCGCTCGCGTCCCAGCCCCTGCTGCTCCTCATGCTCGCGCTGTACGACGCCACCACGGACAACGCCCTGGGGCGCGGGGCCGCAGACGGGGCCGAACTGGACGAAGCGGCGCTCTACGAGGAACTGCTGTCCTCCTTCGCCGTCCGCGAGATAGGCAAACTGCGTTCCGACCTCAGCGACGACGAACTCGACGAACACCGCGAGCAGGAACTCCAGCGGCTGTCGCTGATCTCCTTCGGGATGCTCAACCGCCGCCGCCAGTGGATCACCACCGCCGAACTCGACCAGGACCTCGCCGCACTGCTGGGCTGCCCGGAGCCCAAGCCGGGGGACTTCCGCACGCCGCTCGGGCAGGCAGACATCGCACTGGGCCGGTTCTTCTTCGTGCAGCGCTCGCAGGCGGTGCAGGACGACGAGGCGCTCACCACGTACGAGTTCCTGCACGCCACCTTCGGCGAGTACCTGGCCGCGCGCCTCGCCGTGCAACTGGTCGCCGGCCTCCTCGCTCAGCCCCGGGTGCTGGCGCTCGGACCGAAGAAGGTGGACGACGACCTGCTGTACACGCTGTTGTCGTACTCCCTGCTCGCCTCCCGTCAGATGCTCCGTTTCGTGGAGGCCCGGCTCGCTCTGCTGTCGGACGGGCAGCGGCAGCGGATCGCGAAGCTGCTGGTCACCGTCATGGAGGACGCGCGGGAGCGGGGCGCGCACCCCTTCGCGGACTACCGGCCGATCCGGCGGGCGACCGCTTCTCGGCACGGCAAGTACGAGGCGAACCTGATCATGCTCACCCTGCTGGTCACCGGCGGTTTCACCGCGAGTGAGCTGTTCCCGGACGCGGCGGACCCCGCGGGAGTCTGGCCGTTCCGCGCACAGCTGTGGCGTTCGGCGCTGACCGAGCAGGAGTGGACGGACTTCTCGACCGCACTGGAAGTGTCCTGCACCTGGGTCCAGGGGCAGCGGGAGCTGGAGGTGCGGCGCACCGACCCGGACCTCCTGCGACCGGAAGCGGTGGACCCGTACTGGCTGTTCCGGTATCCGCCGGGGAGTGCGGTGCACGAGGAGGAGGCCTTCTGGAGGCGGGAGTACTGGTACCAGCTCCAGCACAAGATGAGCGTGTCCGGAGGCACCAACGACTCCCTGGTACGGCATGCGCTGGACCCGATGTTCCGGCACTTCGGAGCGGCGGTCACGACCTTCCACGGGGAGGGCGGGGGAGGGGCGGCGGCCTCCTTCGCGCACGACCTGATGGACCTCTGGCTGGCCGGCCGGCTCGGGGCCGACGACGAGGAGCTGACGGCGAAGTACCGGCGGTGTGCCCGCCTGCTGTCTCACGCCCACATACCCGGTCCTGACTTCGGGGACAAGGCGTCCCGCCTGATCTACGAGCAGCTCGCCGTGGACTGCCGGCGCCTGCCGGTGAGTGTGGTGCTGGAAGTGCTGAACGCCGGGTTCACGGAGCTGGCAGGCACCCAGCGGGACTGGTTGCGGGTGCGCATCGCGATGGACCTGCTGGATTCCGCCGACCCGGAGCACACAGAGGCCGAGATCGACATGCTGCTCGACTGCTTGGAGGAGTCACTCCTGTACGACATCGAGGTGTCCCGGGCATTCGGCCGGCGCATCCTGCGGACCGGTACCGGGCGTACGGCGGAACTCCTCGCGAGAGTGATCAATCCGATCGACTGGCGATCCCTGTTCGGCCCCGGCCAGGAGTGACGTCCGTGTTCGGCCCTGGCCAGGAGTGACGTCTCCGTCCGGCCCCCGGCCAGGAACGACGTCCCTGGCCGGGGTATGCCCTACCCCAGGTCCAACGCGTTCCGCAGCCCCAACCGCCACCGCGTCCTGTCATGCCGCTTCAGAGTCTCCACCGCCGGGATCTTGTGCATCCCCTGCACCTTGACCCGGGGCGCCTCCGAACCCGCCCGCTCCAGCAGCGCGTTGACCGCCGCCCGCGCCGACGCGTTCGCTCCCTCCATCGTCGCCAGGTCGATGTCCACGGCGACGTAGTCGCCCGCCAGGTAGAAGTTGGGGATGGCGGTCCCGGCCGTCGGGCGGTTGTGGAGCGTGCCCACCGGGTGGATCAGCAGCTCGTCCTCGTTGGTGGGGTTCGGCGTGCCGAGGCCGTCGACGCCGGGGTCGAGGAACCACGAGTGGAGCGCGCTGTCCCGCAGCACCGTCTTCCCGGTGTCGTTGAGCGCCGCCTTCAACTGCGCCCACACCTCCTTCGCCACCTCCTCCCGCGTGCACTGCTTCGCCGTCCTGCCGTACAGGATCCCCGGCTTGTCCCACTCCGAGATGTCCACCGACAGGCACTCCACCGCGACACCGTCCCCGTACACCGCCGGGAAGTCGCGCTTCGGCCAGTGTCCCGCCTGGGCTATGCCCGTCAGCGACCACGGCGAGTCGATCAGATTCACATGCCCGTCGACCATCTTCGGACGCTCCGTCAGATAGAACTGGATGCCCGTCATCCAGTCCGTCTCCAGCTTGTCCGCCCGCACCAACTGCGGTTCCAAAGAACGCATTTCAGCGTTCCAGGTGCGCCGTGCGTGCTCCACCGGCATGGCCGACACGTAGTGGTCCGCGACCACCGACTGCCGTACGCCCGCAGGGTCCTCGATCACCGCCGCGCTGATCCGCCCGGCCGCCGTCCTCAGCTCCCGTACCGTCCAGCCGATCTGGAAGTCCACGCCCAGGAACTTGAGATGGGTCACCCACGGATCGATCCACGCCTCGTTCGTCGGCGCGTTCAGGATCCGGTCCGGCGGTCCGTCGGCGCCCTGGCCGAGGAGGTTGAAGACGAACGCCTCGCCCAGCGTGCCGACCGTCCGGGTGCTGGCCTCCTCCGCCTTCGTCGCGACGATGTTGCGGGTCACGCCGATGGCGAGGATGCGCTGATAGTCCTTGGACATCTTCGCCGCACGCACGAACTCCCACCAAGGGGTCTTCTCCCAGGTGGAGTTGCGGCGCTCGTCACAGCTGGTGAGGAAGACCAGGGCGCGGTTCACGAAGTACGCGACCTCGTGGAGGGGGAGGTTGAAGGCCGTGTCGATCAGGCCGGTCAAGGCGCGGCGGAGGTCGTCGAGGTCAAGGTTGGCGGGTTTGTGGCCGGGCCAGGGGATCGGCATCCGGATGTCCTCGCGGCCGGTGCGGGCGAACATCATCTCCGGCGGGGCGACCAGGTTGTCCCAGACGCCGTTCGCGTTCCCGGGGAAGGGGATGCGGCGCATCGTGTCGGGGAGGTTGTGGTAGATGCCGGGGATGAAGCGGAAGCCGTGCTCGGCGGGGAGTGGCCTGCGTCCCCCCTTCGCGCTGTCCGGGACGTCCATGCTGCGGGCCTTGCCGCCCAGCGCGCGTCTCTCGTAGACGGTGACCCGGAAGCCGCGTTCGGCGAGTTCGTGGGCTGCGGTGAGTCCCGCGACCCCACCGCCCAGTACGGCGACGGACCGGCCGTCGGCCGCCGCCGCCGCGGCCCGGGCGGAACCGGCCGGGAGCGTCCCGAGCGCCGCCGCCCCGCCGAGAGCGGCCGCCCCGGCCACGAACGTACGCCGAGAGGTGCTGGAGGTGCTGGAGGTACTGGTGATGTTTGAGGGAGTGCCGACCGTACGATCCATGTGCCCAGCCCCTTACCGGTGGTAACCGCAACCTGAGTCGCAGGAGCATAGGACGGCCCCGCCCGACGCGGAAGTCATCCGGGCACACAAGTGCGGGCGGGACAAAGGGAGTTGGCCGATTCGAGGTGCCCGGGTGCGGGTCGACCTGTGGTGCGGGTCAACCTGTGGTGCGGGTCGACCCGGGGGCGGTCCGCTCGGGGGCGGTCCGCTCAGCGTTCCATGCGATAGCAGTACGCGGCGGTGTCGGGCAGCCGCAGCTCGGGACGCCACGCCCACAGCACCGCCGCCGACGGAACGAAAAGGTCCGGCGGGATGTCCCCGGGAGCGAACCACTCCCAGCGCACGATCTTGTCCGGTTCGAGGACCCGGGCCGTTCCATGGGCCGACTCGGTCACCGCTGCCACCGAGATGCGGTTCGGGCCGTAGCCGCCGTCCATCAGCAGGGCCACCACCCGCACCGAGTCCGGGTCCGCCAACAGGCTTGTCTCCTCGGCCAGTTCACGCGCACCGGCCATCTCGAAACTCTCGCCCGCGTCGACCTTTCCGCCGGGGAGTTCCCAGTTGCCGTTGTGGCCGAGACCGAGCAGAACCCGGCCCGAACCGTCGAGGACGATCATCCCGACGCCGGTGAGGCAGTTCGGAGTGGGGGACACCCGGGCGGGGGTGTCCCCGGGGGGCGGGGTGCTGGAGGTGTGCCGCGCAGTACTCATGATCGATCGACCGTACCGCGCGAGACGCCGCCACCCGGCCCGCGACGCCCCGCGCCCCCTGGCCGATGCCCCCCTGTACCGCCTCGGAGATCCGATCACTTGAAATATCCAAGCTTCAGTCCGGTTCATCCATGGCGTATTTGAGGGCTCGCTCCTAGATTCGGGCGCCATTGATCCGACCTCTGGATGGAATGTTGATGTCGCTGTCCCGACGCCAAGCGCTCGCCCTGTCCGCAGTAGTCGCCACCACCGCCTCCCTGCCGCTCACCGCGACCCCGGCGGCGGCGGCCCCGGAGGCGGCGATGCCGGACGGCACCGAGGCACCTCCCGCGCCGCTCGTCCCCGACCTGTCCGCAGGTCACACCCTCTGGTACGACAAGCCCGCCGGGGACTGGGAGCGGGAGGCGCTCCCGATCGGCAGCGGCGACCTCGGGGCGAAGGTCTTCGGTGGGGTGGCCACCGAGCAACTCCAGCTCAACGAGATGTCATTGTGGACCGGAGGCCCCGGCAGCAAGGAGGGCTACGATCACGGCAACTGGCCCGCGCCCCGGCCCGGCGCCCTCGACGAGGTCCGCGGAATCATCGACGAGCGGGGGTCCATGGACCCCGACGAGGTGTCCAGGCGTCTCGGCAACCCCACCTACTCCACCCCGGCCGGCATCGTCCCCGGCTTCGGCAACTACCAGAACTTCGGCTCGCTCGTCCTCGACTTCCCCGGCGCCCCGGTCGCCCCCACCGCCTACCGCCGTCATCTCGACCTCAACAACGCGGTGGCCGGGGTGAGTTACCGCGACGCCGACGGCGTCACCCACACCCGCGAGTACTTCGCCAGCCACCCCGCCCACGTCATCGCAGGACGCCTCACCGCCGACCGCCCCGGCAAGGTCTCCTTCACCCTGCGCCTGGACTCCGCCCAGACCGGCGCCGCCACCACCGCAACCGGGGGCCGCCTCACCCTCGTCGGAAACCTCGCCGACAACGCACTGCGCTACGAGGGCCAGGTCCAGGTCACCACCGAGGGCGGCACCCGCACCGAGACCGGCGGCCGGATCACCGTCACCGGCGCCGACAGCGCCACCTTCCTCTTCTCCGCCGGCACCGACTACGCCGACCGCTACCCCGCCTACCGGGGCACCGACCCGCACCCCCGGGTCACCGCCGCCGTGTCCCGGGCGGCCGCCCTGCCGTACGGAGAACTGCGCGCCACCCACCTCGCCGACCACCGCGGGCTCTACGACCGCGTCGCCCTCGACATCGGCCAGCAGATGCCCGCCGACCGCCCCACCGACAGGCTCCTGGCCGGCTACCGGGCCGACCCGGCCGCACCGGCCGACCGCGCCCTGGAAGCCCTCTTCTTCCGCTACGGCCGCTACCTGCTCATCGCCTCCTCGCGCCCGGGGTCGCTCCCCGCCAACCTCCAAGGCGTCTGGAACAACTCCAACACCCCACCCTGGTCCGCCGATTACCACACCAACATCAACATCCAGATGAACTACTGGCCCGCCGAGATCACTCATCTCGCCGAGACCGCCGAGCCGCACCACGACTTCGTCGACGCCCTGCGCGCACCGGGCCGCCGGACGGCCAAGGAGATGTTCGGGGCGGCCGAGGGGTGGATCGTCCACCAGAACACCAACACCTTCGGCTACACCGGGGTGCACGACTGGGCCACCTCCTTCTGGATGCCGGAAGCGGCCGGCTGGCTCTGCCAGCAGCTCTACGAGCGCTACCTCTTCGGCCTCGACCGCACCTTCCTGCGTGAGCGTGCCTATCCGGTGATGAAGGAGGCCGCCCGCTTCTGGCTGACCAACCTGCACACCGACCCGCGCGACGGGACGCTGGTCGTCTCGCCCAGCTACTCGCCCGAACAGGGCGAGTTCACGGCGGGCGCCTCGCTCTCCCAGCAGATCGTCCTCGACCTCCTCACCAACACCGCCGAAGCGAGCCGCATCCTCGGTGTGGACGCGGAGCTGAGGAAGCAGATCAAGGACACCCTGGCCCGTCTCGACCCCGGACTGCGGATCGGCAAGTGGGGGCAGCTCCAGGAGTGGAAGGCCGACATCGACGACCCCGCCAACACCCACCGGCACGTCTCGCACCTGTTCGCCCTGCACCCGGGCCGCCGGATCGAACCGGGATCGAAGTTCGCCGAAGCGGCCGAGGTGTCGCTCACCGCACGAGGCGACGGCGGCACCGGCTGGAGCAAGGCCTGGAAGATCAACTTCTGGGCGACGCTCGGTGACGGCGACCACGCGGCCAAGATGCTCGGCGAACAGCTCAAGTCCTCCACGCTGCCCAACCTCTGGGACACCCACCCGCCGTTCCAGATCGACGGCAACTTCGGCGCCACCTCGGGCATCGCCGAAATGCTGCTCCAGAGCAGGCACGGCACGGTCCACGTGCTGCCCGCCCTGCCCGGCGCCTGGTCGGCCAAGGGCTCGTACGACGGACTGCGCGCCCGCGGCAACTTCACCGTCGGCGTCACCTGGCAGCAGGGCCGCCCCACCGAGATCCGCCTCACCTCGGGCAGCGGCACCCCCGCGAAGCTCAGGCACCCGGCGCTCACCGGCCGGGTCCGCGTGCTGCGCGCGGGCGCCCGCCCGACGACGTACACCGCCGGCAACGGCCTCCTGAACCTGCCCACCCACGAGGGCGAGACCTACCGGATCCAGCCCCTCCAGGTGCCCCGGTGAGCGCCCGGCGGGCCCGGAGTGCGCCACCGCTACTCTGGGCCCGTCGTGATTCATGTGTGCCCCGTGGCACAAGAGGAGAGCACCGTGGCCGAGTCCGCCATATCCCCACCGGGCCTCACAGCTCCACCGGACCTCGCGCCCGCTCCGGCCTCCGGGGCCTCCGCTGCCCCGGGCACACCGCCGGACCCTCTCGCCCCGCGCGGCATTCCCCTCACCGGTCTCCGTCGCCGCCTCGCCCGCACGGCGGTGGTCCTGGTGGCGCTGCTCGCGGCGGTGCACTCCGCGATGCTGCTGATGTACGTCGCGTCGGACTTCCCGCTCTCCAAGACGTACACCAAGCAGACCGACTGGTGGATGCGGCCGATGTTCCCGCAGGACTGGAGCATCTTCGCGCCCGACCCGTCCCGCTACAACCTGCACCTTGAGGTCCGCACCAGGGTCGACGGCAAGCTCGGCCCGTGGCTGGACCTCACGGCGTACGACAATTCGCGCTACCGGGGCGACCTGCTGCCCAGCATCGAGGACCAGCTGGTGCTGCGCCGCGCGGTCAGCCAGTACCAGACCAGTGCGCGCAACCGGAGCCGCAGCGAGGAAGCCGACAGCGCCCGCAGCCGCAACGCCCGCTACCTGCTCAACGTGGTGCGCGTCCGCCTCGCCGACATGGGCAGGCCGACCGGCGACGCCGTCGAGCTCCGTACCCGAGCCACCCGGATACCTCCGCCGGGCGGCGGCGCCACCTCCGAACCCGCCCGCTACCGCACGCTCGGCTTCTGGAAGGTGACCCGATGACGGCGCGCCAGGCCCTGCGACTGGGCGGCGACCGGGCCGGCGCGCTGGCCGCCCGCGTCACCGGCGCCCTCCGTGACCTCACCCTGCGCCCGCTCTCGCCCTACAGCGCCGCCGCCATGCGCATCGGACTGGCCGGCCTGTACGTCCTGCACCTGCTGCGCGAGCTCCCGCACGCGAGCCGCCTCTGGGGACCCGACTCGCCCTTCACCCCCGCACTCTTCGCCGAGACCCTGGCCGCGCGCGGCCAGGACGGAGCCTTCGCCTGGTGGTACCAGCTGCTCTCCACCGACAGCTCCCTGGTCTTCTACGGCTGGTACGCCGTCGCCCTGCTGGTCAGCGCCCTGTACGCACTCGGCTGGCACACCCGCGCGATGGCCCCGCTCTTCGTCTTCGTCGTGGTCGCCTTCTATCTCCGCGGCACCATGGCCAACAGTGGCTGGGCCCTGCTCAGCCTGCTCTTCGCCAACTACCTCGTCCTCGTCGCCTCCGGCCGCCACTGGTCGCTGGACGCGCGCCGCCGCGCCAAGCGCGGAGACATCCCGAGCCGTTACGTCGTCTGGGGCGAGGAGACCGAGGAGCTGCGCCGCCGCGCGGTCACCGTCCTGCACAACGCGGGCCTGGGTGTCATCGCGCTCCAGGTGATGGTCATCTACACCTCGGCCGCCATGTACAAGATCCGTGGCGCCTCCTGGCGGGACGGCACCGCGCTCTACTACTCGATGATGAGCGACGACTTCTCCACGTTCCCCGAGCTGTCGGCGTGGATCGCGAGCCACGGGACCTTCGCCGCGGTCATGGCGTACGTCACGGTCTTCTCCCAAGTGCTGTTCGCCGCGCTGGTGTTCAACCGGCGGCTGAAGTACGTGATCCTCGTGGTGATGCTCAGCACCCACATCGGGATCGGCGTCTTCATGGCGCTGCCGCTGTTCTCCGCCATCACCGTCGTGGGCGACCTGGTCTTCCTGCCGACGTCGTTCTGGCTGGCGGCGGCAGGTCTGGTACGGGTGTGGAGGCAGCCGGGAGAAAATTCCGCGCCTCCCTCGTCGGAGACCGAAGCGCAGGCCGGGGCCGTTCCGGGTCAGCGGGTCCAGGTGTAGTCGGCCCGCCCGTCGTACGAGTGTTCCGAGTGCGCGGTCGGCCCGCGCGTCGTTCGCGTGGACCCACCGCCCCGGGCGGCAGGGCCACCCCGGTTCATCCGGGCGTCGCCGCCGCATGGCATGCGCCCCGGCCCTCGGCGCGTGCGACGATCCGGCCGCCCTCGATCCGTACGGCAACCTCGGTCGCATCGCTCACGGCCGACACCCCGGCCGCCGCGGCCAGCACACCCAACTCGTCGTGCACCAGGCGTAGTTGTGGCCACGCACTGCGCGGGAACGCCTGCCGCAGTCCGGCCCCCAGCTCCGCCACGGTCAGCCGGGCCAGCGGGCCCAGCTCGCCCGGCTCGCCGGTCACCAGAACGGCGGTGACCACGCCCTCCGGCCGGCTCCCCGAGCCGACCCCCGGACCGCGCCCAGGGCCACCCCCCTGCCCGGCCGTCGCCCGTACCGCTTCCTCGATCGCCTCCAGCCGGTGCAGTCCCAGCACCGCCACCACCCCGTCCTCGTCCGCGAGCCGCACGGCCCCGCTCCGCAGGGCGTCCGTCGCGGGCGGCGGCGTCCACGCCTCGTCGACGGGCTGCGCCTTCGCTCCGTAGGGGAGGTGCGGCGGCGCCCACGCGCCGTCGGGAGCCAGCCCGGCCAGCCGCTCGCAGGCGGCCACCACCTGGAACGGATCGACGAACCCCGGCGCGGCGGCGGCCAGCTGATCCGCCCCGTGCAGCAGCGTGAGCGCGGTCTCGGCCACCGGTACCAGCCGCCGTGACCCGGCGCCCTCCATCCGTTCCATCGCCAGACCGAGCACCAGCGCATCGAGCTTCAGCAGCTGGGCGTACGGCTGCCGGGTCCGCGCATCGGCAAGCACCACCGACGGCAGATCCCGCGCCAGCCGGTCCTCCGGCTCCGCCATCCCGGACAACGGGAACCGCGCCACCCGCGCCCTGGCCAGCGCACCCAGCGCCGCACGCGCGGTGCCGGCGGAGTCCGGGGGAGAAGGGGCCGGGGTGCCGATCGCCAGGTCGGCGAGTACGGCGAAGTACAGCGCCCGCTTGCCCGGGAAGTTGGAGTAGACGGCACCCCGGGTGAGGCCCGCCCGCTCGGCGATCCGGTCGATCTTGGCATCCCGGAACCCGAGCTCGCCGAACTCCTCACGGGCCGCCGCGAGAACTTTCCGCCGATTGAGTTCCTGTACTTCAGCCCTGGTCAACCGGCCCATGTCGCTCCTGTCGTGGGGTGTTTCCGCCGATTCAAGATACCCAGAGCATCCAGATGATGGCATCATATGGGCACGTCATTCAGAAACGAGGGGGACTCTCCCATGCCTGACACGAAACCTGGCGCGACGCCCGGTACACCTGACGCTGCGCCCGGCACGACGCCTGACGTGACATCCGCAGCGGCACCTGCCGTGCCATTCGCACCCGAAGCGGATCCCGCCCCGCCCGTCCCGGAGATACACCTCTCCGACCTGGACGTCATCCGCGACCCGTTCACCGCCTACGGCCGAGCCCGTGAGCAAGGGCCCGTGGCCAGGCTGACGGCCCCCGGCTTCGGCGGAATGTGGGCGGTCACCCGGTACGCCGAGGCCCGCGAGACGCTGAGCGACCCGCGCTTCGAGATCCGCAGCGACAGCTTCATGCGCCCGGAAGTGCCGGACGACTGCCTCCCCTACCTGCGGACCATGGCCGAGATGAACGGCCCCGAACACCTCCGGCTGCGCAGGCTGGTCGCCCCCGCCTTCTCCGCCCGCCGCGCCGCCGCCCTGCGCCCCCGTATCGAAGCCGTCGTCGACCGCCTCCTTGACGAACTGGCCACCCAGGTCTCCCCGACGGACGGCACCGTCGACCTGGTGCCGCACTTCGCCCGCCCCCTCCCGATGGACGTCATCTGCGAGTGGGTCGGCGTCCCGGAGGAGATCAGGCCGCGCTGGCGGGAGTACGGGGCGACCGTCGTCTCCGGCGTCGGAGCGGACTTCGCGGCGGCGATCCCCGGCATCATCCGCGGCGCGCGGGAAACGGTCGAACTGCGTCGCCGCGAGCCCGGCGACGACCTGCTCTCCGAGCTGATCCGGGTACGGGACGAGGAGGGCGACCGCCTCAGCGACGTCGAACTGGTCACCCTCGTCTGGCACTTGGTGATGGCCGGCCAGTCACCCACCCCGCTGGTCGCCAACGCGGTCGACGCCCTCCTCTCCCACCCGGACCAACTGGCCGCACTCCGCGCCGACCCGGCCCTGACCTCCCCGGCGATCGAAGAACTCGGCCGCTTCGCCGGACCCACCATCCTGGCCATCCCGAGGTACGCGACCGAGGACGTGCTCCTCCACGGCGTACGGGTGGCCAAGGGCGACGCGGTCACCGTGGCCATCGCGACCGCCAACCGAGACCCCCGCGCGTTTCCCGCCACTTCCAACACCCCCAACACCCCGGACCACCTGGACATCCACCGCCCCTCCGTCCCCCACCTGGGATTCGGCCACGGATTCCACTACTGCCTGGGCGCCTCGGTGGCCCGCCTCCAGACGGAGGCCGCGGTGTCCGGCCTGCTGCGCCGCTACCCCGGCCTGGCCCGCGCGGGACAAGCGGAGAGGGCCATGGACCCCGGCACCTGGAGGCTGGCGAACCTGCCGGTGCGTGT
The DNA here is from genome assembly GCF_044454195.1 of Streptomyces sp. NPDC051561. Classification (NCBI taxonomy): domain Bacteria; kingdom Bacillati; phylum Actinomycetota; class Actinomycetes; order Kitasatosporales; family Streptomycetaceae; genus Streptomyces; species Streptomyces sp. NPDC051561. Next base: position 327,211 of record NZ_JBITDM010000008.1, on the reverse strand, counting down.
CTGAGGCAGGCGGCCCCGCCGCCAAGGCGACGAACGTATGGCGAGGGGTGGTGGCCCTGCCGCTCCAAGGGGCTGGGGTAACGACGGGCAACGGAGGATGGCCCCGCCCCTACCGCCCCTACCGCCCCTACCGAACCAACGTCGCCCCCACCCTCTCCTCGTTCCTCGGCAGGCTCTCCGCCAGATCCTCCGCCAGCAGCCGCTTCGAGATCCGGTCGGCTGCCGCTCTCAGCTCCGCGCTTCGCGGGCGGCCCACGTCCTTCTCCAGCTGCTCGCCGAGCCACTCCGACCAGGCGCTGGCGATGATCTCCGCCTCGCGTTCGCCGGCGGGGGTGTGCGAGAGGAAGTTGCCGTCGCGGGTGAGGTAGCCCTCCTCGACCATGCGGTCGAAGACCGGGAGCAGTACCTCCGGCGGAACATTGCGGCGGCCCGCGATCAGTCCCAGCGAGGCATGACCGACCATGCGGGTGAACAGGTTCACCTGCATCACCGCCCAGGCGCCCGCGATGTCCAGCCGGGTGTCCGACTCGGCCACCACCCGGCGGGCGGTCAGGGGGCCCTTCGACCGCACGATCTTGGCGACCGCCAGTTCCAGGACCTGCGAGGAGCCCGACTGGCCGCTCGGGGACGGATGGGCGAAGCCCTCGCCCAGGTCCGCGGAACCGACCCGGGCGGTGTCCCGCAGCTCCACCTGCTTCAGGAACAACGACACCACGAACCCCAGCACCGCCACCGGCACCGTCCACAGGAACACCGTGCTCAGCGAGTCCCCGTGCGCCTGCACGATCGGTGCGATCTCCGCCGCCGGCAGCTTGTGCAGGGTCTGCGGGTTCTGTGCTGCCTGGGCGAGCGCGGCCGGATCGGTGCCCGGCGGGGCCGAGGCCAGCGCCGACTTCACGCCCGCCTCCAGATTGGGCTTCAGCGAGTTGGCGTAGATGGTGCCGAAGACCGCAGCCCCGAAGGAACTGCCGAGGGTGCGGAAGAAGGTGACACCCGAGGTGGCGGTGCCCAGGTCGGCGTAATCCACCGTGTTCTGCACCGCGATCGTCAGCACCTGCATGCACAGCCCGATGCCGAGACCCAGCACGAACATGTACAGGGATTCCTTCCAGGCGGGGACCGAGGGCCCCATCAGGGACAGCAGATACAGGCCGAGGCCCATCACCGCGGACCCGACGATCGGGAAGATCCGGTAGGTGCCGGTCTTGCTGACCACATTGCCGCTGAAGATCGACGCGATCAGCAGCCCGACGACCATCGGCAGCGTCCGGACGCCGGAGATGGTGGCGGAGTCCCCGTCGACGTACTGGAGATAGGTCGGCAGGAAGGTCATCGCGCCGAGCATCGCGAAGCCCACGATGAAGCTCAGGATCGAGCAGACCGTGAAGACCGGGTTGGCGAACAGCCGCATCGGCAGCATGGGCTCGGCGGCCCGCACCTCCACCACGCAGAACATCGCCAGTGCGAGGAGGCCGCCCACGAAGAGCCCGATGATGACGGACGAATTCCACGCGTACTCGTTGCCGCCCCAACTCGTGCCCAGCACCAGTGCGCTGGCTCCGGCCGCCACCAGGGCGATGCCGAGATAGTCGATGCGCGGCTTGTTGGCCGACCTGACCGAGGGGATCGTCCGGGCCGCCGCGATGACCACCAGGATCGCGATGGGGACGTTGACGTAGAACGCCCAGCGCCAGCTCATGTGGTCGGTGAAGAGGCCGCCGAGGAGCGGGCCGATCACCGTCGAGATGCCGAAGACGGCACCGATCGCACCCTGGTACTTGCCGCGCTCCCGCAGCGGGATCACATCGGCGATCAGGGCCATCGCGGTCACCATCAGACCGCCGGCGCCGATGCCCTGGACCGCCCGCCAGACGATCAGCAGCGTCATGTTCGTCGCGAGACCGCAGAAGAAGGAGCCGGTGATGAAGATGATCGCGGAGAGCTGGAAGATCAACTTCCGGCCGAACAGGTCGCCGAACTTGCCGACCAGTACGGTCGCCACGGTCTCCGCGAGCAGATACGCCGTAACCACCCACGACATGTGGGCGGCCCCGCCGAGATCCGAGACGATCGTCGGCAGGGCCGTGCCGACGATCGTCTGGTCGAGTGCCGCGAGAAGCACGCCGAGCATGATCGTCCCGAAGACGATATTGCGTCTGCGTCCTTCCAGGACGGGCGGGACGGGCTCAGCGGCCGGTACTGCAGCCGCGCTCTGGCTGGCGTTCTCGCTGGCAGTGGTCACCCTCGCACCTTCACACCGCCGTGCCGTCCGCGCATGTGGAGGCGGCCCGCTCCGGTGACGTCGGCCGGGGGAGGAGGGGCGGAGGGGGAGGGCGTGGACGGTGGCCGTAGAGGGGGGGGCCGGGTTACGCCTTGGGGATGTCGAAGTACTTGGGCAGCCCGGCCGCCAGCCCCACGTCGCCGACGAGCTTGAGCTTGCGGGTGAGGAACATCGTCACCGGGTTGCCGTTGCCGGAGACCAGTTTCATGAACTCGGCGTCCCCCATGATCAGCGTGACCCGGGACTCGGTCTCCGAGCGGCCCTCGGTGACCGTGCAGCCGCCGTCCTTGATGCGGGTCTCGTACACCGCGTCCCCCTCGCCGTCCGTGCCCGCCACCTTCCAGCGGATCAGCGAGTCCAGCGTTCCCGCCGCCTCCGGCCGGAACTGGCGCTCCATCCGGCCGAAGATCTCCGACAGCACACGCTCCCGCAGCTCCCCCTGCATGACCTCCCTGATCTCCTGGGGAGAGAGCCGCTTGACGATCCGTGCGAACTCCTCCGGCGACACGGACGCGAAATCCAGTGAGGCGAGTTCGGACTTGAGGTCATGGGTGGGGTCGTTCACTCTTGCTTCCTTACTCCAAAGTAAGTTTACTTTCGAGTAAGCCTACGGATCCGTAGGTTGTGTGACAAGAGTGGCCCGGAGTGCAGTCAACTCCCCTTTTCCTTAAGTAAGTTGACCCCTCCGGGGGGTCGGGAGCGCCCCGGGGATCCACAGTCGCTGGATGATCCAAGGAGCCGTCATGGGCGTACGCAAGGATCTCAAAAAAGCGCGGCAGCGTGGCGATCTCGTCGATCGCGTCACCGTGGAACTGACGCGCGAGCAGGGAGTGGTGCGTGAGGCGTACACCCCCGCGCTCGCGCCCGCCGCCACCACCGGAAGCACTGCCGACATCCCCCACGACAACGCCGCCGAGGTGCCGGACGCGGTGGTGATACGCCGCAAGGACCCGCGCACCGGGCAGTGGCGGCCCGTCACCGCCGCCGCCTTCGCGGCCGAAATCACCACCGCCGCGCAGGGTCTGATCGCTGCGGGGCTGGAGCCCGGTGACCGGGTCGTCGTGATGAGCCGCACCCGCTACGAGTGGGCCGTTCTCGACTTCGCGATCTGGGCGGCGGGCGGCCGGAGCGTGCCCGTCTACGCAACCTCCTCGGCCGCGCAGGTGGCATGGATCCTCCAGGACTCCGGTGCCCGCCTGGTCTTCGCCGAGACCGCCGACCACACGGCGACCGTCGCACGGGCGGCAGCCGAGCTGGACGTACACCCGCGCACCTGGACCCTCGACGACGGCGCCCTCACCCAACTCGCGTACGAGGGAGAGGGGATCGGCGCCGAAGAGGTCACCAAGCGGCGTGCCGCCCTCACCCCCGACACCATCGCCACCCTCTGCTACACCTCCGGGACCACCGGCCGCCCCAAGGGCTGCGTCCTCACCCACGCCAACCTCCTCGCCGAAGCCGGCAACACCGTCAAGCTCCTGCACCCCGTCTTCGAGGCCGTCACCGCGCAGGCCGCCTCCACCCTGCTCTTCCTCCCGCTCGCCCACATCCTCGGCCGCACCATCCAGATCGCCTGCCTCCTGGCGCGGATCGAGCTCGGCCACTGCCCCAGCATCAAACCCGATGAACTGCGCCCCGAATTACAGCAGTTCAGGCCGACCTTCATCGTCGGTGTGCCCTACCTCTTCGAGAAGATCCACGACACCGGGCGGGCCACCGCCGAGAGGATCGGCCGCGGCGCCTCCTTCGAGCGGGCCGACCGGATCGGGGTGCGGTTCGGTGAGGCGTACCTCGCGAAGTTCCTCGGCACGGGGAAGGGGCCAGGACCCGGCCTGTATGCCGGGTGGGCGCTGTACGACCTCCTCGTCTACCGGCGCATCCGCAAGGAACTCGGCGGCCGGCTGCGGTACGCGATCAGCGGCGGCTCCCCGCTCGACCGCCGCCTCAACCTCTTCTTCAACGCCGCCGGAATCGTCATCTACGAGGGATACGGACTGACCGAGACCACCGCCGCGGCCACCATCGTGCCGCCCCTCTCGCCCCGCCCCGGCACCGTCGGCCGGCCCGTCCCCGGCACCGCGATCCGTATCGCCGACGACGGAGAAGTACTGATCAAGGGCGGCATCGTGTTCGGGTCGTACTGGAACAACCCGGTCGCCGGCGGTGAGGTGCTGCGCGACGGCTGGTTCGCCACCGGCGACCTCGGCAGCCTCGACGACGACGGATACCTCACCATCACCGGCCGCAAGAAGGACGTCCTCGTCACCTCCGGCGGCAAGAACGTCTCCCCCAGCCCCCTGGAGGACCGGCTGCGCAGCCGCCCGCCGGTTGGCCAGTGCCTGGTGGTCGGCGACAACCGCCCCTACGTCGCCGCCCTCGTCACCCTGGACCCCGACGCCCTCCAGCACTGGCTGGCGGTGCGCAAGCGGCCGCGCGACACCCCCGTCGCCGGTCTCCTGGACGACCCCGCGCTCCGCGCCGACGTGCAGAAGGCCGTGGACTACGCGAACGAGGAGGTGTCCCGGGGCGAGTCGATACGTCAGTTCCGCCTGGTGGCAGGGGAGTTCACCGAGGAGAACGGGATGCTGACCCCGTCCCTCAAGGTGAGGCGACGGGCCGTGGAGGCGGCGTACGAGAGCGAGATCGAGGGGCTGTACCGGTGACCGGGGCCTCACAGATCCCTGCGGTGCACGAGCCCCAGTGCGAGCGTCGCCGCGACGAGGCACCACACCGCCAGGACGATCCACGAGTGGGTCTGTGAGGGGGTGTAGGGGGCGGCGAGGTGCCAGGCCGGGGGTATGTCGGAGAGGTTCTTCCAGGCGTTGAGCGGCATGGCGTGCTTGACGGCGGCCGTCCAGGGGTCGTTCTGGCTGAGCAGCTCCGGCACCAGGATCAGGACCAGCGTGCTGCCCGCCACGGTGGCGGCGGCGTGGCGCAGCAGCACGCCTATTCCCAGGCCGACCAGGGCGCTCACCGGAGCCAGCACCGCCGAGGAGGCCAGGGAGCGCAGTACCCCGGGTTCGCCGAGGCTCACGCCGGCACCGAACCCCGAAAGGATCGTCTGGGACACCGCGAACGCGGCCGCCACCACCAGCACCCCGAAGACGGTCGTGACCGCGGTGAGGATCGCCGCCTTCGCCGCGAGGAGCGAGCGGCGGGCGGGGACAGCGGCAAGTGTGGTGCGGATCAGGCCACTTGAGTACTCGTTGACCACGGTGAGTGCGCCGAGGGTGCCGACGATCATCATCAGGACCATCGCCGAGGCGAGGGGGAAGGCGTCCCGGATCGCCCAGGTGGGGACGAAGTTGTCGCGGATGCCCTGCGGGTAGCCGGGCCAGTTGCGGCCGTCGGCCGCGGCGGCGTTCGCGCCGATGGCGACGACGATCACGGCGGTCACCGGGTACGCCCAGCGGTTCGCGCGCAGGGCCCAGAGCTTGGCCCACTCGGCTGCCAGGAGATCGCGGAAGCGGACCGGGGAGGTGACGGCGGCAGGGGCGGGCGCGCCGAGTGCGGCAGTCATCGGGCGGCTCCTGTCTCGGGACGGGACGTGGTGGACGAGGGGTGGGAAGTGGTGGTCGTGGGGTGGGATGCGGTGGTCAAGTGGCGGGACGTGGGGGTCGAGTACTCGACGCTGTCGGCGGTCAGTTCCATGAACGCCTCCTCCAGCGAGGCGCTGCGGGTGGCCAGTTCGGACAGGGCGATGCCCTGCCGGGCCGCCAGCTCGCCGATCCGGGCGGCCGGGAGGCCGGTCACCGTCAGCAGCCCGTCGGGGTCCGCCTCCACGGAGGCACCCTCGGCCGCCAGGACGGGGGAGAACGCCGCCGCGTCGGGGGTGCGTACCGACACACTCGCCCGGGTGCCGCGCGCGGCGAAGTCGGCCACACTCTCGGCGGCGATCAGCTCACCCCGCCCGATGACGACCAGCTGCTCGGCGGTGTTCTGCATCTCCGACATCAGATGGCTCGACACGAACACCGTCCGCCCCTCGCCGGCCAGCCGCCGAAGCAGCGTGCGCAGCCACAACACCCCTTCCGGATCGAGCCCGTTGACCGGTTCGTCGAACAACAGCACGGGTGGGTCGCCGAGCAGAGCACCCGCGATCCCGAGCCGCTGTTTCATGCCCAGCGAGAACCCGCCGATCCGCCGCCGCCCGGCCTGGGCGAGGCCGACCTCCTCCAGTACCTCGTCCACCCGGCGGCCGGGAAGACCGTTGCTGCGGGCGAGCACGGACAGATGGGCGCGCGCCGAGTACCCCTTGTGCACGTCCTGGGCATCGAGGAGGGCCCCGATGTGCCGCAGCCCGCGCGGGCGGTCCCGGAAGCGGCGGCCGTCGACAAGGGCGGTCCCCGAGGTCGGTTCGTTCAGTCCGAGGATCATCCGCAGAGTGGTCGACTTCCCGGAGCCGTTGGGGCCCAGGAACCCGGTGACGTGCCCCGGGCGCACGGTGAAGGACAGACCGCGCACGGCGGTGGTCCTCCCGAAATTCTTGGTGAGTTCGCTGACTTCGATCACGTGCTCCACGGTGCCGGTGCGGCCCCCGGTCCGGCATCGGCCCGGCGGCCACCTTCGCGCAGGTGGGGGCAGCCCGTGGGCGTACGCCCCGGGGCCAATGACCGGCGGCCCCTGCCCCCGTACGATCGGCCGCATGTACGAGGAAAAGGTCCCCCCGCCCCCGCCGCGGTGGCACCTCGCACCGGCTGCCAGGACCGCCCTCGCGTGGGCGGGGGCCGTCATCTACCCCGTGGTCCTCTACTTCACCATGTGGAACAGCCGGAGCCAGTCGGTCGGCCTCCAGTTCGTGCTGCCCGCCCTGCTGGCCGTGCTGCCCGTCGGACTACTGCTCCGGCGCCCGTTGCCCGCGCTGGTTTCCGTGGCGGTGGGCACCTTCGCGGCCGGGACCGCGGTGCCCACCAACTGGGTGGAGTTCCCGCGCGGATACCCGGTCCCGGCGGTGGAGATCGAGTCGGAATGGGCGGTGTACTCCCTGCTGGTCTCCGGGGCGCTCGCCGTGGGCATCATCGCGGCCACCCGGCCCGTACGGGCGGCCCTGGGCGCCGCCGCCGCGGTGTTCGCGGCCCAGGCAGCGGCTGCCCCGTACTACACCCTGGCTTCCTACAGCTTCACCGGCACTCTGGTGCTGCACCTCCTCGTCCTGCTCGTCGCCGGGGTGACCGGCTACTCACTGGGGGAACGACGCCGGCACGCGGGTGCCCTCGCCGCCCAGGCCGCCGCCCAGGCCGTCACCGCCGAACGGCTGCGCATCGCGAGGGAGTTGCACGACATGGTCGCCCACAGCATCGGCATCATCGCCATCCAGGCGGGCGTCGGCAGCCGCGTCATCGACACCCAGCCCCAGGAGGCCCGCAAAGCGCTGAGCGCCATCGAGACCACCAGCCGCGACACCCTGTCCGGGCTGCGCCGGATGCTCGGCGCCCTGCGGCAGGCCGGGCCCGGCGGCGTACCCGCGGGATACCAGCCGGAAGCGGTGCCGCTCGACCCCGCGCCGGGGCTGGCCGACCTCGACCGGCTGGCCGCGACGACGGCCGCCGCGGGGGTACGGGTCGATGTGGAGTGGGTGGGGGAGCGCCGCCCGCTCCCCGCGGACCTGGACCTCTCCGCGTACCGCATCGTCCAGGAAGCGGTCACCAATGTGGTCCGGCACGCGGGCACCCGCAGCTGCCGGGTGACGGTCGCGCACCGGGAGGCGGAGATAGCGGTGGAGGTGGTGGACGACGGGCGGGGCAGCGGCAGACCTCCGGGTGCCGGGTACGGCCTGGTGGGGATGCGGGAGCGGGTCGCGTTGCTGCACGGTGAGTTCACTGCGGGGGTACGTCCCGGTGGCGGCTTCCGGGTGGCCGCGCGGCTGCCGCTGCCCGCCGGTTCGACGACGGCGGCCGGCCGATGACCGTACGGGTACTGCTCGCCGACGACCAGCCCCTCGTACGGGCCGGGCTGCGCGTCCTGATGGCCGACACACCCGACCTCGTGGTCGTCGGCGAGGCCGGGAACGGGGCCCAGGCCGTCGCCATGGTGCGGGAAGTGCACCCGGATGTGGTGGTGATGGACATCCGGATGCCCGGCACCGACGGGATCGAGGCCACCCGCCTCGTCACTGCGGGCCATCCGGAGGTACGGGTTCTGATGCTCACCACCTTCGACGACGACGCGTATGTGCACGGCTCGCTGCGCGCCGGGGCGAGCGGGTTCGTCGTCAAGGACATGGCACTGGAGGAGATCCTCGCCGCGATCCGCATCGTCGCCGCGGGGGACGCGCTGATCGCCCCGAGCGTCACGCGACGGCTGATCGCGGAATTCGCCGCCAGACCCGAACCGGGCCTCGCCCCGAGACCGCGGCCCGTCCTCAACGGGGTCACCGAACGGGAGCGGGAGGTGCTGATCCAGGTCGGCCGCGGGCTGTCCAACAGTGAGATCGCCGCCGCGCTCTTCATCAGCGTCGCCACCGTGAAGGCCCATGTGGCACGGCTGTTCACCAAGCTCGGTGCGCGCGACCGGGTGCAATTGGTGATCATCGCGTACGACACGGGGCTGGTCGCCCCGCCGACGTGAGACCGGATCTCCGGCCCCGCGAGGTCCGGTAAACCTTTTGACGTGGCTGCGACACTGGCCCGGTGGACGAGACGAAACAGAGGCACGGGCACGGGGCAGAGCAGACGCACGACGCGGACCTGCACGACGCGGACCTGCACGACGCGGACCTGCATGGCGCGGATCGGCACGAAGCGGACCTCCATGACGCGGATCGGCACGGAGCGGACCCGTACGACGCGGACCGGCAGGCGGGCAGCCGGGACGACGTAAGCCGCTTCCGGGCCGCGATCGTCACCTGGGCGGCCGGTGGCGGCCGTGCCGACGAGGCCGCCGCCACGGCCCGGGGGCTGGCCCGGGGCTCCGGACCGCGCACGGTCGTCCTCGTCGAGGGAGTCAGCGACCGTGCCGCCCTGGAGGCGCTGGCGGTGCGCCGGGGGCTCGACCTGGATGCGGCGGGGGTGTGCGTCGTACCGCTGGGCGGGGCGACCAGCATCGGCCGCTTCCTTGGACTGCTCGGACCGCAGGGGCTCGATCTGCGGGTCTGCGGACTGTGCGACGCGGCCGAGGTGGGCTTCTTCCGGCGCGCCCTGGAACGCGCGGGGATCGGCAGCCCCGACACCCACGAGGAGCTGGCCCGGCTGGGATTCCAGGTCTGCGACGCGGACCTGGAGGACGAGCTGATCCGGGCGCTCGGCGCCTCGGGCGTCGAACAAGTCGCCGACTCCCAGGGCGATTTGAGGTCCCTGCGCACCTTCCGCAACCAGCCCGCCCAGCGCGAGCGCACCGAACACCAGCGCCTCCGCCGCTTCATGGGCACCACCTCCGGACGCAAGGAGGCCTACGCCCGCGCCATGGTCGACGCACTCGACCTCAGAAGTGTGCCCCGGCCGCTCGACGATCTGCTGGCCTGCCTGTGAGAGCCTCGCCCGGACACCACGAGAACACCGGCCGCCCCCACGACCCCCAGAACCCGCAGAACACCTTCATCACCGGCTACCTGGACGTCGACCGCACCCCGCAGTTCCCCTTCGGGTACGGGCTCGGCTACACCACCTTCGAGGTCGGCGCCCCCAGGGCGAGCCTTGCCCGGATCACCGCCGCCGACCTGCGGCGCGGCGCAACCTTCGAGGTCGAAGTGCCGGTGCGCAACACCGGCGGACGCCAGGGTGACGAGGTCGTCCAGCTGTACGTCCACGACCCGGTCGCCACCCTCGTCCAGCCGGTCCGCAGACTGCGCGGCTTCCGACGGGTCACCCTCGGCGCGGGCGAGCGCACCACGGTTCGCTTCGTGCTCGGAGCCGAGGACCTCGGGTTCTGGACCAACGCGCTCGACGGGCGGTTCGTCGTCGAACCCGGCGAGATCGTGCTGTACGCCGGAAACAGCTCCACGGCGCGCGCACGCTGCACGGTGACCGTGGCGTGAAGCCTCCGGAATCCGCCGCCTCGTGAGGCAGGATGCTCCCGGGAGAGTGCTGAGCCGTCCGAGAGCAACTGCTGTGAGGAGCACGACACATGACCGACTTCGCGGTGATCGGCGGCGGCATCGCCGGACTGGCCTCGGCCCTGCTCCTCGCCCGGCGCGGCCATCGCGTCACCCTCTTCGAACGCGACGCGCGCGCACCCGGCGACGACCTCGACGCGGACTTCTTCGACTGGCCGCGCCCCGCCACCGTCCCGCAGGCCACCCAGCCGCACACCCTGATCGGCGCCGCCCGCGCTGTGCTGCGCGACGAACTGCCCGATGTGTACGCGGAGTTGCTGCGCCGCGGGGCGGCCGAGTACCACGAGCTTGACTGGTACGGGGAGCGGCGGCCGCCGGCCAGGCCGGGCGACGAGGACCTCGTCATGCTCCAGACCCGGCGGATCCTGGTGGAGTCCGTCCTCACCGACGCGCTGCGAGCCGAGGCGCACGCGACTGTGCGCTACGGGGTGCGGGTGACCGGCCTGGTCGTCGAGGGCGGTGGCGAGGTGCCCCGGGTGACGGGGCTGCGTACCGGCGAGGAAGTCCACCCGGCGGACGTGGTCATCGACTGCGGCGGGCGCCGGGTGAACACCGGGGACTGGCTGGTCGAGGCGGGGTGCAGGCCGCCGGTGGTGGAGCGGCACCGGACCGGTGTCGCCTACTTCTGCCGGTGGTACCGGCGGGCGGAAGGCCCACGGGAGCCGGTGCAGGGCGCGTTGGCGCTGGCCGGTGGGTCCTTCGGTGGCTGTGCCGTCTTCCCGTCCGACAACCGGGTATTCGGGGTCGCGCTCTTCCTGCACACCGACGATCCGACGCGTACGGCGCTGCGCGACCCGGCCGTCTTCGAGACGGCGGCCCGGTCGTTTCCGTCCGGCGCCGACTGGCTCTCGCTGGACGTCGAACCGCTGTCCGAGGTGTTGCCGATGGCCGGGCTCGACAACCGGTGGAGTGCGCTGGTCGACGAGCAGGGGCCGGTGGTGCGGGGGCTGCTGGCCCTGGGGGACAGCTTCATCCACACCAACCCCACCATGGCGCAGGGGATCTCGCTGGCGCTCTGGTCGGCGCGGTGGATGGCGGGGCGGGCGGCCGAGGGAGCGGACCTGGCGAGTGCGGAGTTCGCGGCGGAGTACCACGCGTGGGCGGTGCGCACGCTGAAGCCCTGGTTCGACGTGCAGGTGCAGACGGACCAGGGGATCGGGGAGCGGTTCGCGGAGCGGTCGACGGAGGTGCCGGCCGGGATGGCGCGGCAGCGGGCGGCGATGTTGGTGTGCGGGTTGCGGGATCCGGTGGTGGGGCGGGCGCGGTCGAGGGTGCGGCACTTGGTGGCGTTGCCTCGGGAGGCGTACGGGGATCCGGAGGTGGTGCGGCACTTGGAGGAGTGGTTGGCGGGGCGGCCGGACTGGGTGCCGGGGAGGGTGGGGCCGAGTCGGGAGGAGTGGGAGAAGATCACCGGGCGGTGAGGTGAGGGGGGCGGGTGCCCGACCGGGGTACAGACACAGGCACTTACGCGCCCAAGCGGGTCAGGTCGAGGCTTGCCAGGCGGGTGGGGTCGGAGAGGATGTCGATGGTGGCGATGCGGCCTTGGGTGACGGTGAAGCCCATGACGGAGATGAGTTGGCCGTCGACGGTGTTGAGGAGGCCGGCGAGGCCGTTGACGGAGACCGGGCGGGTGGTGGCGCTGGTGGCCATGCGCCGGAAGGTGGCGGCCTGAGCGGCCACAGCCGTAATGCCCCGGATGACCTTCATCCCGCCGTTCAGCGCGCCGGCATCGGCACGCAGCACCACCTCCGGGTCGAGGACGGCCAGCAGCGACTCGAAGTCCCCACTCCGCGCGGCAGAGAGAAACGCCTCCACCACCCGACGCTGATCGGCTGGGTCGGGATCGGGCGCAGGGGCCGCACCACGGATCCGCAGCCGCGCCCGGCTGGCGAGCTTCTTGGCCGACGCCGGAGTGCGGTCCACGAGGGGCGCTATCTGCTCGAACGGCAGCCCGAACAGGTCATGCAGCACGAACGCCAGCCGCTCCGCCGGGCTCAGCGACTCCAGCACCACCAGCAGCGCGAGGCCCACCGAGTCGGCCAGCATGACCTCCTGCTCCGGGTCGACGCCCCGCTCCTCGCCGATCACCGGGTCGGGCAGCCGGTACTCCAGCGGCTCCTCGCGCCGTGACTTCCGCGACCGCAGCAGATCCAGACAGACCCGGCCCACCACGGTGGTCAGCCAGCCGCCCAGGTTGTCGATGTCACCGGAGTCCGACCGGGCCAGCCGCAACCACGCCTCCTGGACCGCGTCCTCGGCCTCCGCCGACGAGCCGAGCATGCGGTGGGCGACCGCGGTGAGACGGGGGCGGTGCCCCTCGAAACGGTCGGCCAGGAAGTCATGGGCCTCCACGGTGCGATTCCTCTCTCCGGGGGTTCTTCGACGGTGTCGTACGGATGACGGACGGGGCGTCGAAAAGGTGACCGCCGCGGACCGGTCACCTCTGCCGGATGTGATCCGTCATGCCAGTAACACCACGTCGAAGCACCCGAGTTGAAGCACCCGAGTTGAAGCACCCGAGTTGAACCCCGGAAGGAAACCACACCATGACCACCACGAACGCCCGCACCGAGTCGCGACTGCCCAACCCGGTCCAGTTCGTCCCCGAGCTCGATGACATCGGCGGCGCGTTGTTCAAGGCGACCGCGAACGGTTCGGTGCCGAGGACCACCATCAGCCTGGTCCAGCTGCGGGCCGGCCAGATCGTCGGCAGCGACTATCTGACCGCGCGGCACACCGGCGGCCTCCGCAGGGCCGGGGAGGCCGAGGAGCGGGTGGCCGCTGTCGCCTCCTGGCAGGGCGCTTCCCTCTTCACCGACGCCGAGCGCGCCGCCCTGGCGTTGGTGGACGCGGTCCTCACCGCGAATTCCGCCGGTGAGCGCGTCTCGGACCAGCTCTACGCCCAGGCGTCCGCCCACTACGACGACAAGGCCCTCACCACGCTCGTCCTGGCCATCAGCCAGGTCTGCTTCTTCGTCCCGCTGGCCCTGATCGGCAAGCCCCTGCCCGGCGTGTCGGCGAAGGACCAGTGGCGGCAGTAGGAGCCCCGCACCCCGGCCCCTCGGGCGCAGGTGCTCAGAGCACGCCGCCCAGCACCTCCGACAGGTCGTAGCCGACCGGTTCCTCCAACTGGTCGTACCGGCAGCTTGCCGGGTCCCGGTCCGGGCGCCACCGGCGGAACTGAGTGGTGTGGCGGAAGCGGGTGCCCTGCATGTGGTCGTAAGCCACTTCGGCCACCCGCTCCGGCGCCAGCGCCACCCAGGACTTGTCCTTGCCGCCCGACCAGCGGTTCTGGCTGCCCGGGAGGCGGTTCGTCTCGTGGGCGGACTGGTCCTCCCAGGCCGCCCACGGGTGGTCGGCCGGGGAGTCCAGACGCAGCGGGGCCAGCTCGCCGACGAGTTCTCTGCGGCGCTGCATGGTGAAGGCGGAGCAGGCCCCGGCGTGCTGGAGGACGCCCTCGGCGTCGTACAGGCCGAGCAGCAGTGAGCCGACCGCGTCGCCCGCCGTCTTGTGCAGCCGGTAGCCCGCGACCACGCAGTCGGCCGTGCGCTCGTGCTTGATCTTGTACATCAGGCGGGCGTCGGGCCGGTAGGGGAGGGTGAGCGGCTTGGCCATGACGCCGTCCAGGCCGGCTCCCTCGAAGCGTTCGAACCAGAGCTGCGCGACCTGGGGATCGGTCGTCGCGGGGGCCAGATGGACCGGCGGACCCGCTCCCTCCAGTACGTCGCGGAGAGCCTTGCGCCGCTGCTCCAGGGGAACGTCGAACAGCGCCAGGTCCTCCAGGGCGAGCAGATCGAAGGCGACGAAGCTGGCCGGGGTCCGGTTCGCGAGCAGGGCGATCCGGGAGTCCGCCGGGTGGATGCGCTCGGAGAGCCGCTCGAAGTCCAGCCGGCCGTCCTGGGCGACGACGATCTCGCCGTCGATGACGCAGCGCGGCGGCAGCTCGGCGAGCAGGCCCGCCACCAGCTCGGGAAAGTAGCGGGTCAGCGGCTTGCCGGTACGGGAGCCGATGACGATCTCCGGGCCGTCCCGGTGCACGATCGCCCGGAATCCGTCCCACTTGGCCTCGTACTGCATGCCCGGCGGGATCTTCTTCACCGACTTCGCCAGCATCGGCTTCACCGGAGGCATGACCGGAAGGCTCATCCGGTGTGGGGGCTCGGAAGGTTTCGGGGGTTTTTGTGCCATAAGTCTGACCCTGCCTGATCCTCCGATATGCGGCATATGTAGGCTCGGCCTACCGTGGCGCACATGGGCAAGACGGGCGAGGCGATCGAGCTGGAAGCGGGAGGGCGCGCGGTGCGACTGTCGAGCCCGGACAAGATCTATTTTCCGGAGCGCGGTTTCACCAAGCGCGATGTCGCCGAGTACTACCTGGCCGTCGGCCCCGGCATCCTGCGCGCCCTGCGCGAGCGGCCGACCACCCTGGAGCGCTTCCCCGACGGGGTGGAGGGCGAGTCCTTCTACCAGAAGCGGGCCCCGAAGAAGGTGCCCGAGTGGCTGCCGACCGCCACCATCGCCTTCCCCAGTGGCCGTACCGCCGACGAGGTTTGCCCGACCGAGCTCGCCGCCGTCCTGTGGGCCGCCAATCTGGGGACCCTGACCTTCCACCCCTGGGCGGTACGCCGGGAACGCCCCGACCACCCCGACGAACTGCGCATCGACCTCGACCCGCAGCCCGGCACCGACTTCACGGACGCGGTGCGCGCCGCCCACCGGCTCCGCGAAGTGCTGGAGGAACACGGACTGCGCGGCTGGCCCAAGACTTCCGGCGGGCGCGGGCTGCATGTGTTCGTGCCGATCGAGGCGCGCTGGGACTTCACCGCCGTACGACGTGCCGCGATCGCCGTCGGGCGGGAACTGGAGCGGCGGATGCCGGACGCGGTGACCACCGCGTGGTGGAAGGAGGAGCGCGGGGAGCGCATCTTCGTCGACTACAACCAGACCGCCCGCGACCGCACCATGGCCTCCGCCTACTCGATCCGCCCGAAGCCCCACGCGCCGGTCTCCGCACCGCTGCGGTGGGAGGAGCTGGACGACGTACGCCCCGAGGACTTCGACGTGGCGACCATGCCCGCCCGGTTCGCCGAACTCGGCGACGTACACGAGGACATGGAGCAGCACGCCTTCTCGCTGGACTCGCTGCTGGAGCTGGCGGAACAGGACGCGCACGACCGGGGGCTCGGCGATCTGCCGTACCCGCCGGACTACCCCAAGATGCCGGGCGAGCCGAAACGGGTCGCCCCGAGCCGCGCCAAGCGGACCGAGAAGACCGAGAAGACCGAGAAGACCGAGAAGAATGACGAGGGTGAGGGCGCGGGATGAGCAGCGAAACACCGGCGGCGGAGGGGCAGTCGGCCGGAGGCGGGGACGCCGGTGGCCATCCGCACGGCGCGCACGGCCGGGTTCCTACCGGGGCGGAGAAGTGGGAGGGGTTCAAGCAGACGCCGTTCCTGCCCGCGACGGTGCTGGTGTTCATCCTGGCGATCGCGGCCGGGCTCTTCGCCGGTTCCTACACGTACACGATGGCCAACCCCACCCCGCACCGGATCCCGGTGGCCGTGGCCGGTGACCCCCAGGCCCCGCAGATCAGGGCCATGGTCGCCGGGACGGACCAGGCGCTGCCCGGCTCGCTGGAGGTCACCGACTATCCGACGTACCGGCAGGCCCGCGAGGCGAT
Source organism: Streptomyces sp. NPDC051561 (assembly GCF_044454195.1). Classification (NCBI taxonomy): domain Bacteria; kingdom Bacillati; phylum Actinomycetota; class Actinomycetes; order Kitasatosporales; family Streptomycetaceae; genus Streptomyces; species Streptomyces sp. NPDC051561. The sequence continues at coordinate 311,200 of NZ_JBITDM010000008.1, read as the reverse complement.
GGACGAGCAGCGGGCCTTCGCGGTGCTGCGGGCGCAGCAGCGCGGTGGGCTGACCCTGGACGTGGCGGGCGCTTCCGGCGCCTCGGTCGCCCAGCTGCTCGCCGAGACGGGGCTGAAGGTCGGCAAGGCCACCGGTGTCGAGGTCACCGTCAAGGACGTCAAACCGCTCCAGAAGGGCGACCCGCGCGGCCTCGCCCTCTTCTACATCTCACTCGCCGCAGTCATCATCGGATTCGTCGGGGCTATTCAACTCAGCGTCCACGCGAGGGGGTTGAACCCCGCCGAACGCATCGGGTTCACCGCCGCCTACGCACTCCTCGGCTCCTTCGCCATCGCCGCGGTGGTGGACTGGCTGCTGGGCGCCCTGGACCTGCCGTTCGTCGAGTCCTGGCTGATCCTCGCGCTGACCATGTTCACCTCGGGGATGGTCTTCACCATGTTCAACACCATGATGGGACGCTGGGCGATGCTGCCGACCTGGGGCCTGATGGTGCTGCTCGGCAACCCCTCCTCCGGCGGGGCCGTCTCCTGGCCGCTGCTGCCCTCGCTGCTCGGCCACATCGGTCAGTGGCTGCCGCCGGGCGCGTCCGTCAACGCCCAGCACACCGCCGTGTACTTCCAGGGCCACCAGCACCTCAAGCCGTTCCTGGTCCTGGCGGCCTGGTCGCTGGTGTCCTGCACGGTGTTCTGGGTGTGGCGCCACCGGCACCCGGGCGGGCGCGACCGGGCCCCGGCGCACGCGGGCGGGGCCGCGGCGGCCGCTTGAGGGTCCCGCACGGGACGTGGAAGTACGACACGTGGAAGTACGACACGTGGAAGCGGCGCAACGCTTTGGGAAATCGGCGTCGGGGTGCTGCAATGCCGGGGTGCTGGAGCGACGGGGTGCTGGAGTGGGCGGGGTGCTGGAATGCCCGGGCCGCCGGGTCCGTCCGCTGAGTCGTTGAACGCTCGTTGATCAGGTGTTGATCGCGACCGGGCACGGTGAATGCCATGTCGATCGAGACCATTTCCCGAAGCCTCAGCGCCACCGGGAGCGAGCTGTCCTGGCAGGACGGCGCCCTGTGCGCCCAGACCGGACCGGAGTTCTTCTTTCCCGAGCCCGGCAGCTCCACCCGCGAGGCCAAGCAGCTCTGCGGTGCCTGCGACATGCGCGCCGTGTGCCTGGAGTTCGCCCTGACCCACGACGAGCGGTTCGGTGTCTGGGGCGGCTTCTCCGAGAAGGAACGCCAGGAGATGCGGCGTTCCGACGCCACCCGGTGACCACCCCTTGGCCGTGACGACCCCCTGGCTGTGACGACGCCCCGGCAGTGACTACCCCCTGGTAACCCCGGCCCACTGCGGTCATGCTGGGGGCCGAGCAGTCGACGCCGTGTCCAACAGTGATCCAGGGGAGCCGAGTTGAGCCGCCGCCAGAACGCCCGCAAGTCCGGTGCCAGCCCTGTCTACGACTACCTCGTCGTCGGCGCCGGCTCGGCGGGCTGTGTGCTCGCCGCCCGGCTCTCCGAGGACCCCACCGTGCGTGTCGCACTCATCGAGTCCGGCGGCCCCGACCGCCGTACCAAGCCGGAGATCCGGATACCCGCCGCCTTCCCGAAGCTGTTCGGGACGCCGTACGACTGGAACTTCCACACCTCGAAGCAGGAGGCCCTCGACGGGCGCGAACTCTACTGGCCGCGCGGCCACATGCTCGGCGGCAGCTCCTCCATGAACGCCATGATGTGGGTGCGCGGCCACCGCGACGACTACGACGCCTGGGGAGAGGCCGCGGGCCACGAGTGGTCGTACGACGAGTTCGTACGCTACTTCCGGCGGGCCGAGCGATGGACCGGACACACCCCGGCGCACACCGTGTACGGCACCGCAGGGCCGCTGTTCATCTCACCGCCGCGTGACCCCAACGCCCTGACCGGCGCCTTCATGGACGCCTGCCGCGAAGCGGGCATCGACGAACTGCCCGAGCTCAACGGCCCCGACCACAGCGGCTGCGCCCTCACCCCGCTCAACCAGCGGCGCGGCAGACGCTGGAGCGCCGCCGACGGCTATCTGGCCCCGGCCGGGCGCCGCCCCAACCTCGACATTCTCACCGGCGCCCGGGTCCGCAGGCTGCGCTACGACGCGGCCGGCGAGCGGATCGTGGGCGTGGAGGCCGACGGCGTCCCCGGCGCCCTCACCGCCCGCCGCGAGGTCATCCTCGCCGCAGGCGCCATCGGGTCCCCGCACCTGCTGATGCACTCCGGGATCGGCGACCCCGACACCCTCCGCGCAGCCGGCATCACCCCGCGCGTCACCTCGCCCGAGGTCGGCCACAACCTCAAGGACCACCTCTCCACGGCCGTCACCATGCGCTGCACCTGCCCGACCACCCTCACCGGCGCCGACACCCCCGCCAACCTCGCCCGCTTCCTGCTCGCCGGGCGCGGCCCGCTCACCTCCAACGTGGCCGAGGCCGTCGCCTTCGTCCGCAGCGCCCCCGGCCTGGACGCCCCCGACCTGGAGTTGATCTTCGCTCCGGTGCCGTTCATCGACCACGGCCTGACCCCGCCCACCGAACACGGGCTCACCATTGGCGTGGTCCTGCTCCAGCCCGCCAGCTCGGGGCGGATCACCCCGGCCGGATCCGATCCGGCCGACGGGCCGCGCATCGACGCCGGTTACCTCACCGACGAGGCCGACCTGCGGCGGATCGTGGCGGGAGTGCGGAAGGCGGAGAACCTGTTCACCGGCCGCGCCCTGTCCCCGTACACCAGCGGACCGATGGGCCACTACCCGGGCGTCGTCGGCGACGACGAGCTGATCGCCTCGCTGCGCGGTTCCCTGGAAACCCTCTACCACCCCACCGGTACCTGCCGGATGGGCCGCGACCGGGGTTCGGTGACCGACCCCAGGCTGCGGGTCAGGGGAGTGGCCGGACTGCGCGTCGTGGACGCCTCGGTGATGCCCAACATCACGCGCGGGCACACCCACGCGCCGACGGTGGCACTGGCGGAGAAGGCGGCGGAGCTGGTCAGGGAGGATGCGCGGCAGGGGAGTTGAGGGGGCTGAGGGCCTGGAGGGGCGGGCGGGGGCGCCGGGGCGGGACTCAGGCTCTACACTCGGTCCCGGTTGCTCCGGGTCGCGTAGTGCAGAGGCAGCCACACCCCTCGTGCGAGGGGGCAGGCCGGTTCGAATCCGGTCGTCCGGGGTGTCCGGGCGGCCCCGTAGCGCAGAGGTCGACGCGCTCATTCAGCGGGTGAGGATACGCCGGTTCGAATCCGGTCGGGGCCGCCGTCGAACCGGCCGGGTCGGTGGGACGGTGAGTCGTGAGTCGCGAGCTGGTGAGTCGCGAGTCGGTGAGCCGAGAGTCACTGTAGGGGTGCGCAGTTACCCACGTACGGAGTCGAACAGCTCCGGCGCCGTCCCGGTGAACCCCGGTAGCAGCCAAGCCAATTGGGCCCACGCGTCCCCGTCCCCGCCGAGCACCTCGCGCACCCACGCCCGCAACGGCGGCACGGCCTCCGTCAGGCCGGGGAAGGACCTGTCCCCGTTCGCCAGCACATTCAGCACCTGTATCGCCGGGCGGCCGGTTTCGAGGTAGTGCCGTGGCCCGTCGAAGATCCCGGCCTGCCGCAGGCGGTGGGCGAACGCGGGATGGGTGTCGAAACCGCTGCGGGCCCAGGACGGGCAGTCCGGCCGGATGGCGAGCGCCCAGCGTGCGTGGCCGGGGAGCGGCTGCTCCCGGTCCGCCCGGACGACGGCACCCCAGTCGTCCCGGCCGACCCGGCGGGCGGCCGCGTCGGCCCGCTTCATCCCGGTGCCCGCCCGCAGCGCGGCGACCAGCTCGGCCGGGTCGTCGAACCGGAACTCGTCCGGCCGGATGTCGGTGGCGAGCCGCACCGAGTCCGCGACGTGCAGCGGCTCCCGGGGGTCGGCGCCCGGCGGCACGGGCCCGAAGCGCAGCCCGCGCCGGATCTCGTCACGGATGACGCCCCGGAGCGTCCCGTTCCGGTACACCCCGGAGTTGAGTGCGGGGTCGTCGTGCCGGAGCGTCCAGAGGAGGGCGGACACCGGGTAGCGGTGGCGTGGCCAGTGGAACCGGGAGGGCTGCGGGCAGCGCTCCCACTCCCGCACGACCCGTTCCCGGGCCGCCTCCCGGTGCTCGGACCCGGCCAGCGACAGCATCAGCCCCATGCCGCGACAGCTCCACAGGTTCACCACCGGCGGATCCGCGCCGACCCGCATACCAGCCCCCCGTCAGCGGTTGATGCGGAAGTCTTCCCCGTACATCTTCCACTCCAGCGGTGCCTTGAAGTTCATGTTCCCCTTCTTCAGGAACACCCGCTGCGCGGTGTCGATCCGGGAGGTGTCATTGAGCGTCTTCTTCGTCCGGAGCACCTCGCGGGTCTCGTCGAGGAAGGCGTTCAGATAGTCCTGCTCGGCCTTCGCCTTGGCCTTGCCCTCGACCTCGGAGGGCGCCTTGACCTTCTTGCGCGCCGTCTCACGGATGCCGTAGAAGCCGCGCTTGTCGAGACCGGGGCCGTGCAGCACCATCGCGTCGTAGTAGATGAACTGGCCGAGCGTGCCCAGGCCGTCCATCTTGGCGAGGTCCACGGCGGGCTTGAAGTAGTACTTGTCGCGGGCGTCGTCCTGCGCCTTGCGGAAGTCCGGCTCCTTGGCCGCGTGCTTCCACGCCTGCGTGAACCCCGGGTCCAGACCCTCGTGGGAGGCGGTGCCGTCGACCTTTTCGAGCGCCGGGATGTAGCGGGCCAGCGAGTTGTCCGGGTGGGTCTTGGTGTAGTCCTGGATCAGCTGGAGCATGTCGTGGGTGCCCGAGGTGAAGCCGATGACGCCGGCCGTGTAGCCGTTGCCGTCGCCGACGTCACGGATCGAGGTGTACTGACCGCGCCAGTTCAGGGTGGAGTTCTCCGCGGTGGAGATGACCTGCGCGGCCCGTATCTTCGCGGCGGGGTCCGCGAGACCCGGCGGCAGCTTGGCTATGAGCTCCGCGTCGGTCTTCGGCTTGCGGTCGTCGTCCGACTCGCCGGGCGCCTCGCCGGTTTCGGTGTTTTCGTCGTAGATCTGGTCGTCCCCGCCGGGATTGCCACTGAAAAGTACGGTGGCGACGATGGCGACCGGGGCGCCGATGAGAACTACACGGGTCAGAGGTTTCACGCGGACACATTACTGGGCTCGAACGGGCGTACTGCGCGGAGCTCCCCGGCAAAACCATTACAGCTCTGTACGGCGGGCAGGCAGAATCCCCGCATGCCCTTCACCGCACCGCACAGGACCGACCGGCTCCTCGCCGCCATCGACCCGCTGCCCCACCCCGAAAGGATGCGTCAACTTGCCCTTGATGTGGGGGAGTTGGTTGCCGAAGGGGCGTTGAGGCCGGTCCTGGAGGAGCTGGCGGGCCGCGGCGCGTACGGAAACGGGCTGGCCGTGGTGGCCGCCTCTGTGGGCCGGGACACCGACTGGATCGCCGCCCGGCTCGACGACCCGGATCGTTACGTGCGCGGCCATGCGCTGCGGGCCGCGGACAGCGTGGGGGTGCCCGACGCGGCGTTCGCGGCCGCGCTCCAGGACGCCTCCGCGGTCGTACGCCGAGACGTGCTGCACCACCTCGCCGCAGGCCGTCGCCCCGCACTCGCCGACCGGCTGCTCGGCGAGGTGCGCGCCACCTGGGGCGAGCAGGAGGCGGCCAGGCTGCTTCCCGGCTGCGGCGCGGAGACGGTCCGCCGGGCGCTGCCGGACCTCTTCCACGCCGCACGGGGCTGGAACGATTGCGCCCGCCGCCATCCGGTCGCGCTGCTCGACGCGCTGGAACGTGACCTGGCCGGGCAGCCGGAGACCGCGCGCGAGGGGTGGTGGACGCGCTACGGGCACGCGGTGGCGTTGGTGCTGCGGGCGGCGGCCCGTGCGACGGGGGACTCCGCGGCCGGTGCCGTGCCCCGCCGGGTGATCGGCATGCTGGACGCGCACCCGCCGGCCCGGCTGCCGGCGGCGGTACGGGACGCCCTGGGCCTGCTGGCGACGGCGGAACCCGAGCACCTGGTGAGGCTGCTGCGCACCCCCTTCGGGCTCTCCGTGTCCATCGGCGGATACGTCCGCGCCCCGGTACTGCGACGGATCGCCCGGCACGCTCCCTGGAACCTGGTGGTCGGCTACGCCCGTGCCCTCGTCGGCCACCACGCCCTGCTGACCCTGATCGGGGCGCTCCCGCCGTCCCGCCGCGAGGCCCTGTATCTGGCAGCCGTCGAGGGCAGGGACACACCGCCGGCGAGGCTGGAGGAAGCGGTGCTGGGCGCCCTGCCCCGCAGCGCCGTCACCGCGTACGCCCGGCGGATGGCGGACCGGGAGCGCACCGACAACATCTCCTGGAGCACGGTGCTGCGGGCGGAGTCCTACCTTCCGCCCGCCGAGGTACGCGACACGCTGACCGCCGCCACCCGCCGCCCCGTCGCGGAGGACCGTGCCGTGGCCTGGCCGCTGCTGATCGCCAACGCGTCCCGCAGCCACGACACGGCCGCGATGGACGCCGTACTGGAGGAGATGGCACGGCTGCGCAACGAGCAGGATCCGGTACGTTCCGCCGCGCTGACCGCCCTGGCGGGGACGCCCGCCGCGCTCTTCGGTGAGGCGTCGGCCCCGCATCTGGAACGGATCGCCACCGACGCGGCCGAGGCGCGCGACACCTCTGCGTCCGCCCGCGGTGACCTCGGCAGCCTCGCGGTGAAACTGCTGCGGGCGCACCCGCAGGACCCCGGGAACCCGCTGGTGCGGTGGGCCCTGCGGACCCTGGCGGGGATCGCGCGCGGCCACGGCGAGATCGACCTGGGCGTGGTCGCCTGGCGAAGGGCCGACCGGGACCTGGGCCAGGGGCAGGAACAGCTGCTGGTGGCCGCGTTGCTGCCGCTGCTGGAGGCGGCGGCACAGAAGGACGACCACCGGCTGACCCTGACCCTCACCGCCCAACTCGGCAGCCTCGCACACCGCGTTGCGGCACTCGGGGAACTTCTGTGGCAGGCCGCCCGTTCCACCAACGAGGACACCGCACGGACCGCGATCGAAGCCTGGCTGGCACCGCCCACCGGCCGGAGCGAGAAGGTGGCCCGGCTGCTCGACCGCGAGCCGGCCGCCGCCGTGGTGCCGCAGGTCCTGAAGGTGCTCACCACCACCCGCACCGACCTGCTCGACCAGGTTCTCGGCGAGGGCCCGCCCCAAAGCCGGTTCCTGGACGAGGGGCAGTGGCTGGCCCCGGTGGGCCCGGCCGTCCGACGCTGGGTACCGCGCCAGCACCTGGCCGCCGCACAGCAGTTGAGCGCGGTCGCGGCCGACGAGGGCGTCTGGGAGGACGACCGCGTACAGGCGCTCCGGCGGCTCGCCGTGCTGCCCGGCATCGGGGCGGACGAGGTGCGGCGCCGTACCGGCGACGAGGAAGTGGTGGTCGCCGAGGCGGCGTTGAGCGCCCTGGCCCTCACCGACCGTCCCGCGGACGCCCTTCCCGAGCTCCTCGCCCTGGCAGGTACGAACCGGGCCCGGGTCGCCGTCCACGCGGCGACCGGCGCCTCCCGCCACGTTCGCCCCTCCCGGCTCGCCACCCTGCTCGACGACGTCCTCGGTGCCGAAACCCCCGCCAAGGTCACCGGCGCCAAGGAAACGGTCCGCCTCGCCGCCCTGCGTCTCCCGCTGCCGACCGCGGTGGACCTGGTCACCCGGACCTATGCCACCCCGGGCCGCCATCACGACGTCCGCGCGGCCTGTGTGTCGCACGCCTCCCGGCTGCTCGACGACGCACGCGCCTGGCGGATGCTCCAGGACGCGGCGGCCGGGGGAGCGGTCGCGGACGCCCCCGCCGTGGAGCGGACCGCGCTGCGGGCGGCCGTGCTGGGCGTGGCGCCGGGTGACCTGGCCGAGCCGCTGCGGCCCCGTTACGCGGGGCTGGTTCGTGAGGTGTGCCGCACCGACGACCCGGAACTGGCGGTGGCGGCGCTCGGCGCGCTCGGTGTCTGGGCGCCCTGGCTGCCCGGTGCCACCGACGTTCTGGTGGCCGCGCTGACCGACCTGACCGACCGGCGGCGCTGGCGGACGGCGGCCGAGGCCCTGGTGGCCGGGGCGCCGGCTGCCGGTGTGGGCCGCGACGCGGTACTCCGGGCGCTGAACGTCCTGGCCACGGCCGAGGAGCCGGACCGGGACCTGCCGGCCAGGTACCGGCTGGACCACCTGGTGTCCCGGCTGTGCGCACTGACCGACGGGGGCTGGGGCGCGCCGCGACCGGAGGTGGCCAGGCCGGTGCTGCGGGAGGCGGGGGGAGTGCTCCGCGCGCACGAGGAGTTCGTGCCGCACGCGGCGGAGCTGCTGGTACGGGGGCTGGAGCTGGACGCGGAGCCGGGGGAGCTGGACGCGGCGCTGACCCAATTGGGCCGACTGCTCGACGAGCGGCCCGCGGCGGCCGTCCGTACCGCGGAGGCGCTGAGCGACCGGATCGGCGGGTACCAGGCGGAGGGCGACCAGGAGGTCCTGCTCGGCCGGGCCACCGCGCTCGCCGCCGGGGGTGGCCACGCCACGGGGCTGCTGGCTGTCGCGATCACGGAGGCGTGCGGGGGGCGTACGTCCTGGGCGGAGCCGTGGCGGGAGTGCCTGCGGGCGCTACGGGAACACCCGGTACGGGACGTCAGGGACGAGGCCCTGGGAGTCACCACACGCCACCGCTGAGTGAGCGAGGGGGCGGGGCTCAGGTGGGCCGGGGCGGGTGGGGTGCGACTCCGTCGGGGGCCGCCCCCTTGCCCGCCCGTTCCGCCCCCGGGGGGCGGCCCCGCCGCCCAAGCGGGCTTCCAGGGGCGGGAGGGCAGCGGCCCGTCGCCCAAGCGGGCTTCCAGGAGCGGGAGGGCAGCGGCCTCGCCGCCCAAGCGGGCTACCAGGGGTGGGCGCCCCCGTTTACGCCCCCTGCGCCCTGGCCGCCTTCCGCGCCAGCCTCGTCGCCAGCTTCTCGTCGAACTTCGACGCCTCCGCGTCCAGCCCCCCCATGTAAAGCCCCAGCTCCTCCTGAGCCTTCAGCCCCTCCGCACCGAGCCCGTCGATGTCCAGCACCTTCAGGAACCTCAGCACCGGCTGGATCACATCGTCATGGTGAATCCGGATGTTGTAGACCCCACCGATCGCCATCTGCGCCGCGGCCCGCTCGAATCCCGGCATCCCGTGCCCCGGCATCCGGAAGTTCACGACCACGTCGCGCACGGCCTGCATCGTCAGGTCGGGGGCCAGCTGGAAGGCCGCGCCCAGCAGGTTCCGGTAGAAGACCATGTGCAGGTTCTCGTCGGTCGCGATCCGCGCCAGCATCCGGTCGCAGACCGGGTCCCCGGACTGGTGGCCGGTGTTCCGGTGCGAGATGCGCGTCGCCAGCTCCTGGAAGGCCACGTAAGCCACCGAGTGCAGCATCGAGTGCCGATTGTCCGACTCGAAGCCCTCGCTCATGTGCTGCATCCGGAACTGTTCGAGCTTGTCCGGGTCCACGGCGCGCGAGGCCAGCAGGTAGTCGCGCATCACGATGCCGTGCCGGCCCTCCTCGGCGGTCCAGCGGTGCACCCAGGTGCCCCACGCGCCGTCCCGGCCGAACAGGGAGGCGATCTCGTGATGGTAGCTGGGCAGATTGTCCTCGGTCAGCAGGTTCACGACGAGCGCGATGCGCCCGATGTCGGTCACCTTGGACTGCGCCGGGTCCCACGCCTCGCCGTCCTCGAAGTAGCCGGGGAAGTTCCGGCCGTCCGACCACGGGACGTACTCGTGCGGCATCCAGTCCTTGGTGACCTTCAGGTGGCGGTTGAGTTCCTTTTCCACCACCTCTTCCAGCGCGAACAGCAGCTTGGCGTCGGTCCACGCCTCCGAGCTGCCGAGGTGGGGAGAGGTGATCGTCACGGGTACTCCTGAGGGACGGGGACGAAGGCGGTTACCTACGGATTCGTAGGTTACGAGACCGTAGGTTAAGCGCGGCGTGAGCGCTGAGCCAAGTCCCTGTCCGTTGCGTACCGCTACATACCGTTATGTATGCAGGTCACGCCGCCGGAGCGAGAGCCAAGTCACGCAACCTCCCCGCCGCCATCAGTAGCGGGTTCCCGTCCGGCACCCCCACATGCACCCCGCCGCTCGAACAGCGACGCCGGAACCGATACCCAACACTTTCTGGCCGGTATCGGTTCCAGCTTCTACCCGTCCTCCGGCACCGGCTCCTCCGCCTCCCCTTCCCCCGCCGCCCCCAGGTGCAGCCGCCGGGTGATCCCGATCGACTCCAGGAACGGCTCGTCGTGGCTGGCCACGATCAGCGCGCCCTCGTAGGCCTGCAACGCCTCGGTCAGCTGCCGGACGCTCGCCATGTCGAGATTGTTCGTCGGCTCGTCCAGCATCAGGAGCTGCGGGGCCGGATCGGCGAGCAGCAGCGCCGCCAGGGTCGCCCGGAAGCGCTCGCCGCCCGACAGGGTGCCCACCGACTGGTCGGCCTTCGCCCCCTTGAAGAGGAAGCGGGCGAGGCGTGCCCTGATCAGGTTGTTGGTCGCGGACGGGGCGAGCAGCGCGACGTTCTGCACGACACTCAGCGAGTCGTCCAGCACATCGAGCCGCTGCGGCAGGAAGCGCTGCGGAACCAGCCGCTCCACCTCTCCCGAAAGCGGCTCCAGCTGCCCGGCGACGGTGCGCAGCAGGGTCGTCTTGCCGGCCCCGTTGCGTCCGGTCAGTGCCACCCGCTCGGGGCCGCGCAGCTCGAACACCCCGTCCAGGCTCGCCCCGTACGGCATCTTGAGATCCCGTACGGCCAGCACGCCGCGCCCAGGATGGACCGTGGTGTACGGCAGCTCGATGCGGACCACATCGTCCTCGCGCACCAACTCCTCGGCCTCGCCGAGCCGTTCCTTGGCGCCCTTCAGCCGCTCCGCGTGCAGGGTCCGGTGCTTGCCCGCCGACTCCTGCGCGGCCCGCTTGCGCAGACCCATCACGATCTTGGGTTCGCGCTTCTGCTCGCTCATCTTCTGGCCGTACTTCTTGCGCTTGGCCAACTTGACCTGCGCCTCGATCAGTTCACGCTTCTGCTTCTGTACGTCGGCCTCGGCGACCCGCACCATCCGGGTCGCCGCCTCCTGTTCCACGGCGAGCGCCTCCTCGTACTCGGAGAAGGTGCCGCCGTACCAGCGGACCTCGCCGTCGCGCAGATCCGCGATCTGGTCCACCCGTTCCAGGAGCTCGCGGTCGTGGCTGACCACGACGAGCACCCCGGACCAGGCCGACACGGCGTCGTACAGCCGCTGGCGTGCGTAGAGGTCGAGATTGTTGGTCGGTTCGTCGAGCAGCAGCACATCGGGCCGGCGCAGCAGCAGGGCCGCCAGTCTCAGCAGTACGGACTCGCCGCCGGACACCTCGCCGAGGGTGCGGTCCAGACCGATGTGACCGAGTCCGAGGCCGTCCAGGGTGGCGCGGGCACGCTCCTCCACGTCCCAGTCGTCGCCGACGGCGGTGAAGTTCTCCTCGCGGGCGTCACCGGCCTCGATGGCGTGCAGGGCGGCGCGGGTCTCCGCGATCTCCAGGGCCTCGTCGACCCTGAGTCCGGTGTCGAGGACGAGGTTCTGCGGCAGATAGCCGATGCTGCCGGCCGCTTTCACCTTGCCGCCGGTGGGGGTGAGTTCCCCCGCGAAGAGCTTCAGCAGGGTGGACTTCCCGGACCCGTTGACCCCGATGAGGCCGGTGCGTCCGGGGCCGACGGCCAACTGGAAGTCGTCGAGGACGACCGTTCCGTCGGGCCAGGCGAAGGACAGGGCGGTGCAGGTCAGCGAAGCGCTGTGGGGCTGGGCGTGGGAATAGGCGGACAAAAGGGCCTCCAGGTTGCGTGAGTGGACCGAGCAACTTGTGGAGACACCGAGAAACGTGCGGACCTCGCGGCCGGTTACGGGATCAGGCCCGTCGGCTTCCCCCCGCAGAAATTTCTACCCGCAGAAATACGGAAAGCCCTGGTCGAGAGAAGACGGCTCGAACGCCGAGGTCGCACACGGCACGCGGGAATGAGCAGACCACTCATGGGTGGCTGCCTCGCGGCACGGTGTCCCGGACCTCAGACGAGCAACGTCCTTCTCCATTCGACGACAACAGGGCGAGAGGAACCCTACGCCTGCCGAATCGACGCACGCAATTGAATTTATGGAGGGAAAAGCGCGACCGGCCGGACTCAGCTGCTCAGCAGCTGCGCCAGATCCTGGTCCACGTCCAGGAACCGGTGCTCGGACCCGGACGGCACCAGCTCCTGCGTCCGCTTCAGAAAACGACGCAGCTCGGAGGTGCGGATGTGCACCATCGCCACACCCTCCGTCGCATGGAACTCCAGCACCGTCCGCCCGTACCCGTAGGGCCGGATCTGTACGTCGCCGACACCGGCCGCCTCGTCCAGTCCCGTGGCCAGCAACTCCCGCGCGAACGTCCAGACCACCTCGATGCCCTCCAGGGTGGCCGGCGGCGGGAAGACCATGCGTACGGCGAACGGGTCCGAGGGCTCGTAACCGAGCCTCGCGGGGACGTTCTCCAGCTGTGGTGCGGAGGAGATCAGACGGGCCTGTACGGCCTGCTCAACAACGATGGACAAGGCCAGCACCTCTCATGCTCGGTGGATGCGTCCTGCCGCCTTTAAGGACGAACGAACGCGCAACTTCGTGCACACGAACACGGCGTGAGCTGCATCACCCCGTCTTCCGGCGGCAGCATCACGTCGCGCCGCAGGGACCTGCGTGGTCGCAGTACGGCTGGTTCCCGCTGGCACCTCAGCCACACAACATCACCCGTGTCTCATGGTGCGGACCCTGTGAAGTCTCGGACCCCGACCCGTCATACGTCGCCCCCTGGGCTCCCCACCACCATAGGAACGGGCGCCCCTGGCCGCACTCTGGACGACAGGAGTCCGGTGGGCTAGCTTCCAGCGCCATGAGGGGTATGGGGAACACGAGACGAATGGTGTCGGTGGGACTGGGTGCGGCGGCCGTGGCGGCCGCACTGGTCGCGGTACCGGCGCAGGCGGCCGACGGACGGACCGAGGCGGCCCCGGCCGCCGACGGCACGCGGACGCCGGCCGGCTGGCGGCTCAAGGACACGGGCGTCACGGACGTACGGTTCCGGGGGCTCGCGGCGGTCAGCCGGAACACCGCGTGGGTGGCCGGCTCCAAGGGCACCGTGCTGCGCACCGGGGACGGGGGACGCAGCTGGCGGAACGTCTCCCCGCCCGGAGCGGGCGAGCTGGAGTTCCGGGACATCGAGGCGTTCGACGGCCGCCGGGCTGTGGTGCTGGCCATCGGCGAGGGCGAGGCCTCCCGGACGTACCGCACACAGGACGGTGGCCGCACCTGGACGGAGACCTTCCGCAACCCCGACCCCAAGGCGTTCTACGACTGCCTCACCTTCTTCGACAGCCGCAACGGCCTGGCGATGAGCGACCCGGTCGACGGCAAGTACCGCATCCTGTCCACCGGTGACGGCGGCAAGTCCTGGAAGGTCCTCCCGAACGGCGGAATGCCGGATGCCCTGCCGGGCGAGGCGGGATTCGCGGCCAGCGGCCAGTGTCTGGTCAGCAACGGGCCGCGGGACGTCTGGCTGACGACGGGGGGCGGGGCGCGGGGCCGTGTCCTGCACTCCGCGGACCGGGGGCTCACCTGGAAGGCCACCGACACGACGATTCCGGCGGGGGACCCGGCGCGGGGCGTGTTCGGTGTCGCCTTCCGCGACGGTACGCACGGGATCGCGGTGGGCGGCGACTACCGGGCGGGGCAGGTGTCGCCGGGGGCGGCGGCGCGGACGTCGGACGGGGGGCGTCATTGGCGTGCCGCCGGGGCTTCGTCGGGGGAGTACCGGTCCGGGGTGACCTGGCTGCCGCACAGTCGGTCGGTTGCTTTGGCGGTGGGGCCGACGGGCACGGACATCACGGTGAACGGGGGGCGGTCCTGGCGGAAGATCGATGGGGGGTCGTACGACACGGTGACGTGCGCGGGGGACCTCGGGTGCTGGGCGTCGGGCGAGAAGGGGCGCGTCGCGCGGCTGGAGTTCTGAGCGGTTTCCGCGCCCCGGCCCCGTGTGCGCGACGTCCGCTGCGCGGGGCCTGTTCCAGACCCCGGGTGGCGAGCCCTTCAGGGGCGGGTGGGCCTGTGCGGGTAGCAGCTGGCCGGCCGCGCAGTTCCCCGCGCCCCTGAAGGGGCGCCCCTTCAGGGGCGCGGGGAACTGCGCGAGCAACCACCACACCCCCGCAGATCCCCACCCGCCCCGCGGCCAGCGGTTCAGGGAAGGGGCGGGGAGGGGCAAACCCCGCGCCGCAGGCGCAAGAGGCCCGCACGTCTCAGCGCCGCGCTGCGGCAGCCGCAGGTGGATGCAGCGGAGTGGGACAAACGCCCGCCGCAGGAGTGACCTCGGCCCCCGGCGGCGCCGCTCCGGCCGTGTCGTGCGGCTCGGTCCCCGTCAAGCCACCGGTTCCTGCCGGTACTTCTCCAGGCCCGCTGCCACCTTCGTCGCCACGAACTCCGTGACCCGGTACGCGCACACCCCGCCCGTCACGAAGGGGTCCTCCGCGACCACGCTCTCGATCGCCTTCCGTGACTCCGCGACCGCGAGGATGACCCCGCCGTCGCGGGGCTGCTTCCGTCCGGAGGCGAGGAAGCGGCCCGCCGCGTACTGCGCGTCCAGCCACGTGACGTGATCACTCATCAGCGCGTCCACCTGCTCGACCGGCGCGGTATAGGTCAACTCAAGTACGAACATGATCGCCAGCGTACCGACCGCCTGCCCGCCCGCCGCAGGCGCACACCTGTCCCGCCCGCCCCCGGCACCCCCCACTGTCAGACCCGCCTCCTACAGTGGCGAGCACGATGAACATGACGCCCCGCATCACCCCGGCCACCCCGCGCGACGAGGCCGCCGCCCGCGCCGTGCAGGACGAACTGCGCGCGCACGTCGTGCTGGACGAGGTCGGACCACTGCCCGGGACCGGGCACGTCACGGGTGTCGACGTGGCGTACGACGACGACCGCGACCTCGTGGTGGCCGCCGCAGTGGTGCTCGACGCCGCGACGCTCGCGGTGGTCGAGGAGGCCACGGCGGCCGGCCGGGTCGCGTTCCCCTATGTGCCGGGGCTGTTGGCGTTCCGGGAGATACCCACCGTGCTGGACGCCCTCGGCAGGCTGACGGCCGACCCCGGGCTGATCGTCTGCGACGGGTACGGGCAGGCGCACCCCCGCCGCTTCGGGCTGGCCAGCCATCTGGGAGTGCTCCTGGACCGGCCGGTGATGGGGGTCGCCAAGAACCCCTTCACCTTCAGGTACGGACAACCGGGGCCGGGGCGCGGCGACTTCTCCCCGCTCCTCGACGAGAGCGACGGCACCGAGGTCGGCCGCGCCCTGCGCACCCGGGACGGGGTGAAGCCGGTGTTCGTCTCCGTGGGTCACCGGGTCTCGCTGGACAACGCCTGCGCGCACACCCTCCGTCTGACCGCCGCCTTCCGTCAGCCGGAGACCACCCGCCGGGCAGACTCCCTGTGCAGACGGGCCCTCGCCGAAGCCCTCGGCGAACAACTGAGTACGCGTACGGATGTGGAAATCGATCAGATCGGGACAGGGTGAGCACATGAGCATGATGACGATGAGGGCCGCCACGGACCCCACTCCCGCCGCCCCCGAGTACTTCGAGTCGGTCACCGTCCACCGGGCCGGCCGCAGGATGGCGGTGACCGTACTGGTCGGTGTCCTCGCGATGGTGGGCTGGACGGGCGGCATGATCTACACCATCTCGGGCTGGATATCCGGGTGACCCGTGGGGCGAGGCGCCCGCCTCACTCCACGTGCGCCACCCGGAACCGGATCCCCGCGTCCTGCAACCGCCCCAGCAGCGCGTCGCCCATCGCTGTGGCCGTCGTCACCTGCCCCGCCGTAGCGGGCAGTTCGTCGAAGGCCAGGCAGAGCAGCGACTCGGCGAGGATCTTCGCGGTCTCGCCGTAGCCCGGGTCGCCGCCGGACACCTCGGTGAACACCCGCTTCCCGCCGCCCTCCCCGACGAACCGCACGGTGAACCAGCTCTTCGCCCGCCGCGCCTCGTCCGGACCCGTCCCCGGTGCGACCAGCGAGCTCAGCCACCGCCGCGCCGCAGGAACCTGGGCGAGCGCGACCACCGAGCCCACCGCCAGCGCCCCGCCCGCCGCGACCGGCAGCCACTTCACCGCCGCGAAGTGCCGGTAGCGGAAGTCGGGACCGTACCGCTCCAGGGCCGCCGCCGACCGCTGCACCACCTGCCCGTCGATCGTCGGCAGTGGCACCGCCCAGGCGCCCACCTCACTGCTGCGGTGCGGGGCGCCGACCACGGCCTTCACCCGCCGCCCGCCCTCGGGCCGGGGCTCGTGCGCCCGCCGCTCCTCGGCCGCCCGGAGCATCTGGCGCCCCCGCCCCATCGCTCCGAGCGCCGACGCGAACGTACCGCCGGAGAACTGCGCCCCGGCCCGCACGAATCCGTCCACCCGCAGCGGCACCCCCTCGGGCAGCCGGCGCACCGTGAAGTACGCCCCGAGGTCGTGCGGTACGGAGTCGAATCCGCACGCGTGCACCAGCCGCGCCCCCGTCCGCCGGGCCACCGCGTCGTAGGCCAGATACATCCGGTCCACGAACTCCGGCTCCCCGGTCAGGTCCGTGTAGTCCGTGCCCGCCTCCGCGCACGCGGCCACCAGACCCTCGCCGTACTGGAGATAGGGACCGACGGTCGACGCCAGCACCCGCGTACTGCGCGCCAGTTCGCGCAGGGAAGCCGGGTCGTCGGAGTCGGCGTGCAGCAACGGCAGTTCCGCGCAGGCCGAGTTGGTTTTGGCGAGCCGGTCCCTGAGCTGCTCCAGCTTGGACGGCGTACGACCGGCCAGGGCCCAGCGGCAGTCCTGCGGGGCGTGCTCGGCCAGGTAGTGGGCGGTCAGTTCGCCCACGAAGCCGGTCGCACCGAACAGCACGATGTCGTAGGGCCTGTCGTCGGACTTCTCGTTGGGACGTGGCATGCCGTTCCTCCAGTCGTCGGGTCAACCCACCGCAAAGACTAAGCGCTTGCTCGGTCGCTCGGTCCAGGGGCTTGTGCAGAGTGGAACACGTTCTTAGCATCACTGCTGTTACATCAGTTGTGTCACAGTGCTGGGGGCTTGATGACAGGGACAGCAGGCACGAGGACCGATCCCACGGGGAAGGGGCGCAAGGGCCCGCTCACCGGGGTGCGCGTGGTGGAACTGGCCGGCATCGGGCCCGGCCCCTTCGCCGCCATGTGCCTCGCCGACCTGGGCGCCGACGTCGTGCGGGTCGACCGGCCGGGCGGTGTGGGGCTGGGCGTCGACCCGGCCCGCGACCTCACCAACCGGGGCAAGCGCTCCGTCCTCGTCAACCTCAAGGACCCGGCGGGTCCCGGACAGGTGCTCGACCTCGTCGAACGCGCCGACATCCTCATCGAGGGCTACCGCCCCGGTGTCGCCGAGCGCCTCGGTGTCGGCCCCGATGCCTGTCTCGCCCGCAACCCCCGGCTGGTCTACGGGCGGATGACCGGCTGGGGCCAGGAGGGCCCGCTCGCCCAGCGCGCCGGGCACGACATCTCGTACATCGCGCTCACCGGCACCCTCGGCATGATCGGCAAACCGGACGAGCCGCCGACCGTGCCGGTCAATCTGGTCGGCGACTACGCGGGCGGCTCGCTCTACCTGGTCATCGGCGTCCTCGCCGCCCTCCAGCACGCCCGCACCCCCGAGGGCTCCGGTCAGGTCGTCGACGCCGCGATCGTCGACGGCACCAGCCACCTCGCCACCATGCTGCACGCCATGCTCGCGGCCGGCGGCTGGCAGGACCGGCGCGGATCGAATCTGCTCGACGGCGGCTGCCCCTTCTACGGAACGTACGAGACCTCCGACGGCGAGCACATGGCGGTGGGTGCGCTGGAGCCGCAGTTCTACGCCGAGTTCACCGATCTCCTGGGCATCAAGGACACCGCCCCCGACCGCGGCGACCTGGCCCGCTGGGGCGATCTGCGCACGGCGATCACCGTCCGCTTCAAGGAGCGCACCCGCGACGAGTGGACGGCGGTCTTCGAGGCCTCCGACGCCTGTGTGGCCCCAGTGCTCTCGATGCGCGAAGCCCCCCGGCACCCGCATCTCGCCGCCCGGGGAACCTTCGTCGAGCACGAGGGCGTCACCCAGCCCGCCCCCGCGCCCCGCTTCTCCGCCACCCCCGGAGCCCTCGGCCGGGGCCCCGCACTCCCGGGCGCGGACACCGCCGAAGTGGCCGCCGACTGGGACGTACCGAACCTCCTGGGGACCGACCCTCATGACGAGGACGCTGACGGGACGGGCGCTCACGAATCGGACCCTCACGAAACCGGCGCCCACCGCAAGGACGGGGCCAACTGATGGAAATCTCGCTCCCGTTGAAGTACGCGGGCGATCCCCGCGAAGCCTGTGACGAGGCCGCCGCCCTGGAGTCCGCGGGCCTCGACGCCGTCTGGGTGGCGGAGGCGTACGGCTTCGACGCACCCACCCTCATGGGCTATCTGGCCGCCCGCACCTCCCGGATGCGTATCGGCTCCGGCATCCTCAACGTCTACTCCCGCACCCCCGCCCTGATCGCCCAGACCGGCGCCGGTCTCGACGCGATCTCCGGCGGCCGCGCCCTCCTGGGCCTCGGCGCGTCCGGCCCGCAGGTCATCGAGGGCTGGCACGGCAAGCCGTACGACAAGCCGCTGGGCCGTACCCGCGAAACCGTCGAACTGTGCCGCCGCATCTGGAAGCGCGAGGTCATCGACCACCACGGCATCACGGACATGCCGCTGCCCAGGGAGAAGGGCGGCAAGCTGGGCAAACCGCTGAAGATCCTCACCCGCCCCGTCCGCGACACCATCCCGCTGTACGTCGCCTCGCTCGGCCCCGCCAACGTCAGGCTGACCGCCGAGATCGCCGACGGCTGGCTGCCCACCCTCTTCCTCCCCGAGAAGGCGCAGCAGGTCTGGGGCAGCTCCCTCGCCGAGGGCAGCGCACTGCGCGACCCTTCCCTCGGCCCGCTCCAGGTCGTCGCCGGCGGACTCCTCGCGATCGGTGAGAGCGCGGCGGCCGCAAGGGATCTGGCGCGTCCGCAGATCGCGCTGTACGTCGGCGGCATGGGCGCGAAGGGCAAGAACTTCTACAACGACCTCGCCGTCGCCTACGGCTACGAGGAAGCGGCCGCCAAGATCCAGGACCTCTACCTCCGGGGCAGGAAGCAGGAGGCGGAGGCCGCCGTCCCCGACGAGTTCTGCGAACTGATGTCGCTGTGCGGTCCGGAGGGCTACGTCCGCGAGCGCGTCGAGGCGTTCCGGGAGGCGGGCGTGACCATGCTCAACGTGGTCCCGGTCGGGCCGGAGCCCGCGAAGCTCATCGAAACCGTGAAGAACTGGCTGTAGCCGCGACAACCGGCCGCAGGGGACTGGAGAGTGATGAAGCGTCAGATATTCAGCGCCGAGCACGAGGCGTTCCGCGAGACCGTCCGCACCTTCCTCGCCAAGGAGGTCCTGCCGCACCACGAGCAGTGGGAGAAGGACGGCATCGTCAGCCGGGAGGCATGGCTGGCCGCCGGGAGGCAGGGGCTGCTCGGGCTCGCCGTACCGGAGGAGTTCGGGGGCGGCGGGAACGCGGACTTCGTCTACAGCGCCGTACTGGCCGAGGAGTTCACCCGCGCCGGAGCCTCCGGGCTCGCCGTCGGTCTGCACAACGACATCATCGGCCCCTATCTCACCGGTCTGGCGACCGACGAGCAGAAGCGCCGGTGGCTGCCCGGTTTCTGCTCCGGCGAGATCATCACCGCCATCGCCATGACCGAACCCGGTGCGGGTTCCGACCTCCAGGGCATCCGTACCTCCGCCGAGGACAAGGGCGACCACTGGCTGCTCAACGGCTCCAAGACCTTCATCTCCAACGGCATCCTCGCCGACCTGGTGATCGTCGTCGCCAGGACCTCCCCGGAGGGCGGCGCCAAGGGCCTTTCGCTGCTGGTCGTCGAGCGCGGCGCGGAGGGTTTCGAGCGCGGCCGCAACCTCGACAAGATCGGCCAGAAGGCCCAGGACACCGCCGAGCTGTTCTTCCACGACGTCAAGGTCCCCAAGGAGAACCTCCTCGGGGAACTCAACGGCGCCTTCATCCACCTGATGACCAACCTCGCCCAGGAGCGGATGGGCATCGCGGTCGCCGGGATCGCCGCCGCCGAATACCTCCTGGAGATCACCACCCAGTACGTCAAGGAGCGCGAGGCGTTCGGCCGGCCGCTGGCCAAGCTCCAGCACATCCGCTTCGAGATCGCCGAGATGGCCACCGAGTGCGCCGTCACCCGTACGTTCCTCGACCGCTGCATCGTCGATCACTCGAACGGTGAACTCGACGCGGTGCACGCCTCCATGGCCAAGTGGTGGGCCACCGAACTCCAGAAGCGCGTCGCCGACCGCTGCCTGCAACTGCACGGCGGCTACGGCTACATGACCGAGTACCGGGTCGCCAAGGCCTTCACGGACGGCCGTATCCAGACGATCTACGGCGGTACCACGGAGATCATGAAGGAAATCATCGGCCGCTCCCTCCTCGGCTGAGCCACCGGTTCTCCGGGCACAGGCTCCGCGTCCCTCCCCGACCCCCGACGGATCTTTTTCCACCCCTTTTGAAAGGCTGCTGTCTTGAGCACCGAAGCGT
The DNA here is from genome assembly GCF_044454195.1 of Streptomyces sp. NPDC051561. NCBI lineage: Bacteria > Bacillati > Actinomycetota > Actinomycetes > Kitasatosporales > Streptomycetaceae > Streptomyces > Streptomyces sp. NPDC051561. The sequence continues at coordinate 290,502 of NZ_JBITDM010000008.1, read as the reverse complement.
TTGTGTACGACGCGATCCGCACCCCGCGCGGGCGTGGCAAGGCCAATGGCGCCCTGCACGGCACCAAGCCGATCGACCTGGTCGTCGGCCTCATCCACGAGATCCGGAGCCGCTTCCCCGACCTGGACCCGGCCGCCATCGACGACATCGTCCTCGGCGTGGTCGGCCCGGTCGGCGACCAGGGCTCCGACATCGCCCGCACCGCCGCGATCTCCGCGGGACTCCCGGACACGGTGGCCGGCGTACAGGAGAACCGCTTCTGCGCCTCGGGTCTGGAGGCCGTCAACCTGGCCGCCATGAAGGTCCGTTCGGGCTGGGAGGACCTGGTCCTGGCCGGTGGCGTGGAGTCCATGTCGCGCGTCCCGATGGGCTCCGACGGCGGCGCCTGGTTCAACGACCCGATGACCAACTTCGAGAACGGCTTCGTGCCGCAGGGCATCAGCGCCGACCTCATCGCCACCATCGAGGGCTATACGCGGCGTGACGTCGACGAGTACGCCGCGATGTCCCAGGAGCGCGCGGCGGCGGCGTGGAAGGACGGCCGCTTCAACAGGTCGGTCGTCCCGGTGCGCGACCGCAACGGTCTCCTCGTCCTCGACCACGACGAGCACATGCGCCCCGGCACCACCGCCGACTCCCTCGCGGGCCTCAAGCCCTCCTTCGCCGCCATCGGCGACATGGGCGGTTTCGACGCGGTCGCGCTGCAGAAGTACCACTGGGTCGAGAAGATCGACCACGTCCACCACGCCGGCAACTCCTCGGGCATCGTCGACGGCGCCGCCCTGGTCGCCATCGGCACCAAGGAGGTCGGCGAGCGCTACGGGCTGACGCCCCGCGCCCGTATCGTCGCCGCGGCGGTCTCCGGCTCCGAGCCGACCATCATGCTCACGGGCCCGGCCCCGGCCACCCGCAAGGCACTCGCCAAGGCGGGCCTGACCATCGACGACATCGACCTGGTCGAGATCAACGAGGCGTTCGCGGGCGTCGTACTGCGCTTCGCCAAGGACATGGGCCTCTCCCTCGACAAGGTCAACGTCAACGGCGGCGCCATCGCCCTCGGCCACCCGCTGGGCGCCACCGGCGCGATGATCCTGGGCACCCTGGTCGACGAACTGGAGCGCCAGGACAAGCGGTACGGCCTGGCCACGCTGTGCGTCGGCGGCGGCATGGGTGTCGCCACCATCGTCGAGCGCCTCTGACGGCTCGTCCCGTCCCCGCCCCCTTACGCATACGGCCCTTACGGAGAACCCGGAAAATGAGCGAGCCCACCACCATCCGCTGGGAACAGGACGAGACCGGCGTCGTCACCCTCGTCATGGACGACCCCAACCAGTCCGCGAACACCATGAACCAGGCGTTCAAGGACTCCATCGCCGCGATCGCCGACCGCGTGGAGTCCGAGAAGGACTCCATCCGGGGCATCATCTACGCCTCCGCCAAGAAGACGTTCTTCGCGGGCGGCGACCTCAAGGACATGATCAAGGTCGGCCCGGAGAACGCCCAGGCCGCCTTCGACACCGGCACCGCCATCAAGAACTCGCTGCGCCGCATCGAGACCCTGGGCAAGCCCGTCGTGGCCGCCATCAACGGCGCGGCCTTGGGCGGCGGTTACGAGATCGCGCTGGCCTCCCACCACCGCATCGCCCTGGACGCCCCCGGCTCGAAGATCGGCCTGCCCGAGGTGACGCTCGGCCTGCTGCCAGCCGGTGGCGGTGTCACCCGTACCGTACGGCTGATGGGCATCGCGGACGCCCTGCTGAAGGTCCTGCTCCAGGGCACCCAGTACAGCCCGCGGCGCGCCCTTGAGAACGGCCTGGTGCACGAAGTCGCCACCACCCCCGAGGACATGCTCGCCAAGGCCCGCGCCTTCATCGACGCCCACCCGGAATCCCAGCAGCCGTGGGACGTCAAGGGGTACAGGATTCCCGGCGGCACCCCGTCCAGCCCGCGCTTCGCCGCCAACCTCCCGGCGTTCCCCGCCAACCTCAAGAAGCAGACCGGCGGCGCCCCCTACCCGGCCCCGCGCAACATCCTCGCGGCGGCCGTCGAGGGCGCCCAGGTCGACTTCGACTCCGCGATCACCATCGAGTCCCGGTACTTCACCGAGCTGGTCACCGGCCAGATCTCGAAGAACATGATCCAGGCGTTCTTCTTCGACCTCCAGGCCGTCAACTCCGGCGCCAACCGCCCGGGGGGTGTCGAGCCCCGCAAGGTCCGCAAGGTCGCGGTGCTCGGCGCGGGCATGATGGGCGCAGGAATCGCCTACTCCTGCGCCCGCGCGGGCATCGAGGTGGTCCTCAAGGACGTCACCCCCGAGGCTGCCGCCAAGGGCAAGGCGTACAGCGAGAAGCTCCTCGCCAAGGCGCGCGGCCGGGGCCGCACCACCGAGGCCAAGCGTGACGAACTCCTGGCCCGCATCACCGCCACCGCCAATCCGGCGGACCTGGCGGGCTGCGACGCGGTGATCGAGGCGGTCTTCGAGGACACCGGCCTCAAGCACAAGGTGTTCCAGGAGATCCAGGACATCGTCGAGCCCGACGCCCTGCTCTGCTCCAACACCTCCACCCTGCCCATCACCGGTCTCGCCGAGGGCGTCTCGCGCCCCGTCGACTTCATCGGCCTGCACTTCTTCTCGCCGGTCGACAAGATGCCGCTGGTCGAGATCATCAAGGGCGGGGCCACCGGCGACGAGGCCCTGGCCCGCGCCTTCGACCTGGTCCGCCAGATCAAGAAGACCCCGATCGTGGTCAACGACAGCCGCGGCTTCTTCACCTCCCGCGTCATCGGCCACTTCATCAACGAGGGCGTCGCCATGGTCGGCGAGGGCATCGAGCCCGCGTCCATCGAGCAGGCGGCGGCCCAGGCCGGCTACCCGGCGAAGGTCCTCTCCTTGATGGACGAGCTGACCCTCACCCTCCCGCGGAAGATCCGCAACGAGACGAAGAAGGCCGTGGAGGCGGCGGGCGGGGTGTGGCCCGGACACCCGTCGGACGCGGTCATCGACCGGATGGTGGACGAGTTCGAGCGGCCGGGGCGCAGCGGTGGCGGCGGCTTCTACGAGTACGACGAGGCGGGCAAGCGGACCCGGCTGTGGCCGGGGCTGCGCGAGCACTTCACCAAGGGCACCGAGATCCCCTTCCGCGACATGCAGGAGCGGATGCTCTTCTCCGAGGCCATCGACACGGTCCGCCTCTTCGAGGAGGGCGTGCTCACCTCGGTCGCCGACGCCAACATCGGCTCCATCATGGGCATCGGCTTCCCGGCGTGGACCGGCGGCGTGATCCAGTACATCAACGGTTACGAGGGCGGCCCGGCCGGATTCGTCGCGCGCGCCCGGGAGCTGGCGGCGACGTACGGCGACCGCTTCCGGCCGACGGCGCTGCTGGTCGAGAAGGCGGAGAAGGGCGAGAAGTTCAGCGACTGACCGCTTTCCCGGGGCGGGGGGGGGGGGGGGGGGGGGGGGGGGGGGGGGGGGGGGCGGCGCGCGGGGGCCGGGGGGGGGGGGGGGGGGGGCGGGGGGGCGGGGGGGGGGGCGGGGCCGCGGCCGCCCCCCCCCCGCCCCCCCCG
>NZ_JBITDM010000008.1:258072-286925 GCF_044454195.1 Streptomyces sp. NPDC051561 | reverse complement strand
TTTTGTCGGTCTTGTGTGCGGGGGGGGGGGGGGGGGGGGGGGGGGGCCCCCCGCCCCCCCCCCCCCCCCCCCCCCCCGCCGCCCTTTCGGTCACTCTCTGCCCTTTCCGTCACCCCTCGTCGACGAACGCCGCCCGCAGCTCCTCCTTCAGCGACCGCTGGAACGCGGTCACCAGCGCCTGGAGCACCATCGGCTGCATGTGCGCGGACAGCGACTTCATCGCCTCCACATGCTCCGGATCCGACTCCCGCTCCCGGTACGGACTCCACACCTCGTCGCGGAACAGGTGCGTCAACTCCCGCGCGGCGGAACGGGTGTGCTCCAGCAGAATCGTCCGCGCGGCCAGGATCGTCTCGTGCGCGATGGGTACGCCGAGGAGCTGCACCCCCAGTGCCAGCAGACCCGGATCCACCCGGAAGGTGTCCGGGTGCTCGCCCCGCTCCAGCACGTTCATCGCGGCCAGCCGGTCGATGTCCACGTCCGACAGTGGCCCGCCCGCCCGCCGCTCCAGCTCCGCCCGGGTGGCGTCCTCCGCCGTGTCCGGAGCCCAGGAGGCGACCAGCGCACGGTGAATCGCCAGGTCGTGCGCGCTCAGGTCCGGCGGGAGCTGCTCCAGATACCGCTCGATGGCGGCCAGCGTCATCCCGTGGTGCTGCAACTCCTCGATGAGGGCGAGACGGGAGAGGTGCTCGGGACCGTAGTGGCCGACCCGGCGGGGGCCGATCACCGGGGGCGGGAGGAGGCCTTTGGTGCTGTAGAAGCGGATGGTGCGGACGGTGACCCCGGCGCGTGCGGCCAGTTCGTCGACGGTGAGCGTCGGCTCCCGGGTACCGGTGGTCGTCGTCATTGCTGTGCCCCGTTCTCCGTACGCCCGCTCGGTCGACCGCAGTGAACGGTCGGTACGGTGCAACAGTATTGCTGTCTCACCACCGTTGTGAAAGCCTCCCCGAACGGGCGGGCGCCGCCCGGACCCGCACAGTGACTGTTCCGTCCACCGGTGACGGCTCCGCCTCCCGGCGACTGCTCCGTCCACCGGCCCCGTCGATGTCCCGCTCCCTCGAAGATGTTGTGAGGCGGTCATGACCACGATCCTGCGACTTCCGGCCGATCCGGCGGAACTCACCCTTCCCGCACTCCTCCTGCGCAACGCCGAGGATCACGGCGACCTCCCCGCCCTCTCCTGGCGCACCGGCGAGAGCTGGACCACGCTCACCTGGCGCGAGGTCCGCCGCAAGACCGCCGTCCTGGCCGCCGGATACGCGGCGCTTGGCGTACGCCGTGGCGAGCAGGTCCTGATGATGATGGGCAACCGGCCCGAGCACTGGCTGAGCGACCTCGCCCTCACCCACCTCGGCGCCATCCCGGTGTCGGTGTACGGCACGGCCGCCGCCGAGCAGGTCGCGCACATCGCGCGGCACAGCGGGGCGCGCTTCGCGATCGTCGAAGGTGCGGCCGAACTCCCTCGCTGGGAGACGGTGTTGACCGACACCTCGTCCCCGCTGGAGAAGCTGGTGGTGGCCGAGGCGGCCGAGGCGGGGCCCCACCGGACGTACGGCTCACTGCATGCGACCGGCAGCCGCCTCCACCGGCCCGACGCCTTCGAGAAGACCTGGCGGGAGACCCGCGCCGACGACTTCCTCACCGTCGTCTACACCTCGGGGACCACCGGCGACCCCAAGGGCGTCCCGATCACCCATCGCATGGTGGTCGCCAACGCGCTTTCCCTGGACCGGGTGGTCGCCCTCCCCAGTCATGTCGAGCACCTCTGCTACCTGCCGTTCGCGCACATCGCGGAACGGATGCTGGGCATCTACCTCCCGGTCTTCCGCGCCTCGCACGTGTATCTGTGCGCCGATACCTCCCAAGTGGCGGCCACGGCAAGGGAGTTGCACCCCTCCCAGTTCTTCGGCGTGCCCAGGGTGTGGGAGAAGCTGGCCGCCTCCGTACAGGCGGCACTCGCCGGACTGCCCGCCGAGCAGCGGGCGGCGGTGGACGCGGCGGGGGAGACGGCGCGCGCCCATGTCGGCTGCCGGGAGCGGGGTGAGGAGCCCCCGCCCGCCCTGGAAGCGGCGTACCGCGAGGCGAAGGCCCGCGTCCTGGACCCGTTGCTCTCCCTCGCCGGCTTCGACCGGCTGGTCTGGACGGCGAGCGCGTCCGCGCCGATGCCGCTCGAAGTGACCCGGTTCTGGGCCGGGTTCGGGATCGTGATCATGGATGCGTGGGGTCTGACCGAGACGGTCGGCGTCTGCACCGCCAACAGCCCCACCCGCGGTTTCCGCCTGGGTTCGGTCGGCCGCCCGCTGGAAGGGCTGGAGGTGAAGGTCGCCGAGGACGGCGAGATCCTGGTGCGCGGCGAGACGGTCCTGGCCGGCTACCTCCGCGCGGACGGCACCCTGGACCCCGCCGTGGACGCCGACGGCTGGTTCGCCACGGGTGACATCGGCCGCCTCGACGAGGACGGCTTCCTCTGGCTGACCGACCGCAAGAAGGAAATGATCGTCACCTCGACCGGCAAGAACGTCTCCCCGGCCCTGGTCGAGAACACCCTCAAGGAACACCCGCTGATCGGCCAGGCCCTGGTCCACGGCGACGGCCGCTCCTACGTGGTGGCGCTGCTGGTACTGGACGGGGATACCGCCCCGGCGTGGGCGGCCGCCCGGGGCATCGAAGGCCCGGTGTCCGCCGATCATCCGGCGGTACGGGAGGAGATCGCGCGCGCCGTCGAGGCGGCCAACACCCGCCTGAACCGTACCGAACAGGTGAAGCGATACCGGCTGCTCGACGAGGAATGGGGCCCCGAATCAGGGGAGTTGACGCCCTCGCTGAAACTGCGGCGCAGGGTGATCAGGGAGAAGTACGGGGCTGAGATCGACGCGTTGTACGAGGGGTGAGGTGTGCGGGGGCGAGGGGGGAGGCGTACCAGGGCCGATATGGACCGGGGCTGAGGCGTGCCAGGGCCGATATGGACCGGGGCTGAGGCGTGCCAGGGCCGAGGGGTACCAGGGCCGAGGAGGCCGGCGGTGGGGTGCACCGGCGCTCGCCCGCCCCGCCCGCCGCCTACACCGGCACGTCCCCCTTCGCCCCGAACGCCGCCCCGTGCCCCGGCACGATCACATCGGCCAGCCCCAGCACCCGCAGCCGCGAGGCCCGCAGCACGTCCAGGTCCGGTGACACGGGGTCGACCAGCGGTCCGTTCGGCCGCCACCACAGGTCGCCCGCGAACGCCACCACCCCCTCCGCCGTTCCCGCCAGCAGCGTGACGTCCTCCAGGCTGTGCCCCGGGGTGTGGATCAGCCGCAGTGAAGGCGTCAGTTCGTAGCCCTCGGCGTCCCGGTCGGTCCACTGATCGCCCTCGTACACCGCCTTGTGGTCGTGGACCCTGGCGCTGCCGAACAACCCGACGTTGATGATGTTGTCCGGGTGGTGGTGGCTCAGCACCACATCCGTGATGTCGTCGGCGGTCAGGCCGAGTTCGGCCAACGGCCCCAGGATGCTGTCGCGTCCGGGCACCATCCCCGGGTCGAAGATCACATGCCGGTCGCCGTCGGTGACGTAGGAGACGGTGGCGGCGACGCCGGGTCCGGTCGAGAGGGTGTAGCCGGTGTGCAGGACGGTGTAGGAGGCGGTACGGGTGAGGGGCGCTTCGGTCGCTGTCGTCATGCCCCCAAGGATTCCGTCCGCCGCCCGCACCCACGAGTGGCCCTTCTGCCACCCATCGCGGGAATCGTGCCAGACTCTCCGCATGACGCCCGCCCAACCTGCCGAAGCCCGCTCGCCGTTGGGCGAATCTTCCGGCCCCGGCCCCGCCCGGCACCGCGACGGTGACGTGTGCCCCGCACCGCACCGCGACGAGGGGACGCGGGCGCACCCCCGCCGGCGTACCCCCGAACAGGCCCCCACCCGCCCCTTCACCCGCATCGCCGCCTACGCGCCCGCCGGCGTCGGCATGCTCGCCGTCGGGCTCGTCGCCGAGATCTTCGACCCCCGCCCCGGCCTCCCTGCCTTCGACTTCGCCCTCTGCACGGACCGCCCCGGACCGGTGCTCACCGACCTCGGCGTCCCCCTCACCGTCACCCACGGCCTGGACCGGATCGCCTCCGCGGACCTGGTCATCGCCCTGCCCTGGGCCGACTTCCGCACCCCGCCCCCGGCCCCCGTCCTCGACGCGCTCCATGCCGCCCACGCACGGGGCGCCCTGGTCGCCGCGTACTGCGTGGGCGCCTTCGCGCTCGCCGCGGCCGGGCTGCTCGACGGACGCAGGGCCACCACCCACTGGCGGTTCGCCGCACTGCTGGCCGGTCGCTACCCCGGCACCACCGTCGACGCCGACTCCCTCTACGCCGACGAGGGGCAGGTCGTCACCGGGGCGGGCGCCGCAGCCGGGTTCGACCTCTGTCTGCACCTCGTCCGCCGCGAGCACGGCGCGGCCGTCGCCAATGCCGTCGCCCGCGATCTGGTGCTGCCCTCGCACCGCGAGGGCGGCCAGTCGCAGTACCTGGCGGCACCCGCCCCCGAGGACTGCCAGGACGAACGCCTCGCCGACGTCCTCGCCTGGGCCCGAGCCCACCTCCATGAACCGCTTCCCGTCGCCGAGCTGGCCCGCCGTGCGCTGATGAGCCGCCGCTCCTTCGCCCGGCGGTTCACCGCCGCGACCGGCACCACCCCGCACGCCTGGCTGGTCAATCTGCGGCTGACCGCCGCCGAGGAACTCCTCGAAACCACCGATCTGCCGGTCGAGGAGATCGCCCACCGGGTCGGCTACGGGAGCGCCGCCGTCCTGCGCGAACAGTTCGTACGCCGCCGGGGCGTCCCGCCCCGCTCCTACCGGCGCTCCTTCACCCGCGCCCCGTAGCCTTCGCCCAGTCCAGCTTCTTCGCCGCCGGAGTCTCGTGCCCCGCCGCGGCCGCCGCGAGCTCTCCGGCCCGGGCGCCGCTGAAGAGTGAGATCTCGCCGCGCATTCCCGGTGCGGCCACCATGTCCCCGGCCAGGAAGACCTCCCCGCCGCGCTCGATCGCCGGGCGGTCGGCCCAGGTCCTACCGGGCAGGTCGAGCGCGCCGGTACGGCCCTTGGCGGTGGCCGTACGGCTCCAGGTCACCCGCCCCCGCCAGCCGGGCACCGTAAGGTCCGCGAGCCCCTCCAGCCGCCCGCGCGCATCCGCCAGGCTCTCGCCCGCCCGCACCGGCATGTCCAGCTGGAACAGCGACTCGCCCTTCGGCGCGACGGTCGGGTCCTGCATCGAGTACGACTCGTGAAAGCCCCCGCCGTCCAGGTCGAAGGCGATGAACCTGTCCTTGCGCCCCTCCTTCCCGGCCCGCACCGCCAGGTCCAGCATCACCACGTGCCCGCTCTCCCAGGCGAGCGAGTCGTCTCCCAGAAGCCTTCGAGCGGAGGAGAGTTCGGTGGCGACTACCACCGGCCGGCCGGTCGGCAGCCCGGTCGTCCGCTCGCCCAGGTGGACCTTCACCCCCAGCTCCCGCACCCGCTCCTCCATCCGGTCCAGCACCGCCTGCCAGCCGCCCTCCACCCACCGCACGGTCGGCACCGCCGGTGCGAACACCCGGCACCACAGCCTCCACACGAAGGCCGCCGAAAGCCGCCCCGTGTCCGCGTCGTAGGTGACCACCCCGATGGCCCGCGCGGCCGCCCGCGCCGCGGCTTCCCCGTACCGTTGCGAGGCCCACTCGTGGAAGCTCACCCCCACCGGCGCGGTACGCGGGCGGCCCGGCATCATCATCCGGATCAGCCCGGCAGGCGGCGCCGTCCGCAGCCGCCCCTCCCGTACGAAACCGAGCTTCAGGTCCCGCACCGAGGGCCGCCCCAGCTTGCCCACCAGGTTCCGGTCGGTGAGCCACTTCCAGTGGTCCAGGTCGGCGTAGAAGACGTGCGGCCCCTCATGTGCCTTGTAGGGGGTGGGAGTTGCGCGGCCCCGGCCGCCCAGGGTGTCGTGCGCCTCGTGCAGCTCCACGCTCGCCCCGGCCTCCGCGGCCGTGATCGCGGCGGTCAGTCCGGCGATCCCTCCACCGATGACGGTGACGTTGCCCTGTGCGTTCATGGCCGACTCCTTCGTACGCAGCTGCACCAAGGCGACCGGCAGTGGTGCGCCTTCTCCCACTCGACGTATCGCGGTCAACCGGATGTGACATCGACCCCGTGGGTCCCGGCCGCGCAGGCCCCGGGAGTCCGGTCCGGGCGCCGGTTCTCAGCCCCGCAGAGCGGCCAGTACCGCCAGCACCCTGCGATGGTCGTCGGGGGCGGGCGGCAGGTCGAGCTTCTGGAGGATGCTCGCGATATGCTTGGCGACCGCCGCCTCCGTGACGACGAGGGCCCGGGCGAGCGCCGAGTTGGACCGGCCCTCCGCCATCAGGCCGAGCACCTCCCGCTCGCGTGCGGTCAGCCGCGAGAGTGGGTCCCGGCGGCGCGCGAGCAACTGCCTCACCACCTCGGGGTCGACGACCATGCCGCCGTCGGCGACCCGCGTCACCGCGTCCATGAACTCCTCGACGTCACCGATCCGGTCCTTGAGCAGGTATCCGGTACCCGCCCCGTGCCGAGCCTCCAGCAACTCCTCGGCGAAGGTCTGCTCGACGTACTGACTCAGCACCAGGGCGGACAACGCCGGTTGCACGCACTGGAGTTCACGGATGGCGCGCAGGCCCTCGTCCGTGAAGCGGGGCGGCATCCGCACATCGACGATCACCAGGTCCGGCCGGTGCTCCTGGGCTGCCGCGACCAGGGAGGGACCGTCACCGACGGCGGCCGGCACGGAGTGCCCGAACCTTTCGAGCAGACCGACCAGGCCCTCCCGAAGCAGCACCGCGTCCTCCGCCAGCACCACTCTCAAGCTCCGCACGAGGCTGCCTCCGTCGCTGTGTCGTGCGCGGATGTGTCCTTCGCGCGGGTCTCCTGCGGTGCCGCGTCGTACATCGCCGTGCCGGCCACCGGAATCTCCACCCGGAGCAGCGTCGGCCCGCCCGCCGGGCTCGACACCAGCATCCTGCCGTCCACCGCCGCCACCCGGTCCGCCAGCCCCGTCAGCCCCGATCCGGCCGCCGGGTCCGCGCCGCCGCGCCCGTCGTCGTACACCTCGATCCTCAGGGTGCCCGAGGTCAGGTGCCCAAAGACGCGGACGCGGGTGGCGGCGCTGTGCCGGGCGGTGTTGGTGAGGGCCTCGCAGACCGCGAAGTACGCCGCGACCTCCACCGACTCCGGTAGCCGGTACGGGAGGTGGAGGTCGGTGTCGACCGGGAGGGGGGACCGGCCCGCCACGTCCCGCACCGCCGCGGGCAGCCCCCGCTCCGTCAGCACCTGGGGATGCACGCCTCGGATCAGCTCCCGCAGCTCACTCAGCGCCTCCTTCGCCAACGCATGGGCCTCCGCCACTTCCCGCGCGGCGTCCGAACCGGCCGGGAGATCCAGGGCGGCCAGATCCATTCCGGCCAGGCCCAGTTTCATCGTCAGGGCCACCAGGCGCTGCTGCGCCCCGTCGTGCAAGTCCCTCTCGATGCGCCGCCGTTCCGCCTCGTAGGCGTCCACCAGGCGCGCCCTGGAAGCCCGTACCTCGGTCAACTCGGCGTCCTGCGGGGCCAGTACGGCACGGGACAGCGCACCCCGGACCCCCGCCCAGGCGGCAATCGGATACGCGGCCACCGGCAGTAGCAGCACCCCGGCCACCGGCCCGCCCACCACGGCCCAGGGCGCCGCATCGGGCTGGAACGGCGTGAGCAGGAGCACTCCCGGGATCCCCAACGCGACCAGTACCAGGGCCAGATCCGCCCAGCCGACCGCCAGTACGGACGCCGCCCCGTACACAGCGCCCCGCAGTCCGGCAGGGGTACCCAACGACTGCCGGGCAGGGCCGGCGTCCGGATCCACCCACCGCAGCCGCCACCGCTCCACCGGACCCGCCAGCGCCCCCACCAGGGCCAGCACCAGCAGTGCGCACACCACGGCCACCCCGAGCCCGATCCGCTCCCTGGCGGCCACGGCCCCGGCCACCGCGAGCCACGCGGCCACCCCGAGCAGCCCGCCCGAGAGCAGGTGGGCAAGAGCGCGCCAGGGCCACGACGAGCGGAGGAAGCCCACGGGGTGACGGGTCAGCGCCTCCAGGGCGTTTCGGCTGATCATCCGGCCGAGAGTAGCGGCAGTGCGGCGGCCGTACAGTAGTGCTGGGTGGAGTACCGGGACTAGCGCCCGCACGCATGTGCCCGGTCCCGCGGGTGAGTTGACTCGGTGGCATGCCGACGCACACACAGACCACTCCCAAGCCGGATGCCATTCCTGGCACCCTTCCCGTCCAACTGGACGCACTCACCAAGCAGTTCGGAACCGGCGAGCGCACCGTGACCGCCCTCGACGGCGTCACCCTGGCCTTCGGCGCGGGCACCATGACCGCCGTGATGGGCCCCTCCGGATCCGGCAAGTCCACCCTCCTCCAGTGCGCGGCCGGCCTCGACCGCCCCAGCTCCGGCAGCGTCACCCTCGACGGCACCTCCCTCGACGGGCTCGACGAGAGCGCCCTCACCCTGCTGCGCCGCGACCGGGTCGGCTTCGTCTTCCAGGCCCTCAACCTGGTCTCCTCGCTCACCGCAGCCCAGAACGTCGCCCTGCCCCTCCTCCTCGCGGGCCACCGCCCCGACCCGGCGTCCCTCGCCGCCGCACTCGCCGAAGTGGGCCTCGCCGACCGGGCCTCCCACCGGCCCTCGCAGCTCTCGGGCGGCCAGCAGCAACGCGTCGCCCTCGCCCGCGCCCTGATCTCCCGGCCCGCCGTCCTCTTCGCCGACGAGCCCACCGGCGCCCTCGACACCAAGTCGTCCCGGACCGTCCTGGGCCTCCTGCGCGGCCTGGTCGACCAGCACGGACAGACCGTGATCATGGTGACCCACGACCCGGCGGCCGCTTCCTACGCGGACCGGGTCATCCTCCTCGCCGACGGCAGGATCGCCGACGAGCTCCCCACCCGATCGAAGGCGGAGGCCATCGCTTCGCGCATGGCGGTACTGGAGGAGCAGGCATGAGCAGCCGACCGGGAAGGGCCGGGATGAACACCCGGCCCGGGGAAGCCGGCAGGAGCGCCCCGCCGGGGAAGAGCCGCCCCCGCACCCACGCCATGCCTCCGCTCTCGTTCGCCCTCGCCGCCGTGCGTGAACGCCGGACCGCCTTCGCCGGGTCGTTGGTCGCCCTGTCCCTGGGGGTCGCCATCCTCTGTGCGAGCGTGCTCATCCTGCTGTCGGGGGGCAGTGGGGTGCCCGACAGATACGCGGGCAGCCCCGTCCTCGTACAGGCGCCGAAAGCCGCATCGGCCGAGGGCGCCTTCGTCGACCGGCCCCCGTGGTCCCCGGAGCGCACCCGCGAACTGACCCGCACGCTGGGCGCCCTGCCCGGGGTCCGGCAGGCCGTCCCCGACCGGGCCTTCGCCGCCCAGGCGGTACGGGAGGACGGGCGTCCTCTCGACGAGCAGCAGGCGGGGGAGCGGCGGGGCCACGCATGGGCCGGTGCGGCCCTCGCCCCGTACGCGTTGACGTCGGGGCGAGGGCCGCGTGGCCCCCAAGAGGTCGTCGTGCCAAGCGAGTTGGGGAGGAAGCCGGGAGAGCGGATCAGCCTCCTCACCGCCAGGGGCACCCAGCCCCACACCGTCTCCGGCACCGTCGAGGGCCGCGGCTACTACCTCACCGACACCCGCGCGGCCGCCCTCTCCGGCGGCGTACGTGTGATCGGTCTGCTGCTTGACGCAGGGGCGGATCCGGCCACCGTCGCGGCAGCCGCCTCGAAGACCGTCGGCACGGCGGGGGCCGTCCTCACCGGAGACGCGAGGGACGCGCTCGCCCCGGTGCAGGACGAGAAGACCCGATGGATCGGCGCCCAGGTGCTCGCCGCCATGGCCGCCCTCTCCGGCTTCGTCACCGTCTTCGTGGTCTCCTCCACCTTCGCCTTCGGCGTGACCCAACGCCGCCGCGAACTCGGCCTGTTGAGGACCCTGGGCGCCACCCCGAAGCAGCTTCGCCGGATGCTGTACGCCGAGGCCCTGTGCGTCGGTGCGGTCGGCGCCGCCGCCGGAGCGGTCCTCGGCGCGCTGCTCGCGCCCGCGCTCGGCACCCTCCTGGTGGACACGGGTTTCCAGCCGGAGGGGTTCGAGGTGCGCCAGGCGCTCTGGGTTCCTCCCGCCGCCTGGGCCGCCGGGCTCGGCGTCGCGCTGGCCGGAGTGTGGTCGGCGGCCCGGCGGGCGGCCCGGATCGCCCCACTGGAGGCACTGCGCGAGGCAGCCGTCGACGACCGGCCGCTCTCCCGGGGGCGCCTCCTCACCGGCCTCGGCCTCACCGCCCTGGGCTGCGGGGCGGCCGTCGCCTCCGCGAGCGCGGAGCCCACCGACATGATCACCCTCGCGCTCGGCACCGCCGTCGGCCTGATCACCGGCGTCACCCTGCTCACCCCGGCCCTGCTGCCACCCCTGGTACGCCTCGTCACGCTGCCCCTGGTGCGGTACGGCGGGCCCACCGCACTCCTGGTCCGCGAGGGTGTCCGGACCGCTGTCCGGCGTACCGCGTCGACCGTCGCACCCGTCCTCGCCACCCTCGGCTTCGTCGTCCTCATCACCGGCAACACCCAGACCTCCGCACAGTCCTACCGCACGGAGGAAGCCGTATCGATCCGCGCGGAAGCGGCCGTCGTCCCCGACGGCACCCCCGGCCTGAGCGACGCCATCGCGGCACGCATCGAGGGCGCCGCACTCCTGCCCACCACCCTCCACACAGCCGCCGGGCCGCTTACCGCGTCGGGCGTCGACCCCGCCGCCTTCACCGCCGCACATCCCCGCCTCACGCTTGTCTCCGGCTCGCTCGCCGCACTGGACGCACCGGGCACCATCGCGGTCACGGAATCCGTTCGCAGAGCCCTGCCGTCCGGCTTCACCTTCGAGGACGGCCGTACCGAACGGCTGCGGGTGGTCGCCGTACTGGCCGACCGATCAGCCCCGTACCAGGCCCTGTTGAGCCGTGCGACGGTACGTGCACACGACCCCTCGGCACTCACCGAAGCCGTCTACCGCACCGGCCCCGCCACCCTGCCGCCGGGCACCCGGGAGATGGCCGTGGCCCTCTACGCGGGCCGCGCCGACGCCGAGGAGGACCGCCTCGTCGAGATCTTCACCCTCCTCCTGGTCGCCATGTCCGCCGGCTACACCGGCATCGCGATCGCCAACACCCTCCTGATGGCCACCACCGACCGCCTCGGCGACTTCCGGGTGCTGCGCCTCTCCGGCGCCGCCCCGCGTCAAGTACTGGGCGCGGTCGCGGGCGAGACCGTACTCGTCGTCGCCCTCGGCACCCTGCTCGGCGGCCTGGTCGCACTGCCGTCCCTGCTCGGTATCCGCGCCGGCCTCAGCGGCACCCTCGGCATCCCGGTGGAACTGGTGATTCCGTGGACACCGGTGCTGGGGGCGGTCGGTGGCTGCCTGCTGCTCGCTCTCACCGCGAGCGTGCTGCCGGCGCGCGGCGCGCTGCGGGCAGCGGCGGCCTGACGCGCGAGGGGTGGGACACCGGCCACCGGCTCCGAGCCCTTCTCAGACCTCCACCACGGTCCCGTCGGGAAAGGCCAGCCGTACGCCGTCGGCGGTGGCAGACACCGACACCGCCTCGCGCAGCGCGGACGGGTGGACCGTGTCGCGGGTGAGAGCCACCAGGGAGACGAGGAGCGCCGGGCCTGCCGCGCGGAGGGTACGGCGCAGGGTCGGCGTGGCGGAGTGCGGGCCGTGCGCGTTGGCCTCCACGTCGCGCTCGACCCGCGCCGTCGCCTCGGTGGCCGTCGCCTCGGGGGCAGGGGCTTCCTCCCAGCCGTACAGGGCGACGATCGCGCTGGTCAGCCCGTTGGAGTCGCGGGCCAGGGCCCACCCCGCACCGGTCTCGGCATCCGGGCGGCACAGCTCCGCCACGGCGTGAGCGCCCTCGCGCACGGTGTACCCCTCGGGAGCACTCACCCGGTGCACCCGCACCTCCCACGGGCCGTGCAGCACACTCGTCGTCTCCACCCGGCAGGGCCCGTCCTCGTACGCGGAGGCGGCGATGCGGCCCTCGCAGCGCAGCGGCAGGATCCGGCGGCGGCGCGAGGGCGTGCCGTCGGGGGCGAGCACCGCGAGGTGGTTGTCGACCTGGCGGGTCCAGGCGTGCGGTGCCGCGTCGGGAGCCGTGGCCGAGGAGTAGCCGAGCTTGGCGTAGTGCGGATCGTCCTCGCCCGGACCCTCGGGCGGGTTGTGGTCGCTGCCGTGGTTGACCAGCCGGACGATGCCGTCGTGCCGGGTGCCGTGCAGCAGCCAGCCGGGGGCGGGCAGGGCCGTGTACTGGTCGGATTCCTCGATGGGGAGCGGCTGTTCGCGTTCGGTCCACACCGGGTGCTCCGCGGGCAGCAGCAGACCGAGGAAGCCCTTGCTCGCCCAGTACGGGGAGGCGGGGCCCGAGTACGGCTGGGTGCTCGGCAGGAACGTGCCGTACCAGCCGAGCGTGAGCAGCCCGCGTTCGTCGGGCACCCCGCGCTCGGCGAAGTGGCGCACCGTCCCTGAGGCCAGCCGCCGGGTGAGACCGGGGGCGAGCGGGCTGCAGTCGGCGAGCGCGCCCATCCAGACGGGAGCGAGCGCGGCGAACCGGTAGGCCAGCGAGCGGCCCTGGTGGACGGGGGAGCCGTCGGCGCCGAAGAAGTGCGGGTAGGTGGTGAGGAACGCGGTGAGCCGCTCCTGGTAGACCTCGGTGCGGCCGCCGTCGGCACCCTCCGTGGAGGCCGCGATCCGGGACCACAGCAGCGGGTACAGGTGCAGGGCCCAGCCGGTGTAGTAGTCGAAATTCCGGCCGTCGCCGTCGGTGTACCAGCCGTCACCGACGTACCAGTCCTCGATACGGTCGAGGCCGCCCTCGATGTCGGAGCGGCTGTGCGGGGCGCCCACCGAGGCCAGGAACTGCTCGGACACCACCTGGAAGAGCCGCCAGTTGTTGTCCCAGGTGCGGCCGCCGACGAAGCCGGAGAACCAGTCGACCACCCGCTCCTGGACCCGGGGGTCGAGCAGGTCCCAGATCCAGGGGCGGGTCTCGTGCAGGGCGATCGCGACGGAAGCGGCCTCGACCATCTGCTGGGAGCAGTCGGTGAGCCGGGGCCAGGCCTCCGGGGAGTTTGGGTCGGTGCCCGTTGTCAGACCCTGCGCGTACCTTTCGATCAGGTGGGGATTCACCTCACCGCCCGCCCCCGCGATGCGGAAGGAGGCCAGCAGGAAGGAGCGCGCGTACCCTTCGAGCCCGTCCGAGACGACCCCCGACCAGCTGCCCCGGCCCGGCAGCCGGTACTGCGCGAACCCCGGGGTGGCGTACGGGACGAGCGCCTCCAGCATCCGGTCGGCGACCGCCTCCCAGTGGGCGCGCGTCCACCCGGTGCGGGGGGAGAGGACGCGGTCGGTCGGAGGGAGGAAGAGGTGCGGGGGAACGGACACGGTGTACTGCTCTCCTCGGGGAGGTGCTGGTGAGGGGCGTTGTTCATGGGGGGCGTTGTTCTGGGGCAGGAGCCCCCCCGGGCGCGTGTGCCCGGGGGGGACGGGGTCAGCGGAGCTCGGCCCGGTGGGTGTGGCCCCGGGAGCCGCCGACCGTCACGGTGAGGACCGGACGGCGGCCGGGAGTCACCCGCACCGTGTCGTCGGCGGAGACCACCGACCGTGCGGCGAAGGGAAGTCGCAGCGTGAGCGTGGTCTGCGTGCGCCCGGGGTCGGCGACCGCCACCGACAGGGAGCCCGGCCGGCGCCGGACGAGAACGGAGGCGGGCCCCGACGAAGTGATCCCCGCCGCGCTGCCCGGCTGCCAGAACGTGACGGCGGTGAGACCGAGCCGCCGCGCCTCCACCGCCTGGACCTCCGCGTCGTTGGCGACGATGTGCACCGGCCGGGACAACTGCCAGGCCGCGGTGGCCGCGGCGGATGCGCCGGGCAGCAGGGTGTACGCATAGGAAGCGGCGGTCGGGGACATGCCGTGGTCGAGCCAGAGAGTGAGGTAGCGGCGGGAGAGCGGAGTGGTGGAGCCTCCGGTGTCGGCACCCGTGTTGAGGTCGCGCCAGGAGCCGGTGCGCTGCTCGCGCAGGGTGTGCAGCGACGTCCTGCCGGGGAAGACATAGCCGCCCACGCCCTCGATGTGAGCCCAGCGCGCGGTCCGGTTCTCGGCGGGCCCGCCGAGTGCGGTGGACCGGCGGACACCGTCCACCAGCAGCCGGGCGGTGCCGCTCGCGTGCAGGCTGCGGTTCTCGACGATCGTCTCGACGGTGCGGCCGTCGCCCGCGGTGATCCCCGAACCGAGCGCGAGCACCGCGTCGTCGAGGAAGAACCAGGACTTCCTGGCCCGCAGGGTGCTGCCCTGCGCGGCGAGTTCCATCGCGGACGCGCCGTACCGGCCGTCCAGGACGGCCCCGCCCGCGACGGCGTTCACCGGCCGGTAGGTACTCGTACCACCCCCGGTGCCGAGGTCCGCGCGCCGGCGGGTGTCGACCGTGGTGCCCGGCAGCCGGTACGGATCGACGGTCGGCCAGAAGCCGTCGCCGAACTGCGCCGGGTCGTCCCCGCCGTACAGGTACGTCATGCCGTCGCCGGTGTACCACCCGTGCAGGTTCTCCCCGTTGCCCGCCTCGTACGCGGCGATGCGCCGCGAGGACAGCGACAGGGCGAAGGCCCAGCGGGGGCAGCGGTGCACCACCCGGTCCATGTCGGCGAAGACGAAGTGCCCGGTGGAACGCCCGGCGGCGGGGAGCGACGGATCCTCCAGCAGTGCCTTCGCCCGCACGAGCTGGGGCAGGGAGGCGAGCGCGGTGTACGGGGTGGAGCGGTTGCGCTCGATCCACCCCTTGGCCAGCGACCGCCAGCGAGCGGCGTACCCGGCCGGAGCGCCGGTGGCCAGCAGGACGATGCTGGACACCGTCGCCGCGCCGTCGACGTGGTCGACGGCCCGCTCGCGCGAGATCGCCCGGCCGCGCACGGCGTCCATCATCAGCCCGTCGAACAGCACCGGGGCGAAGGACCGCTCCACCGCCTCGTAGATCACCGACACCTGCGGGTCGTCGACCGACCAGGTCGACCCCGCCAGCAGGGCGATCAGGTACGCCGCGCCCCCGAGCAGGACGTTTCCGTACGTACCGGTGTAGGCCACGGACCCGTGCTGGACGAACGAGCCGTCCGGGTAGAAGCCGTCGCCCGAAGAGGCGTACCGGAAGAGGCTGCTCCGCCCGCCGTCCCGTACGTCCGACAGACCGTCCCGCGCGAGCGCGACCCGTGCCGTGTCCCGGCCGAGCAGCCCGCGCAGCGCCACGATCACCGCCTTGTCGGCGCGGTTGGCCCCGGTCTCGGCGAGGGTGGGAGAGTTGGTGCGGCGGTCCGCGTCCGGGCAGAAGCGGTCGACCGTCGCCAGATACGCGGCGAGGTCGGCGGAGGGGATCCGGCCGCGCAGCAGCACACAGCTGTCCAGGAGCGCCCGAGGTGCGCCGATCTCCCAGAACCACCAGTTGCCGCTCTCGCGCTTCGCCGCGTTGTACGCGGTGTCGTGCAGGAAACGCAGCGCCGCCACCAGCGCGGACGCGACCTCCGGGCTCCCGCCGAGCGCGGCGCCGGAGGTGGCCCAGGCGGTGGCGACGGTACGCAGCCGGGTGTAGCTCTGGCCGAAGTTGCCGGGGTCGGTGACGGGGGAGAGGTCCGCCCAGAGGGCGGTCCGTCCGGCCGCCCGGTCGAGCTGCTGCCAGAGGTCAGCCGCCGCGGTGTCGAGCGAGGTGAGCGCGGCACGGAAGTCGGGGTCGGCACCGTCGAAGGAGCCGCCGGTCAGAAGCTGCCGCGCCCGGTCGAGCAGTGGGTCGAAGGCGTCTTCGACGGGCGCCGCCCGGCCCTCGGCGGCGTGCGCCGGGGTGGCCCCGGCAAGGGCGGTCGCCGGCAGGACCGCCGCTGCCGATCCCGCCACGAGCAGAGCACGCCGGGAGAGCGCGCCGCGCGTCCCGTCGGGTGTGGTGGGGCTGGCTCCGCTCATGTCAGTCCTCCAGGGTGCTCGGGTCGACGGCCGGCCGCGGCAGGTTCAGCGCGGCCAGTTCGGCCCTGCCGGTGGCGTCGATGGGGAAGGCCCAGGTGTGCACGAAGAAGTCGCTGAGGTCGTGGCCCGCGATCCGGCTGGCGTACGTGGCCAGCGCGCGGTAGCGCTTGGCGTCCTCGGTGTACGACGACTGCGGGTTCTCCTCCCGCACCAGCCTGTGCAGCCGGGGCCAGAAGTCGTCGCCGTAGGCCAGCTCCAGCTGGCGCAGCGGCACGAGCTTCTCGTACGCGCCGAACGACTTCTCGTAGCTGAGCCCCGCCGTGCCGAATTTCCCCCGCGCGGACCGGAAAGGGTTGAGGCCCGTCGCCGCGTCGACGGTGAGGAGGTTGGAGGGCTGCCCCAGGGTGCGCTGTGCGGCGAGCGAGTAGATGTTCACCGTGACCTCGGTCATCCCGCCCGGCTTGTACGCGAACTGCTGGTGAAGATGGCCGAGTTCGTGGTAGAGCCCCCACCCCCGGGTGCGCAGGCCCTCCACGGTCGTCGCCCGGTCGAGATAGGCGCGCGGGAACCCGTTGTAGCCGTGCGTGGCGTACGCGCCGACCCCGCTCGGCACCTTGGTGACCTCGGTGAAGTGGTACGGGCCCGCCTTGCGCCGGTGCACGGGTTTCGAGCCGTCGAGGCCACTGATCCGGGCGTGCGAGTCGACGATCGTCTCGACCAGGCGGAGCAGCGCCGCATGGTCCTCGTTCCGGTACAGCAGTGCGCCCTCGCGGCTGAGCGTCATGATCGTGTTCGGGGCGTGCAGTTCGACGTACGGGACGGCGGTACGGGTGTCGAGCTGCTGCTGGAACCCGGCCTCGGTGCTGCGGCCCAGTACGAAGACCGGCATCGCCGCCGCGCCCGGTCCGAAGGACACCGAGGCACTCTCGCCCCGGCCGACGAGGGTGAGGTAGACGGGTCCGCCGTGCGGATCGGTGACCGTGTTGGCACCGGCCACCAGCGGGTGGCTGCGCGGCTGGGTGATCTCGCCGTAGTAGTCCCAGGCTCCGACCCACAGGGTGGGCACGAGTCCGTGGTGCGGCTCGACCGTGAGCGAGAGCGGGGCGCCCGGCGCGACGTACAGCCCGGTCGGGGTGAACTCGCTGCCGCGCAGTGCCTGCCCGAGCCGTAGCCGCTCCGGCTCGGCGGCCGGACGGGCGGTCACGGTGACGGTCGTCGGGCCGCGACGACCGCCGGCGGGACGACGACGGCCGGGGGGCGCGGCGTGGGCAAAAGCCCCCGTGCCCAGAGCTGCGAGGGCCCCGGCACCGGCGGCCAGTACGGAACGGCGGCCCAAGGACGAGATGGCGGAGCCGGAGCGGGCGGCCGAGGAGCCGGAGTAGCCGGCCGATGAGCCGGAGCGGGCAGCCGAGGAGGCGGAGCCGGAATTGCTGAAGGAGGAAGCGGAAGTGCGCATGCGGAACTCTCCCTGCGGGGTGAGGGGTTCAGGTGCGTACGGGCTGCGCGCCAGCATGTAAGCGGTTGCTGTCCGGCCGCAAGAGGGACCGGAATGTTTCTGTCGTTTTCTATGGGGCGGAAGGAAAAGGAGCGTCACCCGACGGAGCAACCGCTCACTGCGAGGCGCCCCGCCCGGAGACCGGTGCCACGGAATCGCGTACGACGACATGCGTCCCCAGCCGTACCGCGCCGCTGACCGGCTCGCGCCAGTCGTCCTGGTCGCCACCGCCGACCGCGAGGCGCACCGCCTGACGGCCCATCTCCTCCAGCGGGATGTGCACGGTGGTGAGCCGGGGACGCAGCTCCTGCGCCACCGGAATGTCGTCGTAGCCCACCAGTGACATGTCGTCGGGCACCCGCACCCCGGCCTCCTCCAGCGCCTGGGCGGCGCCCGCGGCCACGATGTCGTTGGCGGCGAAGACAGCCGTGAAGTCCGGTGCCTCCCGCAGCAGTTCAGTCATCCGCCGGTAGCCGAACTGGCGGCTGAAAGCTCCCGGTTGAGCCAGCTGTGGGTCCGGTTCCAGGCCCCGCAGCTTCAGTGCCCTGCGGTACCCGGCGAGCCGGTCGCGCGTGGTGGAGAGCCTGGGCGGCCCGCCCAGGTACAGGATCCGTTCGTGCCCCTGCGTCAGCAGGTGGTCGGTGATCGCGAAGGCGCCGCCCTCGTTGTCGTACTCGACCGAAGCGGCCGGTGTCGGTTCGCCGAGAGGAGGGCGGCCGCACAGCACCAGCTTCGACCCGTCTGCCTCCAACTCCCTCGCCCTGCGCGCGAGTTCGGAGGTGTAGCCGCGGTCTGCGACGCTGCCGCCGACGACGACCACGGCATCCGCCCTGCGCTCGTGCATGAGCTCGATGAAGGCCAGCTCGCGCTGCGGATCTCCCTGGGTGCAGCAGATCAGGCACAGCCGGCCGCCCCGTGTCGCCTCACGCTCGACGCCCCGGGCGATGTATGCGTAGAACGGGTCGATGACGTCGTTGACGATGATGCCGACGGTCCGCCCCGACACCCCGGCCAGCGCGCGGGCGTGCGCGTTGACCACGTACCCGAGCTCACGCATCGCCGCCTCGACCCGCTCCCGGGTCGCCGTCGCCACCGGGTAGTTCCGGTTGAGGACCCGCGAGACCGTCGCCGTCGACACCCCGGCCAGCCGGGCGACATCGGTCACCGTCGCCCGCCGCTGTCCCTCCGGTCCGGCGCCCGGCCCCACTCCCGTGCTGCTGCCCGTCCCCGTACCGCTGGTCTGCCGACGCATGCGGACCGCCCCCTGATCCTGCTGAAGTCCCATCTGCTGCGACGCAGAGCCTATGGCCTGCCCCGTCGTCGGCCGACCCGCCATGTCCCCGTGGGCCGGTGGCGCGCCCGCGCTCACGCGATCCTGCCCAGATCGGCCAGCCGTACCGGATGCGCGAACGGGGCGCCGTGCGCGTACCGTTCGAGCTCGTCGACGGCCAGTGTCCCCAGCCGCCCGACCTCGTTGCCCTGCGCCCCGGCCAGGTGCGGCGTGAGGAAGACGTTCGGCAGCTCCCACAGCGGATGCCCCGCGGGCAGCGGCTCAGGATCCGTCACGTCCAGTACGGCGTCCAGCCGCCCGCTCACCAGGTGCTCGGTCAGCGCCACGGTGTCCACCAGGGGGCCGCGGGCGGTGTTGACCAGCAGCGTTCCGGGCCGCATCAGGGCGATCCGGCGGGCGTCCAGCATCCCGCGGGTCTCCGGGGTGTCGGGCGCGTGCACGGTCACCACGTCACTGGTCGCCACCAGGGTGTCCAGGGCGGCCGATGTCACGCCGAGCTGCTCGGCCTCGGCGGCGCTCACATACGGGTCGTACAGCAGCACCTCCGCGTCGATGACCCGCAGCAGCTCGATCACCCGGCGCCCGATCCTGGACGCGCCGACGACCCCCACGGTGAGCCCGTGGGTGCCGAGCCAGTGCTGGCGGTCCAGGTCGGCGGCGGTGCGATGGGTGCGCCGGGCGCGGAAGAGCTGGGCCAGCGGGAAGGCCCGCTTGGCGCCCATGATGATCGCGGCCAGGGTGAACTCCGCGACCGGTACGGCGTTCGCCTCGGCCGCCGAGGAGACCACGATCCCGCGTTCGTACGCCGCCGGGGCCAGGAAGGTCTTGACGGTGCCGGCCGCGTGGATCACCGCCCGCAGTTCCGGCGCCCGTTCGAGGAGTGCGCCGTCGATGCGGGGGCAGCCCCATCCGGTGAGCAGCACCTCGGCGCGGGCGAGTGCCTCGTCCGCCTGCGGACTCGTGAACTCCTTGAGGGGGAAGGGCACATGAAGGTCGGCCAGCTCCTCCAGGCGGGCCCGCGCTTCAGGCGGGAAGACGTCGTCGATGAGTCCCGGGTTCATGACCAGAACGGTGCGCGGTCGCCGTGGGGGCGGCGTGCGGGTGTCGGTCCCGGCCCGAGCCGGTACCTGGTCGGTGGTTCGCACCCTGCCTCCGGACAGTAAGCGTGTACTACGGATGGGACCGCACGCTAGGGAGAACGGTGACCGACCGTCAAGCTCCTGGCCGGTCAACTACCCCGTTTTGACCTGTCAGTTACCGATACCTTCCGTCGGATCGCGCCCCGCTCGACACATCCAGTACGTCTGTTTCCCCAGATGTATTGACGCCGAAGGTAACCGCTTACTAATTTGCGGCCGCAGAAGGTTCGCCCTGCGTCACCCCAGCCGAACAGGACCGCACCATGGCCGACACAGCACCCCCGCTGCCGCTGGAGAAGCGGCAGAAGCGGCGACGGCAGAAACACCGTCTGTCCCTGTGGCAGCGGCTCAAGCGGGACAAGGTGATGCTGCTGCTGACCCTGCCGGGCCTGCTGTACTTCATCGTCTTCCACTACGTTCCGCTGCTCGGCTACGTCGTGGCCTTCCAGGACTACCAGCCCTACCTCGGCTACCTGCACAGCGCCTGGGTGGGCCTCAGCAACTTCGCGGGCGCCTTCGCCGACCCCGCCTTCTGGTCGGCGACCGGCAACACCCTGACGATCGCCCTCATTCAGCTGGTGTTCTTCTTCCCGGTCCCCATCGCGCTGGCCCTGCTGCTCAACAGCATCGTGAGCGACCGGATCCGCCGCTTCGTGCAGAGCGTCGTCTATCTGCCCCACTTCATCGGCTGGGTCATCATCGTCTCGATCTTCCAGCAGATCCTCGGCGGCGCAGGCCTCCTCCCCGACCTGCTCGGCGAACTCGGCCTGCCCCGCTACGACATGACGAGCGACCCGGGCGCCTTCCCCTGGCTGCTCACCCTCCAGGTGGTCTGGAAGGACGCCGGCTGGGGCACGATCATCATCCTGGCCGCACTGCTCTCCATCGACAAACAGCAGTACGAGGCCGCAGCGATCGACGGTGCCCGCCGCTGGCGCAGGCTCTGGCACGTCACTCTGCCCGGCATCGCCCCGGTGATCATCCTGTTGCTGATCCTCAACCTCGGGCAGATCCTCTCCGTCGGCTTCGAGCAGATCCTGCTCCAGCGCGACGCGGTCGGACCCGGCGCCGGTGAGGTCCTCGACACCTACGTCTACTACCACGGCATCAAGGACAACAACTGGGGCGTGGCCGCCGCCGTCGGTCTCGTCAAGGCCGTCATCGGCACCGCACTCGTCCTGGGCGCCAACACGTTCGCCCACCGCCTCGGCCACGAAGGGATCTACCGTGGCGCTGACCGCTGAGCAGACCACCCCCGTTCAGGAACCCGCCCCGGTCCCCGCGCCCCCGAAGCGCCGCAAGCCCCCGGCGACGTACGACCGCCCGCCCTGGATGGAGAGGCCCACCCGGATCGGCCTGACGCTCAAGGGCGTCGTCCTGGTCCTGGTGGTCGCCGCCGTCGCCTACCCGCTGCTCGGTGTCATCGGCACGAGTTTCGCCTCGCAGACCGACATCGTGAAGAGCACCGGCCTCGTCCTGTGGCCGGAGCATCCCACCCTGGACGCCTACCGCACGATCTTCACCGGCGGAGTCGTCACCCGGGCCCTGCTGGTCAGCGTCGGCATCACCGTCGTCGGTACGGCCGTCAGCGTGCTGGTCACCATCGGCATGGCGTACGGACTCTCCCGCCGCGATGTCACAGGATCCCGCTTCATCCTGATGACCGCCCTGGTCACCATGCTCTTCAACGCGGGCATCATCCCCAACTTCCTCCTCATCAAGGGCCTCGGCCTCTACGACACCTATGCGGCGCTCGTCATGCCGACCCTCGTCAGCGCCTTCAACCTGGTCGTGCTGCGGTCCTTCTTCATGAACCTTCCCGAGGAGCTGTACGACGCCGCCCGCGTCGACGGAGCCGGAGACTTCCGCATCCTGGTCCGCGTCGTGCTGCCGCTCTCCAAGGCGGTCCTCGCCGTGATCAGCCTCTTCTACGCCGTCACGTACTGGAACGCCTTCTTCAACGCCCTCCTGTACCTGGACGACGCCATGAAGTGGCCGCTGCCGATGGTCCTGCGCACCTACGTCCTCCAGGGCCAGGGCCTCACCAGTTCCTCGGTCGGCGAGGCCGTCGCGCCGCAGCAGGCCGTGCAGATGGCGGTGCTGGTGGTCGCGGTGGTTCCGATCCTGCTCGTCTATCCCTTCCTCCAGCGCTTCTTCACCAAGGGCGTGCTCACCGGCGCCATCAAGGGCTGAGCGGTCCCCAACCCCCGGCGATCCCAAGGAGATCCACATGCCGAGCTCCACCCCGATCAACCGCAGAGCACTGTTCCGGCTCGGTGCGGGCCTCGGCCTGGGCCTGGCCGCCGCCCCGCTCCTCACCGCCTGCGGCGACGGCGGCACGGTGGCCAAGGCGGAGGCCAAGAGCGCCAAGCTGCTGCCGAAGACCACCGTGCGCAACATAGGTCTCAAGCCGGACCTGGCCGGAACGGCGGCCGGTGTCCCGCAGGGCTACTTCCGCTACCCGGCGAAGCCGCTGCGCGCGACCAGGGCCACACCGCTCAAGGGTGCCCAGCCCCTCAAGGTGACGCTCGAAACGTTCGCCCCGCCCGCGCCCGGCCGGGAGAAGAACGCCGCCTGGCAGGCGATCGAGAAGCTGCTCGGCACCACGGTCGACGTCACCGCCGTACCCTCCGACGACTACGCCACCAAGTTCTCCACGATGGTCGCGGGCGACCGGCTGCCCGACCTGTTCATGTACCCGGAGACCGGCGGCGTCGACAACAAGGCGGCCTTCCTCGGGGCCAAGTGCGCGGACCTCACCCCCTTCCTCGCGGGTGGCAAGGTCAAGGACTACCCCAACCTCGCGGCGATCCCGCAGGCCGCCTGGCAGTCGGCGATCTTCGGCGGCAAGCTGTTCGGCATCCCCATCTCCCGCACCGGAACGGGCGGCGCCGGTTTCTACCGCCACGACCTCTTCGAGCAGGCCGGAGTGAAGAGCCTCGACGAGATCACCGGCCTGGACCGCCTCGTCGAGCTCTTCAAGGACCTCACCCGGCCCAAGCAGGACCAGTACGCGATCATGGCCGGCGCGACCACCATGCTGGCGATGTCGGCCGGAGCGCCGCTGAACTGGAAAGTGGACGGGAAGACCGGGAAGTTCACCACCGAACTGGAGACGCCCGAGTACCGGCTCGCCGTCGAAACGGCCATGAAGCTCTACAAGGCGGGCTGCTACTACCCCGGCACCATCGCCATGAGCGGCGCCCAAAAGGGCCGCTACACCGACATGTACAAGAACGGCAAGGCCGCCTACGTCTACGACGGCCTGCCGAGCTACCTCGCCCAGGGCACCGGGTACCTCGCCACGATGGCCGCCGTCGACAAGAAGTACGACACCCGCCCCTTCGTCCCCGTCGGCAGCGCGGCCGTCACCTGGACGGACAACCTCTCCCTCCAGAACACGCACATAAAAAAGGCCTCCGAGGAGCGCGTCCGGCAACTCCTCACCCTCGCCGACTTCGCCGCCTCCCCGTTCGGCAGCGAGGAGTACACGCTGATCAACTACGGCGTCGCCGGCACCGACCACACCCGGGACGCCAAGGGCAACCCGGTCCTCACCAAGCAGGGCTCCCAGGACATCGCCGTCCCCTGGAAGTTCCTCGCCTCGGCGGTGCCCGCCGTCTTCAGCGCGGACTCACAGGAGGGCGTGCGCCACCTGCACGCGGCGTACTCGAAGATGATCCCGATGATGCTGCCGGACCCCACGCTGGGGTACACCTCCCCGACCTGGGACTCCCTGGGCACCGGCAGTCTGTACACCTTCAAGAGTGACTGGCTGAAGGACATCATCGCCGGCCGCAAACCCATGTCCTCCTACGGCCAACTGGTCAAGGAGTACCTGGCCAAGGGCGCCGAGAAGGCCCGCGGCGAGTTCGAAGAGGCGTTCCAGAAGGGGAAGAAGTGATCACCCGGCGCTCGGCTCTGGCCCTCGCCGTCACGACGACAGCCGCCGCGACAGCAGCCGTCGCCGGTGCCCCCACCACCGCCCACGCACACGGCTTCGACCCCCGGCCGGGCTCCGACGGCGTGGGCGACCCCCTCTTCCCGACCCTGGGCAACGGCGGCTACCAGGTCCTCCACTACGATCTGACCTTCGACTTCACCCCCGTGACGTACGACTTCACCGGCGTCGTGAAGCTGTCCGCGCGCGCCACCCAGGACCTCTCCTCCTTCAACCTCGACACCGACGGCCACACCATCGACGCCGTTACCGTCGACGGGCGCGGCGCGCAGTGGGCCCTCACCGCCGGCAAGAGCGGCCAGGAACTCACGGTCACCCCGCGCCACCCGCTCCACAGGGGCCGCCCCTTCGCCGTCGAGGTCCGCTACCGAGGCAACGGCAAGGCACCCCGACTGGGGCTCACCGGCTGGAAGTTCGGCTCCGACGGCGGCTTCGCCTGCGCCGCCCAGTCCTCCCGCGCCGACACCTTCCTCCCCTGCAACGACACCCCCTCCGACAAGGCGACCTGGACCTTCCACCTCAGCGCCCCGGAAGGCTTCGTCGCCACGGCCAACGGCGAACTGCTGCACCGGAGCCGCCGCGCGGACGGCTCAGCCGTCTGGCACTTCGCCCTGCGCGAGCGGATGGCCACCGAGCTCCTCGGCATCGCCGTCGTCAAGGGCACCTACCTGTACGGCACCAGCCGCACCGGCCTGCCCCTGCGGCACGTCGTCCCCCAGGGGCAGGAGGAGAAGTACGCGCCGATCGTCGCCCGAACCTCCGACCATCTCGCCTGGTGCGAGGCGAAGTTCGGCCGCTACCCCTTCTCCGTCTACGGCTGCCACCTCTACGACGGCTACACCGACGCCCTGGAGAACCAGACCCTCTCCCTCTTCTCCACCAACTGGTTCAAGCCCAACGCCGACGGCAACCCCACGTACGAGACGACGATGGTCCACGAGCTCGTCCACCAGTGGTACGGCGACTGGGTCACCCCCAAGGACTGGCAGCAGGCCTGGCTCAACGAGGGCCCCGCCGTCTACTACGGCAGCCTCTACGGCGAGGAACGCGGCTGGTCGGTGCTCGTCGACAAGATGAAGGCGACGTACGGGAAGCTCAACGCGATCCGCGCGAAGGACGGCCCGCCGGGCCTCCCCAAGGCCCTCGGCGGCACCAACATCTACGACGGCGGCGCCCTCGTCCTCTACGCGCTGCGCAAGCAGGCCGGCGACCGCGACTTCGACCGCGTCATGCGGCTGTGGCCCCAGCGCCACAAGGACTCCAACGTCACCAGCGAGGACTTCATCGCCCACACCGTCAAGGTCACCGGCGACCGGAGCCTCGGCCCCTTCCTGCGCGACTGGCTCTTCGGCGCGGTGAACCCGCCCATGCCCGGCCACCCCGATTGGACGGCAGCATCGTGAGACTCCGCACGGCAGCGGCCCTGTCCGCCTCCGCCGCACTGCTCCTGGCCACCCCCGGCACGACGTCGGCGGCAACCGCCACACCCACCGCACCCGCCCGGGCCCTGCACGCCGCACCCCACGGCTCGGGTACCGCCTGCACCCCCGCCCGCCCCTGCTCGCTGGAGGGCGCCCGCGACCGGGCCCGCCGCACCGCGGGCCCCGACCGCGTCGAGCTCGCCGGCGGAACGTACGCCCGCACCGCCCCCCTGATCCTCACCGAAGCCGACTCCGGCGTCACCTGGGCCGCCGCCCGGGGAGCGCACCCCGTACTCTCCGGCGGCCGGTCGGTCACCGGCTGGGCCAGGTCCGCAGGCGGCACCTGGACGGCGAAGGTCCCGGCGGGCGTCACCCCCCGCCAGCTCTTCGTCGACGGCGAGCGTGCCGTACGGGCCAAGGGCGCGCCCTGTGCGGCGAGCACCTGCGACGCGACGAAGACCGGGATGACCGGCGCGGTCGCCACCGGCATCGCCGGCTGGCAGCGTCCCACCGACGCGGAAGCCGTGGTCAAGGTCCGCTGGCGCAACTACCACTGCCGGATCGCCTCCGTCAGCGGCGACCTCCTCACCTTCGCCCAGCCCTGCTGGACGAACTCCGCCGGCGGTACGAACCGCACCGGGCCCGCATGGGACTCCACCACCGTCGACTCCGCCCGCTACAGCGGCGTCGCCCACTTCGAGAACGCCCCCGAACTCCTCGACACCGCAGGCGAGTTCGTCTGGAACCCGGCCGCGCGCACCGTCACCTACCTGCCGCGCAAGGGCCAGGACATGCGCCGCGCCCGCGTCCTCGCGCCGAGCACGGAACAGCTGATGCGCGTCGACGGCGCCCACGACGTCCGCATCACCGGCATCGGCTTCGCCCACGCCGCCTACCGGCAGCCCGACACCGATGAGGGATACGCGGGCACCCAGGCAGGCCTGACCCTCACCGGCGCCACCGGTCCCGTCGACCACGCCGGCCGCTTCTACACCAAGCCGGCCGCGGCCCTCACCGTGCGCGGTGGGCGCCAAGTGACAGTGGAGAACGCCCGGTTCACCCATCTCGGTGGGGCCGGGGTGATCCTGGAGGCCGGCACCAAGAACTCCACCGTCACCCGTTCCACCTTCACCGACCTCTCCTCCGGCGGCCTCTACGTCGGCGACACCGAGCCCGACCCGGGTGCGGACCTCGCGGGGGAGCGCAACACCGTCTCGTACAACACCCTCCGGCACACCGGCGTCGAGTACACCGACTCGGTCGGCATCTGGGCAGGCTACGAAGCGGAACTGACGGTTGATCACAACACGCTCGACCAGATGCCGTACTCCGGCATCTCGGTCGGCTGGGGCTGGAACCAGCCCGAGGCCCGGCAGTCGGTCCTGCGGGACAACAGGATCACCCACAACCGCATCACCGACGTCATGCGGGTCCAGGACGGCCAGCACGACGGCGGCGCGATCTACACCCAGGGCGCCCAGCCGCGCTCGGTGATCTCCGGCAACTACATCAACCGTTCCGCCTACGGGAACACCGAACGCGACGGCAACGGCATCTACCTCGACGAACAGTCCTCGCACCTCACCGTCGAGAGGAACGTCCTGACCAGACTCGGCTACAAGTGGGTCTCCAACTGGGCCGACTACGGCATCGGCAACACCGCCCGCGACAACTGGACCGACACCGACGCACCCGCCCTCACCGGCACCGGCTCGACCATGAGCGGCAACCGCACCACCCTGGACCGGCTGCCCGCCGAAGCCCTGCGCGTCGCGGCGGCGGCCGGAGCCGGCGGAGGGCGGGTGGAACAGCTCCGCCCCGACCTCGCCCGTACCGCGACCGCCACCCAGTCCTCCACCGACCAGGCGGCGGGCGCGCACCTGGCCGTCGACGGCAACTCCTCGACCGATTCCCGCACCCTCCTGGAACCGGGCGCCTGGCTCCAGCTCGACCTCGGAGACAGGCGGCACGTCGGACAGATCGAGATCTGGAACGACACCTCCATGACCACCGCCGGGTTCGAGGTGCAGACCGACTCCGGCACCGTCCACGTCGAAGGGAAGGCACTGCGCCCGACGCTGCTCGACATCGACACCACGACCCGTTTCGTACGGGTGAAGCTCACCGGCACCGGCCGGGTCGGCCTGGCGGGCGTACTCGTCCATCCGTGAGCCCGCACGCCGGCGAGACAGCGCCCACAGAGCAACCCCCGCAAGTCACGGCCCACTTGAGGAGCACCATGAACGACCTCCGTATCGGCGTCCTCGGCTACGGGCTGCGCGGCACCCTCGCCCGCACCGCCCACCGGCCAGGTGGGGGAGCGCGCGTCACCGCGCTCGCGGACCCGGACCCGGCCGCCCGTGCGGAGGCCGCCACGGCCTTCCCCGAAGCCACCTTCTCCGCCGATCACCGCAAGGTGATCGAAGACCCGGACGTCGACGCCGTGCTCGTCCTGACCCCCGACCACACCCACGCGGAACTGACCTGCCAGGCGCTGCGGGCGGGCAAGGCGACCTTCGTCGAGAAGCCCCTGGAAACCACCGTCGAGGACTGCGACCGGATCCTGCGCACGGCCCACGAGACGGGCACCCGGCTGTACGTGGGGCACAACATGCGGCACATGCCGGTGGTGCGCCTGATGCGGGACTTGATCCGTGCGGGGACGGTCGGTGAGGTCAAGACGGTGTGGGTCCGGCACTTCGTCGGGTACGGCGGGGACTGGTATTTCAAGGACTGGCACGCGGAGCGGCAGTACACCACCGGGCTTCTGTTGCAGAAGGCCGCGCACGATATCGATGTCCTGCACTGGCTGGCGGGCGGCTATGCCCGGGACGTGCAGGCCATGGGTGATCTGATGGTGTACGGCGACAATCCGCACCGGCGTGCGCCGGGGGAGCCGAAGGCGGACGACTGGTACACCAAGGACGGGCATTGGCCGCCGCACACTCAGCGCGCGCTGAACCCGGTGATCGACGTGGAGGATGTCTCTCTCCTCAACATGCGTCTGGACAACGGGGTGCTCGCCGCTTATCAGCAGTGCCACTTCACCCCCGACTACTGGCGGAACTACACCGTCATCGGTGACGCCGGCCGCCTGGAGAACTTCGGCGACGGGCCGGGTGCGGAGGTGAAGGTGTGGAACACCCGCCGCTCTACCTACCGGTCCGAGGCCGACGAGACCCATGCCGTGCCCGAGGCCCAGGACAACGCCGGGCACGGCGGCGCGGACCCGCTCCTCATCGACGAGTTCGTGCGGTTCGTACGCGAGGGAGGCCGCACCGACACCTCGCCGGTGGCGGCCCGGATGGCGGTCGCGGCGGGCGTGCAGGCGACGGCCTCCCTCAGGGACGGCGGCCGCCCCCGTCACGTCCCTGCCCCCGAGCGGGAGGTGATCGACTACTTCGAACGGGGTCAGGCCTGATGCGCGCGAGGTCGGGCCCGATGCGAGTGGGGTGGGGGGCCGCCCCCCCCGGGGGGGGGGCCCCCCGCCCCCCCGGGGGGGGGCGCCCCCCCCCGGGGGGGTGGG
>NZ_JBITDM010000008.1:129950-258062 GCF_044454195.1 Streptomyces sp. NPDC051561 | reverse complement strand
CCCCGCCCCCCCCCGCCCCCGCGGCGCGGGCCCCCCCCCCCCCGCCCCGGGGGGGGGGGGCGGGGGGCGGGGGGGGGGGCGGCGGGGGGGGGGGGGGCCCCCCCCCCCCCCCCCGGGGCCGGGCCCGACCGGCACTCACTTGGCGGAAGCCACCAGAGGGTAGTGGTCGCTCAGGTTGGTGTACGTGTAGCTCTTGCCCCAGCTCGACACCGTCCACGGCGCGCTCTGCTCCTTGACGACGTGGTTCGTCCACCCGGCGGGCCGGGCGTGGCCCTTCCGGTGCAGCACGTAGTCGAGGTCCTCGCGCGGGTCGGTCGGATACCGCTCGGCGGCGATCGAGTTGTCGGCGGTGTCGAAGGAGTACGTGTGGCCCGTGCGCGCGGACGCCCCTTCCAGCCCCGCGTCCGTCAGCATCGACCCGTACTCCGCACTGTGCGAGTCGACATTGAGGTCACCGGCCACCAGCACCTGCTCCGACGCCGGAATCTTCTTCGCGTCCAGGAACGCGTTCAGCTCCTTCAGCTGCGCGCTCCGCTTGGCCGCCGCCTCGCCCGCCCGGCAGCCTGGGTCGGTGGACTGCAGATGCGTGCCGACCACGTGCACCTTCACGCCCTTCACATCGAGCACCGCGTACGCGAAGCCCTTGTTCGAGAACCAGTCGCCACCGCACGCCTGCTTGTAGACGAACTGCTCCTTCCGCACGATCGGCCACTTGCTGTACACGGTCACCCCGCCGTCCTCCGCCGACGTCGCCGAGTAGGAACCGCCCGTGGCGTCCCAGCCGCTCCTGCTCCGGCCGACCACCGGCGTCTGGTGCGGGTACTGGGCGGCCGCTTCTCGGCCCAGCGCGTCGGAAGCGGAATTGTCGAACGCCTCCTGGAGGACGACCACGTCGTGGCCCTGGAAGAAGGACGCGGCCGGGATCGCCTTCGCCCGGAAGTCCTGGCCCCAGTTCGGGTAGAGATTCTTGCTGAAGAGGAAGGCGTTGTACGACAGGACGCTGAGCGCGGGCACGTCGGCGGAGGCGGCCGGGGCGGCGGTGGCCCCCGGTGCCGTGGCGGCCAGGGTGGCCGCGGCGGCGACGGCGGTCGCGGTGGCGGTCAGGACGCGTCGACGTGCGGAACGCGCGGAATTCGGCACAGAGTTCTCCCGTGAAAGGTGTGGGGCGAGAGGTGCGGTACGAACTGGCGCCGCTCATCAAACCAGCCGCGGTTACTTACCGGTAGACAACGTGCAACGTCCACACCTCGTCACCCCGACAAACTCGCTACCCCGTGCAGGGACGTGCGCACCCCGCACGCGGAGGTGCACGTCCGCAGCAGCACCCCTCGGATCCCGCCCGACACGTCCGTCGCATACTGGATCACGGACAAACCCGGCACCGCCCCGGGCTCGCCGAACCGTGGGAGCCGCCGCATGACGACCGAATCCGGCATCCGGACCGCCACCCGCGCGGACGGGCCCGTCGACCCCGCGCCGCCCCCGCCCGGCGGCGTCCTGTGGTCCCTCGCGGGCGATGTCCGCGGCCTGCTGATGCTGCCCGCGGCTCTGACGCTGCAGGTCGCGCACCCGGCGGTCGGCGCCGGTGTCGACGACCACTCGGTCTTCCGCACCGACCCGTGGGGACGCGGCGAACGCTCCCTGCGGTCGGTGCTGCTCTGGGTGTACGGGGGAGAGGCCGCCGCCGAGGAGGGCCGCAGGCTGCGCGCCCTGCACAAGACGATCATGGGCACGGACGCGCACGGCCGGAAGTACCACGCGCTGACCCCCGCGTACTACGCCTGGGTGCACGCCACCGGCTTCCCCTGCTACCAGCACTCTCTGCGGTACCTCAACCGGCGCCCGCTCACCGGGTCCCAGGAGCGGCAGCTCTACGCGGAGTGGCTCCAGGTCGGCCGCATCCTCGGCATCCACGACCGGGACATGCCGCAGTCGGTCGAGGAGTTCTGGCCGTACTACCGCAAGATGCTCGCCGAGGAGATCGAACAGACCGTGGTGGTACGGGAGCTGGCCGACCCCGGACTCAGGGTTCCGCCGCCGGACCGCGGCCCGCTGCCGGTGCGGCTGCTGCTGCGCGCCCTGTGGCCGGTACTTCTGCCACGGCTCACGGCCTTCCGTTCCTTCGTGACGGTCGGCTACCTGCCGCCCGAGGCGCGCGAGGCGCTGGGCCTGGAGTGGACGGCCGCGCAGGAGCGCGGGCTGCGCCGGTTCAGCCGGGTCGTGCGCACCCTCGTACCACTGCTGCCGGAACGGCTGCGATACCTGCCGAGGGCGAGGAAGGCGCGTGCGGAGGCACGCGCAAAGGCGCGTGCGGAGGCCGGAGCGCGGCGCCGCGCCGCCGCCCGCTGACGCACGGGCGACAGCGGAGCGACGACGCGGGGCGAGCGGCGGGACGCGTGATCAGTGCGGGTGAGCCGTGATCAGTGGTCGTGGACCGTGTTCGTCGCGGCGATCTTCTTCCACGACTTCGGCTGGACCGGCCCCGCCGTCGGGGAGGCCGCGAGTCCGCGCGCGATCCTCGACTCGGCGGCGGCCGGAGCGGCCGGCTTCTCCGGCTGGTACAGCCATGTGTCGAACAGCTCGGCCAGCGGCTTCCCGGAGACCTTCTCCGCGAACTTCACGAAGTCCGAGACCTTCGCATTGCCGTACTTGAACTGCGTCGGCCACTTCTTGAGGATCTCGAAGAACGCCTCGTCCCCGACCTCGTTGCGCAAGGCCTGAATGGCCAGGGCCCCCCGGTCGTAGACAGCGATGTCGAACTGCTTGTCCGCACCCGGGTCACCGGGCTTGACCTGCCAGAACGGGTCCTCGGCCGCCCGCGAGGAGTACGCGTAGTCGGCCAGCTCCTGCGCCGTCCCCTCGCCCTCCTTCTCCGACCACAGCCACTGGCTGTACCGGGCGAAGCCCTCGTTGACCCAGATGTCCTTCCAGTGGTGCACGGACACGCTGTCGCCGTACCACTGGTGCGCCAGCTCGTGCACGACCACCGAGACGTTCGCACCGTTGGCGAACTGCCGGGGGCTGTAGAACGGCCGGGTCTGCGTCTCCAGCGCGAAGCCACTGGTCACGTTCGGGACGTAACCGCCGACCGCGTTGAAGGGGTACGGACCGAAGACACCCTCCAGCCACTCGGTGACCTCCGCCGAACGCTCGATGCTCGCCCGCGCCGCGCCGTCGTTGTCGCCGAGGTCCTTGCTGTACGCGTTGAGGACCGGCAGCCCGGACGCCGTCCGGTCGGTGGTGACGTCGAATCTGCCGACGGCGAGGGTGGCCAGGTAGGTGGCCTGCGGCTTGTTGGAGCGCCAGTTGAAGCGGGTCCAGCCCAGCTTCGAACTCTGCGACTGGAGCACGCCGTTGGAGATGGCCGTCGAGCCGTCCGGCACCGAGACCGATACGTCGTAGGTGGCCTTGTCGAGCGGGTGGTCGTTGCTCGGGAACCACCAGGCGGCCGAGTCCGGCTCCTGCGCGGCGACGCCACCGTCCGGGGTGCGGGCCCAGGCGGTGTACCCGCCGATCTTCACCTCGGACGGCTTTCCGGCGTATCGGACCACCACCGAGAGGGACTTGCCCTTCTCCAGCGGGCTCGCCGGAGTGACGACCAGCTCCTGCTCGCCCTCCTTGGTGAACTTCGCGACCTTGCCGTTGACCCGCACCTCGCTGACCTTCAGGCCGAGGTCCAGGTTGAAGCTCGACAGGTTCTGCTTGGCGGTGGCGAGGAGGGTCGCCGTGCCCTCCAGCAGGTCCGTCGTGGGCTGGTACTTCAGCCGCAGGTCGTAGTGGGAAACGTCGTAGCCGCCGTTGCCGCTGGCCGGGTAGTAGGGGTCGCCGATGCCCGGCGCTCCCGGGGTGAACGAGGCCGCCGATGCCGGGATCGCCAGCAGCAGGGTGGCCGCGGCCAGCACGCCCGGGGCGATGATTCTGCGGTGCACGAGTGCTCCAAGTGGTCGGATGGAACGATCTGTTGGCACTCTATTCAGCCCCTTCGCCATCAGTCATGTCCATGGTCGCTCCTGACACACGATTGCCATACGGCCGACATGCGACCCGCCATCCCTTTTGGCCGCAGGGGACGCGTCCGGCGCGCTACTGCCCTCTTTTGCGCGGGAGTTGAGGGCGTTACGGTCCGGCCATGTCGATACCTGCACGGGCCCGGCGCCCGAAGTGGAGAACGCTCGTACCCACGACCGTGGCCGCGATGACGGCCGTCCTGCTGGTTCCCGCGGGGGCGGCCCAGGGGGCCGAGGAGGCCGCCCCACAGGCCGCCGCGGCCCGGCCCACCGAGAGCAAGCCCGTCCACTCGTACGACAAGGCGATCCGGGAGTCCGTCTGGGTCGACACCCGCATCGACGGCGACAAGGACGGGAAGACCGACCGGGTGGCCGTGGACATCGTCCGCCCCCGCGAGACCGACCGCTCCGGCCGCCGCATCCCCGTGATCATGGACGCCAGCCCGTACTACTCCTGCTGCGGACGCGGCAACGAGAGCCAGAAGAAGACGTACGACGACAAGGGCAACCCGGACCGGTTCCCGCTCTTCTACGACAACTACTTCGTGCCGCGCGGCTATGGGTACGTCGCCGTCGACTTCACCGGAACCAACCGCTCCGACGGCTGCGTCGACGTCGGCGGACGCTCCGAGATCGCCTCCGCCAAGGCCGTCGTCGAATGGCTGGGCGGTCGCGGCACCGGCTACACCTCGCGCACCGGCGCCACCCGTACGAGCGCCTCCTGGTCCAACGGCAGCACCGGCATGATCGGCAAGAGCTGGGACGGCACCGTCGCCAACGGAGTCGCCGCCACCGGCGTCAAGGGCCTGAAGACCATCGTCCCGATCGGCGCCATCTCCTCCTGGTACGACTACTACTTCCAGCAGGGCGCCGACCTGTACGAGGGCGGCCCCGACGACCTCGCCGGATACGTCGAGCATCCGGACCGTACCCCCGCCTGCAAGCCCGTGAAGCAGGCCCTCGCCGACGGCGCCCCGCTCAACGGCGACCGCACCCGGATGTGGGCCGAGCGCGACTTCGTCCCCGACGCGGGCAACGTGCGCGCCAGCGTCTTCGCCGTCCACGGCATGCAGGACCTCAACGTCCGCACCAACCACTTCGGCAAGTGGTGGGACGCTCTCGCCGACGAAGGCGTCACGCGCAAGGTGTGGCTGTCGCAGACCGGCCATGTCGACCCGTTCGACTTCCGGCGCGCCGAGTGGGTCAAGACGCTGCACCGCTGGTTCGACCATGAGCTGATGGGCTACGACAACGGCATCGACCGCGAGCCGATGGCCGACATCGAGCGCGCCCCCGACCGCTGGACCACCGACAAGGTGTGGCCGCCGCGCGGCACCGACGCCACCAAGGTCCGTCCGCAGAAGGGCAGTTCGGCCGGAGTGGGCTCCCTCGGTCTGAAGCGCGCCAAGCCCGGCACCACCGAGACCTTCACCGACGACCCCGGGCTCGACGAGAACGCCTGGGCCACGAAGATCGACACCGGCACCCCCGAGAAAGCCGGCTTCGCCACCAAGCCGCTCTCCGGGGACCTGCGCCTCTCCGGATCCTCCAAGGTCACCCTGAAGGTCACCCCGTCCACCACCAGCGCCAACCTCTCCGCGGTCCTCGTCGACCTCGGCCCGGACACCATCCGCAATTACGGCGCGGCGGGCGAAGGCATCAAAACCCTTGCAGAGCGCAGCTGTTGGGGAGCGAGCACCACGGGTGACAGCTCCTGCTTCAAGGAGACGACGGCCAACACCGCCGCCGTCGGCCACACCGTCTTCAGCCGCGGCTGGGCGAGCCTGGCCCACTACCGGGGCGACGGCCGGGCCCGCCCGCTGACCCCCGGCAGGACGTACGAGATCACCATCGACCTGGCCGCCTCCGACCATGTCGTCCCGGCCGGACACCGCCTCGCCCTGATCGTCGCCGGCACCGACGCGGGCCTCGTCGAAGCCCCCGACACCCGCCCCACCCTGGGTCTCGACCTCTCCGGTACGTCGGCGAAGCTGCCGTTCGTCGGCGGCGAGCGCGCCTTCGCCCGCGCCACCTCCGGCAACACCGCCGCCGCCCCGCTCGCCCCGGGTGCCCGCGACGGCGTGAGCGTGCCGCAGGACCTGTCCCGGATGCCGGGCGCACTGCCCCTGCCCCTGGAAGGACCCCGATGAGGAGGCGCGTCCTCGCGGCGCTCCTCGGCACGGCCGCCCTCGCGGTCCCGCTGGTCGCCGCCCCCGCCCAGGCAGGGGACGGCGGGCGGCCCGGACCCCGTACCGGATTCGAGACGTCCCACGGCGCCCGCTGGACCACCCAGCCCGAGGAGCAGGACTTCCTCGCCGCCGTCGACCGGGCCGCCTCCCGGGTCTCCGTCTCCTCCATCGGCACCACCAAGCAGGGCCGCCCGCTCCAGCTCGTCCGCATCGGCGAAGGCCGGCACACCACCTCCACCGTGCTCCTGATCTGCAGTCAGCACGGCAACGAACCGGCCGGACGCGAAGCCTGCCTCAGCAAGGTCCGCGACCTCGCCCTCGCCAGGGACCACCGCACCCGGGACTTCCTGCGCACCACCACCGTCCTGGTCGTCCCCACCGCCAACCCCGACGGGCGCGCCGCCGACACCCGCGGCAACTCCGACGGCATCGACATCAACCGCGACCACATCGCCCTGGCCACCGCCGAGGGCCGCGCCATGGCCGCCGTGATCCGCGACCGCAGGCCCGACCTGGTCTACGACCTGCACGAGTACGGCGCCACCCCGCCGTACTACGACAAGGACCTCTTCGACCTCTGGCCGCGCAACCTCAACACCGACCCGCACGTCCACCAGGAGTCGAAGAAGCTCTCGGGGCAGTACGTCAGGCCCGCCGCCCACGCCTCCGGCTTCAGCACCGGCACGTACGGCATCTGGACCGACCCGGTCACCGGCGACGACCTCAGGCAGGTCGCTGGCGACGGCCAGGAACGCATCCTGCGCAACGCGTCCGGCATCAAGCACGCGGTGGGCCTGCTCATCGAGAGCCGCGTCGACGCGCTCGACGAGGCGGAGCAGCAGGACCGGGCGCTCAACCAGCGCCGCCGGGTCGCCTCGCACACCGCCTCCCTCGGCGGCGCACTCACCTACGCACAGCAGCGGCGCGGCCCGATCGAGGCTGCCACCACCCGCGCCAGGCTGGCCGGTTTCGCGGACCGGGGACCCGTCTATCTGGGTGGTGCCGACAACCAGGATCCCAAGCCCGCCGAAATCCTCGCCGACCCGCCCTGCGGCTACCGGCTGACGGACCAGCAGCTCGCCTCCGTGGGGGACGAACTCGCCCTGCACGGCGTCGGTTTCGCCAAGGTCCGAGGGGGTGCGTACGTGCCCCTGCGGCAGTCCCAGCGGGACCTGATTCCGCTTCTCCTCGACGCAAGAGCCACATACCCGCTCACAACTGGGCAACCCGACACGCGCTGTTAGCAGACCGTGACGTGCGTCACCTGTGATACCGGGTAGCGGCAGGGAATCCTCCCCATCCGAAAGGTGACACACGTGTCCCAGGACGACCAGTCGTCGGACGACCGGGCAGCTTCGCCACTCATGGCGGATCTGCCCGGCAGTCCGCATACCACCCACGAACCACATACGGACCGGATCGTGTTCGGCGTCACCGCCGCTCTCACGCTCGCGTTCGTACTCTGGGGTGCGCTCGCCACCGATTCACTGGAGGACGTTTCCGGCAAGCTGCTCAAGGGCCTGATCCACAACGGTGGATGGGCGTTCATGCTGGCCGCATCCGGCTTCGTGGTCTTCGCGCTGTGGCTGGCGGTGAGCCGGTACGGCAAGATCACGCTCGGCGAGGAGGGCGAGGCGCCCGAGTTCAAGACGGTCTCCTGGGTCGCGATGATGTTCAGCGCGGGCATGGGCATCGGCCTGATGTTCTACGGAGTCAGTGAGCCGCTCGGCCACTTCTCCTCCCCGCCGCCCGGCACCCGCCCGGTCGACTCGGCGGAAGCCATGCAGACCGCCATGGCCACCACCCTCTTCCACTGGACGCTGCACCCGTGGGCGATCTACGCGGTGGTCGGTCTGGCCATCGCGTACAGCACCTTCCGCCGTCGCCGCAGGCAGACCATCAGCGCCGTCTTCACCCCGCTCATCGGCGAGAAGCGTGCCAACGGCGGTCTCGGCCGCTTCATCGACATCCTCGCCATCTTCGCCACCCTCTTCGGCTCGGCCGCGTCGCTGGGCCTGGGCGCGCTGCAGATCGGCAGCGGCATGAAGGAGCTCAACTGGATGGAGAAGGCCGGCACCGGCCTCCTCATCTCCATCATCGCCGTCCTCACGGTGGCCTTCGTCGCCTCCGCGGTCTCCGGCGTCGAGAAGGGCATCCAGTGGCTGTCCAACACCAACATGGTGCTGGCGCTGGTCCTGCTGATCTTCGTCTTCATCGCGGGTCCCACCGTGATCGTCCTGGACCTGCTGCCCACCTCGCTGGGCGCCTACCTCGGTGACCTCCCGCAGCTCATCGGCCGCACCGAGGCCACCGGCGGCAAGGAAGTCGCCACCTGGCTCGGCAGCTGGACGGTCTTCTACTGGGCGTGGTGGATCTCCTGGACGCCCTTCGTCGGGATGTTCATCGCGCGGATCAGCCGGGGCCGTACGGTCCGTCAGTTCATCGGCGGCGTCATCCTCGTGCCGAGCACGGTCAGCCTGATCTGGTTCTGCGTCTTCGGCGGCACCGCCATGAAGATGCAGGCCGGCGGCCGGCTGCCCGAGGAGGCCACACCGGAGGGCCAGCTCTTCGGCCTCCTCCAGGAGTTCCCGCTCGCCACCGTCACCAGCATCCTGGTGATGATCCTGGTCGGCATCTTCTTCGTCTCCGGCGCCGACGCCGCGTCGATCGTCATGGGCACCCTCTCCCAGAAGGGCTCCTTCGAGCCGACCAAGCTGGTCGTCGTCTTCTGGGGCGTGGTCACCGGCGCGGTCGCCGCGGTCATGCTGCTCATCGGCGACGGCAAGGGCGACGCACTCCAGGGCCTGCAGAACCTGACCATCCTGGTCGCGGCCCCCTTCGCCGTGGTCATGATCGGCATGTGTGTGGCCCTGATGCGCGACCTGCGCAGG
The DNA here is from genome assembly GCF_044454195.1 of Streptomyces sp. NPDC051561. NCBI lineage: Bacteria > Bacillati > Actinomycetota > Actinomycetes > Kitasatosporales > Streptomycetaceae > Streptomyces > Streptomyces sp. NPDC051561. The sequence continues at coordinate 248,975 of NZ_JBITDM010000008.1, read as the reverse complement.
GATCCGCTGATCGTCCGCGGTGAACTGGGCATCGAAGCCGTCGAATCAGCGGTCGTCGAGGGCCACAAGAAGTACGACGGCGACTTCGAGATCCGCATCGGCCCAGGCACGGGCAACGGCACGGAAGACCCCGCGCCCCCCACGGAGAGCGGAGCGACCCGCACCTCCTGACACCCCCGGCAGAGGGGCGGGCAAAGGGACACAACGACCCCTTCGCCCGCCCCTCCTGGCTGCGCTCACAGCTGTGTCGGCCCGGCCCAGGCTGCCCCGGCCGGTGGCGGCGGCTTTTGGCGGTGGCTTCCCCCGCCGGCGCGCCGGCGGGGGCGGCACCTTTCGCCGGTGCCCGCGTTCCCCCCGGTAGTGGCCGCCCCTGCTGGTTGTGTCCGCGTCCGCCGGTCCTGGTTACTCCTTCCGGTTGGTGGCGTCCCTCCCGGTGGTGGCCGCTCCTTGCGGGTGATGCCCGGGCCCACGGGGGTGCCCTTCCCCCCGGTTGTGGTCGCGTTTCGCGGTAGCGGGCGTACCTCCGGCCGAGGGCCATTTCGGGCGAGGTGCGACGGCGCTGCGAGGGGCCGGGCGCTGCCTCCGGGGTGGGGTGCTGGGGAGAATCGGAGGGCGGGGGCGGACCCGATGCGCGCCCGCAGCCGTACCCCGCGTTCCTCACCCGCGTTCCCGCGCACCGAATTCACGATCCCGTGCGCACAATCCGTCTCCACTGGGGATACTCACCCCATGTCTGCCGCGCACGCGACCTTCGGGCTGGCCCCGGCGATACGGGCCGGCGGGGTCCTGGCCACCGGTGCCTACCAACTGCACCGCGAATTCCTCGACTTCATCGTCGACGGCCGCCCCCTCCTTCATCAGCTCGCCGACCTCGACGCCGTGTCCCCGCTGGCGTCCGACGTCCCCCCGGCCATCTTCACCACCCACCTCCGCAGACTCCTCCTGGAAGCCGCGCCCCCGCTTCCCGGCAGGCGGTACGTCATCTACGGCTGCCCCGACTGCGAGAGCCTCGAATGCGGTGCGGTGACCGCCGTCATCGAGCGCGACGGCCCGGACATCGTCTGGCGCGACTTCGCCTGGCAGACCACCGACACCATCGACCCGGCCCGCGACGGCTACCAGGGGATAGGCCCGTTCCGCTTCGACGCGGACACCTACCGCACCGAACTGTGCCGCCTCCTGCCCGACGGCGACCCCACGGACGGCTCCGGCGCCCCCACCACCGCGCACCGCCGCCGTGTCCTGCTGATCGGCTCCCGGGTCGCCGTCCTCGCCAAGCTCGCGGCGGCCCTCCGTACGATCAACATCGGCGCGGAGATCGTCGAGGATGCGGACCGGGTCCCGCCGGACGAGATCAGGACGTACGGTGCGGTGGCCTTCGGCCGGTCCGTCGCCGAGCACGAGAAGGCGGCGGTACGCCATGCCTTCGACCGTGCGGGCGTCGGACCCGCCTATGTGGAGGACCTCGCCCCGATGATCCCCGTCCTGGTCGCCCAGCTCGAACACGCCCTGGACAGGACCCCGTTGGAACAACGCCGGCTCACCCGCCTGGTCGCAGCCGACGGCGAGGCAGGCGTCGAAGTCACCACCACCTGCCGGGTCCAGCTCGTCGCCTACCGCCACGACCGCCTCCACCGCCTCCACACCGAGGTCGTCTTCGACGGAATGCTCGACCCCGGCAAACACCGCATCCCCCTCGACGAACGAGCCACCCGAGGCCGCTCCTACCTCGTCGCCCGCACCATGGGCGGCGTCCTCACCACCCCAATGGTCCGCTAAACGCACATACCAGACATGGTGCGCACGGCCCCGAGCCCTGCTCACCTCCCCACCCGCACCCTCCCGGCCTCCACCCCCGGCATAAGATCGACCCCTCATGACTGCAACCCTCGTCGCCAAAGACCTCACCGCCGGCCACGGTGACCGCACCCTCTTCTCCGGCCTCGACCTCGTCATCGCCCCCGGCGACGTCATCGGCCTCGTCGGCGTGAACGGGGCAGGGAAATCCACCCTCCTGCGCCTCCTCGCCGGCCTCGACACCCCCGAGGGCGGCGACCTCCGCCTCTCCCCGCCCACCGCCACCATCGGCCACCTCCCCCAGGAACCGGAGCGCCGCGAGGGCGAAACCATCCGTGACTTCCTCGCCCGCCGCACCGGCGTCGCCGACGCCCAGCTCGCCCTGGACACCGCCACCCAGGCCCTGGTCGACGAGGCCCCCGGCGCCGACGACGCCTACTCCCTCAGCCTCGACCGCTGGCTCGACCTCGGTGGCGCCGACCTCGACGAACGCGCCGAGGAAGTCGCCGCGACCCTCGGCCTGACCATCGGCCTCGACCAGCCCATGACCGGCCTCTCCGGCGGCCAGGCGGCCCGCGCCGGCCTCGCCTCCCTCCTGCTCTCCCGCTATGACGTCTTCCTCCTCGACGAGCCCACCAACGACCTCGACCTGGACGGCCTCGACCGCCTGGAGAACTTCGTCAAGGGCCTGCGCGCGGGCACCGTCGTGATCAGCCACGACCGCGAGTTCCTCACCCGCACCGTCACCAAGGTCCTCGAACTCGACCTCGCCCAGCAGCAGATCAAGCTGTACGGCGGCGGCTACGCGGCCTATCTGGAGGAGCGGGACACCGCCCGCCGGCACGCCCGCGAGGAGTTCGAGGAGTTCGCCGACAAGAAGTCCGCCCTGGAGGGCCGCGCCCAGATGCAGCGCGGCTGGATGGACAAGGGCGTTCGCAACGCCCGCCGCAAGTCCACCGACGGCGACAAGCTCGGCCGCAACATGCGCAGTGAGGCCAGCGAGAAGCAGGCCGCCAAGGCCCGCCAGACGCAGCGCATGATCGAACGCCTCGACGTCGTCGACGAGCCCCGCAAGGAGTGGGAGCTCCGCATGGAGATCGCGGCCGCCCCGCGCTCCGGCGCTGTGGTGTCGACGATGCGTCAGGCGACCGTCCGCCGGGGCGACTTCACCTTCGGGCCGGTCTCGCTCCAGATCGACTGGGCGGACCGCGTCGCGATCACCGGCGCCAACGGGGCGGGAAAGTCGACCCTGTTGGCGGCCATGCTCGGCCGACTCCCACTCGACCAGGGCGACTCGACCCTCGGCCCGGGGGTCGTGGTCGGCGAGGTCGACCAGGCGCGCGGTCTCTTCTACGGTGCCGAATCTCTTCTCGACGCCTTCTCCGCGGCCGTCCCCGACACCGAACCGGCGGAGGTGCGCACCCTCCTCGCCAAGTTCGGCCTGCGCGCCGAGCACGTCCTGCGCCCCGCCACCACTCTCTCCCCGGGCGAACGCACTCGCGCGGCCCTCGCCCTTCTCCAGGGGCGGGGCGTCAACCTCCTCGTACTGGACGAACCGACGAACCACCTCGACCTCCCCGCGATCGAACAGCTGGAGTCGGCGCTGGAGTCGTACGAGGGGACGCTCCTCCTGGTCACCCACGACCGGCGGATGCTGGACGCGGTGCGGACCACGCGGCGGGTGGAGGTTGCCGGGGGGCGGGTCACCGAGGTGTGAGGGGAGATCGCGTCACGCTCTCAGCGCGGACGTGACGTAGGGTCAAGTCGTGGGCGTAAAAGCCCTGTTGCGGTCGGCGGCCGGCGCATCGGCGTTGCGGATGCTGTTAGGTTCCTCCGATGATTGATCTCGGCGGAGCCCAAGCGGTCCTGGACGCGAGCCCTTTCGGCCCCTGGTGGGGGTTCCGGGTGGACGAGGTCGGCAAGGGGACGGCCCGGGTCTCCTTGCCGCAGCGGCCCGAGCTGTTCCGTCCGGGCGGGGTCCTCCAGGGCGGTTGCGCCATGACGCTCGCGGACGTCACCTGCTGGATCGCGATCATGTCGCTGTTCGGCAAGGACGATCCCTCGGTCACCCAGCAGCTGACCACCAGCTTCCTCGGCCCCGCCCGCACCGACCTGACCTGCGAGTCCACGATCCTGCGGCCGGGCCGTCTGATCGTGTACGCAACAGCCACCACGACCGACACCGCCGGCAAGGTGGTCGCCCACCACACCCTGACCTACATTCGCCCACCGGAACGCAACGACAGCTGAGCCACCAGCTCCGAGGGCTGCCCGACCGCCCCCGGAAGCCCTCGTGGCCGCTAACCCCTCAGCGGCGCTTCCCCGGGTCGGTCAGTCCCGCCCTGCGGAGCGCATCGGCCATCGCGCTGTTGGCCGGAGCAGGGCCGGCAGCCGAGCGGCCGCCACCGCGCTGCTGCCGACCACCGTCCTGAGCCTGCCGGCCTCCGCCCTGACCCTGTCGGCCCTGGCCGCGCTCGCCGCCTCCGCCCTGCCGCTGCTGCGGAGGCCGCCCCTGCGTACCGGCCCGTCCCTGCGCATCGCCGGAACGGGACCCCCCGGAGGAGCGCCGGGGCGTGTCCCCGGCCTCATCCTCCAGCCGCAGCGTCAACGAGATCCGCTTGCGCGGGATATCCACGTCCATCACCTTCACCCGCACCACATCCCCCGACTTCACGACGTCGTGGGGATCCTTCACGAAGGTCTTCGACAGCGCCGACACATGCACCAGACCGTCCTGATGCACACCGACATCCACGAACGCCCCGAAGGCGGCCACATTGGTGACGACCCCCTCAAGGATCATGCCGGGCGTCAGATCACCGATCTTCTCGACGCCGTCCTTGAAAGTGGCCGTCTTGAACGCGGGACGCGGGTCCCGCCCCGGCTTCTCCAATTCCCGGAGAATGTCGGAAACCGTCGGCAGCCCGAACTTCTCATTCACAAAGTCCGCGGCCCGCAGCCCGCGCAGCACCTCCACATTCCCGACCAGGGTCCCGGCTCCGGACGACTTCGCCATCGCCCGTACCACCGGATAGGACTCCGGGTGCACGCTCGACGCGTCCAACGGGTCCTCCCCGTCCCGGATCCGCAGGAACCCCGCGCACTGCTCGTACGCCTTCGGGCCCAGCCGCGCCACGTCCTTCAGCGCCTTCCGCGAACGGAAAGGACCGTTCGCATCCCGGTGCGCGACGATGTTCTCCGCCAGGCCGGACCCAATTCCGGAAACCCGCGAAAGCAGCGGTGCGGACGCCGTATTGACGTCCACCCCCACCCCATTCACACAGTCCTCGACCACCGCGTCCAGCGACCGCGAAAGCTTCACTTCCGACAGGTCGTGCTGGTACTGGCCCACGCCGATCGACTTCGGGTCGATCTTCACCAGTTCCGCCAGCGGGTCCTGCAGCCGCCGCGCAATGGAAACCGCCCCACGCAGCGACACATCCATGTCCGGCAATTCCTGCGAGGCAAAAGCAGAAGCCGAATAGACGGAAGCCCCCGCCTCCGAAACCATCACCTTGGTGAGGTTCAATTCCGGGTGCCTGGCGATCAGTTCTCCGGCCAGCTTGTCCGTCTCGCGGGAGGCGGTGCCGTTCCCGATCGCGATCAGATCGACCGCGTGCTCCTTCGCCAGCCGTGCCAGCTTCCCCAGCGCCTCGTCCCAGCGGTTGGCGGGTACATGCGGATGGATGACCTCCGTCGCCACCACCTTCCCGGTGGCGTCCACGACGGCGACCTTCACACCGGTACGGAAACCGGGGTCCAGCCCCAGCGTCGCCCGCGTCCCGGCCGGGGCCGCCAGCAGCAGATCGCGCAGGTTCGCGGCGAAGACCCGCACCGCCTCGTCCTCGGCGGCCGTACGCAGCCGCAGCCGCAGATCGATTCCCAGATGCACCAGGATCCGCGTCCGCCACGCCCAACGCACCGTCTCCGCAAGCCACTTGTCACCCGGACGGCCACGGTCGGCGACACCGAAGCGGCGGGCCACCATGTTCTCGTACGAGGACGGGCCCACCACCTCCGAGTCGTCCGGCTCCGGCTGGAGGACCAGATCGAGCACGTCCTCCTTCTCGCCGCGCAGCATCGCCAGCACCCGGTGCGAGGGCAGTGCGGTGAAGGGCTCCGCGAAGTCGAAGTAGTCGGCGAACTTCGCGCCCGCCTCCTCCTTGCCGTCCCGCACCTTCGCCGACAGCCGGCCGCGCGACCACATCCGCTCGCGGACCTCGCCGATCAGGTCGGCGTCCTCCGAGAAGTGCTCGGTCAGGATCGACCGGGCCCCGTCCAGCGCGGCAGCCCCGTCCGCGACGCCCTTGTCCGCGTCGACGAAGGCGGCGGCAGCGGCGAGCGGGTCGGCCGAAGGGTCCTTGAGCAGACGCTCCGCCAGTGGTGCCAGACCGGCCTCGCGGGCGATCTGCGCCTTGGTGCGCCGCTTCGGCTTGAAGGGGAGGTAGATGTCCTCCAGACGCGCCTTGGTCTCGGCCGCCCGGATCTGCGCCTCCAGGGCAGCGTCCAGCTTGCCCTGCTCCCGTACGGAATCCAGGATCGCGGACCGGCGGTCCTCCAGCTCCCGCAGATACCGCAGCCGCTCCTCCAGGGTGCGCAGCTGCGCATCGTCGAGCATCTCGGTCGCTTCCTTGCGGTAGCGAGCGATGAACGGAACGGTCGAGCCGCCGTCGAGCAGCTCGACGGCGGCCTTGACCTGCCGGTCCTTTACGCCGAGTTCCCCGGCGATCCTGCTTTCGATGCTTTCGATGGACGTCGTCACGGTGTTACCGACTCGCCTTCTCCTGCGGGCAGTGCATGTCGCACCTCAACTGCGGTGCCCCTGCATTCTGCCGTGCGGGCGGACGGAGCCACGCACGGGACCGCCCGCGAGCCGGTTCACGCCCTGCGGGTACGCCCACCCCGCGACGCTCCGCCGAAGAGCTTCGCCAGGAGGCGGAACGGCAGCGTCACCACGGTGGCGATGGCGCCGCCGACCGTACGGAGAGCATCGGCAATGGCACGGAACACGGGGTCCTCCTCGTCCGGAATCGCTGTCTCCGTGCGGGTTGCCTCCCCGGCCCGCCGCAAACGGGGGCGGGCCGGGGAGGCGCTGCTCAGCCCCTCGCAGGCGTGGCCCCTCAGCCCTTGCCGAGCAGGGTTTCGGGGAAGGCCCCCGCCGCTGCCGCCGTCATCAGGAAGCCGCGCCCCAGCTCGGTGAGCCGCTCGACTCCCGCCGCGCCCAGGTGCTCGTACGGTGCCAGGTCGAGCCGGTCCGTGGTGTCCTCGACGTTTGCCCGCAGCGCCGCACCCGCTTCGGTCAGAGCGCCCTCGGCGTCGAGCAGCCCACGGGCGCGCAGCCGGTCGGACGCCGCGTCCCAGTCGCTGCGCGACCAGCCCCGGGTGCGCAGCACCCAGCGCGGGTTCATGCCCTTGCCGGTGGCGGTGTGGCTGACCAGCGCCTCGACGGGGTCGAGCCCGGCGGTGAGCAGCGCGGCCAGGTGACCGTCGCCCCGGTGCTCGCGCAGCAGCGTCGCCGCGTGCCAGAACGCCAGATGCGGTACGTCGGGCATCGGGAGGTCCGCGTGGGCGGCGTACAGCGGCCTGGCCTGCCGGGTGCACGCCTCGGTGGCGCGCACCGCGAGCGCGGCGGCCTCCGCCATCTCGTCCGAGGCGATGATCTCCGCGCCGAGCAGCCGCCGCAGCGCCGCGTCGGCGGCGCTCATCCGTGCCCCGAGCACCGCTTGTGGCGTCACGACGTCCCAGAGGGCCGGCAGGACCTTGGCGATCAGCTCGTAGTTGTAGTTGTAGAACGAGGCGGCCACCAGACCGGGGCCGGCCTCGCCGAAGGCCGCCACCCGGCCCACGAAGAACGGGGCCTCGGGGTCGTCGATGCCGATGGCGGCCAGCTCGGCGGCGTACTCGGGGGAGAAGTAGACCGTCGAGTGCAGCGAGTTGAGGGGGTTGTGGCAGCGGCGTCCGGCGCGGGCGGGGAGCACAGTGGTGTCAGTCATGCCTGCACGTTACCGACTGGTTAGTACGTCGCATAGTCCGGGCCGTCAAGTGCGCACGGCCGAGGCGTGGGAAAAGCCGGCGCGGACCGCCGTGGCAGGAAAGGTGGGGAACTCGTCATTGCGGCCACGCCCGGGGCGGCGAACCATGGAGGCATGACGCAGCAGCGCCCCGAACTCGTCCTGGTCGTCCTCTTCGACGGTGTGCAGAGCCTCGACGTGACCGGCCCCGTCGAAGTCCTCTCGGGCGCGGGCTACGTCACCGGCAGGCCGTACGACATCCGCACCGCCTCCCTGGACGGCACCCCCATCCGCACCAGCAGCGGTCTCACCCTCACCCCCGACGGCCGCCTCGCGGACTTCACGGCCCGGCTCGGCCCCACGGCCATGCTGCTCGTCCCCGGCGGCACCGGCACCCGGGACAGCGACCCCCGCCTGGTCGACTGGCTGCGGGAGCACGCCCCGGGTGCCGGACGCATCGTCTCGGTCTGCACCGGCGCGTTCCTGCTCGCGGCAGCCGGTCTGCTCGGTGGGCGGCGGGCCACCACCCACTGGAACTTCACCGACCGCCTCGCCCGCAAGCACCCCGAGATCGACGTCGATCCCGACTCCATCTACGTACGCGACGGGAAGATCTCCACCGCCGCCGGAGTCACCTCCGGCATCGACCTCGCGCTGGCCCTCGTGGAGGAGGACCACGGCCGGGAGACCGCGCTGACCGTCGCCCGGCACCTGGTCGTCTTCCTCCGGCGCCCGGGGAACCAGGCGCAGTTCAGCGCCCAGCTGTCCGCCCAGACCGCCGTGCGCGAGCCGCTCCGCGACGTACAGCAGTACATCTCCGAGCACCCGCAGGCCGATCTGTCCGTCGAGGCCCTGGCGGCCAGGGCCCGTCTCTCGCCCCGGCACTTCGCCCGCGCCTTCCAGGCCGAGACCGGCACCACCCCCGGCCGCTACGTCGAGCGCGTCCGGGTCGAACACGCCCGCCGTCTCCTGGAGGACAGCCCGCAGGGCGTCGAGTGCATCTCCCGGGCCTGCGGTTACGGCACGCCCGAGGCCATGCGCCGCGCCTTCGTCAAGACCCTCGGTACGGGCCCGGCCGAATACCGCCGCCGCTTCCGGCCCCTGAACCCCAGCCACTGAGTCCAGCCGGCACAAGCCCCACCAGCGGACCCACCGACAAACCGACAAACGGAGCCCTGTCATGCAGATCGCCATCGTCCTCTACGAGAACCTCACCGTCCTCGACGCCGTCGGCCCCTACGACACCCTCGGCCACCTCCCCGGCGCGGACGTCGTCTTCGTCGCCGAGCAGGCCGGACCCGTCCGCAACGACCGGGGCCACCTGTCGCTCATCGCCACCAAGTCCTTCGACGAGGTGACCAGCCCCGACATCGTGATCGTCCCCGGCGGCCCGGACCGTTCCGCCCAACTGGACAACAAGCCGTTGCAGGACTGGCTGCGCGCCGTCGACCCCACCACCACCTGGACAACCTCCGTCTGCACCGGCTCCCTCGCGCTGGCCGCCGCCGGGCTGCTCGACGGCCGCCGCGCCACCACGCACTGGCTGGCCCGCGAGGACCTGGCCGCGCTCGGCGCGGAGATGACGGTGGAGCGGGTCGTCTTCGACGGCAAGTACGTCACTGCGGCCGGCGTGTCTGCCGGCATCGACATGGGGCTGATGCTGGCCGAGAAGATCGCGGGCGAATTCGCCGCCCAGAGCATCCAGCTGATGGTCGAGTACGACCCCCAGCCGCCGCACGAGGCCGGCTCCCCGGAGAAGGCGCCGGCCGAACTGGTCGCGCACTGGCGCGCGCAGGCGGCGGCCTGACGGCCACTCAAGCCCCTTTGCGGGAATGCCGGTTCCGGCCGGCCGCGTACCGGTCAGTCCTGAGGCGCACTCCACTCGAAGTGCGGTGAACGGCGCTCCAGGAAGGCGGCGACACCCTCCGCGGTGTCGCCGCTGCCGCGCGCCTGCTCCGCCCAGTACGCGTCCCGGTCGGTGCGCCCATCGGTGAATTCCTTCGCTGCCGCCTGCGTGAGCTGCGAACGCGACGCGAGTATCCGGGTGAACTCGGCCGCCCGCTTGCCGAGTTGGCCCCGGGGCAGCACCTCGTCGACCAGTCCGGTGCGCAGCGCCCGCTCAGAATCGATCAACTCTCCGGAGAACAAGAGGTACTTGGCGGCCGAAGGCCCTGTCAGCGCAGCCAGGCGTCGCGTCGACGACGCCGGGTAGACGATGCCGAGCTTCGCCGGGGTCACCCCGAAGAGCGCCCCCTCCTCCGCGAACCGCAGATCGCACGCCGCCGCCAGCTGGCTGCCGCCGCCCACGCAGTACCCGCGCACCGCGGCCAGCGTCGGTTTCGGAAAGGCGGCCAGGGCCTCCTCGGCCCGTACCGCCAGCTCCTGCGGCGTACCGCCGGCCGCCTCCGCGGGCTCACGCAGCGAGGAGATGTCGGCCCCGGCGCAGAAGGTGTCCCCGTCACCCGTCAGAACCAGCGCGCGTACGTCCCGGTCGGTGGCCAGCCTGGCCAGCAGGTCCGGCAGCGCACGCCACATCCCGGCCGTCATCGCATTGCGTTTGGCGGGGTTGCTGAGCACAACGGTGGCTACGGAGTCGACGACGGTGTGATTCACCCGGGGAGACAGCTGCATGCGCCGGATGCTATCCGCACGCGCGGAACCTATGATCGGGGGATCGGGGGGCCGAGGCAGGCACGGGGGCCGACCGAGGAGTGCTCCATGGCGGACAGGACCACCGACAGGACCACGGACGACAGCGGGGCACGGCCGCCCCACGAGACCAAAGAGACCAAGAAGCTGAGCCGGAACTTCGGCTGGCTGGCGTTCCTCGGCATTCTGCTGGTCATCGGCGGAGTCATCGGGCTCTTCTACACCGCCTTCGCCACCCTCACCTCCATGGTGCTGTTCGGCTGGCTGCTGCTGGCCGGTGGACTGATCGGGCTGCTCCAGGCGGTGCAGTCGCGAGGTACCAGCTTCTTCTGGCTCGGCGTCGTCGTCGCCGCGCTGAACATCGCGGCCGGTGTCGTCGTCATCCGCCACCCGATGGGCTCCGCCGAGGCGCTGACCATGTTCGCCGCCCTGCTCTTCCTGACCGGCGGACTCTTCAGGATTGTCGGCAGTGCGGTGGTCCGCGGGCCGCAGTTCGGCTGGACCCTCGTCCAGGGCGCCTTCGGTCTGCTGCTCGGCCTCCTGGTGCTGTTCGACTGGCCGCACAGCAGCCTGTACGTCCTCGGCACCTTCTTCTCGCTGGCCCTGCTCTTCGACGGACTCGGACTGATCTCGATCGGTTTGGGCGGACGCCGGGTCGTTTCCATGGTGTCGGAAGCGATGCGGCCGGAAGCCGAGGAGACCCCGCCCGCGCCCGTGTCCCCGGCGAATCCGCAGACGCCCGGCGCCGCGGCCACACCGCAAAGGCCCGCCGCGGAGCCCGACTTCACCAAGCCGGAAGATCAGGACCGGTCGCCCAACTGATTGCCAAGCGGTATGCAAAAGGCCGCAGAGTGAGCACAGGCGGTCGGAAAGCGACTCTTACGGCTGACTTGTGTTCAGCTCAAGGGCCCGGACCGTCCCGCCCCGAACACTCGGATCGTGGTCACGACCGAGCGTGAGGGCGGGTGCCCGATGATGGAGAGCCGTGGGAGCGCCCCACCCCCCGAGGGGGCGGCCGTCGGCGCCCCGCCCGGCGGGAGCGCCGGCGATGGCGCAGTTCCCCCGCAGGCGAACGGGGCAGAGCCCCGGCGGGCGGAGGCGGACGAAGTGGGGCCGTCGCCGGCGTACGAAGGGGTCTGGCGGTTCGTCGCCCCCGCCGTCGACGTCTCCGTCCCGCAGGCCCGGCACGCGGTCCGGGACCTGATCCGCCGGCAGGGCGTGCCGATCGCCGAGGACCTGGTGCAGGGCCTGCTGCTGATCGTTTCCGAACTGGTCACCAACGCGGTCAAGCACGCGGCACTGCTCTCCCCGGAGCTTGCCGTGGAGGTGGCCATCGGTGCCGAGTGGATACGGGTTTCGGTCGAGGACAGCCACCCGTACCGCCCCATACCGCTGGAGACGGACTTCGCCCAGACCGGCGGACGCGGCCTGCTGCTGGTGCGGGAGATCGCGGGCGAGGCCGGCGGCGCCTGCGACGTCGAACACACCGCGAGCGGCGGCAAGGTCATCTGGGCGGCCGTGCCGCTCGCCGGACGGTACTAGGCACCCCGGGGCCGGATCCGCATCCGGCCCCGGGGTGCCTGCCTGGCTACCAGCCGACCGCGTCTCCCGTCAGCTCCCGGATCGCCGGACGGGCCGCGTCCAGCACCGTCATGAACCACGCCGAGAACGGGTCCTTCGCGTGCTGCTCCGCCAACTCCTGGGGCGTCACGAACGAGGTGTCCCCGACCTCCTGGGGGTCCGGCCGCAACGACGACTGCACCAGGCCGACGAAGAGGTGGTTGAACTCCTGCTCGACCAGACCGGACGCCGGGTCCGGGTGGTTGTAGCGGACCGTGCCGGCCTCGGCGAGCAGCGTGGGGGAGACGCCCAGCTCCTCGTGCGTCCGGCGGGCGGCGGCCGCGAACGGCCCCTCGTTCGGGTAGGGGTGGCCGCAGCAGGTGTTGGACCAGACGCCGGGGGAGTGGTACTTGCCGAGCGCGCGCTGCTGGAGCAGCAGCCGGCCGGTCTCGTCGAAGAGAAAGACCGAGAACGCTCGATGCAGTTGCCCCGGGGGCTGATGGGCCGACAGCTTCTCCGCGGTGCCGATGGTGTTGCCGCTCTCGTCGACCAGTTCGAGGAGGATCTCGGGCGTCTCTCCCGCTGATCCGTTCTGGATACTGCTCGCCGCGGTGGCGGGTGTGGTCGGCATAACCATCCTTCGCTTCGGTTCCCGGCTGCCAAGTCTGCCGTACAAAAGCCGCTTGTCCGTACTTCGGACGTAGCAAGTACGGCAAAAAAGAGTCCTGCTCCCGTCGCGGGTGCGACAGGAGCAGGACTTCCCACTTGTGACGGGGATCAGACCCCGAAGGCCTTGGGATACCGGATCTCACCGCGCGGCGGCGGGGCCGCCTCGTCCAGCACGAGCGCCATCATGGCCTCGTCCGGCACCTCGAAACCCGGCTTGATCCCGAGCCCCGAGGCGGGCGTGAACCCGAACCTCGGGTAGTACTCGGGATGTCCGAGCACCAGCACCAGCCGCTCGCCCCCGGCCCGCGCCGCATCGAGCACGGCCCGCGTGACGGCGGCCCCCGCCCCCTGCCGCTGGAACTCGGGGCGCACCGCGACGGGCGCGAGCGCCGTGGCCGGGACGCCCTCCACCTGGCACCGGGTGATCAGGGCGTACGCCGCGAGGGTCCCGTCCGGCGCCTCGGCGACGTACGAGAGCCCCGGCAGCCAGGCGTCGGCATCCGCGCGCAGCGCCTCCACCAGGTCGGCCTCGCCCTCGGTGGGGAAGGCGGCGGCATTGACCGCGTGCACGGCGAGGCGGTCGTCCGGGGTCTGGGGGCGGGTCCGCCAGCGCGGGTCGGACGGCTTGAGGACATAACCGGTGTACCCGTACTCGGTGCTGTGACGGTGGCGCACCTCTATCTCCTCGCGGGTCATCGTGAGGGCCTCCGCCATCCCGGGCAGGTCCGGATCGGCGGACTCGTTGCGCGCGCCGAGCGGGCCGTAGTACTCGTCCCAGTCGCTGTCCGGCTGGAGGTGCGCTCCCAGTACGTCGTAGCCGGCGGCGACGGCTGCCGCGCTGTTCGAGGCGCGGGTGCCCAGGGCGTACTGCGGCTCCCAGAAGGCGCGGACCCCGGCCGAGGGCTCCTCGGCCGTCCACTCGATCTCGGAGACGACCAGCACACCGCCGGGGGCGAGCAGCCGCTTCCACCGCTCAAGTGCGTGGGCGAAGCCGATGTTGTACGCCGATCCCTCCGCCCACACCAGGTCGTACGAGCCGTCCTCGAAACCGGGGCCTTCGAGCGCGCCCATGTCGGTGCGGACCGTACGGATCCGGTCGCCGAGCCCCCTGGCGGCGGCAGCGGCGTCGAGTTCGTCGAGGAACGGCTGGTAGAGGTCGACCGCGGTGACCCGCGCCGCGGCCTCGGCGGCCAGCAGCAGCGAGGCCCGGCCGGGACCGCAGCCCAGGTCGAGCACGCGAGGACGCTCGGGGAGCCGTCCCGCGAGCGCGGCGACGGAGAGGAAACGCCGGGTGGTGGCGTCGGAACCGGGACTCTGCCGGGGCAGGTCGCGGTGGAGAGTCATGAAGGCGCCGAAGATGACGTTGTCGGACAACGTGGATCCCTTTGTGTCAGGAAAGGGCCCAGCTGGAAAACCGGCAGTGTGGAAGAGATCAGCCGAGGGCCCGGGGAATGAGGATGGTCCGTGTGCCGCACGAGGCAGCGCGCGCCGCGACCGTCATCAACTCATCTCCCCTGTTCTTCACCCGTGTCCATGGAGGTCGAACGCCTCTTCGATCACCCTAACAGTCCCCACCACCGGCCCGCCCTTTCCAGGACCTCGGACACAGGCTCTCAGTGGCAGAGCTTCATCTCGTGCTCGGCGTGCCCGCTCGGCTCCAGCTGGAAGGTGCAGTGCTCGACGTCGAAGTGATCGCCGAGGCAGCTCTGCAACTCGTGCAGCATCTTCTCGTGCCCGACCGAATCCAGCACGTCCTGGCTGACCACCACGTGCGCCGACAGCACCGGCATCCCCGAGGTGATCGTCCAGGCGTGCAGATCGTGCACGTCCTCCACACCGGGCGTACCCAGGATGTGCTCCCGCACTTCCTGCATGTCGACGCCCTTGGGAGCCGCTTCGAGCAGCACGGTGAGTGTCTCGCGCAGCAGCTTGACCGTGCGCGGCACGATCATCAGGCCGATGACCAGGGAGGCGATCGGGTCGGCGTAGTTCCAGCCGGTCAGCAGGATCAGCCCCGCCGAGACCAGCACGGTCACCGAACCCAGCGCGTCCGCCAGCACCTCCAGATAGGCGCCACGCACATTGAGACTGTCCTTCTGCCCCTTGACCAGGAGCGAGAGAGACACCATGTTGGCGACGAGCCCGATGAGCGCGAAGACGATTGTCAGACCGCCCTTGGTCGCGGTGGGCTCGACGAACCGCTGGACGGCCTCGATCAGGACGTAACCGCCGACGCCGAGCAGCAGCAGACAGTTGGCGAGGGCGGCCAGGATCTCGGCGCGGGCGTAACCGAAGGTGGCGTTCCGGGTGGGCGGCCGGTTCGCGAAGTGGATCGCGAGCAGTGCCATCGCCAGCCCGAGGGCGTCCGTCGCCATGTGGGCGGCGTCGGCGATCAGGGCGAGCGAGTTGGTGACCAGCCCGCCGACGATCTCCACGACCATCACCGAGAGCGTGATGCCCAGGGCTATGCGCAGCCGCCCCTTGTAGGCGGCAGCCGCCGTACCGGTGGGCGGCGGCCCGCCGTGCGAATGCCCGTGATCATGCCCAGCCCCCATGTGAAGCCGCCTCCGGATCGTGGTGGTGAAATGCGGGAAGTGACCTGCCCGCCACCCCAGTGAACTACGGGTGGGGGGTATGGGCAAGCCGGGACTGAACACCGTTGTCATGTGCCCTGACCTGCGGAAATGAATGCAGGTCAGGAAGGTGCGGTGATCTTCGGAAGCGGTTGGGCGACGGACGGCGCAGAGAGCGGCCGACGCTGCCGCAGTGGCCCGTCGCACGCGGTTTGTGGGGCGGGCCCGTGATCGACCATGATGATCGCGGCGGCCGGTCCGCCTGAAGGACCTGCCCCGGCGGAGCATGAACGGGCAGTGAAATCCCGTCCCCGTTCATCCGATAGCCTCTGCCGATGCCGCCCCGCCCGCCCCTGTGCGGACGCACCGTGCGGCTTTTCGAAGCCCTGCTCAAGGAGTGAGTTCGTCTGTCGACCGCCATCCTCACCGGGCCGCCGGTACCCGGGTCGTCACTCGAAGGCGATCTGAGGTCGCTGGGCTTCGACGTGCGGTCCGCCGCCGACGCGGCCGAGACCGCGAAACTCCTGGACGCGGCACCGGCCGGTGACCGGGTCGCCCTCGTCGACCCCCGCTTCATCGGCCATGTGCACGCGTTGCGCCTGGGCCTGACCGACCCCCGCTTTCCCGCGGCCGCCGTCCCCGGCGCGCTCACCGCGCAGCCCGAGGCGCGCGCCGCCCTCGGCCGTGCGCTGCGCACGGCGCCGCTGACCGCGCCGGACGAGGTGGCCGCCGCCCTCGACGCCGACGGCTGCGCCGTCCAGCGCCCCGAGCTCGGTTCGCTCGTCGCCGTGGTCCCGGCCGACCAGGCCTCCCGTACCGAGGCCGAACGGTCCGTGGCCGCCGTCGACGAAGAGGCGGTCCGGCTGCGCACCGCCGTGAAGTCCCGCGACGGCTTCTTCACCACGTACTGCATCAGCCCGTACTCCCGCTACCTCGCCCGCTGGTGCGCCCGCCGGGGCCTCACCCCCAACCAGGTCACCACCGCCTCGCTGCTCACCGCCCTCGTAGCGGCCGGCTGCGCGGCGACCGGAACCCGCGGCGGCTACATCGCGGCCGGCGTACTGCTTCTCTTCTCCTTCGTCCTGGACTGCACCGACGGGCAGCTCGCCCGCTACTCGCTCCAGTACTCGACGATGGGCGCCTGGCTGGACGCCACCTTCGACCGCGCCAAGGAGTACGCCTACTACGCGGGCCTCGCCCTGGGCGCGATCCGCGGCGGCGACGACGTATGGGCCCTGGCGCTCGGCGCGATGGTCCTCCAGACCTGCCGCCATGTCGTGGACTTCTCCTTCAACGAGGCCAACCACGACGCCACCGGCAACACGAGCCCCACCGCGGCCCTCTCCGGGAAGCTCGACAGTGTCGGCTGGACGGTCTGGGTGCGCCGGATGATCGTCCTGCCGATCGGCGAACGCTGGGCCATGATCGCCGTGCTGACCGCCGTCACCACGCCCCGGATCGTGTTCTACGCCCTGCTCATCGGCTGTGCCTTCGCCGCCTGCTACACCACCGCCGGACGCGTGCTGCGCTCCCTCACCCGGCGGGCCACCCGCACCGACCGGGCCGCCCAGGCGCTCGCCGACCTCGCGGACAGCGGACCGCTCGCGCGCTTCGTGGCCCGCGGCGGCTCGTCCGTCAGTATCTCCTGGCTCCCCCCGGTGATGGCATTGATCGGCACCGCCTCGCTGCTCACCATGCTGCTGACCCAGCCGTTCGGCTCCCGGCAGACGGTGATCGCCGCCGGGGTATACGCCGCCTTCGCGGGCTGCGCCGTCGCCGTTCCCCTCAAGGGCGCCCTCGACTGGCTGATTCCGCCGTTGTTCCGGATCGGCGAGTACTGCGCGGTCCTCATCCTCGCGGTCAAGGCCGACGTCGCCGGAGCGCTTCCCGCCGCCTTCGGGCTTGTCGCAGCGGTCGCCTACCATCACTACGACACGGTCTACCGCATCAAGGGCGGCACCGGAGCCCCGCCGAACTGGCTGGTGCGCACGCTGGGCGGCCATGAGGGCCGCACCCTGCTGGTGGCCGTTCTCGCCGCCCTGTCGGCAACCATCGACTTCCCCCTCGCGCTCACGGTCATGGCTGTGGCCGTCGCGCTGGTGGCGGGTGCCGAGAGCATCCGGTTCTGGGTCTCCTCCGGAGCACCCGCCGTACACGACGAAGGAGAGACCGCATGATCGGCCTGGTACTGGCAGCGGGCGCCGGACGGCGTCTGCGTCCCTACACGGACACACTCCCCAAGGCCCTCGTGCCCGTCGACGGTGACACCACCATCCTCGATCTCACCCTGGGCAACTTCGCCGAGATCGGCCTCACCGAGGTCGCGATCATCGTCGGCTACCGCAAGGAAGCGGTCTACGACCGCAAGGCGGCCCTGGAGGCCAAGTACGGCCTCAAGCTGACCCTGATCGACAACGACAAGGCCGAGGAGTGGAACAACGCCTACTCCCTGTGGTGCGGCCGCGACCGCATCCGGCACACGGTGATCCTCGCCAACGGCGACACCGTCCACCCGGTCTCCGTCGAAAAGACGCTGCTGGCCGCCCGTGGCGACGGCAAGAAGATCATCCTGGCCCTCGACACGGTGAAGAACCTCGCCGACGAGGAGATGAAGGTGATCACCGACGAGTCCGGTGCCGTCCAGAAGATCACCAAGCTGATGGACCCGGCCACCGCCTCCGGCGAGTACATCGGCGTCACCCTGATCGAGGGCGAGGCCGCCGACGAGCTGGCCGACGCCCTCAAGGTCACCTTCGAGCGGGACCCCGACCTCTACTACGAGGACGGCTACCAGGAGCTGGTGAACCGCGGCTTCCGTATCGACGTGGCCCCGATCGGCGACCTCAAGTGGGTCGAGATCGACAACCACGACGACCTCGCCAAGGGCCGGGAGATCGCGTGCCAGTACTGACCCGCCTGATCCCCTCCCCGCTCACCGTCGACATCTCCCGCGGCGCCCTCGACGACCTGGCCGGCCTCCTCGCCGACCAGCGGATCTCCGGCTCCGGCTGCCTGGCCATCGCCATCAGCGGCGGCTCGGGCCAGGCGCTGCGCGAGCGGCTCGCCCCGGCCCTGCCGGACGCCGACTGGTACCCGGTCGCCGACGGAACCATCGACTCCGCGATCAAGCTGGCCGACGACATCAAGGGCAAGCAGCGGTACGACGCCGTGGTCGGCCTCGGCGGCGGCAAGATCATCGACGTCGCCAAGTACGCGGCCGCCCGCGTGGGCCTGCCCATGGTCGCGGTCGCCACGAATCTCGCCCACGACGGTCTCTGCTCCCCGGTCGCCACCCTCGACAACGACAACGGGCGAGGCTCCTACGGAGTCCCCACCCCGATCGCCGTCGTGATCGACCTCGATGTGATCCGCCAGGCCCCCGACCGTTTCGTACGGTCCGGCATCGGCGACGCCATCTCCAACATCTCCTGCGTCGCCGACTGGGAACTCGCCCACGACATCAAGGGCGAATCCATCGACGGCCTGGCCGCCGCGATGGCCCGCCAGGCCGGCGAAGCAGTGCTCCGCCACCCCGGCACCATCTCCGACGACGCCTTCCTCAAGGTGCTCGCCGAAGGCCTGGTCCTCACCGGCATCTCGATGACGGTGGCCGGCGACAGCCGCCCCGCGTCCGGCGCCTGCCACGAGATCAGCCACGCCTTCGACCTGCTCTTCCCGCGGCGCTCCCAGCTGCACGGCGAGCAGGTCGCCATCGGCGCCGCGTTCGCCATGCACCTGCGCGGCGCCACCGAGGAGGCCGCGCTCTTCGTCGACGTACTGCGCAGACACCAACTGCCCGTACTGCCCGACGACATCGGCTTCAGCGCCGACGAATTCGTCCAGGCCGTCGAGTACGCCCCCCAGACCCGGCCGGGCCGCTTCACCATCCTGGAACACCTCGACCTGTCCGCAGACCAGATCAGGGACGCTTACGCCGACTATGTCAAGACGACCATCAGTAGCTGAACTCCGTCCCGTCGTTCACCCCGCAGGCGTCAAGGACCGGCGCAGCGGTGAGCACTGGGGCGGACGCCTGTACATGCGCGAGATCTCGCTGCGCGTGGACCGGTACCTGGTCAACACCAGGATCACGCCCAACCAGCTGACGTACGTGATGACCGTCTGCGGCGTACTCGCCGCCCCGGCCCTGCTCGTGCCCGGCATCTGGGGCGCCGTCCTCGGCGTCGTCGCCGTACAGCTCTACCTCCTGCTCGACTGCGTCGACGGAGAGGTCGCCCGCTGGAAGAAGCAGTTCTCGCTGAACGGCGTCTACCTGGACCGGGTCGGCGCCTATCTGACGGACGCCGCCGTGCTGGTCGGCGTCGGACTGCGCGCCGCCGACATCTGGGGCACCGGACGGATCGACTGGCTGTGGGCCTTCCTCGGCACGCTGGCCGCCCTCGGCGCGATCCTGATCAAGGCGGAGACCGACCTGGTCGCCGTCGCCCGCCACCAGGGCGGCAAGCCGCCGGTCGCGGAATCGGCGAGCGTGCCGCGCTCGTCCGGGATGGCGCTGGCCCGCCGCCTCGCCTCCATGCTCCAGTTCCACCGGCTGATCCTCGGCATCGAGGCCTCGCTGCTGATCCTGGTGCTCGCGGTCTTCGACGCGGTTCGGGACGACCTGTTCTTCACCCGCCTCGGCGTCGCCGTCTTCGCGGGCATCGCCCTGCTCCAGACGCTGCTGCACCTGGTGTCGATCCTCGCCTCCAGCAGGCTCAAGTGACCGGCGCCCAGGGGCAGCCCCTGAAGCTGGGTGCCGTGATCATCACTATGGGCACCCGCCCCGACGACCTGAACGCGCTGATCGACTCGGTCCGCAAGCAGGACGGCGACAGCGTCGGCATCGTGGTCGTCGGCAACGGTGCACCCGTCACCGGAGTCCCCGACTTCGTCCGCACCGTCGACCTGCCCGAGAACCTCGGCATCCCCGGCGGCCGCAACGTCGGCATCGAGGCCTTCGGCCCCGGCGGCAGCGACGTCGACGTACTCCTCTTCCTGGACGACGACGGCCTGCTGCCCCGCACCGACACCGCCGAACTGTGCAGGCAGGCCTTCGAGGCGGACCGGAAGCTGGGCATCATCAGCTTCCGGATCGCCGACCCGGACACCGGCGTCACCCAGCGCAGGCACGTCCCCCGGCTGCGCGCCGCCGACCCGATGCGCTCCTCCCACGTGACAACCTTCCTCGGCGGCGCCAACGCCGTCCGCACCAAGGTCTTCGCTGAGGTCGGCGGGCTTCCGGACGAGTTCTTCTACGCCCACGAGGAGACCGACCTGGCCTGGCGGGCCCTCGACGCCGGCTGGGGCATCGACTATCGCGCGGACATGGTGCTCAACCACCCCACCACCTCGCCGGCCCGGCACGCGACGTACCACCGCATGGTCGCCCGCAACCGGGTCTGGCTGGCCCGTCGCAACCTGCCCGCCCCGCTGGTCCCCGTCTATGTGGGGGTCTGGCTGCTGCTCACCCTCGCCCGTCGTCCCTCGGGTGCGGCGCTCAAGGCGTGGTTCGGCGGTTTCAAGGAGGGCTGGACCACCCCCGCGGGTCCGCGACGTCCCATGAAGTGGCGTACGGTATGGCGGCTGACCCGACTGGGCCGACCACCCGTCATCTGACAGCTCCAGGGTGGCCGGCTTCGGGTTCGTGCCCCCGGGATCCGGCACACCCGCGCCCCGGCGCCCGACGGTTCGCGCATCTTTGAAGACGAAAGTTTCCACTTGTGAGTGACACTTCCCAAGACGGAGCGGTCGCTGTGAGCGCCCCTCCCTCTCCCGACGAGGGACTGACCCCGGCGGAGCTCGCCGCCAAGTACAACCTCTCGGTGAGCGGCGCCCGGCCCGGGTTCGGCGAGTACGTGCAGCAGCTGTGGGGGCGGCGCCACTTCATCATGGCGTTCTCCTCCGCGAAGCTGGCGGCACAGTACAGCCAGGCGAAGCTCGGCCAGCTGTGGCAGGTGGCGACCCCGCTGCTCAACGCACTGGTCTACTTCCTCATCTTCGGACTGATCCTCGACGCGGGCCGGGGGATGAGCAAGGGCGTCTACATCCCCTTCCTGGTCACCGGCATCTTCGTGTTCACCTTCACCCAGAGCTCGGTGATGGCGGGCGTACGGGCGATCTCCGGGAACCTCGGCCTGGTGCGGGCGCTGCACTTCCCGCGCGCCTCGCTGCCGGTCTCCTTCTCCCTGCAGCAGCTCCAGCAACTGCTGTACTCGATGATCGTTCTGCTGCTGATCGTGGTCGCCTTCGGCAACTTCCCGCGTCTGTCGTGGCTGCTGGTGATCCCGGCACTGGTGCTCCAGTTCGTCTTCAACACCGGCCTCGCGCTGATCATGGCGAGGATGGGGTCCAAGACGCCGGACCTGGCGCAGCTGATGCCGTTCATCATGCGTACCTGGATGTACGCCTCGGGCGTCATGTTCAGCATCACCGAGATGCTGAAGGAGCAGCCGGCCTGGATCACCGACATCCTCCAGTGGAACCCGGCGGCGGTCTACATGGACCTGATCCGCTTCGCCCTGATCGACGGGTACGGGGCGGAGAACCTGCCGCCGCACGTCTGGCTCGCCGCGGTGCTCTGGGCGGTGCTCTTCGGCGCACTGGGCTTCGTGTACTTCTGGAAGGCTGAGGAGCGTTACGGCCGTGGCTGAGGACAACATCGCCGAGCGCGACAAGCAGGGGCGCATCCCCACCGTCATCGCCGACGACGTGCACATCGTCTACCGGGTGCACACCGGGGGCGGCGGCAAGGGCGGCGCCACCGCGGCCCTCAACCGCATCGTGCGCGGCAAGAAGGGCGAGGACACCCGCGGCGTCCGCAAGGTCCACGCGGTTCGCGGCGTCTCCTTCACCGCCTACCGCGGCGAGGCCATCGGCCTGATCGGATCCAACGGTTCCGGCAAGTCGACCCTGCTGCGCGCCATCGCGGGCCTGCTGCCCGCCGAGAGCGGCAAGGTCTACACCGACGGCCAGCCCTCGCTCCTGGGTGTCAACGCGGCACTGATGAACGACCTGACCGGCGAGCGCAACGTCATCCTCGGCGGTCTCGCCATGGGCATGTCGCGCGAGCAGATCCGCGAGCGCTACCAGAGCATCGTCGACTTCTCCGGCATCAACGAGAAGGGCGACTTCATCACCCTGCCCATGCGGACCTACTCCTCCGGCATGGCGGCCCGGCTGCGCTTCTCCATCGCGGCGGCCAAGGACCACGACGTCCTGATGATCGACGAGGCGCTGGCCACCGGTGACCGGAAGTTCCAGATCCGTTCGGAGGAGCGGATCCGCGAACTCCGCAAGGAGGCCGGCACGGTCTTCCTGGTCAGCCACAGCAACAAGTCGATCCGCGACACCTGCGACCGCGTCCTGTGGCTGGAGAAGGGCGAGCTCCTGATGGACGGCCCGACCGAGGAAGTCGTCAAGGCGTACGAGCGGGAAACCGGGAAGTAACCCGAACACGGTGCCGAGGGCTCCCGCCGGAACCGGCGGGGGCCCTCGGCGTGTGTAGGTGAAGTGTGGCGCCCGAAAGAGCGTCAGGATTCGGCCGAGCCGCCAACTGCCGCAAGATCAGGGATGGTTGGGACGGATTGGAGTGTTGTTGTAATGCGCGCAACACCCCGCGGAGATGCTTCGCGTTGTACAACGTAAGCTGTACCGGTGCTGATTCGCGGCAAGTGGGGCGATACCCCCTCGGGTCTCCGCCTCAGAGCACTCCCCGCCCCTCGGACGACGGGCGGCGTGTCCGAAATGGGATGTTTTGAGTCGGCAGTGTAGAACGGGAGGTGTGACGGCAATGGCTAAGGAAACTCTCCTGCTCCGAGACGCTCTCGCCGTCCTCGTGGAGGGCAGTCGGCGATGACCGGTTTCCGGGACGTGCCCGGCGGTTCCGCCACGCGCACCACCCTCGACAAGGCCGCCGACGAGAACTTTCCGGTGGCCCCGTTCTTCCTGCCGCGGGCCTGGCGCGACGACCTTATGGCGGTCTACGGATACGCCCGGCTGGTCGACGACATCGGCGACGGCGACCTCGCCCCCGGTGGCCGCGACGCCGTACTGCTCGGCCTGGACAAGGAACAGACGGACGATCGCCTCGCGATGCTGGACGCCTTCGAGGCCGACCTGCACCGGGTCTTCGACGCCACCCCCAGGCACCCGCTGCTCGCCGCCCTCCAGCCGGTCGTCCGCCGCCGCGCCCTCACCCCCGAGCCGTTCCTCGGACTGATCGAGGCCAACCGGCAGGACCAGACGGTCAGCCGCTACGCCACCTACGACGACCTCCTCGCCTACTGCGAGCTCTCCGCCAATCCCGTGGGCCGGCTCGTCCTCGCCCTCACCGGAACCACCAGTCCCGAGCGGGTCCGCCGCTCCGACGCCGTCTGCACGGCGCTTCAGATCGTCGAGCACCTCCAGGACGTGGCCGAGGACCTGGCACGGGACCGGATCTACCTCCCGGCCGAGGACATGAAGCGCTTTCACGTCTCCGAAAGCGACCTTGCCGCGTCCAGTGCGAACGCCTCCGTGCGCTCACTGGTCGCATACGAAGCGGAACGAGCCTCCCTTTTGCTGAATGAAGGCCCCCCGCTGGTGGGTAGCGTGCACGGCAGACTGAAGCTTCTGCTGGCCGGTTTCGTCGCCGGTGGCCGCGCCGCCCTCAAGGCGGTTCACACCGCCGGATTCGACGTACTCCCTGGACCGCCCAAGCCCACCAAGCTCAGTCTCCTGCGCGAAGTGGGAGCGACTCTGCGAAGAGAGGGGTGAGCCGGACCGTGGAGGGACTTGACCAACAGGTGTCCGCACCGGTACTCGCCGCGTACAGCTACTGCGAGGCGGTGACCGGACAGCAGGCGCGCAACTTCGCGTACGGCATCCGGCTGCTGCCCACCGACAAGCGCAACGCGATGTCCGCGCTCTACGCCTTCTCCCGGCGCGTGGACGACATCGGGGACGGCACCCTGCCGCCCGAGGTGAAGGAGAAGCGGCTCGGCGAGACCCGGGCGCTGCTGGCCCGGATCAGTGCGGGCGACATCGAGGACGACGACACCGACCCGGTGGCCGTCGCCCTGACCGACGCCGCGCGCCGCTTCCCGATCCCGCTCGGCGGGCTCGACGAGCTGATCGACGGCGTCCTGATGGACGTGCACGAGGCGACGTACGAGACCTGGGACGACCTCCAGGCGTACTGCCGGTGCGTCGCCGGGGCCATCGGACGGCTCTCGCTGGGCGTGTTCGGTACGCCGTCGGGCGCACAGGACGCCGCGCGCGCCCCGGAGTACGCCGACACCTTGGGCCTCGCCCTGCAACTCACCAACATCCTCCGGGACGTGCGCGAGGACGCCGACAACGGACGGACCTATCTGCCCGCCGAAGACCTCGCCAAGTTCGGCTGCGCGGAGGGCTTCCACAGCTCCACCCCGCCGCCTGGATCCGACTTCCCCGGTCTGGTCCACTTCGAAGTCAGGCGTGCCCGCGCCCTGTTCGCCGAGGGCTACCGGCTGCTGCCGCACCTCGACCGGCGCAGTGGCGCCTGTGTGGCCGCCATGGCCGGTATCTACCGCCGGCTGCTCGACCGCATCGAACGCGACCCCTACGCCGTGCTGCGCGGCCGGGTCTCGCTGCCGGGACGCGAGAAGGCGTATGTCGCCGTGCGCGGACTCTCCGGCCTCGACGCGCGTCACATCTCCCGGCAGACCGCCAGGAGGCGTCCTTGAAAGGGGCAGGAAGAGCGTTTCACGTGAAACAGCGGAAACGGCAGAAATCGCGGGAAACTCCGAAAGCGCAGAATTCGTCGAACCGGTGCGCAACCCTCCACAGGTCTGACGCGTCCCTGACTGCAACGACCCACTGGGTCGGCTCAGGGTTGTGTTCGGGGGAGGGCACATGACACACAGCAGTGTGCGGTCCTCGCACACCCCGCAGCAGGACGAGCAGCCGCGGACCGCCGTCGTGATCGGCGGCGGCCTCGCCGGAATCACCGCAGCCCTCGAACTCGCGGACGCGGGCCTGAGGGTCACCCTGCTGGAGGGCCGGCCCCGCCTCGGCGGCCTCGCCTTCTCCTTTCAGCGCGGCGACCTCACCGTCGACAACGGCCAGCACGTCTTCCTGCGCTGCTGCACCGCCTACCGCTGGTTCCTGGACCGGGTGCAGGGCGCCGAACTCGCGCCGCTGCAGGACCGGTTGGACGTCCCCGTGCTCGACGTGGGTGACCCGCGCGGCCCTCGCCTCGGGCGGCTGCGCCGCAATGCCCTGCCCGTACCCCTGCACCTGGCCGCCAGCCTGGCCACCTACCCGCACCTCTCGCTCGCCGAGCGGGCGAGCGTCGGACGGGCCGCACTGGCCCTCAAGGGTCTGGACCTGGCCGACCCCGAGCTGGACGACACCGACTTCGCGAGCTGGCTCGGCACGTACGGACAGTCCAGCCGTACGATCGAGGCGCTCTGGGACCTGGTCGGCGTGGCCACCCTGAACGCCACCGCGCCGCGCGCTTCGCTGGCGCTGGCCGCCATGGTCTTCAAGACCGGGCTGCTCTCCGACCCGGGCGCCGCCGACATCGGCTGGGCCCATGTCCCGCTCGGCGAACTGCACGACACCCTCGCCCGCAAGGCGCTCGACGCGGCCGGCGTACGCACCGAGCTGCGGGCCAAGGCCGACTCCGTCTCCCGTACGGGGGAGTCGGGCTGGGCCGTCCACGTGGACGGCGAGCGGATCGAGGCGGATGCCGTCGTGCTCGCCGTACCGCAGAAGGAAGCGCACGGACTGCTGCCCGAAGGGGCGCTCGACGAGCCGGACCTGCTGCTGGAGATCGGTGTCGCACCGATCCTCAACGTGCATGTGATCTACGACCGCAAGGTGCTGCGGCAGCCGTTCTTCGCGGCGCTCGGCACCCCCGTGCAGTGGGTCTTCGACCGGACCGAATCCTCCGGGCTGACCGGTGGCGGGCAGTACCTCGCCGTCTCGCAGTCCGACGCGGGCGACGAGATCGACGCACCCGTGGCCGAGCTGCGGGAGCGCTACCTCCCGGAGCTGGAGCGGCTGCTGCCCGCCGCACGAGGCGCTCAGGTACGGGACTTCTTCGTCACCCGGGAGCGGACCGCGACGTTCGCCCCCGCTCCCGGCGTCGGGCGCCTGCGCCCCGGGCCGCGCACCCGTGCGCCGGGGTTGTACCTGGCCGGGGCGTGGACCGACACCGGCTGGCCAGCGACCATGGAAAGCGCAGTGCGCAGCGGCCTCTTCGCCGCCGGCGCGGCGCTCACCGCACTCGGTCGCCCCCATGAACTTCCGCCACTGGAGGCGGCATGAGCATCAGCACTGGAACAAGAGGAGAGCCTGTGACCCCGGCGAACCCGGCTGTCGACACCGTGGACATCGCGGCGCTTTTGGAGCGCGGCAGGGCCATGTCCGCCCCGGTGCTGCGTGCCGCCGTGGACCGGCTCGCGCCGCCCATGGACACCGTCGCGGCCTACCACTTCGGGTGGATCGACGCCCAGGGCAACCCCTCCGACGGCGACGGCGGCAAGGCGGTGCGCCCCGCGCTCTCCCTGCTGTCCGCCGAAGCCGCGGGCGCGACCGCCGAGGTCGGCGTGCCCGGCGCGGTGGCCGTCGAGCTCGTGCACAACTTCTCGCTGCTGCACGACGACCTGATGGACGGTGACGAGCAGCGCCGCCACCGCGACACCGTGTGGAAGGTGCACGGCCCGGCCCAGGCGATCCTGGTCGGCGACGCGCTCTTCGCGCTCGCCAACGAACTCCTCCTGGAGATCGGCACCGTCGAGGCGGGGCGGGCCACGCGCCGGCTGACCACCGCCACCAGGAAGCTGATCGACGGCCAGGCGCAGGACATCTCCTTCGAGCACCGCGACCGGGTCACCGTCGAGGAGTGCCTGGAGATGGAGGGCAACAAGACCGGCGCCCTGCTCGCCTGCGCGGTCTCCATCGGCGCGGTCCTCGGCGGCGCCGACGACAGGACGGCCGACACCCTGGAGGCGTACGGCTACCACCTCGGCCTCGCCTTCCAGGCCGTCGACGACCTGCTCGGCATCTGGGGCGACCCGGACTCCACCGGCAAGCAGACCTGGAGCGACCTGCGCCAGCGCAAGAAGTCGCTGCCGGTCGTCGCCGCGCTCGCCGCGGGCGGACCGGCCTCCGAGAAGCTCGGCGAGCTGCTGGCGGCCGACGCCAAGAGCAATGACTTCGACACCTTCTCCGAGGAGGAGTTCGCCACCCGGGCGGCCCTCATCGAGGAGGCCGGCGGACGCGAGTGGACCAGCCAGGAGGCCCGCCGCCAGCACGCGGTGGCCATCGAGGCGCTGCACGGCGTCGACATGCCGGAGCAGGTACGGGCCCAGCTCACCGCCCTCGCCGACTTCGTGGTCGTACGAAAGAGGTGACGAACCCCCGGCAGATATTCGGCGTCCCTGGGGGCTAGCGCCCAGCCGGCCCCCAGGCAGTCGCCGCCCGGCGTCCCCACCAGAGGCGCCGGGCGACGGAAACCCCAGCACAGCAGAAGTCCAACTGCACGTAAGGGGAAACCATGACAGCGACGACCGACGGAAGCACCGGGGCGATGGAACCCGGAGCGACTGCGGCCAGCCAGAGCACCACGAGTACCACTGCCGCGTCCGACGTCAGGGATGCCGCACGCCGGGCCACGGACAGGGCCGTCGAGCATCTGCTCGGCCTCCAGGACGGTCAGGGCTGGTGGAAGGGCGACCTGGAAACCAATGTGACCATGGACGCCGAGGACCTGCTGCTCCGTCAGTTCCTCGGCATCCAGGACGAGAAGACCCTCACCGCCGCCGCGCTCTTCATCCGCGGCGAGCAGCGCGAGGACGGCACCTGGGCCACCTTCTACAAGGGCCCCGGCGACCTCTCCGCCACCATCGAGGCGTACGTCGCCCTCCGGCTGGCCGGTGACCTGCCCGAGGAACCGCACATGACCCGGGCCGCCGCCTGGGTGCGGGCCCGGGGCGGGATCGCGGCGAGCCGGGTCTTCACCCGGATCTGGCTGGCCCTGTTCGGCTGGTGGAAGTGGGACGATCTCCCGGAACTGCCACCGGAGTTGATCTTCTTCCCCAAGTGGGTACCGCTCAACATCTATGACTTCGGCTGCTGGGCGCGGCAGACCATCGTGCCGCTGACGGTGGTCTCGGCCAAGCGTCCGGTCCGCCCGGCCCCCTTCGCGCTCGCCGAGCTGCACACGGACCCCCGTAACCCCAGCCCTCCCCAGCCCCTTGCCTCGCCCGCCAGTTGGGACGGCCTCTTCCAGCGCCTCGACAAGGCGCTGCACGTCTACCACCGCTTCGCGCCGCCGCCGTTGCGCCGCACCGCGATGAAGGCGGCCGGACGCTGGATCATCGAGCGGCAGGAGAACGACGGCTGCTGGGGAGGCATCCAGCCGCCCGCCGTCTACTCGCTGATCGCGCTGCATCTGCTCGGCTACGACCTCGAACACCCGGTGATGCGGGCCGGGCTGGCCTCGCTCGACCGGTTCGCCGTCTGGCGCGCTGACGGGGCCCGGATGGTCGAGGCCTGTCAGTCGCCGGTCTGGGACACCTGCCTGGCCACCATCGCGCTCGCCGACGCGGGCGTCCCCGCCGACCACCCGGCGCTGGTCAAGGCCGCCGACTGGATGCTCACGGAGGAGATCGTACGGCCGGGCGACTGGGCGGTGCGCAGGCCCCAACTGCCGCCGGGCGGCTGGGCGTTCGAGTTCCACAACGACAACTACCCCGACATCGACGACACCGCCGAGGTCATCCTGGCCCTCAGACGCGTGGCCCACCCCGACCGGGAGCGGATAGAGGGGGCCATCGCACGCGGTGTGCGCTGGAACCTCGGGA
Source organism: Streptomyces sp. NPDC051561 (assembly GCF_044454195.1). Lineage (NCBI taxonomy): Bacteria > Bacillati > Actinomycetota > Actinomycetes > Kitasatosporales > Streptomycetaceae > Streptomyces > Streptomyces sp. NPDC051561. The sequence continues at coordinate 219,884 of NZ_JBITDM010000008.1, read as the reverse complement.
TGCAGTCCAAGAACGGCGCCTGGGCGGCCTTCGACGCCGACAACACCAGTCCCTTCCCCAATCGGCTGCCGTTCTGCGACTTCGGCGAGGTCATCGACCCGCCGTCCGCCGACGTCACCGCCCATGTGGTGGAGATGCTCGCCGTCGAGGGCAAGGCCCACCACCCGCGCACCCGGCGCGGCATCACCTGGCTGCTCGCCGAGCAGGAGGAGAACGGCGCCTGGTTCGGCCGCTGGGGCGTCAACTACGTATACGGAACAGGGTCGGTGGTCCCCGCGCTGACAGCTGCCGGACTGCCCGGTTCGCATCCGGCGATCCGGCGTGCGGTCTCCTGGCTGGAATCCGTACAGAACGACGACGGCGGCTGGGGCGAGGACCTGCGCTCCTACCAGGACACCGGCTGGGTCGGGCACGGCACCTCCACCGCCTCCCAGACCGGCTGGGCGCTGCTCGCACTGATCGCGGCCGGGGAGAGCGACTCCAAGGCCACCGAGCGGGGCGTCGCCTTCCTCACCGAGACCCAGCTGCCGGACGGCTCCTGGGACGAGCCGTACTTCACCGGCACCGGCTTCCCCTGGGACTTCTCCATCAACTACCACCTGTACCGGCAGGTCTTCCCGCTCACCGCGCTCGGCCGGTACGTCCACGGGGAACCCGTGTTCCCCACCTCCCGGTCCGTCTCCACCACGGACACCCGCAACGCCCGCTGAGGGGGCTGCATGACCCGAAACCCGGGTTCAGCTGGACCCGGCAGTACCCAGCCGCTGCTGATCGCCTGCGCGCTCGGCATCGAACGCCTCGCCCTGCGCGGCGGCGACCGCAGCGGCGCGGCGGGACCCGTCCTGGTACTCCGTACCGGAATGGGCCCCGAGGCCGCCGACTACGCGGTCGCCCGCACCCTCGCCGAAGGCCCGGCCAGTCAGGCGGCGGTCATCGCCTCCGGGTTCTGCGCCGGACTCGCCTCCGGCATGCACCCCGGTGACCTGGTGGTCGCCACCGAGACCCGCGACCGGCGCGGCGCCACGCCGTGCACGGACGTGGAAGTACTGGCCGGCGCGGTGGCCAGAGCACTGCCGGACCGGGTGGTCCACACCGGGCCGCTGGCCGGCAGCGACCACGTCGTACGCGGCACGGCCGAACGGGCCGCGCTGCGGGCGGAAGGGGTGATCGCCGTCGACATGGAGTCGGCCGCCACCCTGGCCGCCGCCCTGCACACCGGACCGAGGCCCGTTGCCGCCGTCCGGGTGGTGGTCGACGCACCCGAGCACGAACTCCTCAGACTCGGCACGCTCAGCGGTGGAATATCGGCCTTCCGAGTTCTTCGCCAAGTCCTGCCGGCGTTTTATGAATGGCACCGTTCTTTGCTGCTCCCCAGGAGGTGAGCCAGATGGCAATGCCGCTTCGTCAGACCATCAGGGTCGGTACGTATCTTCTCGAACAGAAGGTCCGCAAGCGGGAGAAGTTCCCGCTGATCGTCGAGCTGGAACCACTTTTCGCCTGCAACCTCAAGTGCGAGGGCTGCGGGAAGATCCAGCATCCGGCCGGAGTGCTCAAGCAGCGCATGCCGGTGGCGCAGGCCGTGGGGGCGGTGCTCGAATCGGGTGCCCCGATGGTCTCCATCGCCGGCGGCGAGCCGCTGATGCACCCTCAGATCGATGAGATCGTCAGGCAGTTGGTGGCCAGGAGGAAGTACGTCTTCCTGTGCACCAACGCCATGCTGCTGCGGAAGAAGATCGAGAAGTTCACGCCGTCGCCGTACTTCGCCTTCACCGTGCACATCGACGGGCTGCGTGAGCGGCACGACGAGTCGGTCGCCAAGGAAGGCGTCTTCGACGAGGCGGTGGAGGCGATCAAGGAGGCAAAGCGGCGCGGCTTCCGGGTCACCACCAACTCGACCTTCTTCAACACCGACACCCCGCAGAACATCATCGAGGTGCTCAACTACCTCAATGACGACCTGGAGGTGGACGAGATGATGATCTCGCCCGCCTACGCCTACGAGAAGGCCCCCGACCAGGAGCACTTCCTGGGCGTGGAGCAGACCAGGGAGCTGTTCAAGAAGTCGTTCGCCGGGGGGAACCGGCGCAAGTGGCGGCTCAACCACTCGCCGCTCTTCCTGGACTTCCTGGAGGGCAAGGCGGACTTCCCGTGCACCGCGTGGGCGATCCCGAACTACTCGCTGTTCGGCTGGCAGCGGCCCTGCTACCTGATGAGCGACGGATACGTCCCCACGTACCGCCAGCTCATCGAGGAGACCGACTGGGAGAAGTACGGACGCGGCAAGGACCCGCGGTGCGCCAACTGCATGGCGCACTGCGGTTACGAGCCGACGGCCGTGCTGGCCACCATGGGCTCGCTCAAGGAGTCCATCAGGGCCGCCCGCGAGACCGTCGCCGGAAACCGCGGGTGACGTGATGACCGCCGGGGTTCCGGTGCAGCCGGGGTTCCCCGCGCTGCCGGCCCGACCGCTCGCGACGCGCCGCACCTCGCGGCGTATCCGGGTCGGGCCGGTGGCTGGACATCGTCCTCCGCCCGTCCCGCGGAGGGGCCCCGGTGGACGTCCACCGGCCGGCGGACGAGGTGACCGCCGGGCTCGGCGGCATGGAGGACGCCGGGGCTGTGCCTTCGGGCCGCCCCGGCATCACGGTGAGCTGAACAGTAATCCGAGAGGGGGCCGAACGTGGCGATCTTGGAAGGTATCCGGGGTCCACGGGACCTGAAGGCGCTGGACGAAGTCGAACTCGTCGAACTGGCCGGGGAGATCCGGCAGTTCCTGATCAATGCGGTGGCCAGGACCGGGGGCCACCTCGGCCCCAATCTCGGCGTGGTGGAGCTGACCCTCGCGCTGCACCGCGTCTTCGAGTCACCGGTCGACCGGATCCTGTGGGACACCGGCCACCAGTCGTACGTGCACAAGCTTCTGACGGGGCGTCAGGACTTTTCGAAGCTGCGTGGGAAGGGCGGACTGTCCGGCTACCCGTCGCGAGAGGAGTCCGTGCACGACGTCATCGAGAACTCCCACGCGTCCACGGTGCTGGGCTGGGCGGACGGTCTCGCCAAGGCCAATCAGGTGCTGGGCAGGCCCGATCACGTGGTCGCGGTGATCGGGGACGGGGCACTGACGGGCGGCATGGCCTGGGAGGCGCTCAACAACATCGCCGCCGCGAAGGACCGGCCGCTGATCATCGTGGTCAACGACAACGAGCGGTCGTACGCGCCGACCATCGGCGGCCTCGCGAACCACCTGGCCACCCTGCGCACCACCGACGGCTACGAACGGTTCCTGACCTGGGGCAAGGAACTGCTTCAGCGCACCCCCGTCGTCGGGCAGCCGCTGTACGAGTCGCTGCACGGGGCCAAGAAGGGCTTCAAGGACGCCTTCGCGCCACAGGGCATGTTCGAGGACCTGGGGCTGAAGTACGTCGGGCCGATCGACGGGCACGACGTGGCGGCGGTGGAGTCCGCGCTGAGCCGGGCCAAGCGCTTCCACGGACCGGTACTGGTGCACTGCCTCACCCAGAAGGGGCGCGGGTACGCCTTCGCGGAGCAGGACGAGGCGGACCGGTTCCACGCGGTCGGCGCCATGGACCCGCTGACCTGCGAGCCGCTCGCACCGTCCAACGGGCCCTCCTGGACGTCGGTGTTCGGGGACGAGATGGTCAAGGTGGGCGCCGAGCGGCCGGATGTCGTGGCGCTCACCGCGGCGATGCTGCACCCGGTCGGGCTGACCAAGTTCGCCGAGGCGTTCCCGGAGCGGGTCTGGGACGTCGGCATCGCGGAGCAGCACGGGGCGGTGTCGGCGGCCGGGCTGGCGACCGGCGGGCTGCACCCGGTGTTCGCGGTGTACGCGACCTTCCTCAACCGGGCCTTCGACCAGGTGCTGATGGATGTGGCGCTGCACAGGTGCGGAGTCACCTTCGTGCTGGACCGGGCCGGGGTGACCGGGGCCGACGGGCCCTCGCACAACGGCATGTGGGACATGTCGATCCTGCAAGTGGTGCCGGGGCTGCGGATCGCCGCACCGCGGGATGCCGCACAGCTGCGCGCGCAACTGCGGGAGGCGGTCGCGGTCCAGGACGCGCCGACGGTGGTGCGCTTCCCCAAGGAGTCGGTGGGGCCCGAGTACCCGGCGATCGACCGGGTCGGCGGGCTGGACGTACTGCACAGGGACGAGGATCCCGAGGTCCTGATCGTGTCCGTCGGCGCACTCGCGGGGGTGTGTCTGCAGACCGTGGAGCTGCTGAAGGCGCGGGGCGTACGGTGCACGGTCGTCGACCCGCGCTGGGTGAAACCCGTCGATCCGGCACTGCCCCCGCTGGCCGCGATGCACTCGCTGGTCGCCGTGGTGGAGGACAACTCCCGTGCGGGCGGCGTCGGTTCGGCGGTCGGGCAGGCGCTGCGGGACGCGTCCGTCGACGTCCCCTTGCGGACCTTCGGAATTCCCGAGCAGTTCCTCGCGCACGCCAAGCGGGGCGAGGTGCTGGCGGACATCGGGCTCACACCCATCGAGATCGCCGGGCGGATCGGTGCCGCGTTGGCGCCGGACGCATCCAACTGACCGGTACCGAAGGAGAGTTGAGGGATGACAGAGGACGCGCCCACGCCCCGGGAGTCCGCGGCGGGCAAGGGCTTCGACCTGGCCGGGCTGCTCGCCGCGCGAGGCGGTGAACGGTACGAGCTGCACACACGGCACCTGAACCACCAGCTGCCGCGAATGCTGCACACCATCGGCTTCGACCGGGTCTACGAGCGGGCCGAGGGCGCGTACTTCTGGGATGCGGAGGGCAACGACTACCTCGACATGCTGGCCGGATTCGGGGTGATGGGTCTTGGCCGCCATCACCCCGTGGTGCGCAAGGCGCTGCACGACGTGCTGGACGCGTCGCTCGCGGACCTGACGCGCTTCGACTGCCAGCCGCTGCCGGGGCTGCTCGCGGAGAAACTGCTGGCGCACAGTCCCCATCTGGACCGGGTGTTCTTCGGGAACAGCGGCACCGAGGCGGTCGAGACGGCCTTGAAGTTCGCCCGGTACGCGACGGGGAAGCCGAGGATCCTGTACTGCTCCCACGCCTTCCACGGGCTGACCACCGGGTCGCTCTCGGTGAACGGCGAGAGCGGGTTCAGGGACGGCTTCGCCCCGCTGCTGCCGGACACCGCGATCGAGATGGGTGATCTGGCCGCGCTGGAGAGGGAGCTGAAGCGGGGCGACGTGGCCGGCTTTGTCGTCGAACCGATCCAGGGCAAGGGGGTACTGGCGAGCCCGCCCGGATTCCTGCACGCCGCACAGGAGCTGCTGCACCGGCACAAGGCGCTGCTGATCGCCGACGAGGTGCAGACCGGGCTCGGGCGGACCGGGGACTTCTACGCGTACCAGCACGAGGACGGGGTCGAGCCGGACCTGTTGTGCGTCGCCAAGGCGCTCTCCGGCGGCTATGTGCCGGTCGGGGCGACGCTCGGCAAGGACTGGATCTTCAAGAAGGTGTATTCGTCGATGGACCGCGTGCTGGTGCACTCGGCGAGCTTCGGGTCCAACGCGCAGGCGATGGCGGCCGGGCTCGCGGTGCTCTCCGTGATGGAGGACGAGAACGTCGTCGCCAACGCCCGCAGGACCGGTGATCTGCTGAAGGCGCGGCTGACGGAGCTGATCGGCCGGTACGAGCTGCTGCACGACGTCCGGGGGCGCGGCCTCATGATCGGCATCGAGTTCGGCCGGCCGCGGTCGCTGAAGCTGCGCAGCCGGTGGACCGTCCTTCAGGCCGCACGCAAGGGACTCTTCGCGCAGATGGTCGTTGTACCGCTGCTCCAGAAGCACCGGATCCTGACTCAAGTCTCCGGTGATCACCTGGAGGTGATCAAGCTGATTCCGCCGCTGACCGTGGGGGAGGCGGAGGTCGACCGCTTCGTGGAGGCGTTCACCGCCGTGATGGACGATGCGCACAGCGGCGGCGGGCTGATGTGGGACTTCGGCAGGACGCTGATGAAGCAGGCGGTCGCCAACCGATAGGCGGTCGCCATCCGGTAGGCGATCGCCCTGCGGTAGTGGGCGTCATCCGGCAGGCGGGCGCCTGACGGCGGGTGTTCGCCTACTGGCCGCCCGTGGGAAGGCCGGTTTTTTGCCCCTGAGGCAAGAGGCTTGCCTCAGGGGCAATGTGTCTGGCCCAATGGGCATATGACGCCACGCCTCGAAGAGACGGCCGCGGGCTCCGGGGATTCCGGTGAGCTCGGTGAGATGCCCCTGGTCGCATCCCATCTGCGGGAACTCCGCCGCCACCGCGGTCTCACGCTGGAGGCCGCGGCCCGCCGCGCCGGGCTCTCGCCCGCGCACCTCTCCCGGCTGGAGACCGGCCGGCGCCAGCCCTCGCTGCCGATGCTGCTCGCGTTGGCCCGTATCTACGGTACGACCGTCTCCGAGGTCCTGGGCGAGAGCACGGGCGAGCGGGACGCCGTGCTGCGCGCCGGGGAGATGGCAGCCCAGGAGGCCGACGGCTGGACGTACCGGCAGGCGGGCGGGCCCGGGCGGGCCATGCAGGCGCTGCGCGTCCATGTGCCGCACGCGGCGCAGCAGGACCTGGTCAGGATCCACCCCGGCGAGGAATGGCTGTACGTCCTGCGGGGGCGGCTGCGCCTCGTGCTCGGGGACAGGGTCCATCTCCTGGACGCGGGTGACAGCTCCCACTTCGACTCGCTCACCCCGCACCGGATCACCGCGGTGACCCCGGACGGCGCCGAGCTGCTCTTTGTCCACACACTGATGCAGAGCACCGTTGCCGGGCTCTGCCTGCCCCAGGAGTCATGAGATGGCGATCCGGAACCGGACGGAGCTCACCGAATCCCAGAACGCCGCGATGGCCGCCATCGCCAGGGCCGCCGACGAGATGGCCCGCAGCGGCAAGGACGACACCAGCAAGGCCGACTGGAACGACGGCGGAGGCAAGTCCTCCGGGGTCCTCGGCTTCGTGGAGGACAAGGCCCCGCGCGGCCTGGTCCTCCGGGTCTTCCTTTACGTCGCGGTGGGCCACGTCTTCGCAGCCTTCATCTATCTGCTCTTCACCCTCGGCGGCGAGGGCTGAGTTGTCCTGGCCGCCGAGAGGCCATGGCGGTGAGGGGCCCAGGCGGTGAGGGGCCCAGGCCGTGAGGGGTGCCGGCCTCAGGAGGTTTACGAGGTCAGGCGCTCGCGCAGCGCCGCGCGGGTGTCCGGCGTGAGGCCGAGCCCCTGCGTCAGATACGTCTCGCTGTCGCCCCAGACCTCGTCGATGGTGGCGAACGCGGCGTCGAGGTAGTCGGCGCGGGCGTCGAAGAGAGGGGCGAGCAGGCCCATCACCTCGTCGTTCATCGCCTCGGGGGAGCTGCTGCTGCGGCGGATCCGGTAGCGGCGGTGCGGGTCGTTCGACTTCAGGTAGTCGGCCGTGATGGCGTCGCGCCCGACGCCCACCGCGAGCAGTGTCACGGCTATCGCCAGGCCGGCCCGGTCCTTGCCCGCTGCGCAGTGCATCAGCGCCGGGACGCTGTCCTCGGCCAGCGCGTGCAGGACCCGGCTGTGCTCGGCGGTCCGCTCCTTGATCATGCGGCGGTACGACGCGGTCATCCGCCCGGCAGCCTTGCCGTCCGCGAGGATCTCCCGCAGCTGGCCCATGTCCCCGTCGCGGACCATCCGCCAGAACTCGGCGCCGTCGGCCGGGTCGCTCAGCGGGATGTTCACATTGCGGACCCCGGTGAGCTCGACGTCGGGGCCCTCCAGCTTCTGGTCCGCGGCGTTGCGGAAGTCGAAGACGGTGTGCAGACCGAGGGAGTTGAAGAACTCGGTGTCGGGGCCGGTGGCGTGCGCGAGGTGACCGCTGCGGAACAGCCGCCCGTGCCGCGTCCGCCGCCCGTCGGCGGTAGGCAGACCGCCCACGTCGCGGAAGTTCCGTACCCCTGTCAGATCGGGTTCCGCGTCGGCGGCGGGCGACGGGACCGGGACCTGCGGAACCTGCTGCGTCACGAGTGCTCCTCATGGGTCGTTCGCCGGCGTGCGGTGGCCGACGGGGGCGCTTTTGCGACCATACGACATGGCACTGACATGGGTTCCTGGGGCAACTATCTCGGCGCGACAAGGGACTTGAGGCTCGGGTGACCGAATTGGTTGCTTTGTTGCACATAGAGGCTTTTGGGGTGAAGAGGTGGGAGGGGTGAGTGAGCAGGATCATACGAACTTCGGTGCCCTTGGTGCCGAAGCGTCAATTGGCAGGCCAGGGGCGGAAAACGGGCACCGGGGCGGATGTCGGGGCGAGCGAAAAACATGGAGAAGAGGTGCCGACGGGAAGGAGAAGAAGGGAACGGCTTGTTCCGGCGCCCTTCACTCGCCTACGGTCACCGTCAATCCGGGTGGACCGCCGAATCCTGCCACCGCCCGGCATCCGCACCCATATTTCTTCGTGTGGCAGGAGCGGGGGACCCAGGTAGTACGCCGGCACCGGAAGACGTGAGTCGCCCGGTACGGCTAGGGGTGAAGTCGCACTCGCGAGAGTGCGGCCGGGCATCTCCAGCCCGAACCCGACAGCTCACCTCGCAGGCGCCGGAGAGGAATCCGTCATGCCTGCAAAGGGTAAGCACCGCCGCCCGAAGCCCAGTTCCTCGCTCACCCGCGGTTTTGTCGCCGCTGGTACGGGCGGTGCGGCACTGGCCCTCCCGCTGATAGGCGCCACCGGCGCCCAGGCCGCGGCCCCCGCCGCCGCGCCGCAGCAGGCGGCCCAGCAGCCGACGATCAAGATCCCCCAGCAGCGCCCCGCCACCCCCGCGTCGGCCACCCCCACGTCCAGCTCCGCGCAGGTCGCGGCGCCGAAGACCGACGGTGCACGCCAGGCCACCCGGACGTACTCCGTGGCGACCGGCGACCACCTGTCGAAGATCGCCGCGGCCGAGAAGGTGCGCGGTGGCTGGCAGAAGCTCTACGAGGACAACAAGTCGGTCGTCGGCGGCGACCCGTCGTACATCCTCCCCGGCATGAAACTCACCCTCGGCGCCAAGGCCCCCGCCTCCGACGCCCCGGCCGCTGCCAAGCAGGCCGCCCCGGTCGAGCGCAAGTCCGCCGAGCGCAAGGCCTCGGACCGCGCCGAGGAGCGCAAGGAGCAGCGGGCCGAGCAGCGCGCCGAGCAGCGCCAGGAGCGTACGGAGAAGAAGCGCGAGCAGCGCACCGAGTCCCGCCAGTCCACCGGTTCGGGCTCCCGCACCGGCTTCACCGCCCCGGTCCCCTCCGGCGTCTCCACCTCCTACCGCGCCTCCGGCGGCAGCTGGTCCAGCGGTTACCACACCGGCGTCGACTTCCGGGCCTCGTCCGGTACGTCGGTCAAGGCGGTCGGCCCGGGCACCGTCGTCTCGGCCGGCTGGGGCGGCGCGTACGGCAACGAGGTCGTCATCCGGCACAGCGACGGCCACTACTCCCAGTACGCCCACCTCTCCGCGCTGAACGTCCGCTCCGGCCAGAGCGTCTCCGGCGGCCAGCAGATCGGCTACTCGGGCTCCACCGGAAACTCCAGCGGCCCGCACCTGCACTTCGAGATCCGCACCGGCCCCGGCTACGGCTCCGACATCGACCCGCTGGGCTACCTGCGCCAGCAGGGCGTCTCGCTCTGACCCCGCCCCACAGGTCCCTCCGGTCCCTCTGACGGGGGACTCCCGCCCGACGGGTTCCGTTCGCCCCCGCACCGCCCCCCGGTGCGGGGGCGAACGCGTTCCCCGGGCAGCGGAAAATGCTCCGGAAGACGGCCCGGAAGGGCCTCGTCCGGGTATTCCGGGTTGAATGAATCTTGACCGGTGTCATATCTCACCCTCCGTCAACCCCTCCCTACGGTGGCGTAGGTCACTTGCGAAAGTGAAGGATGTGTCGACGTGGCAGACGATTCGAGATCATTCAGCGCAGGCACCATCGGGTCGTACGCGGCGATCGGGGACAGCTTCACCGAAGGGGTCGGGGACCCCGGACCCGACGGCGCGTACCTGGGGTGGGCCGACCGGCTGGCCGTCCTCCTGGACGACCGGGTACCCGAGCACACCTTCCGTTACGCCAACCTCGCCGTACGGGGCAAACTCCTCGACCAGATCGTGGCCGACCAGGTCCCCAGGGCCCGGAAGCTCGCCCCCGACCTGGTCAGCTTCTGTGCCGGCGGCAACGACATCATCCGGCCCGGCAGCGACCCCGACGACGTCGCCGAGCGGTTCGAGAGGGCCGTCGCCGACCTGACCTCGGCCGTCGGCACCGTCATGGTGACCACCGGCTTCGACACCCGGGGCATCCCGGTGCTGCGCCATCTGCGCGGCAAGGTCGCCACCTACTCGGCGCACGTGCGCGCCATCGCCGACCGGTACGACTGCCCGGTGCTGGACCTGTGGTCGCTCAAGTCCGTGCAGGACCGGCGGGCCTGGGACTCCGACCGGTTGCACCTCTCCGCCGAGGGCCACACCCGGGTCGCCCTGAGGGCCGGCCAGGTGCTCGGGCTGGCGATCCCCGCCGACCCGGACGAGGCCTGGCCGCTGATGCCGCCGCGCGGCACGCTCGAAGCGCGCCGCGACAACATCCAGTGGGCGCGCGAGCACCTGGTGCCGTGGATCGGAAGGCGGCTGCGCGGGGAGAGCTCGGGGGACCATCTGGAGGCCAAGAGGCCGGACCTGCTGCCGCTCTGACCCCTTTGACGGCGCGTCAGGGAAACGTCTCCACCCCGGCCGGGGTGGAGACAGGCACGTTCAGGACCGGTCGAGGGCGTCGGGGGAGATGAGGGACGTGTTCCCGTCGACGGTGCACGCGTAGGCCCCGGCCACCGCGCCGAGCCGGGCGCACTCCTCCAGCGGCCGCCCGGCCAGCTTCCCGTACAGGAAGCCCGAGACGTAGGCGTCGCCCGCGCCGTTGGAGTCCAGCACCGGGGCGGGCGGGGGAGTGGCCGGGACGTGGCGCGGGGTGCTGCCCGTTTCGTGGGTCAGCAGGTACGAGCCGCCCGCGCCGGCGGTCGCCACGACGGCTTGCGCACGGCCCTCGCGGAGGACCTCGCGCATCACCTGGCCGATGCGTTCGCCCGCGCCCGCGGCGCTCAGGAAGACCAGGTCGGCCTTGAGGGCGAAGGCGCGGTGGTGGTCGGCGATGCCGTCCCAGTCGTGCAGGTCGGTGGAGAACGGGGTGCCGGACTCCACCAGGTCGTCCAGGAGATGGCGGGCGAAACCCATGATCGAGACGTGCGCGTGCCGGGCGCGGTGCAGGTGGGGGAGGTAGAAGTCGCGCGGCATCCGGAGGTCTTCGGGGTCGCGGGCGTCGTAGAAGGACATCCGGCGGCCGGTCGGATCGAGAAGGTTGACGGCGCGGCGGGTGCCGGCCGGGGAGACCAGCGGGTCGAAGTCGACGCCGCCCTTGGTCATGCGTTCCCGGACCTGGCCCCCGATCCAGTCGTCGCCGATCACGTCGAGGAACTTGACGGTCAGGGCGAGGGCCTGGCAGCCGAGGGCGACGTTGCCGCCGGTGTGGCCCGGCCATTCGCGGATCGCGGCGACCGGGTGGGAGTCGGCGAGGGGGACGGGGAGGGCGTCGACGCGGACGACGGTGTCCACTCCGCTGCCGCCGATGACCAGGACGTCGATGGCGGGGTCGTGGTGCGGGCCGGTGTGCCGGTCGTGGGTCTCCTGGCGCTGGTCGAACCCGGACTGTTCGTGCTGTGCCCCGGACTTCTCGTGCTGTGCCATGGCGCTCCCCTGTTCCCGTGCCCCCGGTCTCCCCGGCGGGGCCCAGTATGCGGGGTGGAGGGCCTCGGTGGGGTGGGTGGGCGATACCGGGCCGGGGGCGGCTCTACCGCCGGCCGAGGGGCCGGCGCCGTGCGAAGAGCGGCCCCGTCACCCGAGTGGGCTACCGGGGGTGGGGGAGGGCGGCCGGCACTGGCCGGGCGGTGGTGGTTCGGCACCCTGGGAGGTGAATCTCGGGGGTGGGCGGGAGTGGCGCGGGGGGCCGGGGCGCGGTCAGTGCTGGGATGGCCCAGCTCGTTCCCCGTACCCCCGCTCCCGTCGGAGGCTCCCGGGCCTTCGGCAACTGGAAGGAAACACCATGTCCGTGCCCCTGCCCACCGTGTCCCGGGCGCTCACCGTGGCCGCGCTCACCGGCGGTCTGCTGGTGACGGCGGCGCTGCCCGCCGTCGCGCAGCCCGCCCTCGGGGCGGTCGCCGCCGGCCCGGCCGCCGCCGTGGCCGCCCGTCCGGTTCCGTCCACGATCACCGTTACCGGGGAGGGGGCCGCTACCGCGACTCCGGACCTGGCGATCGTCAACGTCGGGGTGGAGACCACCGCCCCGACCGCCAAGGCCGCGCTCGCCGCGCAGACGAAGGCAGCCGGGGCGCTGCTCGCGGCCGTGCGGAAGGCGGGCGTCGCCGACCGCGACGTACGGACGGAGAGCCTTTCGCTCAACGCCGTGTACCAGCCGGGCAAGGACGGTGGCAGCACCACCAAGGTGACCGGCTACCAGGCCGGGCAGACCTTCTCGGTACGGGTGCGTGACCTGGCACGGACCGGATCGGTCATCCAGGCCGCGATGGACGCGGCGGGCGAGGCCGGACGTATCGGCGGCGTCGACTTCGACGTGGCCGACCCCACCGCGCTGCGCACCGAGGCCCGCAAGGCCGCCCACCTGGACGCCCGCGCCAAGGCCGAGCAGCACGCCAGGCTCAGCGGGCGCGAGCTCGGCCGCCTCGTCTCGGTGAACGAGTCCGACAGTGGGCGGCACCGCCCGATGGCCATGCCGGCCGGGGCGTTCGCCGACGAGGGCGTGTCCGTCGCCCCCGGCGAGGTCAGGGACGAGATCGTGCTGACCGCGGTGTACGAACTCGACTGACGGGCACCCGGCCGACGGGCATCGGAAAGATGCCCCGACCGGGCATAGAGCGGGGCCCGAGACCGTTGTTCCGATGCACCCTCGCGGTGCGCCGAGGACGGCCGGGCCCCGCCGCCAACCGGACCGCCGCTGTGCGGCGTCCCGTCACGGGCCCGTGTCCCCGACGTGACGCAGGGTGCACATAATGGAGGAGAACCGACCCCTTGGAGGTGCCGTGACCAGTGCGGATTCGCCGCTGAAGCCGTTGCGCGACAGAGTGCGCGGGCTGCGGACCGAGGCGTTCGGAGCCGACCCGGCGGGGGCGCGGATGGAGCGCATCCGCCGCTCGCCGAACTTTGCCGACGGCGTCTTCCAGAACCCGGAGAGCACCCGGACCAGGCCCAAGTCCAGCTCTACCTTCGACCTGATGAAGTCGTACTTCCGCAAGGAGGAGCGCGTGCTGCGCGCCCCCGCGGGAACCATTCCGGTGTACGCCACCACGCTCGCCGACACGGCCGAGCCACCCGCCTCCGGACTGCGGCTGACCTGGATGGGCCACTCCACGGTGCTCGCCGAGATCGACGGCAGCCGGGTCCTCTTCGACCCGGTCTGGGGCGAGCGCTGCTCCCCTTTCACCTTCGCGGGACCCAAGCGGCTGCACCCGGTGCCGGTGCCGCTGGCCTCGCTCGGTGAGGTGGACGTGGTGGTGGTCTCGCACGACCACTACGACCACCTCGACATGCCCACCATCCAGGCGCTCAAGGACACCGGCGCCGTATTCGCGGTGCCGCTCGGCGTCGGCGCCCACCTGGAGCACTGGGGCATCCCCCTGGACCGTATCCACGAACTGGACTGGAACGAGTCCACCGAGGTCGCCGGCCTCACCCTCACCGCCACCCCAGCCCGCCACTTCTGCGGCCGTGGCCTGCGCAACCAGCAGCACACGCTGTGGGCGTCCTGGGCCGTCGCGGGACCCGAGCACCGGATCTACCACAGCGGTGACACGGGCTACTTCGACGGATTCAAGGACATCGGCGCCGAGCACGGCCCCTTCGACGCCACGATGATCCAGATCGGCGCCTACAGCCCGCACTGGCCCGAGAGCCACACCGACACGGTGCCGCTGCCCGGCGCCTGGCCGGACATCCACATGACCCCGGCGGAGGGGCTCCGCGCCCACCTCGACCTCCAGGGACAGCAGGCCACCGGTGTTCTGCTGCCCATCCACTGGGGCACCTTCAACCTGGCGATGCACGCCTGGTCGGAGCCCGCCGAGTGGACCAGGGACGTCGCCGAGGAGGCCGGTCAGGCCACCGCCTTCCCCTGCCCCGGCGAACCCTTCGAGCCCGCCGGGACCCTTCCGGTCACGCCGTGGTGGCGTGCGATCGCGCGGCCGCTCGCCACCCCCTGGCGGGGGCCTGCCGAGACGGCGGAGGCACGGGAGAGGGTGCCCGCCGGCGCGGAGGAGCTGGACCTCGCGGGCGAGCGGTGAGGTAGCCCGGGCGGACGAAAGCAGGAGGAGCAGGAGCAGGACGCGCGAGCAGGGCGACGCCGGGTGGGCCCAGTCGGGTTGCGCCCGGTGTCGCGTCCTTCCGTGATGCGATGACGAGTCGTACGAGACTTCCTCTCGTACGACACCGAACTGTGGTGGCCGCGCGGATACGGTGAACAGGCTTGGTGAGAGCCCGAGTTGGAGCCGCTCGACGCCGCGGGCGCCCCGCTCGACCGGTGGCAGCGCGGATGTGGATTCCCGGCCGCGGCACCGCCCGCTCCTGGGAGGTCCGGAACCGCACCGACGAGGTGCTCGGCGGCCGACGCGCCGGCTTCCGGCAGGTGCCCACCCCGCCCCGACGCTCACGCCCCGGGGCTCCACCGCCCGGCCGCCGGAACGCGGATGAGCGCAGGGGCGTGAAGCCGGGCGCCGGGCGCCCGCAGCGCACCCCCGTGCCCCGGTAGGCCCTTCGAACCCACGTCGGAACGGGTGCCGGTGGGCCGTGCGGCTACGGCGGGGCATCGGCCCCGGTCATGTGCCAGCGAAGTGGAGGGGTGTCCTCCGTGCCGGTCGCCCCCTCTTCCGGGGGTGGCCGGTTTTCGTATTTCCGTGCGACGCCTCATACCAGAGCGGGACCCCGTGCGGGCAAGTTTGGCAACTGCCCCTCACCCATGGAATGTTCCCGACTACTGTGAGTGCTCGGTGATCAACGGGGGCCCGCATCACCTGAGTTGAGCCCAGCCCAGATCCGGGCCGTAAACGGTCCGGAGGCGAAACTCCTCCGACCAGGAGAGTCCCGCCCGTGCCGAATCCATGGGGCCCCATGTACCGAGGACGCTGATGTCTCATCTTCGCGCTCCCGCGCGAGCAGACCGCCGTGAAGGCGGGCGGCACGGCCGACCGGGGGCCCGGCCCCCCGCGGCTTCCGCTCCCGAGGCGCACCTCCGTCCGCAGATGCTCCGCGCCGCCGTCCTTCCGGCGGTGGTCGTCGCCATGAGCGGGGCGGGGGCGGTGCTCTACACGGTCCGCTCGGCGGGCGTCCGGCCGACGCAGAGCTTATGGGCGGGGCTCGCGGTCGCCGCGGTGCTCGCCGCACTGGCGGTCGGCACCGCGGCCCTCGCGGCCCACCGCACCGCCCGTTCGGTGTTCGTCCGGTGCAACGAACTGCGCCGCGCCAGCGCCCGCAGCCAGGACGAACTGCGCACCGTCGTGGACCAGCTGCGCCGCGGCGACAGCCCCGACCTCCGGCGCACCACGCCACCGGGACTCGTCCGCGCGGGCGACGAATTCGATCTGCTGGGACAGGAGTTGGGCAGGGCGCACGACGCGGCGGTCACCGCCGTCGTACAGGCCTCCCAGTTCTCCAGCAGCGCGGGTACGGACCAGAAGGTCGAGGTCTTCGTCAACCTGGCCCGGCGCCTCCAGTCCCTGGTGCACCGCGAGATCCAGCTCCTCGACGAGCTGGAGAACGAGGTCGAGGACCCCGACCTGCTCAAGGGCCTCTTCCAGGTCGACCACCTCGCCACCCGGATCCGCCGGCACGCCGAGAACCTCGCCGTCCTGGGCGGCGCGATCTCCCGGCGGCAGTGGTCCAATCCGGTCTCCATGAGTGAGGTCATGCGCTCCTCGATCGCCGAGGTCGAGCAGTACTCCCGGGTCAAGCTGGTGCCACCGATCGACGGCACCCTGCGCGGCCACGCGGTCGCCGACATCATCCACCTGCTCGCCGAACTGGTCGAGAACGCCACGGTGTTCAGCGCCCCGCACACCACGGTCCTGCTGCGCGCCCAGTTCGTCACCGCGGGCCTCGCCATCGAGGTCGAGGACCGGGGCCTGGGCATGCCGGTCACCGAGCAGAACAAGATGAACGCGTTGCTCTCCGACCCCGACCAGGTCAACGTGCAGCACCTGCTCCAGGACGGCCGGATCGGCCTCTTCGTGGTGTCCGCGCTGGCCCGCAGACACGGCATCGCGGTCCGCCTGCAGAACAACATCTACGGCGGGGTGCAGGCCGTACTCGTACTGCCGGAGGGCCTGTTGGGCGACGACCACGACGCTGTCGCCGCCGGTACGTCACGCCGGGCGGCCGGCGCCACCCACGGCGGCGTCCCCGCACAGCCGCAGGGAGACCCGCCACCGATATCCGGGGCGGTACCCACCGCACCACCGCCCACCCGGCCCCCGGCCAAACCCGCCAAGCCCGCCGCGCCCGTCACACCGCGCGAGGACGGGCCCGACTCCGCATCCCCCGCCGAGACCACCGGCAACATCCCGCTCCCCGTCCGCGGCGAGCGCACCGAGCGGCCCAACCCGGCGGCGGCCGTCCCCGGCGTCACCCACGGGCTCACCGCACCCCAGGAATTCGTTGTTCCGGCCGAACCCGTGCACAGCGCCGCCCGGCCCGCCGTCGAAGGCTCCGTCCGCGGGCGGGTCAGCAAACCCCGCCTCCCCAAGCGGCGCAGCCAGGAAAACCTCGTACCGCAGCTGAAGGACGGCCCCGCCCCGCGCAAGGACGAGGAACAGCCCGCTCTGCACGACCCCGGACTGATGGCCGCCTTCCAGCGCGGCATCGGACTGGCCGAGGCGGCCGACGCACGCACCGAGGAACCGCCGCGGGATGACGGCCTCGACGAGCGTGCGCAGCGCCCGGACCTGCCGGAGCGAGCAGGACGCGGAGCATCCGCGGAGCGCGCCGACGCCGCCCGCACCGAAGACTCGACTTTCCCCACCCCCAAGGAGTGACCCCATGGTGAGCGATGCGCCGACCGGCCAGGCGGCCGACCTCGACTGGCTGCTGAGCGGCCTCGTCCAACGGGTGCCGTACACCCGCAGTGCCGTCCTGCTCTCCTCCGACGGGCTGGTCAAGTCCGTGCACGGCCTCGACACCGACAGCGCCGACCACATGGCCGCACTCGCCTCCGGCCTCTACTCACTGGGACGCAGCGCCGGAATGCGGTTCGGCGACGGGGGCGAGGTCCGGCAGGTGGTGGTCGAACTGGACTCCACGCTGCTGTTCGTCTCGACGGCCGGTTCGGGGACCTTCCTCGCCGTGCTCGCCGGACGCGAGGCCGATGCCGCCGTGCTCGGCTACGAGATGGCGATGCTGGTCAAGAGCGTTCGGCCGTATCTGGCCACGCCCGCACGGCAGCGGGCGGGCAGTGCGCAGAACGTCCCGGGGCAGTGACTGTGGCGGTCCCGCAGGACGGGCCCTGGCTCGACGACGCGGCAGGCCGGCTGATCCGCCCGTACACGGTGAGCAACGGCCGTACCCGCCCCACCGCCGAACTCGACCTGCTGACGCTGGTGATGGCCACCGGCAATGGTCTGCCCCTGCACCTGGGGCCCGAGCACATGCAGGCGCTCGGACTGTGCGACGCCCCGATGTCGGTGGCCGAGATCGCAGGGCATCTGAAACTGCCCGCGGTCGTCACCAAGGTGGTCCTCTCCGACCTGGTGGACTGCGGCGCGGTCCTCACCCACGCACCGATCCTCCGACACACCCCGACCGACCGCGACTTGCTGGAGGCAGTGCTCGATGGTCTACGACGACAACTCTGACTACGGCTCCGGATTCGGGGGTGGCGACGGCTACGGAGGCTCCGCATCCGGCGGGTACGGTCCCGGGAGCCGTGCGGACGACTACGGGGACTACGGCGACGACGGGGGAGGCGGGGACGAACCGGGCCCCGAGGCCTTCCCCACCGCACTCAAGATCCTCGTCGCGGGCGGCTTCGGCGTCGGCAAGACGACCTTCGTCGGCGCGGTCAGCGAGATCGACCCGCTCAGCACGGAGGAACTGCTCACCCAGGCCGGCGCCGACACCGACAGCCTGGAAGGCATCGAGAACAAGTCCGTGACGACCGTCGCCATGGACTTCGGCCGGATGACCCTGGACGCCCAGCACGTGCTCTACCTGTTCGGCACCCCCGGGCAGGAACGCTTCTGGTTCATGTGGGACGAGCTCTCCAAGGGCGCGCTCGGCGCCGTCATCCTCGCCGACACCCGCCGCCTGGAGGACTGCTTCGCCGCCGTCGACTTCTTCGAGCAGCGCGGCATCGGATTCGTCGTCGCCGTCAACGAGTTCGACGGCTCCTTCCGGTACGAACCGGAGGAGGTGCGCGGCGCCCTCGACCTCAACCCCGAGATCCCGGTGGTGATGTGCGATGCCCGGCTCGCCAGCTCCGGCATCGCCACCCTGGTCACCCTCGTCAAGCACCTGCTGAACAGCGCGCCCGCCGTCCCCACCACAGCCCATGGAGCCCACCCATGACGGGAGCCCACCTATGACGTACGACAGGATCGGTCACCTGCTGCTCACCCCCGCCGACCGCGAGGGCCCCGAACGGGCGCGCAGGCTGCGGCAGTTGGGGGTCGGCGGGCGGCCCGACCCGATGCTCGACGCGTTCGCGGTCCGGCTCGCCCAAGCGGTGGGCGCCCCG
Source organism: Streptomyces sp. NPDC051561 (assembly GCF_044454195.1). Classification (NCBI taxonomy): domain Bacteria; kingdom Bacillati; phylum Actinomycetota; class Actinomycetes; order Kitasatosporales; family Streptomycetaceae; genus Streptomyces; species Streptomyces sp. NPDC051561. The sequence goes on along the minus strand of NZ_JBITDM010000008.1, from coordinate 201,136 downwards.
TACTCGATGGTCAACTTCATCGACGAGAACCGGCAGTTCTTCGCCGGGCTGCACACCCCGTCCGGCACCCACTCCGGCAGCGACCTGGGAGCGGCCGCGGCGGCCGGACGGATGGGCCGGGCGATGGCCCGGGACCACGGCTACTGCCCGCATGTGGTCGCCCGCCGCAAGGCCCTGGTCCTGGAGGACGTCTGCGACTACCCGCGCTTCGCGGGCAATCCGGTGGTCGACGAGATCGGCATCCGCTCCTACCTCGGCGCCCCCCTCATCGACCGCTCCGGCATCGCACTCGGCGCGATCTGCGTCGTCGACACCAAGCCCCGGCAGTGGGGCAAGGAGGGCCTGGAGACCATCAAGGCGATGGCCGCCGAGCTGATGGTGGAGATCGGGCGGCGGGAGGAGGGAGGGATCTGAGGAGGGGGCAGGACCGGTCGTATCCGCTGGACAGCGGGGTACTAACGTCACCTTCCGTAGGGCGCACCGCACGGCAGGAACGTCAAGGGAGTGCACACGATGACCGCTCAGCCCGACCTCCGTATCGGCGTCCTCGGCTACGGGCTGCGCGGCAGTCTCGCCCGCACGGCGCACCGCCCCGGCGCCGGAGCCCGGATCACCGCCGTCGCCGACCCGGACGACACGGCCCGCGCCAGGGCGGCCGAAGCCTTCCCTGACGCCGCGCCGGCGGCCGACCCCCGAAAGGTCGTCGAGGACCCCGCCGTCGACGCGGTCCTCGTCCTCACCCCGGACCACACCCATGTCGAGGTGGCCTGCGAGGCGCTGCGTGCGGGCAAGCCGGTCTTCGTCGAGAAGCCGCTGGCCACCACCGTCGAGGACTGCGACCGGATCCTGCGCACGGCCCACGAGACGGGCACCCGGCTGTACGTGGGGCACAACATGCGGCACATGCCGGTGGTGCGCCTGATGCGGGACTTGATCCGCGCGGGGACGATCGGTGAGGTCAAGACGGTGTGGGTCCGGCACTTCGTCGGGTACGGCGGCGACTGGTATTTCAAGGACTGGCACGCGGAGCGGCAGTACACCACCGGGCTTCTGTTGCAGAAGGCCGCGCACGATATCGATGTCCTGCACTGGCTGGCGGGCGGCTATGCCCGTGACGTACAGGCCATGGGTGATCTGATGGTGTACGGCGACAATCCGCACCGGCGTGCGCCGGGTGAACCCAAGGCGGACGACTGGTACACCAAGGACGGGCATTGGCCGCCGCACACCCAGCGCGCGCTGAACCCGGTGATCGACGTGGAGGATGTCTCTCTCCTCAACATGCGTCTGGACAACGGGGTGCTCGCCGCTTATCAGCAGTGCCACTTCACCCCCGACTACTGGCGCAACTACACCGTCATCGGAGACGCCGGCCGCCTGGAGAACTTCGGCGACGGGCCCGGTGGCCAGGTCAAGGTGTGGAACACCCGCCGCTCCACGCACCGCTTCGACGCGGACGAGGTGCACGAGATCCCGGCGGCGGAGGACAACGCCGGCCACGGGGGCGCGGATCCGCTGCTGGTGGACGAGTTCCTGCGGTTCGTACGCGAGGGAGGCCGCACCGACACCTCGCCGGTCGCCGCCCGGATGGCGGTGGCCGCGGGGGTGCAGGCCACTTCCTCGTTGCGGGACGGCGGGACACCGCGCCGGGTGCCGGACCTGGACCCGGAACTCGTGGAGTACTTCGCGCGGGGGCAGCGGCGGGCATGAGATGAGGTGTGCCGGGGGAGGGGCAGGACCGTACGCCCCATTGGCAGCGGAGAGAGGCGAGAGCCACCCATGACCACCATCGGCACGGCGACCGCGCACGACGGCATCCAGCTCGCGACGTACACCTGGCTGCCGGACAGCGGGCGCCCGCGCGCGCTCGTCCAGATCGCGCACGGGGCGGCCGAACACGCCCAGCGTTACGAGCGGTTCGCCGGCCACCTGGTCCGGCACGGATACGGAGTGATCGCCTCCGACCACCGCGGCCATGGCGCGACCGCCACCGGCACCGGTGGCTTCGGCGTGGTCGGGGGCGGCGAGGAGGGCGACAGCTGGCGGGCCATGGTCGATGACCTGCGCACGGTCGGCGACCAGGCCCGGGCGCTGCACCCGGGCGTGCCCGTGGTGCTGCTCGGGCACAGCCTCGGAGCCATGCTGGCCCGCGACTACGCGCAGGAGTACCCGGACGAGCTGGCCGGGGTGATCCTCTCGGGGGTCTTCCGCAGCCTGCCGGGGACGGACCTCCAGGCGGCTCAGGCACGGCTGGAGGAGGAGGTGGCGGAGCGGGGGCGTTCGGCGGTGTCCGGATTCATCCCGGAGCGGTTCGCCTCCTTCAATGATGCGTTCGACCGTCGCACGGGCTACGAATGGCTGTCGCGGGACGAGGCCGAGGTCGACGTCTACGCCGCGGACGAGCGCTGCGGGTTCGCCTTCAGTGCCGGGCTCGCACTGGACTGGGTGCGCGGCATCCGCAAGCTCAACGATCCGAAGAACATCGCCCGCATCCCCGCCGACCTGCCCTTCCACCTGGCGGTCGGCACCGAGGACCCCTGCAACCAGGGGCTGACGCTGCTGTACGAACTCACTGAGGACCTGCGCTACGCGGGCATCGAGGACGTGACCTGGAAGGTGTACGAGGGAGCCCGGCACGAAATCCTCAACGAGGTCAACCGGGACGAGGTCCAGGAGGACCTGACGGCATGGCTGGACAAGCACGTCTGAGCCGGCCCGGTCGTCCGGCCGGGCCGGGTCGTGCGTGACCAGGTCCGGTCGTGCGTGACGAGGTCCGGGCCGCGCTCCGCGGGCGGATTGTCAGTGGTGGCCCGTACCGTTTTCCCATGACCACTTCCGAGGACGTACGCAGGGTGGCGCTCGCCCTGCCGGACACGACGGAGAAGCTCGCCTGGGGGCAGCCGACCTTCCGGGTCGCCGGGAAGCTCTTCGCCTCGCTGGGCGACGACGACTCATCGATAGCCTTCAAGTGCCCGAAGGAGGAGCGGCCGGAACTGATCGCGACCGAACCGGAGAAGTTCTTCGTCCGCGAGGGCCACGACGACAACTACAACTGGCTGCGCGCCCACCTGGCCGCCCTGGAGGACGAGGAGGAACTCCACGCCATCCTCCTCGACTCCTGGCGCCAGGTCGCCCCGCGCAGGCTGCTCGCCGCACACCCGGAACTGGCCGGTCCGGAGCCGGGCTGACGCTTTCCGGGTCCGGACACAGGCGCCTATGACACAGGCGCCTACCGGGTGAGGCTCACCTGGTGAGGAAGGAGGCGATCCGCTCCCGCAGCGAAGCGGCGTCCAGTCCGTGTGCGGCCAGATGCTCGTCCAACTGCCCGTACCGGCGCAACTCGCGGCGCCCGACGCCGAGCCCGAGCACCCGGTGCGGCAGAGCGGCCAGCGCGTCGTTCGCCGCAGCGGTCGAGGTACCGGCGAGGTACGGCTCGACCAGGACGACATCGGAGTGCCCGGCGGCGCGCAACGCCGCCCCGTCGAAGGGGCGCACCGTGCCGGCGTACAACACCGTCACGTCGAGCCCCTCCACGGCCGCGAGCACATTGCCGAGCATCGGCCCGACCGCGACGACGGTCCCGCGCGAGCCCTCCCGCACGGTGACGAAGCCGCCCTCACCCCGTACCGCCACCGGCTGCTCATTGCTCTGCAGCGACAGCCGTACGTACACCCGGTCGTCCCCGGACGCCACCGCGTGCCGCAGCAGCGTCTCCGCCTCGTCCGGGTGCCCCGGCACATGCACCGTCCACCCGTCGAGGGTGTCGAGCAGCGCCACGTCCCCCGGCGCCATGTGCGTGAAGCCGCCCGCCGGCCAGTCGTAGCTCGCTCCCGCACTGACCAGCACACCACCGACGTCCTGGTGCCCGAAGTCGAGCTTCACCTGCTCGAAGGGCCGCTCCACCAGGAAGCTGGCGAAGGTGTGCACCACCGGCCGCATCCCGGCCAGCGCGAGCCCGCCACCGACCCCGATCAGCAGCTGTTCCCTGATCCCGACGTTGATCACCCGCTCCGGATGCCTGCGCCGGGCGGGTGCGAAACCGTCCGAGCTGATGTCGGCCAGAACGACGGCCACCCTGGGGTCCTCGTCCAGCAGCCGTCCGGTGGTCGCGATGAAACGGTCGCGCATCGTATCCATGGCACATACCCCTGTTCCGCTGCTAGTTGGACTGGTTCTTCGACTCGACCCGGGCCACGACCACCCGCGGCCGCCCCGGGTGCGGTGCGGTGAACGCCGCGTGCAGCGCCACGTGGTCGCGCCCGTCGACGGTCTGCGCCGACCAGCCGGCGGCCTCGAACCGGGAGGCGATCCCGCCGGGCCAGCCGTGCGTGGCGGACGAGTTGTCGATCACCACCACGTTCAGCCGCTCCAGTGCGGCCGGGCCCGCGAACGCGATGGCCTCGTGGTTGCTGCCCTCGTCCAGTTCGGCGTCCCCGACCAGGACCCAGACCGCGGGCTCACCAAGTCCCCGCGCCCGCAGCCCCAACGCCGTTCCCACCGCCAGCGGCAGCCCGTGCCCGAGCGACCCACTGCCGATCTCCACACCCGGCACCAGCACCCGGTCCGGGTGGTGCCCCAGCGGCGAGTCGTACGCGCCGAACCCCGGCAGTACCTCCTCCCCGAAGAACCCCTTCGCGGCCAGCACCGCGTAGTACGCCATCGGGCCGTGCCCCTTGGACAGCAGGAACCGGTCCCGCCCCGTGTCCTGGGCGCTCTCCGGTGTCACCCGCAGCACCCGGTCGTAGAGCACCCACAATGCGTCCAGGGTCGAGGTCGCGGCGGGCCCGTGCTTCTCGTCGCCCGTCATCAGGCCCATCAGGCGCGGAAGGTCCGAGTACGCATGGCTCTGCGCGGCGGCCGAACTGCCCGTCTGCTCCGTCGTCCACTCCGTTGTCGTCGTCATGAGAACCACCGTGCAACGTCAACCGGACTTGAGGTCAAGCGTCGACCCAAGCACCGACCCAAGCGCCGACCCGCCGAAGAGCGCCGAACGCCTCAGGGCAAAGCCGTTCGCAACCACGTCCTGATGTGCGCTATTGTTCTCAAGTCCGCTCAGCCAGGGGAAACCCCAGGTCAGGCGGGCATCGGGACGTGGCGCAGCTTGGTAGCGCACTTGACTGGGGGTCAAGGGGTCGCAGGTTCAAATCCTGTCGTCCCGACCAGCTTCAGGGCAGGTCGGAAGGCCGTTTTCGCAGGGATGCGAAGACGGCCTTCGGTGTTTTTCGGCCCCGGCGCCCAATCGGCGGTCGCGGCCTCGGAGCAGGGAACCAACTGCCGTGGGCCCGTGCGCGCCAGGATGAGGCCATGCGGCTCCGGTTCGCCAGGCCGTCCTCACGGGGTCATTGACCTGCCCGACGGCATCGAGGCGCTACGTCGCAGGCCCCCCCCCGAAGCCCACGCTTGGCGGCTCGCCGTACGCGGCACCCTCGGCGCACTCCTTGACGAAGGCGCACAGGTGGCCGGTCTGCACGACCGCCGCAGCTGCCCCGTCCGCCCTACACCCGCCTCCACCTCCACCCCCACTCACCCCAGGATCAACCCGTGAGCAGTCTCAAGATCTCCGGGGTCGAACCGCGCCGGATCGGGATGCCGCTCGCCTCCCCGTTCCGCACCTCCTTCGGCATCGCCGTCCCCTTCGTCCTCGCGGACGGCCATCTGGAGGTGCCCACCGGGCCCGGCCTCGGCCTCGAACCCCTTCCCGGCGTACTCGACGAGGTCACCGCCTCCACCGGGTGAATCACGCTTCGAGCGCCCCTGAGCTGGGCTGACAGCGAGTGCGGAGCGCTTCAACGGGCGTACGGCCAGGGTGAGTTGCTGCCTTTGTGGATGGCTTGACAAGGGTTTGGGGCGCCTCCAAACTGGCGTTGCGCGTCCCGCGATCCGTTTCGCCATACGCACCGAGGTGTCATGATGATTCCCGCGTGCCTGCTCGTGGATCTGCCGCCAGGCGAGGCCCACCGGCTCGACGTCGAACCACCGATCTCGGTGTTCCACACCGAGGAGGGCGAACTCTTCGCCATCGACGACACCTGCACCCACCAGGACGCCTCGCTCGCCGACGGCTGGCTGGAGGGCTGCGAGGTCGAATGCCCGCTGCACGCCTCCAAGTTCGACCTCAGGACCGGCGCCGTCGACGCTCCACCGGCCAGGCGCCCGGTCCGTACCCACGAGGTCGTCGTCGAGGACGGCACGGTCTACGTCCGGCCGTCGACGCAAGCCCCGAACCTGCCGCCCTGCGTCGTCTCCCGGCTCGCCGGGGGAGCCACGTGAGGACCGTCGCCGTAGTGGGCGCCTCGCTCGCCGGACTGTCGGCGGCGCGCGCACTGCGGCGACGAGGGTACGACGGGCGTCTGATCGTCATCGGCGACGAACCGCACCGCCCCTACGACAGGCCACCGCTGTCCAAGGAATTCCTGACGGGGAGCGTGCCGGAGGCCGACCTCGCACTGGAGGCGGGCGACGAGGACCTCGGCGTGGAGTGGCTGCTCGGCACCCGGGCCACCGCACTCGACGGCCCGGACCGGGTCGTACGGCTCACCGGCGGCCGGAAGGTCCACGCCGACGGCATCGTCCTCGCGACCGGCGCCACCGCCCGGGAACTGCCGGGCAGCGAGGGCCTCGCCGGGGTACACACCCTGCGCACCCTTGAAGACGCCCGCGCCCTGCGCGCCCAACTCGCCCTGGGAGGCAGGCTGGTGGTGATAGGCGCCGGGTTCATCGGCGCCGAGGTCGCCTCCACCGCCCGCTCCCTGGGTCTCGACGTCACGGTGGTCGAGGCGGCGCGCACACCCCTGGAAGCAGCCCTCGGTGCGCGCTGGGGCGCCGTCGTCGCCGGGCTGCACGCGGACCACGGCGTACGGCTGTGGTGCGGGGTGGGGGTGAAGGGGCTGAGCGGGGAGCGGCGGGTCGAGGCCGTGCTGCTGGAGGACGGCCGCGGGGTGCCCGCCGACACGGTGGTGGTGGGGGTCGGGGCGCGCCCCTGCGTGGAGTGGCTCAGCGGGTCGGGGCTGGTGCTCGACAACGGGGTCGAGTGCGGCGCCGACGGGCGGACCGGGCTGCCCGGGGTGGTCGCGGCCGGGGACTGTGCCTCCTGGTACGACCCGTACGTCCGGGCCCACCGGCGCATCGAGCACTGGACGGGTGCGCGGGAGCGGCCCGACGCGGCGGTGGCCGCGCTGCTGGGGGCGGGGGGTGCGGGTGCGCCCGGACCGCCGTACTTCTGGTCCGACCAGTACGGCGTACGCATCCAGTTCGCCGGTCATGCGGCCGGCGCCGACAGCGTGACCGTCGAGGAGGGCACCCCGGACGAGCGCAGCTTCCTGGCCGTCTACCGGCGGGCCGGGCACCCGGTGGCGGTGCTGGCGATGGACCGGCCCCGCCCGTTCACCCGCCTCCGCAAACAGCTCACCCCCGCGCGCGGCTGACGCGCACGTACCTCCATGCGTGGCTTCTGCATCCCCGTAACCCGCACCCGCTTCCACGCAAGCCCTCCCGACCCGTTTCCGAGGAGCGTTCCGTGACCCTCAGCAGCCACCTGTCGGACAGTCTGATCTCCACCCTCCCCGGCGCCTCCTACACCGATCCGGCGCTCTTCGCCCGGGAGCAGGAGCACATCTTCGAGGCGATGTGGGTGTGCGCGGTACGCGCCGGTGACCTGGACCGGCCCGGCGCCTACCGCACCGTCGACGTGGGTCGCGAGAGCGTCCTGATCACCCGGGCCCGGGACCGGTCCGTACGCGCCTTCTTCAACGTCTGCCGCCATCGCGGGGCCAGGCTCTGCGCCGAGGAGGCGGGCGAGGTCAGGCGGGCCTTCCAGTGCCCGTACCACGCCTGGACGTACGACCTGACGGGCAAGCTGCTCGCCGCTCCCAACCTCACCAGGATGCCCGACGTGGGCCGCACCGAGTACGGGCTGACGGGCGTCGCGACCCGGGAGTGGCTCGGCTATGTCTGGGTGTGCGTCGCCGAGGAGCCGCCCCCCTTCGAGGAGGTGACGCAGGACGTCGTCGCCAGGCTCGGCGACACCGAGTCGATCGAGCACTACGGCATCGATCACCTCGCGCTCGGCAAACGTATCCGCTACGACGTCCGGGCGAACTGGAAACTGATCGTCGAGAACTTCATGGAGTGCTACCACTGCGCCACCATCCACCCCGAACTGACCGATGTACTCCCGGAGTTCGCCGACGGTTACGCCGCCCAGTACTACGTGGGCCACGGCGCCGCGTTCGGCGACGGCGTCAAGGGCTTCACCGTCGACGGCTCCGAGGGCCTGGACCGCATCCCGGGCATCTCGCAGGAGCGGGACCGGCGGTACTACGCGATCACTGTGCGGCCCCAGGTGTTCCTCAACCTGGTGCCCGACCATGTGATCCTGCACCGGCTGTACCCGGTGGCCGTGGACCGCACCGTCGTGGAGTGCGACTGGCTCTACCTGCCGTACGTCGTCGAGAGCGGCCGGGACATCAGCCGCTCGGTGGAGCTCTTCGACCGGGTGAACCGGCAGGACTTTGAGGCCTGTGAGCGCTGCCAGCCCGCGATGAGTTCCCGGATGTACGCCCGGGGAGGGGTGCTGGTGCCCAGCGAGCACCACATCGGCGAGTTCCACGGGTGGATCCAGCAAAGGCTCGGAAAAAGGGAGGTGGGCCGATCGGTCAGCCCAGGTGCCCCATCCGGTGGCTGATCTCCTGTGCGCCCCCGATCAGCACCGGGGCGAGCGCGTGCATGCGCTCCTCGGTGAAGCGGTAGGAGGGCCCGGACGCACTGAGGGCCGCGGTCACCTCGCCGTCCCGGTCCCGGATCGGAGCGGCGATGGCGTGCAGCCCCACCTCGTACTCCTCCACGGTCCAGGCGTAACCGCGCCTGCGGGCCTCGGCGAGGTTCTTCTCCAGCCTGGACTTCGAGGTCAGGGTGTGCGGGGTCGCCCGGGGCAGACCGGTGTCGGCGAGCAGCGCGGCGCGGTCCTTCGCGGGCAGATGGGCCAGCAGGATCTTGCCGCTGGAAGTGGCGTGCAACTGGGTGAGTTTGCCGACCCAGTTGTGGGCGGTGATGGCGCCGGGCCCCCGTGCCTGACACAGGTTGATCGCGTAAGTCTCCTGCAGCACGGCGATGTTGACCGTCTCGCCCAGCTCCTCGGCGAGGCGCTCGCAGACCGGAAGCCCCTGCTGGGTGATGTCTATCCGCCCGGTGACGGCACCGGCCAGTCGCACCAGACCGAAACCCAGCCGGTACTTGCCGCGCTCGCTCGCCTGCTCCACCAGACCACGCGCCTCCAGAGCGCCGAGGAGACGGAACGCGGTCGACTTGTGGACATCGATCTCGGCGGCCACTTCACTGACTCCCGCATCGCCCCGCCGGGCCAGGATCTCCAGCACACTGATGGCACGGTCGACGGACTGCACCCCGCCGGGCTGCGCGCCTGAACTCTCGCTTGCCGGGCTGTAGTTGCTCACAGCGAAACTATATGCGCAGTACACAACGGGACTGCGTGGCCGCGTTGCCGCCCGGGTACGCCGCCCCCTTGACGTACGTTCCCGTATTCGCCAGGGTGTTCCACCACAAGCAATACGGTGCATGATGCGCAACGGATTCTCGCGAAGGGCTCCGTACGTGGCTGACCTGTATGTGGACGGCGAGTGGCGCGATCCCGACCCGGCCCCGCAACCGCACGGCGCGTCCCCCGGCCCCTCCGTCACCCCGGTCATCTCCGTGCGCGGACTGTGGAAGGTGTTCGGCCCCAGAGCCGAACGCGTCCCGGAGTCGGCCGAGTTGCGCGCACTGGGGCGCCGAGAACTGATGGACCGCACCGGCTGCACCGCCGCCGTGCGCGACGTCAGCTTCGACGTCTCGCCCGGCGAGGTCTTCGTCGTGATGGGGCTGTCGGGATCCGGCAAGTCCACTCTGGTGCGCTGTCTGACCCGGCTGATCGAACCCACCGCGGGGGAGATCGTCTGCGAGGGGGAGGACATTCGCGCGGCGGACCTCAAGCGGCTGCGGGAACTGCGGCGCAGCAAGTTCTCCATGGTGTTCCAGCACTTCGGGCTGCTGCCCCATCGCAGGGTCGTCGACAATGTGGCCTTCGGCCTGGAGATTCGCGGCACGAGCAAGGCGGAGCGCCTCCAAAAGGCCATGAAGGTCGTGGAGTTGGTGGGTCTGGAAGGGTACGAGGACTTCTACCCCGACCAGCTCTCCGGCGGTATGCAACAGCGCGTCGGTCTCGCCAGGGCACTGGCCGGCGACCCCGGCGTACTCCTCTTCGACGAACCGTTCTCCGCGCTCGACCCACTGATCCGCCGGGACATGCAGCAGGAGGTCGTCCGGCTGCACCACGAGGTCGGCAAGACCATGGTGTTCATCACCCACGACCTCTCCGAGGCGCTCAAGCTGGGTGACCGCATCCTGATCATGCGTGACGGCCGCACCGTCCAGTGCGGCACCGGCGACGAGCTGGTAGGGGCGCCCGCCGACGACTACGTGCGCGACTTCGTGAAGGACGTACCGCGCGGGGATGTCCTCACGCTGCGTTGGATCATGCGGCCCGTCGGTCCCCAAGACACCTTGGATGGACCGGAGTTGGGGCCGGAAGTGGTGGTGCGGGAGGCGACCAGGGCGGTCCTGGCGGCCCGCAGCCCCGTCAAGGTCGTCAAGAACGGGAAGCTGCTCGGTATCGTCGGCGACGAGGAGATCCTCGCTGTGGTGGCCGGGCAGGAACCGCAAGGCGCGGGGCCGGAATCGCAAGGCGCGGGGCCGGAATCGCAAGGCACGGGGCAGGAACCGGAAGGCGCCGGGCGATGACCGTCGCCCCGAAGAAGCCCGGAACGCCGGAGCGGCCCGGACAGCCGCAGCCCGGAAAGCCGCAGCCCGGACGACCGCAGCGCGCCGAGCCACGCACCGGGGCGGGCCTGCGCACGCTGAGCCGGCGCAGGCTGGTGGCCGGGATCCTGCTCGGCTGGCTGATGCTCTTCCTCCTGCTGCGCGGCAAGCAGACCCTCACCCTGGCGGCGGCCGACCTCACCGACCTGCACCGCTGGTTCACCGAGCTCAACGACTCGGTCGGCGCCGACCGCAACTCCAACCCGCTCTTTCTCTACTTCTTCAACGAGATCCGCCTGGTCATCGACCACCTGGTGACCTTCGTCCAGTCACTGATCTCCCAGCCCACCGCGGGCCGTCCGCTGCCACAGCTCGGCTGGCTGGGTGTGGTCGGAATCGCGGGCTTCCTCGCCTGGGCGGCGGGCAACTGGCGGGTCGCCCTGCTCACCGTCGCCGGGCTCACCTTCCTCGGGCTGCAGGGGCTGTGGCAGGAGAGCATGGACACCCTCGCCCTGACCCTCTCGGCGGTGCTCGTCGCCCTGCTGATCGGCATCCCGCTCGGCATCTGGGCGGGGCTTTCGGAGCGGGTGCACCGCGTCCTGACGCCGTTCCTGGACTTCATGCAGACGATGCCGACCTTCGTCTACCTGGCCCCGCTCACCCTGTTCTTCCTGATCGGCCCGGCCTCCGCGACCATCGCCACCCTGATCTACGCGGCCCCGCCCGCCATCCGCATCACCGCGCACGCGATCCGCTCCGTACCTCCGACCACCGTGGAAGCGGCCGAGTCGATGGGCTCCACCCGGGGGCAGACCCTGCGCAAGGTGCTGCTGCCGATGTCCGCGCGGACCGTGGTGATGGGCGTCAACCAGACCATCATGGCCGCCCTCGCCATGGTCACCATCGCCGCCCTGATCGACGCGCCGGGGCTCGGCAAGACCGTGGTCCAGGCGCTGCAGTCGCTGAATGTCGGCACCGCCTTCAACGCCGGGCTGGCGATCGTAGTGATGGCCATCGTGCTGGACCGCGTCACCACCGCCGCGAGCGTACGGGCGGAGGCGACCCGGCGGTCCGGCGACCGGTTCCGCACCTGGCGCAGACCGATGCTGGTGGCGGGCGCGGCGGTGGCGGCGGTGCTCGCGTACCTCTCGCACACCTATGTGTGGGCGGCCGAGTTCCCCGGCGAGGGCGGCACCGGCAGCGCGCTGAAGAGTGCGGCGGACACCGTGACCACCTGGGCGCAGGACAACCTCGGGGCGCTCACCAACGGCTTCCGCGACATGGTCACCACCGGGCTGCTCAACCCGTTCCAGACTCTGCTGACCGACTCCCCGTGGTGGCTCGTCGCCGTCGTCCTGGTCGGACTCGGGGCGGTGCTCGGCGGGTGGCGCGCCGGTCTCACCGCCGCCGTGTGCGTGGGTCTGCTGGTCGGTACGGGGCTGTGGTCCGACAGCATGACCACCCTCGCCTCGACCGTGCTGGCGACCGCCCTGGTGATGCTGCTCGGGGTGAGCCTGGGGGTGTGGATGGGGCGCAGCACACGGGTGGACCGGTGGCTGCGGCCGACGCTGGACGCGGCGCAGGTGATGCCGCCGTTCGTCTATCTGGTGCCGTTCCTCGCACTGTTCGGGGCGACCCGCTTCACCGCGATCGTGGCCGCCGTGGTGTACGCCGTGCCGGTTGCCGTGAAGATCGTCGCGGACGGGATACGGGCGGTCCCCGCGACCACCGTCGAAGCGGCCACCGCCGCGGGCTGCAACACCTGGCAGCTCGTCACCAAGGTGCAACTCCCTATGGCGCGAGGTGCGTTGACGCTTGCCACCAACCAGGGGCTGATCTATGTGCTGTCCATGGTGGTGGTCGGCGGCCTGGTCGGCGCGGGCGCCCTCGGCTACCAGGTGGTGGCCGGATTCTCCCAGGGGCAGCTGTACGGAAAGGGGCTGGCGGCGGGACTCGCCATCGTCTTGCTCGGTGTCATGTTCGACCGGATCACCCAGGCAGCGGCACGACGCACGCGGGCCTGAGCCGCGTATCCAGACCTGCGCCGCGCATCCATAAGGAGCACTGACCATGGCAACACAAGCACTGCGGTGGAGGGCCGGCGCGATCGGCCTGGCCGTTCTCTCGCTGACCCTCACCGCCTGCGGCGGCGCGAAGATCGAGGACGCCGGTTCCTCCGGCGGCTCCGCCGGCCCGGGCAAGTGCGGAACCTTCAACATCGCCATCAACCCCTGGGTGGGTTACGAGGCCAACGCGGCGGTCGTCGGCCATGTCGCCCAGTACGAACTCGGCTGCAAGGTCGTAAAGAAGAACCTCAAGGAAGAGATCGCCTGGCAGGGCTTCGGCACCGGCGAGGTCGACGTGGTGATGGAGAACTGGGGACACGACGACCTGAAGAAGAAGTACATCACCGACCAGAAGACCGGCGTCATCGCGGGGACCACCGGCAACAAAGGGGCGATCGGCTGGTACGTCCCGCCGTGGCTCGCCAAGGAGCACCCGGACATCACCGACTGGAAGAACCTCAACAAGTACGCGTCGAAGTTCAAGACCTCCGAGTCGGGCGGCAAGGGCCAGATCCTCGACGGCGACCCGTCGTTCGTCACCAACGACGAGGCGCTGGTGAAGAACCTCAGGCTGGACTACAAGGTGGTGTACGCGGGCAGCGAGGCCGCACTCATCCAGGCCTTCCGCAAGGCGGAGAAGAACAAGGAATGGGTGATCGGCTACTTCTACGACCCGCAGTGGTTCCTCTCCGAGGTGCCCCTGGTCAAGGTCAACCTGCCTCCGTACAAGGCGGGTTGTGACACGGACGCGGCGAAGGTGACCTGCGACTACCCGGCGTACGACCTCGACAAGATCGCCGCCGCGAAATTCGCCAAGTCGGGCAGCCCGGCGTACGACCTGGTGAAGAAGTTCAACTGGACCAACGAGGACCAGAACATCGTGGCCAAGTACATCGCCGTGGACAAGATGACGCCCGAGGCGGCGGCGAAGAAGTGGGTCGAGGCCAACGCCGCCAAGGTGGACGCCTGGATCAAGTAGCGCGCCGGGTGGCGCAGTGGGTGCGTGTGTGAGCTGCGCAACCCCCTGGCTCGCAAGCGGGCCGCGTCACCCGGCCGGCCCGCAAGGGAAAGACCGGAGAGCATCGAGTCGGAGGTGCGGTGATGGCGGGACCCCGAGTGGTCATCATCGGAGCGGGCGTGGTGGGAGCCGCGCTCGCCGACGAGATCTCCGCGCGCGGCTGGACCGAAGTGACCGTGGTCGACCAGGGCCCGCTGCCCGCCACCGGGGGGTCGTCGTCGCACGCCCCGGGCCTGGTCTTCCAGGCCAACCCCGCCAAGACGATGGCGGAGCTGGCCCGCTTCACCGTCGAGAAGTTCCGCTCCCTCGACGTCGACGGGCAGCCCTGCTTCCTCCAGGTCGGCGGACTGGAGATCGCCACCACCCCCGAACGCCTCACCGAACTCCACCGCCGCCACGGCTGGGTGACCTCCTGGGGCATCGAAGCCCGCCTGCTCGGCGCCCAGGAGTGCCTCGACCAGCACCCGCTGCTCAACCCCGACCGGGTCCTCGGCGGCCTCTTCGTCCCCGCCGACGGCCTCGCCAGGTCCGTACTCGCCGTCGAGGCCCAGATCCGCCGGGCCACCACACGCGGAGTCCGCTTCCTCGCCCGCCACGAAGTCCTCGACGTCCACCAGCACCAGGGACGGGTGACCGGTGTCCGCACCGACCGGGGTGAGATCCCCGCCGACGTCGTCGTGTGCTGCGCCGGCATCTGGGGCCCGAAGATCGCCCGCATGGTGGGCCTGAACCTCCCGCTCACCCCGCTCGCCCACCAACTGGCCAGGACAGGGCCCCTGCCCGCCCTCGCCGGACAGACCGAGGAGGCCGTCCGCCCGATCCTGCGCCACCAGGACGCCGACCTCTACTACCGCGACCGCTACGACTGCCTCACCATCGGCTCCTACGGACACCGCCCGATGCCGGTCTCCGCCGACGACATCCGCCCGACGCCCGTCACCGACGACATCCGGCCGACGGGCAACGCCGCCATGCCCTCGGTACTCGAATTCACCGAGGACGACTTCGCGGGCGCCTGGCGGGAAACCCGCAGCCTGCTCCCCGCCACCCGCGAGACCAAGATCGAGGAAGGCATCAACGGCCTCTTCTCCTTCACCACCGACGGCCTGCCCCTGCTCGGCGAATCCCCCGACGTCAAGGGCTTCTGGGTCGCCGAGGCCGTCTGGGTCACCCACTCCGCCGGAGTCGGCCGGGCCCTCGCCGAATGGCTGGTCGACGGCCACTGCTCCACCTTCGACCTGCACGCATGCGACCTCAACCGCTTCGAACCGCACCAGCTCGCCCCCGACTACGTGCTGGCCCGCAGCTCCCGCAACTTCGTCGAGGTCTACGACATCCTGCACCCCCTCCAGCCACCGGGGGACCCCCGCCCGATCCGCACCAGCCCCTTCCACCCCCGTCAGCAGGAACTCGGAGCGCACTTCCTGGAGGCCAACGGCTGGGAACGCCCGCAGTGGTACGAATCCAACTCGGGCCTCCTCAAGGGCCGGTCGATCCCCACCCCCAACGACTGGGCCGCCCGCCACTGGTCCCCGATCGTCGGCGCCGAGGCCCAGGTCACCCGCGAACGGGTCGCCCTCTACGACATGACCGCCCTCAAACGCCTCGAAGTCGCGGGCCCCGGTGCCGCCACCTTCCTGGAGTACCTGTGCACCGGCAAGGTCGACAAGTCGGTCGGCTCGGTGACGTACACCCTGCTCCTCGGCACCGACGGCGGGATCCGCAGCGACGTCACCGTCGCCCGGCTCGCCGCCGACCGCTTCCAGATCGGCGTCAACGGCAACCTCGACCATCACTGGCTCACCCGCCACCTGCCCGCCGACGGCACCGTCCAAGTCCGCGACCTCACCCCCGGCACCTGCTGCATCGGCCTCTGGGGGCCACTCGCCCGCGACGTCCTGCAACCCCTCACCCGCACCGACTTCTCGGCGAACGGCCTGAAGTACTTCCGGGCCAAGCAGGCGTACATCGGGTCCGTACCGGTCACCGCGATGCGGCTCAGTTACGTCGGCGAACTGGGCTGGGAGCTCTACACCACCGCCGACCTGGGCCTCAAGCTGTGGGACACCCTTTGGCAGGCGGCCGGGCCGCTGGGCGGGATCGCGGCGGGCCGGGGCGCCTTCAACAGCCTCCGTCTGGAGAAGGGATACCGGGCCTTCGGCACCGACATGACGTACGAGCACGACCCCTACGAGGCCGGGCTCGCCTTCGCCGTCCGCCCCGACAAGGACTTCCTGGGCAAACCCGCGCTGCTGCGCCGGGCCACCGACGTACGACGCAGGCTTACCTGCCTCACCATGGACGACCCGCGGGCCGTGCTCATGGGCCAGGAACCGGTGTACGACCGTGAGGACCGGGCCGTCGGCTACGTCACCAGCGCCGCGTACGGCTACACGGTGGGCAGGCCGATCGCCTATGCCTGGCTTCCGGCGGAGCTGGCAGTGCCCCGTACGCCGGTGCACATCGGGTACTTCGCGGACCGCTTCGAGGCGGTCGTCACCGAGGAGCCCCTGTTCGACCCGAGCATGTCCCGCCTTCGTGGCTAGCGTCCTTCTCCCCATGGTCCCAGCAGCCGGAGTCGCCCGATGAGTCCGCACACCCCCGGCGCCGAGCTTCCCGAGCACCCCGACCGGCTCTGGCGCGACCCCGACCCCGCGCGGTCGTACGACGTCGTGATCGTCGGCGGCGGTGGGCACGGCCTGGCCACCGCCCACTACCTGGCGAAGAACCACGGGATCACCGATGTCGCCGTGCTGGAGAAGGGGTGGCTGGCGGGCGGGAACATGGCCCGCAACACCACCATCATCCGTTCCAACTACCTCCTGGACGAGAGCACGGGCCTCTACGAGCACGCGCTGAAGCTGTGGGAGGGGCTGGAGGAGGACCTCGGCTATCCGCTGCTCTTCTCCCAGCGCGGGGTGCTGAACCTCGCGCACACCCTTCAGGACGTCCGCGACGGGGTCCGCCGCGTCGAGGCGAACCGGCTGGGCGGGGTGGACGCGCAGTGGCTCGACGAGCAGCAGGTCAAGGAGGTCTGTCCGATCGTCGACATCTCACCTGAGGTGCGGTATCCGGTACTGGGCGGGACCTATCAGCCGCGCGCGGGCACCGCCAAGCACGACCACGTGGCGTGGGGACTGGCGCGGGCCGCCGACGCGGCCGGGGTCGATCTCATCCAGCACTGCGAGGTCACCGGCCTCGACGTGTCCGGCGGCCGGGTCACCGGGGTGCGGACCACGCGCGGACCGATCGCGGCGGGGAAGGTGGCGCTGTGCTCGGCCGGGCACACCTCGGTCCTGGCGGGCATGGCCGGATTCGCCCTTCCTCTGCAGAGCCACCCCTTGCAGGCGCTCGTCTCGGAACTCCTGGAGCCCGTGCACCCGACCGTGGTCATGTCCAACGCGGTCCATGTGTACGTCAGCCAGGCGCACAAGGGGGAGTTGGTGATGGGGGCGGGCATCGACGCGTACAACGCGTACACCCAGCGCGGCGCGTTCCACATCATCGAGGAGCAGATGGCGGCGGCCGTGGAGCTCTTCCCGGTCTTCGCGCGGGCGCATGTGCTGCGGACCTGGGGCGGCATCGTCGACGTCACGCCGGACGCGTCGCCGATCGTCGGGCTGTCCCCGGTGGAGAACCTCTATCTCAACTGCGGGTGGGGGACAGGCGGGTTCAAGGCGACCCCGGGGGCCGGCTGGGTGTACGCCCACACGATCGCCCAGGACGCCCCGCACCCGCTCAATGCCCCCTTCTCGCTCGACCGGTTCACCACCGGCGCGCTCGTGGACGAGCACGGCGCCGCCGCGGTGGCCCACTAGGGAGTGTGGACGCGTGCTGCTGATCGCCTGCCCGTGGTGCGGGCCCCGCGACGAGGCCGAGTTCCGCTACGGCGGGCAGGCCCATGTGCCCCATCCCGGGGAGCCGGAGGCGCTGGATGACCAGGAGTGGGCGCGGTACCTCTTCTTCCGGGACAACCCGAGGGGGCCGTTCGCGGAACGCTGGGCGCACCGGGCGGGGTGCCGGCGCTGGTTCAACGTGGTGCGGGACACGGCGACGAACGAGGTGCTGGCGGTCTACCGGGTGGGGGAGGAGCGGCCCCGCCTCCCGGGCGGGGCGCCAAAAGCGGGGCGGCGGTCCGCCCAGCCCTTCCGCCTGCCCGCCGGAGGCCGCCCCCGAAGGGACGAGCCCCTGACCTTCACCTTCGACGGTACGGAGTATCAGGGCCTGCGCGGTGACACCCTCGCCTCCGCCCTCCTCGCCAACGGCGTCATCCGGGCCGCTACCAGCATCGGACTCGGCCGCCCCCGGGGCATCTTCTCGGCCGGCGTCGAGGAACCCAACGCCCTCGTACAGATCGAGCAGCCCTTCCCCGAACCCATGCTCCCCGCGACCACCATCGAGCTGTACGACGGCCTGGTCGCCCGGAGTCTCTCCGGCCGGGGCCGCCTGGCCACCACCCCAGACCCGGCCCGCTACGACACCGTCCACGCGCACTGCGACCTCCTCGTCATCGGCGCGGGCCCGGCCGGTCTCGCCGCAGCGGTCACCGCCGCCCGCAGCGGCGCACGCGTCGTACTCGCCGACGAACAGCCCGAGCCGGGCGGCAGCCTCCTCGGCACGGGGGAGATCGCCCACTGGGTGGCAGCGGCCCGCGCACACCTCGAATCCGCCCCCGAAACCAGGGTCCTGTCCCGCACCACCGTCTTCGGCCACTACGACGACAACCACCTCCTCGCCGTCGAACGCCGCACCCACCACCTCGGCGCCGCCGCCCCGCACCGGATCTCCCGGGAGCGCGTCTGGCGCATCCGCGCCCGCCACGTCGTACTGGCCACCGGCGCCCACGAACGCTCGCTCGCCTTCCCGGACAACGACCGCCCCGGCGTGATGACGGCCACCTCGGCACGCACCTACGTCAACCGGTACGGCGTCCTGCCCGGCCACCGCCCCGTCCTCTTCACCACCAACGACAGCGCGTACGCCGCCGCACTGGACCTGGCCGGGGCAGGTGCGGAGGTGGCGGCGATCGTCGACACCCGCCCCGAGGCGGGGGAGTGGGCCCGGCGGGCCCGCGCGGCCGGCATCGAGGTGCTGGCCGGGCACGCGGTCGTCGGCACCTCGGGAGGTGAGCGGATCAGCTCCGTATCCCTCGCCCCGTTCGGCGATGCGACCCCCACCCGTGAACTCCCCGCCGACCTCCTGCTCGTCTCCGGCGGCTGGAACCCGGTCGCCCACCTCTTCAGCCAGGCAGGCGGCAGCCTCCGGTACGACCCGGCTCTCGGCGCGTTCCTCCCCGCCCCGGACACCTGCCGCCAGTCCATCGAGGTCGCGGGCAGCGCGAACGGCGTCCTCGACCTGGCCGGAACCCTCGCCCAGGGCGCCGCCGCCGGTGCCCGCGCCGTCGAGGCGGAGGGCCACCGCGTCGGGGCGGAGGACCACTCCGCCCAGGCACCGCGCCTCCCCGACGTCATCCCGGACCCACCACCCACACCGTCCATGCCCCTCTTCCTCGTCCCCGGCCCCACCACCGCCCCCCGCTTCGTCGACCTCCAACGGGACGTCACCGTCGACGACCTGGCCCGCGCCACCGGCGCCGGACTGACCTCCGTCGAACACACCAAGCGCTACACCACCGCGGGCACCGCCGCCGACCAGGGCAAGACCTCAGGCGTCCTCGCCAGTGGCGTCGTCGCCGCACTCCTCGGAGTGGAGATCTCCGCACTCGGCACCACCACCCACCGCCCGCCGTACACCCCCGTCTCCTTCGCCGCCCTCGCCGGCCGCAACCGGGGCGCCCTCCACGACCCGGTCCGGGTGACCGCCCTGCACGAGGCGCACGTCTCCCTCGGCGCCGTCTTCGAGAACGTCGGCCAGTGGAAGCGCCCCCGCCACTACCCCCGGACCGGCGAGGACATGGAAGCCGCCGTACTCCGCGAATGCACGGCCGCCCGCCGCTCCGTCGCCGTCATGGACGCCTCCACCCTCGGCAAGATCGACGTACAGGGCCCGGACGCCGCCGCCTTCCTCGACCTGCTCTACACCAACCTGATCAGCTCCCTGAAGCCCGGCCGGATCCGCTACGGCGTGATGTGCCGCCCGGACGGCATGGTCTTCGACGACGGCACCGTGCTGCGTCTTGCCCCGGACCGCTTCCTGCTCACCACCACGACCGGCAACGCGGACGCCGTCCTCGACTGGATGGAGGAATGGCTCCAGACGGAGTGGCCCGCACTGCGCGTCCACTGCACCTGTGTCACCGAGCAGTGGGCCACCGTCGCCCTGGCCGGGCCGCGCTCCCGCGACGTACTGGCCGCGCTGTCTCCGAGGCTGGCGGCCGACAACGACAGCTTCCCGTTCATGGCTTACCGGGAATCCACCGTCGCGGGCATCGACGCCCGCATCTGCCGGATCAGCTTCTCCGGCGAACTCGCCTACGAGATCAATGTGTCGCCCCGGCGGGCCCTCGCCCTGTGGGAGGCGCTGGGCGAGGCCGGAGCCCCGTACGGCATCACCCCGTACGGCACCGAGACCATGCACGTGCTGCGCGCCGAGAAGGGCTACCCGATCATCGGCCAGGACACCGACGGCACCGTCACCCCGCACGACCTCGGTATGAGCTGGGCGGTCTCAGGGAAGAAGCCCGACTTCCTCGGCAAGCGCTCCTTCACCCGCGCCGACACCGCCCGCCCCGACCGCAGACACCTGGTCGCCGTGCTGCCCGACGACGCCACCACCCTCCTCCCCGAGGGCACCCAACTGGTGGCCGACAGCCCGCTCCCCGCCCCGCCCGTCCCGATGCTCGGCCATGTCACCTCCAGTTACCGCAGCGCCGCCCTCGGCCGGACCTTCGCCCTCGCCCTGGTCAGCAGCGGCCGCGACAGGATCGGTGAGCGGTTGTACGCCCCGGTGGCCGGACACCTGGTCCCGGTGACCGTCGCGAGCCCCGTCCTGTACGACCCCGAAGGAGCCCGCCGAGATGGCTGACCCCGCACTCCTGGCCGCCGCGACCCGGTCCTCCGGCGGGGCGCTCCGGCTCGCCGCACTCCGCTTCCCGGCGCAGATCGACGTACGACTCGCAGCCGGGAGCGCGGCAGCGGACGCGATCACGCTCGCCCTCGGACTCCCCTTGCCCGTGGAGCCCAACACCACCACGGCAACAGGGAGGTTGACAGCCTTGTGGCTCGGTCCCGACGAGTGGCTGGTGGTGGGGCCCCCGGACACCGAGCAGGACCTGGAGAGCCGGATCCGGGCGGCGGTGGCCGGCGGTGACGACCCCCTCTCGGTCACCGACGTCTCCGCCCAGCGCGCCGCGCTCCTCGTCTCCGGTCCCCGCGCCCGCGACCTGCTCGCCCACGGCTGCCCACTGGACCTGCACCCGCGTGCCTTCGCCCCCGGCCATTGCGCCCGAACGACGCTGGCTCGCGCACACATCGTCCTGGTGGCCCGGGCCCGGCCGAGAGCCGGATTCTGGCTCCTGGTCCGCTCGTCCTACGCCCGCTACGTGACGGACTGGCTGCTCGACGCGGCGACGGAGTACGTCTGAGCAGGCAGTACGTGGACACCCTCGCGGTCCGTCGATAGACAGAGCGAGCAGATCACCCCGCCCCGCGCACTCGCCAGCACGTCCGGCCGCTCGAAGGACTCCGCACAGACACCGCAGTCGTAGGCCGCGGCGCTCGGGTTGCCGTCCGCGTCGAGCAGTGGCTCCGCGATGCCGTCGTCCGTGCGGCGCAGGTAGTAGCGGCCCTTGGTGAGGACGGCCACGGCAGGGGTGAGGAGTACGGCGACGACCACCGCGACCAGCGGCGAGTACGGCTGGACCGCCTCGCCGAACAGGCCGAAGTACACGGCGATCGACAGGAGCGAGGAGGCGAGGAAGGAGACCAGACCGACCGGGTTGACCGCGTACAGCATCCCGCGCCGGAACTCCGGCTGCTTCGGGGAGAGCTTGAGCAGGTACTTGTTGACCCCGATGTCGGTGGCGACGGTGACGACCCACGCCATCGCGCAGTTCGAGTAGAAGCTCAGCACGTTGTTGAGGAAGGCGAACATGTTCGCCTCCATCAGGACGAGCGAGATGCCCAGGTTGACCAGGACGAAGACGATGCGGCCCGGGTAGTGCTTGGTGACCCGGGTGTAGGAGTTGGTCCAGGCGAGCGAGCCGGAGTACGAGTTGGTGACGTTGATCTTGACCTGGCTGAGGACGACCAGCAGGAGGGCGAGCGGGACGACCAGCCAGCCGGGCATCAACTGCTTGAAGGCGGCGGTGAACTGCTCGATCGGCTCGACGGCGGCGGCGACGCCGACCGCGTCCACGATGTACACGGCGAGGAAGACACCGATCGCCTGCTTCAGTGCGCCGAAGACCACCCAGCCGGGCCCGGCGAGCATGGTCGCCGTCCACCAGGAGCGCTTGTTGGCCTCGGTCTTGGGCGGCATGAAGCGCAGATAGTCGATCTGTTCACCGATCTGGCCCATCAGGGAGAGACAGACACCGGCGCCCAGCATCACGGCCGCCGTCGAGATACCGCCGGTGGCCTTGCCCTCGTACGCGAGGAAGCGGCCGACCGAGTCGGGGTCGGCCACCACGACGTACACCAGCGGCGCGACGATCAGCACGATCCACAGTGGGTTCGTCCAGGACTGGAGCTTGGTGAGGGCCTTCATCCCGTAGATGACCAGCGGGATGATGATGAAGGTGGAGAGGGCGTAGCCCGCCCACAGGGGCATCCCCAGCGCGAACTTGAGGCCCTGCGCCATGATGGCGCCCTCGGTGGCGAAGAAGATGAAGGTGAAGCTGGCGAAGATGACGCTGGTGATCACCGAGCCGTAGTAGCCGAAGCCGGAGCCCCGGGTGATCAGGTCCAGGTCGAGGTTGTAGCGGGCCGCGTAGTAGGCGAGCGGGATGCCCGAGACGAAGATGACGGCGGCGGCCACCAGGATCGACAGCAGGGCGTTGCCGGTGCCGTGGGTCATGCCGATGCCGGCCCCGATGGAGAAGTCGGCCATGTAGGCGATGCCACCGAGGGCGGAGGCGCCGACCACGGCGGGGGTCCAGCGGCGGTAGCTGCGCGGGGCGAACCGGAGGGTGTAGTCCTCCAGGGTCTCGCGCGCCGCGGGGCGGGCGGCGGACGGTGTGGGGGGTGGGTCCTGCCGGCTGTCGACGGCGGGCGACTGATCGACCGTCACGGGGTGCCTCCTGGGGACGCGGGGGACGGGGTACGGGTGGGGACCCGTGGGCCGTGACGGTAGGCGGCGGGTGTTTCGGCTCCCGGTCCCGTGCGTAACACACGTATTTCGGCGCGCCGTTGCCGCCCGCGGGGCGGTCAGGCTGCCGACCGCCCCGTATACATGCGCGCCCCACCAGGGGGACCACCTGCCGGGGGCGCGGTGAACTCCGCGAACAGCAGCCCACCCGCGTCCGCGCCTACCGGTGCCCGCGCCCACCCGCGTCCGCGCCTACCGGTGCCCGCACACGCTCGCGCCGGCGCTCCCTGGGCCCGTGCTCCCTGCGCCTGCGCCTGCGCCTGCGCCTGCCCACGCCCGCGCCCACCCTGCGCCCGCGCCCACCCGCGCCCACCCGCGCCCGTCCCGCCTAGCCGCTGATGTCCCCCTCCGTGAGTGGTTTCCCGCCCTGTGCCGATACCGCCAGCGTCGAGACCTTCCCGTTGGCGCCGATCTCGATGATCGGCACCGCCTTGCGTTCCGGGGACCCGTCGCTGCCCAGTGAGATCAGCCCACTCGCCCCCGGCACACTCTCGGGGCCGTGCAGCGAGCGCCAGATCTGGATGACCTCGGAGCCGGACACCGCCCCGTTGTTGTTCTCGGAGTTCTCGGCGACCAGCCGGATCCCGGCGACCGCCGTCAGTACCGCGTCGTGGCCCATGATGGCCTGCCCGTCGTCCAGCGCCTCCTCCTTGAACAGCTCCCGGAACCGGCCCTGCGGGCCGAACGACGGCTTGGCCGCCCCCTGGTACGCGTCCGGCAGCTTGTCCCAGCTCTCCGGGTGCGCCAGGCCCGTGTAGACGAGCCGTACGTTCCCGTCCCGCAGGGTGTCCTTGATGTCCTGGAACCCGGCCGCCTGCGCCGTCTGCGAGGCGTCGTCACCGGAGATGACCAGCACCTGGCGGTCCTTCACGCACGGGCGGTCCTTCAGCGGGGCCAGGAAGCGCGGCAGGTCGATGCCCCGGCCCGCGAAGTAGACGACGTCCGGCTTGGCCGCACAGATCGTCGACATCCGGGTCTTGAAGGCGGTCGCCACCCCGGCCTGCGAGGAGTCGTACTTCTCCGTCTTCCCGGCCAGCCGCCCCGGCGGCAGCGCGGCGAGGAAGGTGTCGCCCAGCGTCCTGGTGTAGTCGTCGTCCGCCCGCTCGTCCTGCACCACCAGGACCCGCTTCCTCACGTTCTCCTTCTGCTTCAGGAACGCGGCGGCGGCCGACGCCTCGTCCGAGTTGACCGGCGCGACCCGCACGAGCCCCGGCACCTTGGCAAGCGTGTCGGCGGTCAACACCGAACCCACAGCGGCCAGTTGGAGGCCACCCTGGGCGGGGGCGGCGGTGATCCGCCGTATCACCGACTCGGTCGCCCGGGTGCTGGTGCCGAGACCGGCGACCGCGACGATACGTTCCTCGGCGGTGCGCCGCCGGATCTGCTCCAGGGTGGTGTCGGCCTGCGCCTTGCCGTTGCCCAGGTGCGCGAGCAGCAGCTTGATCTTCGGGGCGTCGCCGTACTTGTTGGTGCGGTTGACCTCCATCTGCGCGGTGTACGCGCCCTGGATCTCGTGCCGCACCGAGTCCGGGGTGTTGGTGTCCTTGGCGTCCGGCACCATGGACATCAGATAGACGACGCCGACGTGGCTCGCGCCGCCCTTCTTCGCCGACTCCTTGTCCACCTCGGCGTTCTCCGCGCGGATCCGCTCGAAGAGCGGGCCCAGGTTTTTCTCGTCGAAGTGGTACGAGCCGTCGGTGACGCCCACACACACGTCCTCGACCCGTTCCACCCCGGTCGCGCAGGAGGTGTCCACCGGCGGATCCGAACGCAGCAGCAGCACCAGGGAGCCCGCCACCAGCAGACACGCCAGCACGAGGGAGATGACGTTGCCCGGCCAGCGCCGCCACCACGGTGGCAGGTCCCTCACCCAGCCGGGTTCCCGGTTTCTGCGCAGCC
This sequence comes from Streptomyces sp. NPDC051561, assembly GCF_044454195.1. NCBI lineage: Bacteria > Bacillati > Actinomycetota > Actinomycetes > Kitasatosporales > Streptomycetaceae > Streptomyces > Streptomyces sp. NPDC051561. The sequence continues at coordinate 176,074 of NZ_JBITDM010000008.1, read as the reverse complement.
ACGCCATCGGTGATCCTCTCTCGGCCCAAATCCGTTACGTCGTAAGGCGGGTGACGACCACTCAGTCGGTGTAGCGCTCGGCCTCGTCCAGCAGGGTGTCCGCGTCGGCGTCGGCCACCATCGCCAGCTGACGCAGCTTCGCGCTGATCTTGTGGTTGAGCTCGGGGTGGCCCAGCGGCAGCCGGTTGCGCGGATCGCCCGCCAGCCACAGGGCCGCGCACAGCTCGGCCAGCGGCCTGCCCAGGCGTTCGTCGGCGTACGCGTCCGGGGCCAGTTCGCGGGCGAGTTCGGTGGCCCGCCGCTGCGGTGGCTCGTCCGAGAGCCACGCCGCGTACATGGGAGCCGCCGTCACGTGGTAGAGCTCGCGCAGCCACGGCACCAGGTCCCTGGCGGAGACGCCGGTGCTGAAGTGGTCGACGATCAGGGGGAGTTCTCCCTTGGCGAGCCGGTGGTAGAGGGCGTCCAGCGGCTGGTGGTGGCGTGCGTGCCAGGAGGCGAGCACCTCGTGCAGCCGCCGCCACCGCTCCAGGGTGCCGCCCGTCGGGTCCGTGAGCCGGTCGAGGAGCAGCAGGCGCAGCCAGGGGTGCAGTACCGGCTGGGTGTCGAAGGTGGTGTCCACCGCGTTCTCGCCCCGGCCGCCGGCTCCCGGCCCCGGCAGCAGATAGCCGGACGGGCCGCGCCCGCCCCGGGTGTGCGCGTCCTCCGGAACCCGCCGCGACAGCCACAGCCGCTCGCGCAGCTCCCGCATCAGGGTGTCCCGGGCATGCTCCGGCTGGTCGTTCAACAGCCCCGCGTTCACCGCCGACTTGGGAGTGCGGGCCGCCGCCACCAGGAGCGCCGCCCCCTGCTGGTCCTCGGTGAATCCGGCGAGCAGCCGACCTCGTACGACATCGGACAACGGCACGCCCAGCCCCTGCGGGCGCACCGACAGCAGCCCCCGCAGATCGCTCTCGGCCGGGCCGTCCCGGTGCGGTGTCGCCAGCACCTCGTGCAGGGTGCGCACGCTCCACGGGTGTCCGTAGGTCAGCCGGTGTATCAGCGGAGTGGTGGCGGGCAGCACCCACGGCTCCGGGCGCCCGGTCCCCGCCGCACGCTCCTTCTCGTGCCGGGTGGCCTCCAGGGTGACCTCGACCTCGTCCAGGTCGCGCAGCCGCACCGGGCACCACCAGTGCGGCGGGGCCGCTTCGGGGCGCGGATGCCACGACGCGTACGACAGCGACTCGGGCAGGCGGATGTGCGGGTCGTCCGGGCTGCCGTCACTGGGGCCCGGTACGGCGCGGGTGGTGGCGGCCGTGGCGACGATCAGTAGCGGGTCGTAAACCCCCGAGCGGGCCTTCTCCGCGCGTAGCGAGCAGAGGAGTTCCAGGAAGTGGGTGACGTGCGGGCGGTCGATGTTGTCCAGCAGGGCAAGGCAGTTGTAGAGCCTGCCCCGGCCGCTGAAGGAGGCGGTGAGGTCGTCCAGGAAGACCTCGCACAGGCCTCGGTCGACCAGCGCCGCATCGGCCGGGACGCCGGTGCGGTGGCGCTGGTTGAGATCTATGAGCGCGTCGATGCCCGCCTGGGTGCTGCCCTGCCCGTACGACACCAGCGCACGGTTGAGCGCGGTGGCCACCGGGAGATGGGTGAAGCCGCGCACCAGCAGCCCGGCCGCCAGTTCCAGGTTCGGCACCGGGGACAGGCCCAGGTTGTCGAGCACCCCGCCCGCCGCCTCGGCGGCCTCGATCGCGGCACTGCTGCGGGCGCTGCTGAGGGCGGACTTGAGCCTCTTGCGGGCGGCCTCCCGGTTGTCCAGCGGCAGATCGCTCAGACTGAGGGCGAGCAGCCCCAGCATCAGCCGGGGAAAGCGCGGTGGGCGCACCCGGGAGTGCTTGCGGGCCAGCAGGAACGCCAGGTGCACGGCCATCTCGTACGGTCGCTGCACGGGCAGCGGCGCATGGTCGATCCGGGCCGTGATGCCGCCCGCGGTCTCGTGCGAGAAGTGTTCCAGGGCGTACGTCTTGCCGCTGCCGGGCCGCCCCAGCAGGACGATCACGGGCAGCGGTCGTGAGGTGCCGCGCCGCCAGCACTCCCGTACGAAGGCGGCGATCTCCGCCTGGCCGGCGGGCGGTGTGCTGGAGCCCTGGGGCATCCGGTCTCCCTGTGGCAGGAGTGATCGCGGATGCAGCATCGTTTCACGAACTCGCCGGTACGGCATAGGGAATTGACCGGTTGGGCACGGGCCGGGCGGTTACGCGCGTACCGCGAAGTGGCGCACCCCCGCCACATCCACCCCCTCGATCACACCCGTCTCGGCGAGCACCTCCAAGTGCGCGTCGATCTCCAGGATCGCCAGCATCCTGTGCTGGTCGGGGAGTTGGTCGAGACGGCGGAGCCTGCGCGTCCAGGGGAGGGCGGCGGCGACGGCGTGGGCGGTGGTGGCGCCCGCGCGGACCTCGCGGGCCACCGCGTCCAGACGTTCGTCGTGATGGGCGAGGAGCTGGTCGACCCGGGTGTGCACGCCGAGGGTCACCCTGCCGTGCGCGGGCAGCAGCAGGGCGTCCGGCAACTCCCTCACCAGACGCAGGGACTGCAGATAGGAGCGCAGCGGTGACTTCTCCGGTACGCACTCGAAGCCGATCGAGGGGGTGATGTGCGGCAGCACGTGGTCCCCGGCGAACAGCAGACCGGCCGCCGGATCCCCGAACACCACATGGCCACGGGTGTGCCCCGGGGTGGCGAGCGTCGTCAGCCTGCGCCCGGCGAGCGCGACCTGCTCCCCGTCGTCCAGCCAGGCATCCGGCGGACCGACCGGCATCGCCCAGTCCTCGGGCCGCACCGGGAGCGCGTCGATCCGGCCCGCCAGCTCCGGCGCGCCGCAGGCCCGCAGCTGGTCCGCCTGGTGGGGGAACGGGCCGTTCGTCAGGTCGAAGCCGTCGATGGAGTACTTCTCGCCGCGCCCGATGCGCACCCGGGCACCCAGCGACTCCCGCAGGGCGAGCGCCTGGGTGTAGTGGTCCCAGTGGGCGTGGGTCACCAGGATCTGGGAGAGGTCGGCGAGGGCGTACCCGAGGGAGCGCAGCGCCTCGCTCAGCACCTTCTGCGTCTCGGGGCCGGCCCAGCCCGAGTCGATCAGGACCGGGCCCTCGGCGTCCTCGACCAGATAGGCGTTGACGGCGTGCAGCGCAGGGTCGGGAAGGGGGAGCGGGATCCGGTGGACGCCGTCGCTCACGCGGTGGGCGCCGGGTTCGGTCCAGTCGTCGGGCTGGGCCGGGAGGGTCGGCAGGTGGTTCAGCACGACGCACACCCCGTTTCTTCCATGGTGCGTACAGGGACTTTCGAGCGTAGTGAAGAGAAGCCGAAGTGGGGGAATTACGCGACGCGTTGAGCATCACACCGCGCGGGGGTGGACGCGGGAGGTGGACCCAAGAGCTGTGCTCACTACTGAGGCGCCGGCGCCCGTGGTCCGGCGGGGGCCTGTTCTTCCTCGGGGGCCCGTGCGCGGCAGCGCCGTTCCCGGGGCACGGGGTACCGCCCCTCAAAGATGCATTGGGCATCTATCGGGGCCGCTCCCGCGACCGATCGGCCCACCACCCGGATGGCCTACCGTGTGGGCCGTGAACAGGCAGCACCCCCCGAAGAGCACGCACCCCCCGAAGAGCACGCACCCCCCGAGGACCACCCTCCCCCTGCGGATGGCCGCGGCCGCCCTGGCCACGGCGCTGACCGCCGCCGTCGGCAGCTGGGCCTATCTGCGCGCGGGCGGCACCGCCCTCGACGTGACACGTGACCTCGCCGTCGGCCTCGCCTACGTCGGTGGCGGTCTGGTCGCCTGGTGGCACCGGCCCGCCAACCGCACGGGCCCGCTGATGGTCGCCGAGGGAATCACCTGGTTCCTCGGCAACCTCCAGGGCACCGGGGTGCCCGCCCTGTTCGCCCTGGGGGCCTGGTGGGAAGCGCTCAACATGGCCGTCCTCGTCCACCTGGTGCTCTCCTTCCCCGACGGCCGGCTCACCTCGCGGATCGCCCGCCGCCTCACTCGGTTCTCGTACGGCCTCGTCGCGCTCGGCGGTCTGCTGCGCGCGCTGACGTACGACCCGGCGGTGGTCGCCGTCGAAGCGACGTACCTCTCCTGCACCGACTGCGGCCCCAACCTCCTGCACATCCCCGCCCTCACCGACCTCTTCACCCCCGTCGACACGGTCTACCGCTCGCTCGGCTGGGTGCTCTCGGTGGTCCTGGTCGTGGCGATCGTCCGCCGCTGGCAGCAGTCGTCCGTGGCCCGCCGCCGCGCCCTGCTGCCCGCCTGGATCGCCATCGCGATCGCCTCCGCGTTCCTGCTGTGGGACCTGCTGCTCCTGCTGTTGCCCACGCCCCCGGCGGGCCCCCTCCAGGAAGCCGTCTTCCTGCTCTCCGACCTGGCCCAGGTCGCTGTGCCCGTCGCCTTCCTGATCGGCCTGCTGCGGATGCGGCTGCAACGCGCCGAGGTCGGTGACCTGGTCATCGACCTGGGCACCGACCCCGACCAGGACCGGCTGCGCGAGGTGCTCGGGCGGGTGCTTGGCGATCCCGGACTGCGGCTGGGGCTGTGGCAGGAGGGGAAGGGCGCGTACGTCGACGGGGCCGGCGAGATCGTACGCGGTGAAGGCCCCGGACGTACCCGCGTCGACTCCTCCCGGGGCACCCCGCTCGCCCTGCTGCACCACGACCCCGCACTGGACGAGGACCCCGAACTCCTCGAAGCGGTCGGCGCCGCCCTGCGCCTCGCCCTGGAGAACCTGTCGCTGCGCACCCAGGCAAAGGAGGTCACCTCACGCATCGTGCGCGCCGCCGACGCCGAACGCGGGCGTCTGGAACGCGACCTGCACGACGGCGCACAAGCCCGCCTGGTCTTCGCCCTGATGGCACTGCGCCGCGTCGACAAGGGCCTGGCCGGACACCCTGACCCCTCCCTGCGGCACTCCGTCGCCGAGGTGGAGGAGAGCCTGAAACTCGCCCTCGAAGAGCTGCGCGGCATCGCCCACGGCATCCACCCCGCCGTCCTCACCCGCGAAGGCCTCGGCCCCGCCCTCACCGCCCTTGCCCAGCAGGCCGCGCTGCCTGTCGTGGTCGCCGCCGATCCCCGGCGCTACGACCCGGTGGTGGAGTCCACCGCCTACTTCACCGTCTGCGAGGCCCTCGCCAACGCGGCCAAGCACGCCCGGGCCCGGGCCGTCAGCGTCTCGGCCCGACAGCTCGGGGACCGCCTCGTCGTGGAGACCGTCGACGACGGCATCGGCGGCGCCGACACCGCCCGGGGCAGCGGACTGCGGGGCCTGGCGGACCGGCTGGCCGCCGTGGACGGGATACTGCACGTGGACTCTCCCGCAGGTGGCGGGACCAGAATCAGGGCGGAACTGCCGTGCGGGTGATAGTGGCCGAGGACTCGGCGCTGCTGAGACAGGGTGTCGTACGACTCCTCACCGACGCCGGAATCGAGGTCCCCGCGCAACTCGGCGACGCACAGCGGCTCCCCGAACTGGTTGCCGAACACCGCCCCGACGCGGTCCTGCTCGACATCCGGATGCCGCCCACCCACACCGACGAGGGCCTGCTGGCCGCGGCCAGGATCCGCGCCGAGCACCCCGGCACCGGCGTCCTGCTGCTCTCCCAGTACGTCGAGACGACGGACACCGTACGGGCGCTGGCCGAGGACCCGCGCGGCTTCGGCTATCTGCTCAAGGAACGGGTCGCCGACATCGACGAACTCGCCGGGGCACTCAAGCGGGTCGCCGCCGGGGAGAGCGTCCTGGACCCCGAGGTGGTGTCCCGACTGCTCGCCACCCCGCGCGCGCCGGGCCCGCTGGACGAACTCACCGCCCGCGAACGCGAGGTGCTCGGCCTGATGGCCCAGGGCAGGAGCAATGACGCGATCGCGAGCGGTCTGGTCATCGGTGCGAAGACGGTCGAGACGCACGTCCGCAACATCTTCGCCAAACTGGCGCTGGAGACGGACCTGCAGGACCACCGCAGAGTGAGGGCCGTACTCACTTATCTGCGGGCCTGAAGAGGCCCGGCACAAAAAAGGCGGCAAACCGTTCCGGGACGACGTCTCCCCCGAGATCCCCCGTACTTCCCCCGTCGTCGTCCCCGGAACGGTGCCGGTGAGAACACCATAGGCAGGCCGCGGGCGCAGGACATCAGGGTCAGCCCTGAGATCCGGAATCTTTGCGTCCTGCTGGATCACCGTGTCCTGATCACCGTGTCCTGATCGCTGCGTCCTGATCACCGTGTCCGGATCGCGGCGTCCGGATCAGACCGTGCCGAGGTCCGCGCTCACCCACCGTTGCGGTCGCATCCGGAACAGCGTCGGCGCCCCCTCCTGCTTCCATGAGAAGTCGACGTAGTCCGCCAGTTTCTCGGCCGGGAGGTAGCGGGCCGACATCTCGGTCAGCTGCTCGTAGCTGCACGGCTCCTCGCTCACCACCGGGCCCTCCACGGACACGTAACGCACCGTCGGCTCCATCCGGTCGGCCATCATGGTGAACCGGCCGGCCGCCCGGATCAGCTCCGCCTTGCGGGAGTCGGGGGCGGTCACGATCCACACCTCGCCACCGGGCGTGTACGCGTACCAGATCGGCACGCTGAGCGGTGCCCGGCCGGGTCCTGCGTCCACCGCCAGTGCTCCGATGTGCGGTTCGGCCAGAAAGGCTTCGCGTGCCTCGCGGGAGAGTGCCACAGGTGCTCCTTCTTCGTCGGCCTTCGTCGGTATGCGTCGGCGCTGATCGGTCGTGCGGTCGGTGCGATGTGTGTGCACGGACCAACACCCTTTGCGTGCACAGGAATTCCCGTCCCGGTCAGTCCGGCGCCAGCACGATGATCCGGTCGCCCTCCACGAACCGCAGGCGCTCCTTCTTGTCCGGATTGACGTGGACGCCGAACCTCGGGGCGACGGCCGCCTCGGCCTGCCTGCGGTAGCCGATCGCCGAGTGGCCACGGCGGCGGGCCGATTCCACCACCGTGTAGAAGTCGATGTCGCGGCCGGGCATCACGTAGTCCCGGGCCGGCTTGAGACAGATCTCGCTGCCCTCGGGCCGGAACAGGTCCTCGAAGAGAGCCGCCAGATGGCGGTTCTCCGAGACCTGGGTCATCAGCTGGCTGATCAGAGTGTCGCTGACGATGAAGTCGTCGCTCTCGCTGATCGGCGCCAGTGCCCGGTTGCGGTCGTCGGCCAGCTCCGCGACCACAGGCAGCTCCCGGCGCAACCCGCGCCCGATGTCACGCAGTTGGAGCAGGGTGACCAGGGTGCGGTTGTCGGCGCGCAGCCCGGCGGTGCCGTCCGGGTCGTCGCTGAGCACGATCACGCGGTCGTACCGGGAGACGTCCAGGCTCCGCAGCAGGGCGGGCTCCGTGACGTCGCCGACGTGGAACGCCGGAGTGAGGGCGCCGCGTTCCCGGGGCACGGCGGTGACCGTGTCGGCCAGGGCCGGCTCCCGGGCGACCACATCCAGGGTCGAGCCGGGGGAGACGCACCGGTCGAGCCGGCTGATCACCATCCGGGCCCGCCGGTTCCAGCCCAGCATCAGGGTCCGCTCGGGCGGCTGCTGCTGCTGTTGCTGTGGCGCCGGGGTGATCACGGCGGCCTCGTCGATGCTCCAGGCGCAGTCGGAAAGGATCACCGTGTCGTCGTCCCAGGAGATCGCGACGATCTGGTCGTCCTCGTCGATCATCGTCTCGGACGCCGGGTTGAGCGCGAGGGTGCCGTCCGCCCGGCGCAGGCCGATCACCGCGGAGGTGTCGTACAGGAACATCGCCTCGCCGTAGGTGCGGCCGATAAGTTTGGGTTCGGTCACCATGTAGAACTCGTTGGCCTGGTACGTCAGCAGGTCCATGTAGACCACCGAGAGTCCGGGCTGGCGGCAGGTCTGCACGATCAGCCGGGACGCGATGTCGTCCACGCTCAGCACACATGCCCCGTCGCCGGCCGCCAACCGGGCCGCCTCCTGGTTCCGGCCGTCCTCCACGGCCGCGAGGATGACATGCGGTTTGTCCTGCATCCCCGGGCTCCTGGTGACCGCGAGCAGCGTCTTGATGAGGTCCGCGTCACCGTCCTCGCCGCCCGGCGTCAGCACGATCACCGAGCGCGCGCCCCCCGGGTTGACCCGCCCGATGTCGGCGGGGTCGACCGGACTTCCGGTACGGCAGATCACTCGGGTGTTGCGGGTGTCCGGCACCCGGGCCCGGATCAGCTCCTCCATCTCGATCCTGTCCTTGGGAGCCAGCACCGCCACCGCCCCGCGCCGCTGGTTGGAATTGGCCTCCACCAGGTCCGCGATGATCGGGAAGACCTGCTCCGACCAGCCCAGCAGCACCGTGTGGTCCTCTTCGAGCACAGCTGACCGGCCGCGCCGCAGATCCATGATCTTGCGATTGACGCCGGCCGCGATCAGCCCGACCAGAGTGCTCGCGAAGACCAGCCCCACCAGCGCCAGCAGGATCGAGAGGCCCACGAACACCGGGGTGCCGACCGCGCCGCCCAGCTTGAACGCGACGCTCACGTTCTTCCAGATCTCCAGCACCTGGTTGTGCACGGTGGTCGGCCTCGCACTGTCCGCCCAGACCAGCAGGATGCTCACCGGGACGACGATCGCCAGACAGGTGACGGAGAGCCAGCCGATCAGGGCCGGGGTGCCGCGGGTCATGGTGTTGTCGAACCAGTAGCGGAGCCGGGGTCTGACGACAGAAGTGCGGGCCATGCCGCATCTCACCTCCGGAGACATGGGAATCACAGGAACAGGCGCGTACGGGTGCACGGGTACGTGCGGATCCGAACGGTCCGTACAGGTCCTTCCAGGTCGTACGGGAAGCAAGCGGCCGGGTTGTCTCCTGATCCTCCACCGGAAGCGCGCACGCCGCAGCCGCCCCGGGAGCGGTGCGCGCCCGTTCGGGTTCAGAGCCCGTGTCGTTCAGACACAGGCTCTCTTTCCCGGGCCCGCTCCGGGCACCGGCTCTCAGTAGGCCGCTGTACGGGTGAACCGCCCGGCAACCGCCAGGTCCTCCTCGATGCGTGCCGCCGTCGCCCGCAGCTCGGGCAGCACCACGGTCCGGCACTCCTCGGCGGTGCGCCGACTGCTGTGCATGGCGAGGTTGACGGCGGCCACCGCCCGCCCCGACAGATCCCGCACCGGCACCGCGACCGAGCGCAGTCCCTCCTCCAACTCCCCGTCCGTCATGGCGAACTGCTGCTCCGCCACGTCGTCGAGCAGGGCGGCCAGCCGCTCGGGCGAGGTCACCGTGTGGCGGGTCAGCGCTTGCGGGGCGGTGGCCGCCAGCCGCGCGGCGCGCGCGGCCCCGGGGAGGTCGGCGAGCAGCACACGGCCCATGGAGGTGGCGTACGCGGGGAAGCGGGTGCCGACCGTGATGTTGACGTTCATGATGCGGCTGGTGGCGATCCGCGCCGTGTACTGGATCTCCCCGTCGACCAGCACGGACAGCGACGTCGAGTCGTGCAGCCGCCGGGACAGGTCGGCCAGGTGCGGCTCGGCGATCTGCGGCAGTGTGCGGTGCGACAGCGGCGGGAAGCCGAGCCCGAGCACCCGGGGCGTCAGCCGGAACAGCCCGCCCGCCGACTCCACGTACCCCAGATGCCCGAAGGTGATCAGTGCCCGGCGCGCGGTCGCCCGCGCCAGACCGCACGCCCCGGAGACGCCGCTCAGCGTCAGCTCCGGCGCACCCGCGCCGAACGCGGTGAGCACGGTCAGCCCCCGGGCGAGCGACTCCACGAATCCGGCACCCAGCTCCTGCTTGGACGCCGTGGTCCAACGTGCCAGTTGCGAAGGCGACGTGGGCTCCACGTCCGGTGCCTCGCGCAGCTGACGCTCCATCACATCCACCGCCCCGCGCAGTTGGGGAAGCATCGCCCCGCGCAGCGACGCCGCGTCGTGCCGGCTGGTGTGGCTGACCACGCTCACCGCACACACCGTCCGCCCCGCCGCGTCCCGTACCGGAAGAGCCAGCGCGACCAGCCCCGGCTCGATCAACTGGTCGTCCAGCGCCCACCCCAGCCTCCCGGCCTCCCGGGTGCGGTCGGCGAAGTGCGCCTCGTCGGGGCCGGACTCCCTCGGCGGTACGGCGCCGAAGGCCAGCCCCTGCGGATCGGCGGCCCGGCGCTCCCGCCAGCGCGCCCACTCCTCGGTGTCCCAGCCGTCGGCGAACAGGGCCCCGGGGGCTGTCCGTTCGGCGGGCAGCAGATCGCCGATGCCGAAGCTCAGCGACATCGCCCGGCGGCGCGTCGACTGGTGGACGAAGCGGATGCCGTCCCGGTCGGGCACCGCCAGGGACACCGACTCGTCGAGGGTGTCCGCGAGGTGTTCGGCGTGCGGGCCGAGCAGTGCGGGGATACGGATCGCGGCGAGATAGGCGTTGCCGAGTTCCATCAGGCGAGGGGTGAGCACCGCGTCCCGCCCCTCCAGGCGGAGGTGGCCCATCCGGGCCAGGGTGCCGGTGATCCGGTCGACCGTGGAGCGGGCCAGGCCGGTGGACCGTACGAGATCACCGAGACTCGACCGCCCGTCGGCGGCGGTGAGCCGCAGCAGCACCTCGATCCCGCGCAGCAGCGGGCCGACGGCCTCCGGCGGCAGGTCGTCGTCGGCAGGGGCGAGGGGGTGGTTCGTGTCAGACATCGGCTCTCCGTGGTGGAACTCAGGGGCAACCGTAGCCGGGCATTGACACGCCGGACGGGTCGAAGCAGACTCATGCCGAGTCAAGTGTGAACTCTAGTTCACTGGGCGAACAGCCCGGGGTCAGGAATTCCTTCATATGGACAAGGTCAGGGCCACCGCCGCGGACGCGGTCGCCGACATCCCCTCCGGGGCCTCCCTCGCCGTCGGCGGCTTCGGGCTCAGCGGCGTGCCCAACGTGCTGATCCGGGCGCTGTACGACAGCGGGCCCGATCACCTCGCCGTGGTCTCCAACAACTGCGGTGTCGACGGCGGCGGCCTCGGCCTGCTCCTCGCGGCGGGCCGGATCGTCCGTGTCACCGGGTCCTACGTCGGCGAGAACAAGGAGTTCGCCCGCCAGTACCTGGGCGGCGAACTGGAGGTCGAACTGGTCCCGCAGGGCACCCTCGCGGAGCGGCTGCGCGCGGGCGGCGCCGGAATCCCCGCCTTCTTCACCCCGGCGGGCGTCGGCACCCAGGTCGCCGACGGCGGACTGCCCTGGCGCTACGGGCCCGACGGCAGCGTCGCACTGCCCTCCCCGGCCAAGGAGACCCGCGACTTCGACGGCCGGGAGTACGTCATGGAGCGGGGCATCACCACCGACTTCGCGCTGGTACGGGCCGCCAGGGGCGACCGGCACGGCAACCTCGTCTTCCACCGCTCGGCCCGCAACTTCAACCCCCTCGCCGCGACGGCCGGCCGGATCACCATCGCCGAGGTCGAGGAACTGGTCGAACCCGGCGCACTGGACCCGGACTCGGTGCACGTACCCGGCGTCTTCGTGCAGCGGGTCGTCGCACTGACCCCGCGGCAGGCCACCGACAAGTCGATCGAACGGCGCATGGTCTCCGCGCCCGCCACTCAAGGAACGGTGCGCGCCTGATGGCCCTGACCCGAGCAGAGATGGCCGCACGCGCCGCGGCGGAGCTCACCGACGGCAGCTATGTGAACCTCGGCATCGGCCTGCCCACACTGGTCCCCAGCTTCCTGCCCACCGACGTCGACGTCGTCCTGCACTCCGAGAACGGCCTCCTCGGCGTCGGCCCTTACCCCACCGAGGACCAGGTCGACCCCGACCTGATCAACGCCGGAAAGGAGACCGTCACGGTCCTGCCCGGCGCCTCCTTCTTCGACTCCGCCCTCTCCTTCGGCATGATCCGCGGCGGCCACATCGACACGGCGATCCTCGGCGCCATGCAGGTCTCGGCGGGCGGCGACCTCGCCAACTGGTCCATCCCCGGCAAAATGATCAAGGGCATGGGCGGCGCCATGGACCTGGTCCACGGCGCCCGCCGGGTCATCGTCCTCACCGAGCACACGGCCAAGGACGGCACCCCGAAGATCGTGGGGGAGTGCACCCTGCCGCTCACCGGCAAGGGCTGCGTGCACCGCATCATCACCGACCTGGGCGTCCTGGACGTCACCGACGCCGGGCTCGTCCTGGTCGAGACGGCGCCGGGTGTCAGTGCCGAAGAACTCATCGAGAAGACGGGGGCGCCGGTCGCCCTCGGGGAAGTGGTGGGGCGATGACCCCTCTCCGCGACGTGTACGTGGTCGATGCCGTGCGCACGCCGGTGGGCAAGTACGGGGGCGCCCTGTCGGGGGTACGTCCCGACGACCTGGCCGCCACGGTGCTGCGCCAACTCGTCGCCCGTACGCCCGACCTGGACCCGGCCCGCATCGACGACGTGTTCTTCGGCAACGCCAACGGCGCCGGCGAGGAGAACCGCGACGTCGCCCGGATGGCCGTCCTGCTCGCCGGACTCCCGGTGACCGTCCCCGGCGTCACCGTCAACCGGCTCTGCGGCTCCGGCATGGAGGCCGTCATCCAGGCCGCCCGCGCCATCGCCGTCGGCGACGCCTCCGTCGCGGTCGCGGGCGGCGTCGAGTCGATGAGCCGTGCCCCCTGGGTGCTGCCCAAGCCGGAACGCGCCTTCCCCGCCGGACACCAGCAGATGTACTCCACCACCCTCGGCTGGCGGATGACCAACCCGCGGATGCCCGAGGAGTGGACGGTCGCCCTGGGAGAGGGGGCCGAACTGGTCGCCGACCGCTACGGCATCGACCGCGAGGCACAGGACGCCTTCGCCCTGACGAGTCACCAAAAAGCGGCCGACGCCTGGGATGCGGGGCTGTACGACGGTGAAGTCGTCCCCGTCGAAGGCATCGACGTCGCTCGCGACGAATGCATCCGTGCCTCCTCGACCCTTGAGGCCCTCGCCAGGCTCAAGCCGGTCTTCCGCGAGGACGGCACCGTGACGGCGGGCAACTCCTCGCCGCTCAACGACGGCGCCGCGGCCCTCCTCCTCGTCGACGAGGACGGCCTGCGCGCCACCGGCCGCGAACCCCTCGCCCGGATCAGCGCCACCGCCGTCACCGGCATCGAACCGCAGTACTTCGGCGCCGGACCCGTCGAGGCCGTGCAACGCGCCCTGAAGAAGGCCGGCCGCGACCTCGGCGACCTGGGCGTCCTCGAACTCAACGAGGCCTTCGCCGCCCAGGCCCTGGCCTGCCTGTCCCAGTGGCCGGGTCTCGACCCCGCCGTGGTCAACCCGCGCGGCGGCGCCCTCGCCGTCGGCCACCCGCTGGGCGCCTCCGGGGCGCGCATCACCGGAGCCGTCGCCCACCAGCTCGCCGCCGCCGGATCCGGCACCGGACTCGCCACCCTGTGCATCGGAGTGGGCCAGGGCCTCGCACTCGTACTGGAGAGGTAGACCAACCACCCATGTCCACACCTGAGCTGACGCAGCAACAGATCAGCGCGGAGATAGCCGACCGGCACTCCGCCGTAGCCAAGGCCGTCGCCGACGGGGCGAGCGCCCCGCACCACCCGCCGCGCGACTTCACCCCGTACCGCAGCAGCGTGCTGCGCCACCCGCGGCAGCCGCTGGTCGCCCTGACCGGCGACGGCGACCCGGAGGCCGCCGAACTGTACGGACCCGTCTTCGGTGTCACCGACGTCACCGACCTCGACGCCGACCTCACCCGACAGCACCAGGGCGAGCCGCTCGGCGAACGCATCACCGTCGGCGGCCGGGTCCTCGACCGCGACGGCCGCCCGGTACGCGGCCAGCTCGTCGAACTCTGGCAGGCCAACGCCTCCGGCCGGTACGCCCACCAGCGCGACCAGCACCCCGCCCCGCTCGACCCCAACTTCACCGGTGTCGGACGGTGCCTGACGGACGATCAGGGCAACTACTCCTTCACCACCGTCAAGCCGGGCGCCTACCCCTGGCGCAACCACACCAACGCCTGGCGCCCCGCGCACCTCCACTTCTCCCTCTTCGGCACCGCCTTCACCCAGCGCCTGATCACCCAGATGTACTTCCCCGGCGACCCGCTCTTCCCGTACGACCCGATCCTCCAGTCCGTCACCGACCAGGCCGCCCGCGACCGCCTGGTCGCCGCCTACGACCACACCCTCTCCCGGCCCGAGTGGTCGCTCGGCTACCGCTGGGACATCACCCTCGACGGCCCGGCCGCCACCCTGCCTGACCCCGAGGAGGACCACTGATGGCCACCACCGTGCCCGCGCCCCGGGGGCAAGCGGCCCCCTACCCGCCCACCCCGTCCCAGACCGTCGGCCCGTTCTACGGGTACGCCCTGCCCTTCACCGGGGGCGGCGACATCGCCCCGGCCGGACACCCGGCCACGGTGACCGTCCACGGGTACGTCTACGACGGGGCCGGTGCGCCCGTCCCCGACGCGGTGATCGAGACCTGGCAGGCGGCCCCCGACGGCTCCCTCGCCGGACTGCCGGGATCGCTCCGCCGTGACCCGGTGACCGGCGGCTTCCTCGGCCGCAACGGCGTCGACTTCACCGGCTTCGGACGCGTGGCGACGGACGCGGACGGCCACTGGGCGGTCCGCACCCTGGCCCCGCCGGCCGGCGCCCCGTACCTCTGCGTCTGCGTCTTCGCGCGCGGACTGATGCACCACCTGTACACACGGGCGTACTTCACGGACGGGGTGACCGACCCCGCGCTGGCCGCTCTCCCCGACGAGCGGCGGGCCACCCTGCTCGCCCGGTCCGGTGAGGACGGAACACGACGGTTCGACATCCGGCTCCAGGGGGAGCGGGAAACGGTGTTCCTTGACTTCCGCTGAGAGTTCCCCGGGCCTCTTCGCCCCGGTGGCGGCGGGCAGCCCCGCCGAGGCGGCCACCGGCGACACCGCCTTGCTCCAGGCGATGCTCGACGCCGAGGCGGCGCTGACCCGGGCCCAGGCCCGGCTCGGGGCCGCCCCCGCCGCCGCGGCGGAAACGGTCACGGAGGCGGCGGACGCGGGGCGTGCGCGCTATGACGTGCGCACCCTGGCGCTGCGGGCCAGGGCGGGTGGCAATCCGGTCATCCCGCTGGTGGCCGACCTCACCGCGGAAGTGTCCCAACTCTCCCCTGCCGACGCCGAGTTCGTGCACCGGGGAGCAACCAGCCAGGACATCCTCGACACCGCCCTGATGTTGCTCGCGGCACGGACGCTGGACCTGCTGACCGCGGACCTGGAGCAGGTCGCCTCCAGGCTCGCCGAACTGTCCGCCGAACACCGTGCCACCCCCATGCCCGGCCGCACTCTCACCCAGCACGCGGTCCCGACCACCTTCGGCCTGAAGGCGGCGGGCTGGCGAGCGCTGGTACTGGACGCGCACGAGCGGGTGAGCCGGGTACGGAAGTCACTGCCGGCTCAACTGGGAGGCGCCGCAGGGACCCTGGCGGCCTTCGGTGAGGCGGTGGCGTTCGGTACGGCGCAGGCGTTCGGTACGACGTCTGTATCCGGTACGACGTCTGTATCCGGCACGGCGGAGGTATCCGGTGCGGCGTCGGCATTCCGTACGGCCGGGACGGCCCCCGACACCGCCGGCGCGGCGCCCCTCGGCTCCGAAGGCCCGTTGCGCCTCGCCGAAGCCTTCGCCGCCGAACTGGGCCTCGCCGCACCCGAGTTGCCCTGGCACACGCTCCGTACCCCGGTCGCCGACCTGGCCGGTGCACTCGCCTTCACCGCGGGTGCACTCGGCAAGCTCGCCGCCGACGTACTGGTCCTCTCCCGTACCGAGATCGGCGAACTGGCCGAAGGGTCCGGGGGTGGCTCCTCCGCGATGCCGCACAAGAGCAACCCCGTCAGGGCCACCCTGATCGCTGCCACCGCCCGCCAGGTACCGGCTCTGGCCGCCGTGCTCCACGGTTCCCTGGCCGCCGAGGACGAACGCCCGGCAGGCGCCTGGCACGCCGAATGGCAGCCCCTGCGCGACGCGCTGCGGCTCACCGGCGGCGCTGCCCGCGACGCTGCGGAACTCTGTGCCGGACTGGTGGTGCACCCCGACCGCATGCGGGAGAACCTCCACCGCACCGGCGGCCTCATCGCCTCCGAGCGCCTCAGCGCGGTCCTGACCCCCCTGCTCGGCCGCGCCACCTCCAAGGACCTGCTGTCCAGAGCCTCTCAGTACGCCGCCGAACACGGCACGGACCTCGCCGAGGCCCTGCGGCACCAGCCGGAGGCCGGCGACCTCCCGGAATCCGGCGCACTCCGCCAACTCCTGGACCCCGCCCTCTATCTGGGCTCGGCCCCGGCCCTCACCGACCGGGCCCTGTCCCGCCACCCCCGACCCCGCACCCGCCCCTCCCCCCGGGACCCCCGATGAACCAGCCCCTCCTGCACCACCGTGCCGACGGCCCCGCCGGCGCACCACCACTCCTCCTCGGTCCCTCCCTCGGCACCTCGCTCGCCGTATGGGACGCGCAAGTGCCCGCGCTTGCTGGGCAGTTCAGGGTCATCAGGTGGGACCTGCCGGGCCACGGCGGATCCGCCGCCTCCCTCCTCCAGGAGGGGGCAACCGTCGCCGACCTCGGTCGCCTGGTGCTCGCCCTCGCCGACTCGCTCGGCATCGAGCGGTTCTCCTACGCCGGAATCTCCCTCGGCGGCGCGGTCGGCACCTGGCTCGCCCTCCATCATCCGCAGCGCGTGGACTCGCTGGCCCTGGTCTGCTCGTCTGCACGGTTCGGGACCCCCGGAACGTGGGCGGAGCGCGCCGAGCTGGTACGCCGCGAAGGCACCGCGCCACTCGTGGAGAGCGCACCCGCCCGCTGGTTCACGCCCGGCTTCGCGGGCGACGCGGTCGAGGCGCTGCGTGCGGACCAGCGCGGCGCCGACCCGGCCGCGTACGCCGCCTGCTGCGACGCGCTCGCCGCCTTCGACCTGCGCGAAGAACTCGGCAGGATCACCGCCCCGACCCTGATCGTCGCCGGACGCGAGGACCGGGCCACCCCGCCCGCCGACGCCCGCCACCTCGCCGACCACATCCCCGACGCCGCCCTCACCGAGCTTCCGCACGCCGGACACCTCGCCAATGTGGAACGCCCGCAGCCCGTACTCGCCGCCCTCCAGGGCCACTTCACCACTCCCGACAGCCGCGCGCGCACCCACGCCAACGGCATGGCGGTACGCCGCGAAGTCCTCGGCGACGCGCATGTCGACCGCGCCGTCGCCCGTACCACCCCCTTCACCGCCCGCTTCCAGGACTTCATCACCCGCTACGCCTGGGGCGAGATCTGGACCGGCGACACGCTCGACCGGCGCACCCGCAGCTGCATCACCCTCACCGCGCTCGTCGCGGGCGGCCATCACGAGGAACTCGCCCTGCACGTCCGCGCCGCCGTTCGCAACGGACTCAGCCACGAGGAGATCGGCGAAGTCCTCCTCCAGTCCGCCGTCTACTGCGGTGTCCCCGCCGCCAACGCCGCCTTCGGCATCGCCCACCACGTCTTGAGTGAAACGGACAACTGACCCCATGCACACCACAGTCGGCATCATCGGCGGCGGCCCCGCAGGTCTCCTCCTCGCCCGTCTCCTGCACAACGCGGGCATCGACAGCGTCGTCCTGGAAAGCCGCGACCGCCCCTACGTCGAGCAGCGCCAGCGCGCCGGAATCCTCGAACAGGGCACCATCGACATCCTCCGCTCCGCCGGAGCCGGCACGCGCATGGACCGCGAGGGCATGCCGCACGACGGCATCGAACTGCGCTTCGACGGTCGCGCCCACCGCCTCGACTTCCCCGCCCTCACCGGCGGGCGCCGCGTCATGGTGTACGCCCAGACGGAGGTCGTGAAGGACCTGGTCGCCCTCCAACTCGCCGACGGCGGACCTCTGTTGTTCGAGGCGGAGGTCACCTCGGTGGCGGGCGCCGACACCGACCGCCCCACCGTCCACTACCGGCACGAGGGCCGCGAGCAGACCCTCACCTGTGACTACGTCGTCGGCTGCGACGGCTTCCACGGGGTGACGCGCCGGGCGGTTCCCGAGTCGGTGCGCACGACGTACGAGCGGACCTACCCCTACTCCTGGCTCGGTATCCTCGCCGACGCCCGCCCGGTCTACGACGAGCTGATCTACGCCCACCACGACCGCGGCTTCGCGCTCGCCAGCATGCGCTCGCCCACCGTCAGCCGCCTCTACCTCCAGGTTCCGAACGGCACCGACCCCGCCGACTGGTCCGACGAACGGATCTGGGACGAGCTGGACACCCGCTTCTCCACCACCGCCGACCCCGGCTGGAAGCTGGAGCGCGGGCCCGTCACCGCCAAGTCCGTGCTGCCGATGCGGAGTTACGTCACCGAGCCGATGCGGTACGGGCGGGTGTTCCTCGCAGGCGACGCCGCGCACATCGTCCCGCCGACCGGCGCCAAGGGGCTCAACCTGGCCGCCGCCGACGTGGTCCGCCTCGCCGAGGCGTTCACCCGGCTCCGTACCACCGGATCGTCCGATCTGCTCGACGCCTACTCGGACGCCGCCCTGCGCCGCGTCTGGCGGGCCGAACACTTCTCGTACTTCATGACGACGACCCTGCACACGGACCCGGAACAGTCCCCCTTCCAGACCCGCCTCCAGCTCTCCCAGCTGGACCGGATCGCCTCCTGCGGGCACGCCGCCGCCGAACTCGCGGAGAACTACGCGGGGCTGCCCTTCACCGGGTGACCGCGCCGCGCGAATTCACCGGATGACCCGCGCCGCGCGAAGCCGCGCGTGGGGGAGGCCTCGGGCACAGGCCCTCAGCCCAGCAGTCGCAGCGCCGTCCGTGACCGCCCCACCCGCACCGTCTGCCCCCAGGTCAGCTCCAGCGCGTCCGCCTCCATCCCGTCACCGAAGGCGACCAGCCGGTCGGACTCCACGGTCAGCCGCAGCCGCGCTTCACCGTCAAGTGCCCCTTCCACCAGGGTGGTTCCGGTGCCGGGCGAGGGCCAGGCCTCCCGTACGAACCACAGCAGCCGGGCATGGCCGGGCTTCGGCAGGGGCAGCGACGAGCCGCGCTCCAGCCACACCGACCGCAGCCACCCGGTGGCGCCCGTGCCGGTGCCCACCAGGACCCCGGACGACGCCTGGGTCTCGGCGACAGCCCCCTCGGCGTCGGGGCCGATGCGGTAGCGGGCGGTCTGGTGGGAGGGCGGTCCGAAGTAGATCTCATTGAGGGCGAGCAGCCGCTGGGTGTCGTCGGCGACCGCCTCCACCATGGTCAGGTCGTCGGTACGGCCGCCCGTCACGGCGGAGTCCAACAACTTCGCCGCGTCGGCGGCCCGGTGGCGCACCAGCACCCCGGGGTTCCGGCCCGGATCGGTGTCGATGCCCAATACCACCTGCCCTTCAAGGTACTTGGCGGTGTTGGCGACCAGCCCGTCCTGCCCGACCACCACCACGACATCCTCGGGCCCGAACAGAAACCGGTCCAGATCCGCCCGCTCCACCCGCGCCTGCCGCCACTGCAACGGCACCGCCCCCGACACCGCGGCCAGCGCCCGCCGCGTCCGGTGGTGCCGCTCCTCCACCTCGCGAAGCGCGCGCCCCCGCGAGGAGAGGAAGAACTCGGCCTGGCCCCGCGTGCCGTGCCGGGCCAGCAACTCCTCGTACTCACTGGTGCGATGGACCAGCACCGCCCGGGGCGCGAGACTCACGACGGGTCCCCGCCACCGCGGCCCAGCCGGGCGAGCAGCCCGGTCAGCACATCGGGCGACAGCGTCAGGCTCTCGATGCGCGGCACGTTCTCCGCGAGCCGGGTGGCGGCCAGGGCGTGCAGCGTCGCCGGGTCGACCTCGCCGTGCACCCGCAGCCAGGCCGCCTGTGCGTGGGCCCGTGCCTCGCCGACCTCGCGCGCCGCCTCGGCCTCGGCGCGTGCGAGCCGTACGGTCCGCGCCGCCTGAGCCTCCGCCTGTACGCCATCGGCGGCCGCCAGCTCCTCGGCCTCCCGGCGGGCGTTGGTGCCGCGCTGGTCCACCAACTGCTCCTCGCGCCGCGCCAGCTCGATCTTGCTGGCGAGTTCGTTCTCGGCGATGGCGCGCTCGCGCTCGACGGCGACGGCCCGCCGCTGGTACGTCGCCCGGTCCGCCTCCTGCTGGATCTGCTCCCGCGCGGGGGTGCGCAGCGCCCGCTCCACATCCGCCTCGGGGCGGATCGCCACCACCCGCACCGCGACGACCTCGATGCCGGTGGCGGGCAGCCGGGGCTCCGCCGCGAGACCGGACGCGATCCGTTCCCGAACCGCGCCCACCCCGTCAACCAGTGCTTCCGACAGGGGAATCCGGGCCAGCGTGTCCAGTGCGTGCTGCTGTGCGGTCTCGGTGAGCAGGGTCGCCAGCTGCTCCAGCGGGGAGCCGCGCCAGGCACCGGTGTCCGGGTCGACGGAGAAGTCGAGGCGGGCGGCGGCGGTGGCGGGGTCGCTGATCCGGTACGTCACGGTGGCCTGCAGGGTGACGTCCTGGAAGTCCGCCGTGCGGGCATGGAACGCCATCGCCAACTCCCGGTCACTGACCGGCACTTCGGACAGTGCGGCGGTCAGTGACCGGAACCAGAAGCTGAGGCCCGGGCCGTCATGGACGAGCTTGCCGTGCTTGTGGTGGCGGACATGGGCGGTGGGTGCGGAACGCAGGTGGCGCCAACCGAAGCGGCGGGTGATGTCGGCCATGAGGAAGGCCCCCCTTTTTCTCGTCATGAAGACGATAAGAGGGCGACCCCTTTATCGTCAAGAAGACGAGAGTGGTCGGCCGACGGCCGTGGTGGACCGGCTGGGCCGCCGGCCGGCCACACCCCCTCCGGCTCCGGCTAGCCCAGCAACGGCCGTACCTCGTCCGCCGCGAACCGCACGAACCCCTCCGGATCCACCTCGTCCGCCGTCGGCTGCAACACCACCGTGTCCGCCCCCGCCTCCGCCAGTTCCCGGACCGCGTCGGCCACCGCCTCCGCGTCCCCCGACACCCCGAGATCCAGCGGCAACTCCCGCCGGTCCGAGGCCAGTTCGGCCCGCACCCGCTCGGCGGCCCCGGACCCGGTGGCCGCCAGCAGATACACCACGACCCGATGTCCGCCGTCCGCCGTCCGGCCCGCCGCCGCCCGCCCCTCCTCGATCAGCCGACGTGCCTGGCGCACACCCTGCGCCGAGGTCGACGCGTCCAGTACGGTGCCGTCCGCCGCCTCGCCGGTCAGCCGCAGGGTCCTGGGCCCAACACCCCCTGCGAACAGCGGCGGCGCCTCGTGCGGCGGCCAGTCCAACGCCACCTTGTCGAGCCGCACGTACTCCCCTTCGGTGCTCACCTGCTCGCCGTGCAGCAGCGCCCGCATCGCCGTCAGATGCTCACGCAGCAGGGTCAGCGGCGACGCGGGCCGCGCCCCCACCTGCCCCATCCAGTGCTGCACCCCGTGCCCGACCGCCAGCGTCACCCGGCCGGGGAACAGCCGGTGCAGAGTGGCCGCCTCCATGGACGCCAGCGCCACATTGCGCAGCGGAACCGGCAGCAGCCCGACCCCCACATGCAGCCGCTCCGTCCACGCCAGCGCGGCGGACGCGGCGGCGACACCGCTCTCCAGGAAGCAGTCCTCCCAGAGCCACAGTTCATCGAGCCCCGCCGCGTCCGCCGTCCGCGCCAGCGGACGCAGCTTCTCCGGGGCCAACTGGGGACGGAACACCACACCGAGAGTCGTCATGGCACCCATTCCTACCCGCCGTCTCCGGTCCCGACAAGCGGTGTCGACCCGCCCCTCCGCGCCGCTACGGGCAGCGCAACTGCTCCCCGGTCGACGGTGCCCCCTCCACCATGCTCCGGTCGTACGTCACCTCCGCCACCTGACGCCCGCCGTTGCCCACCTTCACCTGGAACACATGGCCGTGACCCGCCACCGGGTTGAGTTTCGCGCCGGGCAGGGCGGCGGCCAGCGTGGAAGCGTACCGGTCCCAGTACGGGTCGTAGGTGATCACGGTCGGCCCCTCGGCCCGTACCAGCGGCGCCTGAGCCTTCGTCACGTCGAAGCCGCTGCGGCGCAGCCCCTCCGCCACATCGGGATCGTCCACCCGCACCGGCACCGTGCTCGGCGCCATCGCCACCGGCACCGCCTGCAGACTGAGCTCCTGCGTGATCGGCCGGTCCTCCCGCAGCGCCGAGAACAGCCGGGCCGCCCGCGCGTCGTCCCACAGCAGGGTCGACCCCCACTGCGCCACCCGGTGGTCGAACGCCGACATCGGCACCGTCGCGAACTCCAGCTGTGCGGGGCTGAGTTCGCGCAGCTGCCAGCCGATCGAGAACAGCGTCGAGAGGCCCGTGCCGGCGTCCGTACGCAGCTGCGGAAGCAGTGCCTGTGCCGCACCCGCGAGAGCCATCGGATCCTTGAAGACACCCGCAGCCGACAGCCGGTCGATCATGCCGAGGAGCACCCGCTGCTGGCGGCGCACCCGCCCCAGGTCGCCGGGCGGTGAAACCTTCCTGGCCCGCGCGTACCGAAGCGCCCCGGGCCCGTCCAGCAGATGGGTCCCGGGCGGCAGACGCAGCCCTGACTTGGGGTCCTCAAGGAGACGGTCGGTGCACACCTTCGCCCCGCCGAGACGGTCGACCGCCGTGGCGAAGTCCTCAAATCCGGTCTCCAGGTAGTGGTCGACACGGATCCCGGTGGCCCGCTCCACGGTACGTACCGCCAGATCGGGCCCGCCGTGCTGGAAGGCACCGTTGATCTTGCCGGAGTGCTGCGGATGGTCGTGCGGAGCGAACCGCACGTAGGAGTCGCGGGGGAGGGAGACCACACTCAGCCGCTTCCCGTCCTCGGCGAGATGCACCAGCATCATCACGTCCGTGCAGTCGCACTCCTTCCCGTTGACGAACAGCCGCTGCTTCTGTTGCGGCGTCAGCCCGGACCGCCGGTCGATCCCGACCACCAGCAGATTGGTCCCCGGGGCCATCCGTGCAGCCGGGGACAGCGTGCTGTCGTGCGCGAGGGTGTACGGCGCCGGAGCATCCGCCGTCGCGGGCAGTGGGCCCACGGCGAGCGAGGCCACCAGCAGTGCGGCGAGGGCGAGGCGGCGGCGGGAGCGTGGCCCGGAGCGCGAGCGGCCGGAGCGAGAGCGGCTGGGCTGCAAGGCAACCTCCAAGGGGCAGTCAACGACGATAGAAATGGCGCAAATGCGGTCAAAGCTGGCGGGCAGCGTAGCGCAAGCACCCCAGAAATCAATGGCGGCCGGGCCGATCATCGGCTTATCGTCCGCGCATGCTGCCGCAGGTGAACACCGATGAGGAGTGGGACGCCGTCGTCCCCGACGAAGCGCTCGTACGCCCGGCGGCGGGGCACCTCTGCTCCCGGCTGGGTCTGGCCGGGGCGCCCCTGACCCGCTACTCCGGGGGCTCCGTGCCCGTCTACGCGGTCGGCGCCACGCACGCCCTCAAACTGTTCCCCACCTGCGACGCCGCCGAAGGTGTTGTCGAGGCCCGGGTGCTGGCCCACCTCCAGGGCAGGCTTCCGGTCCGCACCCCCGCCCTGCACGCCTCCGGCACCTTCGGTGAGGGCTGGCACTACGTCCTGATGTCCCAACTCCCCGGCGAGGACCTCTCGCAGGTCTGGCCCCGCATCCCCGTCGCCGACCGCGAACGCCTGGTCACCGAGGCCGGCGAGGCGCTCTCCGCGCTGCACGCCCTCGATCCCGCCCCGCTCGCCGACGTGCTGGGCCCCGGCGACTGGAACGCCTTCCTCGCCCGGCAGCGGACGGGCGCTGTCGAGCGGCAGCGGACCCGCGAGCTGCCCGAGGGGTGGGCCACGCGTATCGACGGCTTCCTCGACTCGGTCGACCTGCCGACCGCCGCCCCCGGCGTGCTGCTGCACACCGAACTCATGCGCCAGCACCTCGTCGTGGACCCGCGGACCTGGCGGCTCACGGGACTCTTCGACTTCGAGCCCGCCATGATCGGGGACGCGGCGTACGACCTGGTCGCCGTCGGACTCTTCCTCACCCGCGGAGATCCGGGACTGATGGGCCGCTTCCAGAAGGCGTACGGCCGTGAGTTCGACCCCTGCCACCTTCTCGCGTACGCCCTGCTGCACGTCTACTCCAACTTCACCCGGTACTTCCGCGAGCTCCCCGCACCGCCCGAACACACCTGGGAATCGGTCGCCGAAACGTGGTTCGGGAGAGCCTGAGAGAGGCGCGGCACGGCGTCGCTCTGTTGACGCTCACCCTCGGTGCAATCGTCGGCCACGGGTGCCGCATATTCGTCACGCATAAGCGCAATGCCTCATGCGTATTCGAACGCGAGCGGAATTCAATTCGGGGGATCGCGGCAGCGCAACCGGCGCACGATGAGGCGCAGGCAGGGCGCGGGCGGGCAGAGCCACCGCCGGTAAGGGGCATCAGATATCGAACATGGCGCTGGGAGCAAGGGTGAAATCCGCCAGATGTGCCGGCGGATCCGGGAGTAGGCACTATCCGGCCGCCAACCTCGTCCCGTACTCCTGTTCCCGCCCTGAACCGTCGAATTCCGGACGATTCTGGTGCCCCCCGACGAGGGGTGCACGCGCAAAGATCCGCCACGGTGGTCCCGCCCGCCTCCCGCAGATCAACCGGCGCGCGTTCCCGGAGCGATTTGCGCCAGACCGACGAGTGCGAACAACCGGCGCTCAACTTGAGTCAGGTGATGGGCAGTTGCATTGTTATTGACGATCGGGCATGGGCATATAGGCCCCAGTACGGAGCAGAACCCCGCACCGCAGGTGTAAACCTGGACTCCAGGGAGAAAACCCATGACTGTCGCGTCGGATCACCGGCTGATTCAGCAACTGCCCACCATTCCGTTCTACTGTCCGGTGCCCGCCGCCGCACATCCGGCGGCACGGGTGCTGAACGAGCTGACCGTCGACTGGATGTTCCGGCAGGACCTCGACAGCGATCCGGATCAGCGCCGGCGCCTCGCGCTCTGCGACTTCGGCGGCCTCACCGCGTCGACCATGCCGTACGGCAGCCTGGCACCGCTCACCCTGATGGCGAAGTTCCACGCCGTACTGTTCTCGCTCGACGACGGCGTCTGCGACGAGGCCCAGCCGACCGCGGGCCAGCTCGCCCAGGAGACCTCCCGAATAATGCGTGCCGTGGAAGCGCCCGGTGTGCCCGCGCCCGGTGAGTCACGACACGCCGCAGCCCTGCGCGCACTCCGCCAGGAACTGGAGACCTACGCCACGCCCCGGCAACTGCGCCGCTGGGTCGACGCCATGCGGGTCTACACCTCGGGCCTGGTCTGGGAGGCGCACTGCCGGCGCGCCCCCGGGCTGCCCGCGCTCGACGACTACGTCAGCCTGTGGATGCGGGCCATCGGCATGGCCCCCTCCACCGCCATGATGGAGATCGTCGCCGGATACTCAGTGCCCGACGAGGACATGGAGGACCCCCGGGTGCGGGCCCTCACCGAAATCACCTGGACCCTGGTCAGCTGGGACAACGACCTCTACTCCCGCAACAAGGAACTGCTGCGCGCCGACGACGACCTCAACCTGATCGACGTACTGCGCCACGAACTCGGGTGCAGCACCCCGCAGGCGCTGGAACGGGCCGTCGAGATGCGCGACCGCGTCATGGTCCTCTTCCTGCGGCTGCGCGAGCAGGTGCTGCGGGAGGGCGGGGCCGAAGTGCGGCGCTACGTCCACGACCTGGGGCAGTTCGTGCGCGGACACCTCGACTGGGCGTCCCGGTGCCCGCGCTACAAGGTGCCGCCCGCACCCGGTGTCACGGTCCGCCCGACCGGCTGGTGGAAGCACCGCCCGGCCGACGACAGCGGCGAGGCACTGCCCCTCCCGGCGATCTCCTGGTGGTGGGACCAACTGGAGGCGGAACGCCCACTGGTCCGACACGCCGCGTGACACCCCGCGCCGCACACTCCGACACACCGTCGGGCGGGGCACCGGGACAAGGGCTCGGGTGTGCGGAGGGCTCCGCCGCACACCTGGGCGGGCGCGACGGAGCCCGTGCGTCCGCAAACCGGTTCGGTGCGACCTCTAGTAGCCGCGCCACCAGGTCACCAGCGCCCGCCACGCCCGCACCGGGGCGGAGCCCCGCCTCTGCTGCGGAAGGGTGACGGCGGGCGGCTCGGTACCGGGCGCCTGCGGCACCGGACCGGGTTGCGCCGCCATCGGGGCGGCCGTCTGAGCGGGGAGCGGCTGGGCGGGGAGCGGCTGGGCGGTCACGGACGGCTGTGCGCCGTTTCGCGCGGGCGAGTTGACCTGCCACTCCTGGCGCGGCGCATTGCGCGGGGCCGGGGCCGGCGGACCGGACACCTCCTGCTGCGGGCGCGGCGCGAACGCCACCGGTAGCTCGATCAGGTGCCGGGCCATCAGCGTGCTCCGGTACCGCAACTCGTGCTCCTCGACGGCGAGCTGAATGTCCGGCAGACGCATCAGCAGGGCGTCGACGCCGGTGTCGGCGATGGCGCGGCCGATGTCCTGGCCCGGGCACTCGTGGGGTCCGCCACTGAACGCCAGGTGGGCGCGGTTGCCCTGCATGGAGGCCGACGGGTCGGGACGTACCACCGGGTCCACATTGGCCGGGGCGATCCCGACGATCAGGGCGTCACCGGCCTTGATCTTCTGCCCGCCGAGTTCGGAGTCCCCGGCCGCCCACCGGCCAAGGATCGCGGTGAACGGGGGCTCGTCCCACAGCGTCTGCTCGACCGCCTCCGGCAGCGTCATGTGACCACCGCTGAGCTGGGCGCGGAAGCGCGGGTCGGTCAGTACCATGCGCAGCACGTTGGCGATCAGATTGGCGGTCGTCTCGTACGCGGCGATCAGCACCAGGCGCAGGTGCTGAGCGATCTCGTCGTCGCCCAGAGCCGCCGGATGCTCCACCATCCAGGTCGCGAAGTCGTCCCTCGGTTCCGCCCGGCGGCGGGTGACCAGCCGGAACAGGGCCGCCATCACGTACTCGTTGCTCGCGATCGCGGTCTCGGTGCCCTTGATCATGTCGCGGGCGGACTGCACCAGCTGCTCGTCGTACTCCTCGGGCATACCGAGGATCTGGCACATCACCATCATCGGCAGGTGCTCGGCGAACCGGCCGACCAGGTCCGCGTGCCCGGCCTCGCAGAAGTCGTTGACCAGCCGGTTACTGAACCGGTTGATGAAGCGCCGCACCCCCCGGTGGTCGATCCGGGCGATGGAGTCGGTGACCGCACCGCGCTGCCGTTCGTGCTCCGCACCGTCCGCGAAGACGCAGATCGGCTGGTACGTGAAGATCGGCGCGAGCGGGTTGGTCATGCCGACCGTGCCGTCCTGGATCAGCCGCCAGCGCCGCGAGTCCCGGGAGTACAGGGACGGGGTGCGGGTCATGTGGAGGTTCTCGCTGTGTCCGAGGACCAGCCAGGCGGGCACGTCCTGGTTGATCAGGACGGGGGCGACGGGGCCGTGCTCGGCGCGCAGCTTCTCGTACAGGCCGACCGGGTCCTTCTCGTGCGCGGGACCGAACAGGCGGCGCAGCCCACCGGGCCCGAACTCGCCGACGTCGGCGTGGGCCGGGCACTCGGGCGGTGGGACGGGGGACGGGTCGAAGGGGGTGGTCAAGGCAACTCCTCGGAAGGAAGGGGCAGTTCGGGGGGCGTCAGACGCGCTGCGCGGCGAGCGTGTGCAGGTAGTGCATCAGCGTCATCAGCACGTCGCGGCTGGACGCCCGCTGCCGGGCGTCGCAGTTCACCATCGGTACTTCGTCGGGCAGGTCGAGCGCGTGGCGCAGGGCCTCCATCGGGTGGTTCGGGGCGTCCGAGAAGGTGTTCACGGCGACCACGAACGGCACCCCTCGCTCCTCCAGCCGCCCGATCACGTCGAAGCTGACCTCCAGGCGCCGGGTGTCGACCAGCACCACTGCGCCGAGCGCGCCCTCGAACAGTCCGTTCCACAGGAACCAGAAGCGTTCCTGGCCCGGGGTGCCGAAGAGGTACAGGATCAGCTGCTCGCTGATGCTGATCCGGCCGAAGTCCATGGCGACGGTGGTGGCGGTCTTGCCCTCGATCCGGGAGTTGTCGTCCACCCCGATGCTGGCCTGGGTCATGGTCTCTTCGGTGGTCAGCGGGCGGATCTCACTGACCGAGCCCACCATGGTGGTCTTGCCGACGCCGAAGCCGCCGACGATCACCACCTTCACCGCGGCGGTGGCGGTGGCGGGCAGCACGTCCTCGGAGCGAGGGCCCGCGAGGGTGTCAGAGCCTTTGAAGTCCATGCATCACCGCTTCGAGGAGGGACCTGTCGGGGAGTACGGCGCGGACGATGGGCGCGCGCGATTCGACCAGTTCGGTGGCGAGCAGATCGGTCAGCAGCGAGGTGACCACGCTGAACGGGAGCCTGAGGTACGCGGAGATCTCCGCCACCGACAGCGGAGCCCGGCACAGCCGCAGGATCGCGGCCTGCTCGGGCTGCACCGTGGGGGAGGGGATGGAGCAGGCCACGACCATGGTGACCAGGTCGAGCGAGGCCCGCTCGCTGCCGTCCGGGCCACCGGTGATCACATAGAGCCGTTCCGGGTCCCCCTTGTCCGAACCGGACCCGGAACCGGGTCCGGGGGCGTCGGGGGCGGGCAGTTTCGCCCGTCGTTCTCGGCGGGGTTTCTGCTTCATACGGTGCGCTGCCCGTCGTGCCGGGGCGGACTGGTCAGGTGGGCTCCGATCCGTACGACCAGGTCGCGCATCCTCGCGCCCACCATTCCCGCGTCCACCGTCTCGTCGGCGAGCACCGCGAGATACGCACCGGCGCCCGCGGCCATCAGGTAGAAGAAGCCGCCGTCGACCTCGATGACGACCATTCTCATCCGGCCGTCGCTGTCCGGGATCTCGGAGGCGACCGCGGCGGCCAGACTCTGCAGCCCCGCGCAGGCGGCCGCGAGCCGGTCCGCGACATCGGGGTCGCCGCCGTGCCGGGCGATCCGCAGTCCGTCGGCGGAGAGCACCACGATCTGGTGGATCTGCGGTACCCCGGTGGCCAGGTCCTTGAGAATCCAGTCCAAGTTGGCCCGCTGCTGGATCACTTCAGATCTCCTTTGTCCCACGTGTTGTCCAGATCCGCGTCGGCCGGCTGCGTGAGCGGACCGTCCGTCTCGGCCGGCGGATCCAGCGGCACTCCGTTGGCCGCCTTGGTGAATGCTTCGAGCCAGATGCCCGGCTCGGGTTCTTCCTTGCGTGGTGCTCCGGCTGCCGCCGCGGCTGCCGCGGCCTCCGCGGCGGCAGCGCGCTCCTGTGCCGGGAGGTTGTGGGAACCGAGCGGGGCGCGGCCCCGGCTGCGGCGCTGCGGCAGCCCGTTCTCGGTCCATTCGGTGACCACGGGGACGTCCTCCTCCATGGCCGACATCGGCATCGCCACCGGCCTGGGCGCGGGCGCCGGGGCGGGCGCGGGCGTGGGCACCACGGGCTTGGGTCCCGCGGGACGCGGCTTGCGCTGCGGTGCGCGGGCCTCCTCGGGCGTCATGCCCTCGCTCCTGCCGCCGCGCGGCACGGCGGAGGCGCCGATGCCGTGGGCGATGCCCGGGGCGGGCCCGGTGGTGACGATGTCGCGCGGCACGATCAGTACCGCCCGGACGCCGCCGTACGCGGACTGCCGCAGTGACACCTGGAGGTTGTACATCTGGGACAGTCGGCCGACGACGGCCATGCCGAGGCGGGGGGTGTCGCCGAGTTCGTTGAGGTCGATACCGGCCTGGGCCTGCGCGAGCATGTTCTCGGCCCGGTTGCGGGCTTCCTCGCTGAGGCTGACGCCGCCGTCCTCGATCTCGATGGCGATGCCGGTCTGCACCTCGACCGCGGTGACGTGCACCCGGGTCTGCGGCGGCGAGTAACGGGTGGCGTTGTCGAGCAGTTCGGCGCAGGCGTGGATGAGCGGTTCGACGGCGGTGCCGATGATGGCGACCTTGGCGATCGAGTGCAGATCGACCCGGCGGTATTCCAGGATGCGCGACATGGCGCCGCGCAGCACGCTGAACAGCGGTACGGCACGCGGCCACTGGCGACTGGGGCGCGCTCCGCCGAGTACCGAGATGGAGTCGGCGAGACGGCCGATCAGGGCCGTGCCGTGGTCGATCCGCAGCAGGTCGTCGAAGACCTCCGGGTTGCGCCCGTGGTCCTCCTCCATCTGCCGCAGTTCGCTGGACTGCTGGTGGACGATGGCCTGCACCCGGCGGGCGATGTTGACGAACGCGCGCTGGGCGGACTCCCGCCTGGCCTCTTCGAGGTCGATGATCTCCAGCACGGTGAGCAGCAACTCGCGCTGGGCGTACGGCAGGTCGCGGTACCGCTCGTCGGCGTCCACGATGTCGCGCATCGTCTCGGCCGGTGACTCGCCCGAGCGCAGCCGGTGGATCGCCGCCGGCATCAGTTCCTTGGCGAGCCTCACGGTCTCGTTGTCGTGCTCCGCCAGCCGTCGCTCAAGTCCGGCGATCCGCTGTGCGTGGTCGGCGGTCGCGCGCCTCAACGCCCTCCCGCGCCGCACGATTTCGGCGGTGAACAGGGCGACGACGACGGTCAGTACCGCACCGGACCAGACGACGGGTATCCGGGCGGATTCCGTGACGGTGACCACGGCGGCGGCCGTCGCGGCGATCGCCAGGACGACGGCCAGCGCGAGCGGCCGCACGAAGGAGGACTCCTGCTGTCGTGCCTGGTGAGCCGGATGCGGCGGCTGTGGTTGCCGTGCCTGATGTGCTGCCTGACGTGGGGGGGAATCAACCCGAACCATGGAAAGCCTCTGACGGTGGTCTTGAGGGCGGTGTTGGCGGTCTGTGACGAGTGCTGCGACGCATGCTGGTGGTGAGAATGCCGGTGCTGAGAATGCTGGCTTTTTGCGAACAAGTACCGCGAAGGGGAACAAGTGGATGAATTCACATCAACTCGGCTCGTTGCGCAGCGAGCTTAGCCCTCTCGGATCGGAGCATCGGCCGGTTCTCCCAACCCCCTGCACCGATCGTCGCCCCAGGCATAGACTCACCGACTTTGCACGTTCGGCGCTCGGTTGTGCACGCCGAGTCACCGGATGGGAGGAAAATGCCGGGAGTGCCGGACGTCACCACCCGGGACTTGATAGAAGACGCCCAACGCCACCGGCCCGCCCGCCCTCAGGGGCGAACAGGCCGGTGGCGTTGGGTGGTTGTGTGCCAGGGGTGCCGGGCGGCTACCTCTCCCGCGTCAGCATCGGCAGCAGCAGTGCCGCCGACCAGCTGAAGTTGGGGGAGTTCAGCGAAGCCCCGGTGAGCGGGTCGTAGTTCTCCATGATCGGGCCGTTCCCGGACAACCCTTGCGCGCGGGCGAGGAGTTGACCTGTCAGCGCGTTGGCGTCCTTCGCGTACCCGTACCGGCGCAGCCCCTCCTGTGCGAAGTACGCCTGATCCAGCCAGACCGGACCCCGCCAGTACTTCGTCGACTGGAAGTACGGTGAACTCCTGGACACCGTCGGGAACGGCACCTCGGTCGCGAACTCCGCCGGATCGCTCAGCTTCTCCCGCACCGCCCGCGCCTGCTCCTGGGACGCGGTCCCGCTCCACAGCGGAATCGCCCCCTCGATGCCCCGGCCGCGCACGGTCAGCAGCTCCTTGCCCCCGAGCGCCTTGTCGTAGAACCAGCCGGACCTCGCGTCATACATCTGCGTGCGTACGGCCGTGTGGGTCGCCCGTGACTTCGCCTCCCACCGCCCGGCCGCCGCCCGCTCCCCGAGCACACCGGCGATCTTCGCCAAGTACGCCTGATCAGCGGCCAGATAGGCGTTCAGGTCCACCGACTCCTGGTTGACGGAGTAGCCCACGACCCGGCCGGCCGCGTCCTTGTTGGGGACCACGGCGGTGCCCAGGGCCTTGTCGAAGCGCGGCGCGTTGTCCATACCGCTCTCCCAGGCAGCCGCCAGCCGCTGGTCCTCCGGTGTCCCGTTCGCCGGGTCGAGCGTCGCTCCGTACTCGGCCAGGCCGTTGCGGTCGTGGTCCCGGTTGCGGTACCACCACGCCTGGTAGGCGGCCAGCTTGGGATACATCTCCCGCAGGAAGCGCCGGTCGCCGGACTTCTCGTACACCTTCCAGACCGACCAGGCGGCCAGCGGCGGCTTCGAGTTGCGCTCGTTCCAGTTGCCGCCGCCCTGCCCGGGGTCGTTGTAGAAGACACAGTCGGGGAGCATCCCGGCGTCCTGCGGGCGCGCGGTGGAGTCCGCGCGTATCTGGTGGTCGAACATCGACCGGATCTGCTCCTGCGCCAGCTTCGGCTCGAAGCGGGCCGTGCCGACCGCCTGCTTCCAGGTGTCCCACGCCCACACCCCGCCGGCGAACCACTTGTAGGAGAGGGACGGGGTGATGCCGTCGTGCTCGATCCGGCCCGCCGCGCTCCGCCAGTTGGTGACCAGGGTCTCCAGGGACTTCACGGCGGTACGCCGCTGAGCCGCCGGCACCCCGCGCGTCACCGAGTCGACATAGCGATGCCAGCGTCCGTCCCCGGCGCGGGCCGTCGCATCGGGGCGCGCGAGCGCGGAACGTATCGCGGGCGCCTCACGGGTGCGCTCCGCCTCGGTGAAGGTGAACGACTCGGTCCAGTCGAAGGAGTGAGTGCGGCCGGGCCGAAGGGTGACGGGCGCGACGGCCTCGGTACGGTAGGTGTCGCCGTCGACGGTGGTACGGACCGGCTCGCGGTGGGTGATCTCGAAGCGCTCGGTGCCGTCGGTGAGGTAGTCCCAGGTCTCCCGCACCTTCGCGAAGTCCACCGCCGCACCGCGCGCGGTGGCCTTCAGCGCCGGGGCGTCCCGCATCGGGGCGTCGGCGGGCCGCAGCAACTTCCCGGTCCAGCCCGCGTCGAGGGTGCGGGTCGCGCGTCCCTCGTTGCGGATCTCGGCCCGGACCAGCGCGGTGCGCTGCGAGGAGAAGCGGAGCTCCAGGGTCAGGCGCAGACCGCGCCCGAGGTCGTACGACTGGAGCAACCGGCCCGGCTGGGAGGTGAAGCGAGGCGCGCCGCCCGCCGCGAGGTCCAACGCCTGCCCGGACTCGGTGAGCCGGATACGGCTGAAGGCGTTGCTCAGCCACCACGGGTACTCCTGCGCGAGGTACAGCGGTCCGGTGAAACCGCCGTACGAGGCGGTGTCGCCGGACCTGGGGAGCGCGTAGGCGTGCCAGGCGCCCCGGTCGGCGAAGACGTTCACCGGGTTGTTGTCCTCGGCGTCGCCGGGGAGCGCGACGGTGGGGGAGCCCTGCCGGTCGAGCACATCGGAGTAGTCGACCGGTCCCGGCGGCACGGAGGAGGCGGGGGCCGCGAGGGCTCCGGCGAGCAGGGTGCCGGAGAGGAGGGCCACCGCGAGGGCGGAGGTACGGGGGCGGAGGGGCATGGTCACCTGTCTTCTCGAAGGGATTTCAGTGGGTGGACGACCAGCGCGCCGCGCGGCCCGAGCCGTGCGACACGGCCCGTCCGCGCACCGGTGAGCAGGTCGTGTCCGGGAACGCAGGGGCAGTCGGTCTCCCGGTCGCCGTGGTTGAGCAGGAAGAGATACGGGCCGCGCCGGACCGCCTCCACCCCGTCGGGCACCGGCCCGTCGAGCACCGGAAGCACCTCCGCCTCGGTCAGCGCCCCGTCGAGCACCGGCCCGATGCCCGCCCCCAGGTGGCAGCCGACGTACCGCGCACTGCCCCTGCCGTAGGAGTGGCGGGTGACGGCGGGCAGCCCGGTGAGCACACCCGAGGTGTACGTCGCGAGGGTCTGCGCCCCCTCGGTCACCAGCCACTCGCTCCACCAGGTGGCCTCGGCGTCCGGCCCCACTCCCACACGGTCCCCGTCCGGTATCGGCCAGAACTCGTCGACGACGACCCCGAGCACCTCCCGCAGCGGCCCCGGCGCGCCCCCGTCGTGCAGGTGGTCGTGCCCGTCGACGACCCCGCTGAACGGCCCGCACACCAGCCGTCCGCCGTCCCGGACGTACGCCGCGATCCGCTCGGCGTGCTCGCTCCGCAGCAGATACAGGTTGGGAGCGAGCACCAGGCGGTACGCCGACAGATCTCCGTACGGCGGTACGAAGTCCACCGTGATCCCGCGCGCGTGCAGGGCCTCGTACCAAGGACGCAGCAGTTCCCGCCAGCGCATCCGCTCCGAGGGATGGTCGGTGCCTTCGAGCGCCCACCAGGACTCCCAGTCGAGGACGAGCGCCACCTGGGCGGATATCCAGGTGCCCGCGACCTCCGCGAGCCGCCCCAGCTCCGCCCCGAAGCGGACGGTCTCCCGCCAGCCGCGCGCGTCGGTGCCCCGGTGCGGCAGCATCGCGCTGTGGAACTTCTCCGCGCCCGCCCGGGACTGCCGCCACTGGAAGTACATGATCCCGTCGGCGCCGCGGGCGAGTGCCTGGAGGGACCAGAGGCGTTGCAGGCCGGGAGGTTTGGGGGTGTTCACCGTCCGCCAGCTCACCGCCGAGGGCGCCTGCTCCAGGAGGAGCCACGGTTTGCCGCCCTTGAGGGAGCGCATCAGGTCGTAGTTCAGGGCGGCGTTGAGGTGGGCCCGGGGATCGGCCGGGTCGGGGTAGGCGTCGTCCGAGACGACGTCCTCGTGCCTCGCCCACTCCCAGTAGTCCAGGGACTCCATCATCGACATGAAGTTGGTGGTGGCGGGGATGTCGGGGGTGAGCTCGCGCAGGACCTCCCGCTCATGGCGGTGCAGCCTCAGCAGGGCGTACGAACAGAACCGGCGCCAGTCCAGGACCTGGGTGGGGTTCACCGGCCCCGGGGCGGTGCGCGGCGGCTCTATCTCGTGGAAGGAGCCGTAGTGCTGCGACCAGAAGGACGTCCCCCAGGCGTGGTTGAGCGCGGCGATGTCCGCGTAGCGCTTCCGCAGCCACCTGCGGAAGTGGGCGGCGGACGCCTCGCAGAAGCACTCGGTGATGTGGTCGCCGTACTCGTTGTGGATGTGCCACATGGCGAGCGCGGGATGGTTCGCGTAGCGCGCGGCGAGCTTGCGGACCAGACGTGCGGCAGCTCGTTGGTAGGTGTCCGAGGACGGGCAGTAGTGCTGCCGTGAGCCGAACTCCAGGCGGACCCCGTCGGCGGTGACCGGCAGTACCTCCGGGCTCGCGCGCACCAGCCAGGCCGGCGGGGAGGCGGTCGCGGTGGCCAGGTCGACGGCGATCGAGTGCTCTGCCATCAGGTCCATCAGCCGGTCCAGCCAGCCGAAGTCCCACCTCGTGGGACGCGGTTGGAGCTTCGCCCAGGAGAACACCCCCACCGTCACCATCGTGACGCCCGCCTCCCGCATCAGCCTGGCGTCCTGGGCCCACACCTCCTCGGGCCACTGCTCCGGGTTGTAGTCGCCGCCGTACTGGATCACTGCTTCACCGCCCCGCCGAGCAGCCCGGAGATGAACTGCCGCTGGAAGCAGAGGAAGAGGGCCATCAGGGGCAGGGTGGCGAGCAGCGAGCCGAGCATCAGGCCGGAGTAGTCGATGCGGGTCAGACCGGTCAGGGTGTTGAGCGCGACGGGCACGGTGTACTTGTCCTCCGAGTTCAGCATCAGCAGCGGCCAGATGAAACTGTTCCACGCACTCATGAAGGTGAAGATCACCAGGGCCCCCAACTGCGGCCGCACACACGGCAGTACGACCGTGAAGAAGGTGCGCACCTCGCCGGAGCCGTCGATCCGCGCGGACTCCAGGAGTTCGTCCGGGAAGTCCAGGAAACCCTGGCGCATCAGCAGAATGCCGAACGAGCTGGCCAGGAACGGCAGGATCACCGCCTGGTACGAGTTCACCCAGCCCAGCGACGCCATCATCTGGAACAGCGGCACCAGCAGCACCTGGAACGGGATCATCATCGTCGCCAGGACCACCCCGAGCAGCAGCCCCCGCCCCCGGAACCGGAACTTCGCCAGCCCGTACCCGCACATCGCGGAGACCAGCGAGCTGAGCACCGTGTGCACGAGCGCGATGCCCAGGGAGTTGAGCATCACCCGGCCGAAGCCGATGGTCTCCTCCAGCCGGGCCAGATTGTCCAGGAGCCGGCCTCCGGGCAGGAACGGCGGAGGGGAGTGGAACAGCTCCGAGGTCGACCGGGTCGAGGCGACGGCCATCCAGAGGAACGGCACCAGACTCACCACCGCCCCGGCCACCAGCACCAGCCCCGCGCCGAAACCGGCCAGCCTGTGCAGCGGGCTCCGCCGCCGCGTCACCGCCGGGCTCTTCGCCACGGCCGGACTTCTCACCACGGTGGTACTCATCGGCGCCGCTCCCGTCCGAACAGGAAGTACTGGGCCACGGACAGCACCGCGATGATCGCGACCACCACCCAGGCGATGGCCGCCGCATAGCCGAAGTCCAGCTGCTGGAAGCCGGTCTTGTAGAGGTAGACGACGGGGGAGAGGGTGGCGTTGTCGGGGCCGCCCCTGGTGAGGACGTAGTTCTCGTCGAAGAGCTGGAGAGTGCCGATGGTGGAGGTGACCGCGCAGAACAGGATCACCGGCCGCAACTGCGGGACGATCACCTTGCGGTACGTCGTGAAGGTCCCCGCCCCGTCCAGTGCCGCCGCCTCGTACTGCTCCTTGCCGATCGACTGGAGTCCGGCGAGCAGGATCACCGCGTTGTAGCCGGTCCACCGCCAGGTGAGCGAGCCGATCAGCGAGATGCGGGCCCAGGCCGGGTCGTTGAGCCAGTCGACGGGGCTCAGCCCGAGCAGGGTGAGGAACTGGTTCGCCAGCCCGCCGTCCGTGCGCAGCAGCACCTGGAAGACCACGGCGTACGCGACCAGTGTGGTCACGGCGGGCAGGAAGTACAGCGTCCGCCAGGTGCCGCGGAAGCGCAGCCAGGACTGGTTGAGGAGGCCCGCCAGCATCAGCGCGAGCACCACCATCACCGGGACCTGGACGAGCAGGATCAGCGCGACATTGAACAGCGACTCCAGGAACGCCGGATCGTCGATCATCCGCCGGTACTGCTGGAGCCCCACCCACACCGAGGCCCCGTCGCGCTCCGAGGTGAAGCTCTGCCACAGGCTCGCACCGAGCGGGTACGCGAAGAACACGGCGAACAGCACGGCGGCGGGCCCCGCGAACAGCCAGGGCACGCCCCGCAGGCGCTTCCTGCGGGGCGGCGCCTTCGGTGAGGCGGCGCCGGTGACGGGGAGGGTGGTCGTGGGAGCGGCCATCGGCTGATCAGCCCGCGATCCGCGGCCGGCCGGTGGCGGCGGCGATCTGTCCGGCGGCCGTGTCCAGGGCCTCCTCGGGGTTCTTGTCGCGCAGCAGGATGCCGGTGATCGTCGAGTACATGATGTCGGTCGCCTTGGCGCCGTCCTTGTTGTACTCGACGGGCGGGGTCGAGGGGGCCAGCCGGGCGAAGACCTGGAGAGCGGGCTGCCCGCCGAAGTACTCCTGCGGACTGCTCAGATACGGGTCGGCGAGCGCGGGCAGGTAGGCGGGGAAGAGGCCCTCGTTCTTGAGCATGGACACCTGGTTCGGGGCGCTCGCCAGCAGGAACTCGACGAAGGCCCACGCGAGTTCGGGGTTCTTGCTCTGCGCGGGTACGGAGAGGACCGAGCCGCCGCTGTTCGAGGTGCGGACACCGCCGGCGTCGAAGGCGGGCAGCGGCATCACCCCGAACCTCCCCTTCAGCTCGGGCATGTCGGACAGCAGGGTGCCCATCCACCAGGCGGCGGTCGCCGTGGTGGCCGCCTTGCCCTCCTTGGTGCCGGTGACCAGTCCGTCCCACTGCTTCTGGTAGTCGACCAGCCCCTTGTCCGCGAGCGTCTTGAGCAGGGTCGCGGCCCGGATGCCCTCGGGGGTGTCGACGGCGACTTGGCCGTCCCGGTAGAAGTGCTGGCCCTGCTGCTGGAGCAGCATCGCGAAGGTGGAGTCCTCCACCGGGTCGAGGATCAGCATCTTTCGGCCGGTGCGCTTCTTCAGCTGTTCACCGGCGGCGACGAAGTCGTCCCAGGTCCTGATCCGGTCGGCGGTGATCCGGGCCGCGCGGAAGTAGTCCGTCCGGTAGTAGAGACCGCACGGCCCGATGTCCCACGGCAGGGCGACCACCTTGCCCTGCGGGTTCACCACTGTTTTCCACGCCGCCTTGTCGAAGTCCTTCTGATGCGGTCCCGCGAGCTTGGTCAGATCGTGGAAACCTCGCGGGAAGGTCCCCATGTACGTCGCCATCCGGGGGCCTTCGACGGTCAGCACGTCCGCCAGTCCCGACCCGCCGCGCAGACCCACGGTGATCTTGTCGTAGGCGCTGTCGTATCCGATGTCGGTGACCTTGACGGTGGCTCCCGGGTGCTTCTGCTCGAAGTCGGCCGCCAGTCGCTGCATCGCCTTCGCGGCCACGTCCCAGGACCAGACGGTGATCGACCCCTTGAGCTGCCGGCCGGCGCCGCCCTTCACCTCCGGAGCCTTTCCGCCGCCCTTGTCACCGGTACCCCCGGTGGCGCAGCCGCCGAGCGCGGCCGTGACTCCGGCCGCCAGCCCGGATGCCAGAACTGCCCTTCGTTCAGGTCGAGTTGACACCCTTGTCTCCTGCCGTCGGAATACCTAATGCTGTATACAGAACACTGAATGACGCATCCCTGCGTCAAGAGGTCGTACGTCAACTGCCCCTGAAATCACCGGAGCCCGCTCCGGCCTTTCACCGCACGCGGAAGGCGCGGCATGACCCCACCCGAGAAGTCTCCCCAGGCCCCGGCGGTGCCCCAGGCATCCGGGCCGGTGGCCCACCCCTACATTCCCAACTCGGTCCCCGCCGTCAGGCGGGCGATGCTGGACGCGGTCGGCGTCGCCGGCGTCGAGGACTTCTACGCGGACATCCCGGAGGGAATCCGGCTCCGCCGCCCCCTGGACCTGCCCGCCCCCCTACGGTCCGAGGCCCGACTGACGCGCCACATGGAGGAGTTGCTGCGACGCAACACCCCCGCCTCGCACTTGCTCAGCTTCCTCGGCGGCGGCTGCTACCCGCACCACGTACCCGCCGTCGTCGACGAGGTGATGGGCCGCAGCGAATTCCTCACCGCCTACGCCGGTGAACCGTACGAGGACCACGGCCGCTTCCAGACCATGTGGGAGTACCAGTCGCTGATGGCGGAGCTCCTCGATGTGGACGTCGTCAACGTCCCGGTGTACGACGGCTTCCAGGCCGCCGGGACCGCTCTGCGCATGGCGGGCCGCGTCACCGGCCGCCGCACGCTGCTGATCAGCGGCGACATCGACCCGGACAAACTCTCCAAGATCCGCGACTACGTCCGCCCGGACCACGAGGTGGTGCTGCTGCCCGCCGACCCGGCGACCGGACGCGCCGACCTCGCCGCCGTACGGGAGGCCCTGGCGGCCGGGGGTGTGGCGGCGCTCTACACCGAGGCGCCGAACCGGCTGGGCCTGGTCGACGAAGCGCTGCCCCCGATGGGCGAACTCGCCCACGAGGCGGGCGCGTTGTACGTCGTCGGCTGCAACCCGATCTCGCTGGGAGTGCTGGCCCCGCCGTCCTCGTACGGCGCCGACCTCACCTGTGGTGACATCCAGCCGCTCGGCATCCGGATGAGCTACGGCGGCGGCAACGCCGGCTTCATCGGCGCGCGGGACGAGGAGCGCCTGGTGGCCGAGTACCCGACCCGGCTCTTCGGGCTGGTGCCCACCGAGGTCGAGGGCGAGTACGGCTTCGGTGACGTGGCCTACGAGCGGACCTCCTTCGCGGTCCGTGAGGAGGGCAAGGAGTGGGTCGGCACGGCCGCCGCGCTGCACGGCATCGGGGCCGGGGTCTACCTCGCGCTGATGGGGCCGCAGGGAATGCGGGACATCGGCGAGACGATCCTCGCCCACACGGCGTACGCCAAACAGCGCCTGGCCCGGATCCCCGGAGTGGAGATCCCGCAGTCCGACGCCGTCCACTTCGCGGACTTCCCGGTGCGGTTCACCGGCGGTCGCGACGTCGCCGAGATCCACGCCGACCTGCTCGAACGCTCCATCCACGGCGGCATCCCGCTGTCCGCCGACCGGGCCCTGTACTGCGTCACCGAAGTCCACACCAAGGCCGACATCGACGAACTGGCCGACGCCCTGGAGGAGATCGTCAAGTGAGCGCCCACCCCGCAGCAGGCCCGGCCGCCGTCTCGGCCGAGGACGCCCGCATCGCCGCCAAGCCCGCACTGCGCCGCTTCCACCAGGCGTCCTGGGACGAGAAGCTGATCTTCGAACTCGGGTCACCGGGCGAGCGCGGCGTCCTCGTCCCGGCCGTCGACCCGGCGATCACCGAAGCACTCGGCGGCCTGGCCGAGGCCCCCGCCGCCCTCCGCCGGCGCACCCCGCCCGCACTCCCGGAGATCGGCCAGCAGCAGGTCCTGCGCCACTACCTCCGGCTCTCCCAGGAGACGCTGGGCGCGGACCTCAACGTCGACGTGGGGCAGGGCACCTGCACCATGAAGTACAGCCCCAAGGTCAACGACCGCTTCGTCAGCGACGAACGCGTCGCGGGCCTGCACCCCCTCCAGGACACCTCCACCGTGCAGGGCGTACTGGCCGTGCTGCACCGCCTCGAAGGACTCCTCCGCGAGGTCTCCGGCATGGACAGGGTCTCCCTCCAGCCCGGCGCCGGCTCCGCCGCCATCTACGCCAACGTGGCCATGATCAGGGCGTACTTCG
This sequence comes from Streptomyces sp. NPDC051561, assembly GCF_044454195.1. Lineage (NCBI taxonomy): Bacteria > Bacillati > Actinomycetota > Actinomycetes > Kitasatosporales > Streptomycetaceae > Streptomyces > Streptomyces sp. NPDC051561. The sequence continues at coordinate 135,546 of NZ_JBITDM010000008.1, read as the reverse complement.
CCGACCGCGGCGAGGCGGACCGGCGCGACGAGATCATCACCACGATCTTCTCCCACCCCTCCAACGCCGCCTGCGCCAAGACCGCGGGCTTCAAGGTGATCACCCTGCACCCCGACGCCGACGGTTACCCCGACATCGAGGCCCTCAGGGCCGCCGTCGGTCCCCGCACCGCCGCCCTCCTCATCACCAATCCCGAGGACACCGGCATCTACAACCCCCGGATCGCCGACTTCGTCCGCATCGTCCACGAGGCGGGCGGGCTGTGCGCGTACGACCAGGCCAACGCCAACGGCATCCTCGGCATCACCAGGGCCCGCGAGGCGGGCTTCGACCTGTGCCACTTCAACCTGCACAAGACGTTCTCCACCCCGCACGCGTGCGGCGGCCCGGCGGCCGGCGCCTGTGGAGTGACGGAGGCCCTGGGCCCCTATCTCCCGCGCCCCACCGTCGAGTTCGACGGCGAGCGCTACTGGCTGGACGACGACCGCCCGCACTCGGTCGGCAAGATCCGCCCGTACCACGGCGTCGTCCCCAACCTGGTGCGTGCCTACGCCTGGATCATGTCGATGGGCGCCGAAGGTCTGCGCGAGGTCGCCGAGACCGCCGTCCTCAATAACAACTACCTGCTGCATCTGGTCCAGCAGATCCGCGGCGTCTCGGTGCCGTACGCGGCGGGCCGGCCCCGGGTGGAGCAGGTGCGGTACAGCTGGCAGCGGCTGCACGAGGACACCGGCATCCACAGCGAGCAACTGGGCGTCAGGGCAGCCGACTTCGGCACCCACTACTGGACGAGCCATCACCCGTACGTGGTCCCCGAACCGATGACCCTGGAGCCCACCGAGTCATACTCCCGGGCGGACCTGGACGAGTATGCGGCGATCCTCTCCGAGGTCGCGCGGGAGGCGTACGAGGACCCGGAGACCGTCCGGACCGCGCCGCACCGCTCCACCATCCACCGGGTCAGGCCGCAAGCGCTGGACGACCCGGCGCGGTGGTCGCCGAGCTGGCGAACGTACCGGCGGAAGGTCGTGGAGGGCGCATGACGGGGTGGGGCGGGTGACCGGGGGCGGGGCAGCGACACGCCCCCGGGTGGTCGGGCTGGTGGTCAACCCGGTCGCGGGGCTCGGCGGCCGGGTCGGTCTTGAGGGCAGCGACGGTACGGCCACCCAGCGGCGCGCTCTGCAGTTGGGGGCGGCGCCGCACGCGGGGGAGCGGGCGGCGGTGGCGCTGGCCGAACTGTCCTGCCGGTACGCGGAGTGCGCGCCGCCGGGCGTCCGGTTCGACGTGCTGACGGCTGCCGGGCGGATGGGGGAGGAGGCGGTGCGGGCGGCCGGGCTGGTGCCCGGGGTGGTGTACGCCGCCGGGGGTGCCGGGCCCGGGGGCGGTGCCGCATCACCCGGGGCGGCCGGGGGCGCCTCGGTGCACCGTGTCCGCCCGGGAGCCACCGGGGCCCAGGACACCGTCGCCGCCGTACGCGCGCTGGTCGCCCAGGGCGCCGAACTGATCCTCTTCGCAGGCGGCGACGGCACCGCCCGCGATGTGCTCGCGGCCGTCGGCGAGGCGGGCGGCATTCCCGTCCTCGGCATCCCGACCGGGGTCAAAATGCACTCGGCGGTGTTCGCGGTGAACCCGCGCGCCGCGGGGGAGGTCGCCGCCGCCTGGCTGAACGGCCGGGGAAAGGTGGGCCTGCGTGAGGCCGAGGTGATGGACCGCGACGAGGCGCGCCTGCGCGAGGGCCGTCTCGCCTCCCGGCTGTACGGCTGGCTCCCGGTGCCGTACGTTCCCGTCCGCGTCCAGCAGCGCAAGGCGGGCTCCACGGCGGCCTCCCCGGAAACGGTCAGCTCGATCGCCGCCGAACTCGCCTCCCGCCCCGCACCCGGCGACCTCCTCGCGCTCGGCCCAGGCACCACCACCCGCGCGGTCGCCGCCGCGCTCGGCGCCGACATCCCCCTGACCGGGGTGAGCCTGCTCAGCCACGAGCACCCCGGCCGGACGGTGACGGCCGCCCCCGGCGCCGGCCCCCGCCCGCCGACGCCCACCGGGGCACCCCCCTCGGCCCCGCCCCCGTACCGCCTCCTCGCCACCCACCTCTCCTCGGACCAGCTCCTCGCCCACCTCGCCGCCCGCCCCGCGCACCTCGCTCTCTCGCCCATCGGCGGCCAGGGGTTCCTCCTGGGGCGGGGCAACCAGCAGCTCTCCCCGGAGGTGCTGCGGGCCGTCGGCGACGACCGGCTGCACGTCCTGTGCACGGAGGCCAAGCTCGCCGCACTCCACGGGCGGCCCCTCCTCGTCGACACCGGCGACGACGCCCTCGACGCCGCACTCTGCGGATACCGCCGGGTGATCACCGGGCTCGGCCGTACCGCCCTCTACCGGATCACCGGCTGAACCGGCCGAGTGCCTCCCCACGACCACACAAGACACCCCACCACCACGGGAGAAGCCTCATGATCGACCTCACCGGCAAGCGCGCCCTCGTCACCGGCGGCGGCGCGGGCATCGGACGCGCCACCGCCCTGCTGCTCGGAGAACTCGGGGCCCGCGTCCTCGTCGCCGACATCGACACCGACGGAGGCGAGGCCACCGCCAAGGAGGCGGGCGGCGTCTTCGTACGGTGCGACGTCTCACGGCGTACCGACTGCGAGGAAGCCGTACGCACCGCGCGGGACCAACTCGGCGGCGTGGACGTGCTGTTCAACAACGCCGGCATCATCCGCAGGTCCACCGTCTGCGAGATCGCCGACGACGACTGGGACCTGGTGATGGCCGTCAACATCCGGTCGGTCATGCTGATGTCGCGGCTGGTGATTCCCGGGATGGCGGCGCAGGGCGGCGGGTCCATCATCAACACCGGCTCGGGGTGGGGGATATCCGGCGGGGCGCGGGCGGTCTCGTACTGCGCCTCCAAGGGCGCCGTGGTCAACATGACCCGCGCCATGGCCATCGACCACGGCCCCGACCTCGTCCGCGTCAACTGCGTCTGCCCCGGCGACACCGCCACCGGGATGCTCGCCGAGGAGGCCCGTCAGCTCGGCGAACGCGCCGACGCCTTCTACGAGGAGGCCGCGGAACGGCCCCTGGGACGTATCGGACAGCCCCGTGACATCGCCCGGACCGTCGCCTTCCTCGCCTCCGACGCCGCCGCCTTCATCAGCGGCGCGGTCATTCCCGTCGACGGCGGCGGCACGGCGTGAGAGCGGGCCGGTGACACCGGGCCCGGCCACCCGAGGTACGGCCGGGCCCGTGGTGGCCGATAATCTTCAGGCAACGAGGGGAAGGGCCGCCGACATGCCAATCGAGAACCGCCCACTGCGCGAGCAGGTCAAGGAAGAGCTGATCAGACGGCTCGGGCGCGGCACCATCCCGACCGACGAACCCCTCAACGAGGGCCGCCTCGCCACCGAACTGGGGGTCAGCCGCACGCCGTTGCGGGAGGCGCTGATCTCGCTGGAACGCGAGGGGCTGATCACCAGCGAGCGTGGCAAGGGGTTCCGGTTCGCACCGATGAGCGCCCAGGAGTTCCGCGACCTCACCACCATCGTCGCCACCCTCGAATCGCTGGCACTCGAATCCAGCGACCCGGCCCAGCTCGCCGGGCTCGCACCGAAGTTGCTGGAGCAGGCCCGCGCCTTCTCCGCCCCGCAGGCACCGCACGACGTCATCGAACGGTACGACGACGCCTGGCACGCCCTGCTGCTCTCCGGCTGCCCGAACGCCCGCCTGATGGATCTGATCGCCTCACTGAAGCTGACCATGCACCGCTACGAACAGGTGGCGCTGGGCGACCAGGACGTACTGGAACGCTCCGCCGAGGAACACGAGCGGATCGCCGAGTGCCTGGTGCGCGGCGACGTGACGCAGGCGGTCGCGGCACTCAAGGAGAACTGGAACAGCGGCATGGACCGCATCCTGGAACGCCTCGCGCCGTGAATGACATGAGACGACGGCTCTGAACGCCCGCATGCCGGAACGCCCCGCCCACTCAGTGGGCGGGGCGTTCCGGAAGCGGTACGTCGTCAGGCGATCGACGCCGAGATGATCGCCGCCACCGCGATGTTGCACGACGCCGTCACCCACACCGCGGGGTGCGGCTCCTCCTCCACCAGCGTCGCGCCCAGCTTGCCGGGCGTGACCAGGTCCACCACCCAGAACGCCACCGCCATCATCACCAGGCCCAGCAGGCCGAACACGGCCGTGGACACCAGGCCCTTGCCGAAGTCGTTGTAGGTGGTCCAGATCGAGGTGAAGACGATCCCGCCGATGCCGAGCAGCGCCGAACTGAGCAGCAGCGACGCGTTGCGGTTGCGCTGCTCCCAGATCTGCTTGCCGAGCTTGCCCGGAGTCAGCGCGTCCACCAGGAAGATGCCCAGGGTCAGCAGTACGACGCCGAGGGCACCGTAGGCGGCGGTGCGGCCAAGTCCATTGACGATGTCGTCCATTGAGAAGTCAGTCTCCGCGAGTAATGAGGCAGGTGTTGAGGGAGACGCAAAACCTATCGCACGGGTACCACGGGGCGTCATGGGCCTGACGCAAACCGTGCCCGGACCGTTGTGTCCCTGTGCCACCATGGTGCCGCCCTGCCCACAGGGGCGGGCGTGACCACAGGGGGGACCTGTATGCGTAGGTACACGGACGGACTGGTGCAGAGATCCCGCAGGGCCGTCGCGGGAGCCGGGCTCGCGGCCGGAGCGCTGCTGTTGTCGCTGGTGGGGATGGGACCGGGGGTTGCCGCGGCCACCGAGGGAGCGGACGGGGCCGGGCCTCAGCTCAACGTGCAGCGGACCACCGGGCTGCGGGACGGCGACATCGCCACCTTCCGGATCACCGGGGGGCCCGCCAAGCAGTATGTGTGGGTGATGATGTGCGCCGCCCACGCGGCGGAGGCCACCTGCGACGACGACACCCGGCGGCAGTTCCGGGTGCTGCCGGACGGAACGTTCAGCAAGTCGCCGAAGAAGCTCTACTCCCAGCTGGAGACGCCGTCCGGGAAGGTCGACTGCCGGGTGGCGGCCGAGCCGTGCGAGCTGGCCATGTTCGACAACAACGGCAACCTGCTGACCTCCACCCCGCTGAGCTTCCTGCCGGACGCGACTCTGGAAGCCGCACCGACCTTCCGGATCGAACCGAACCGGAAGCTCCAGCACGGGCAGCAGGTCACCGTGACCGGGCGGGGCTACGAGCCGCAGTACCACTTCCTGGTCGTCCAGTGCATGGCCGGTGCGATCGGCTACGACGACTGCACCAGTGGACCGCGCCCGCCCGCGACGGACGACAAGGGGCGGCTGAAGCGCGAGGTCACCGTCCAGGCCTCCTTCACCACCCGGACCGGCCGGACCGTCGACTGCCGGCCCAGGGGGGCCTGTGAGCTGGTGGCGTTCGCCTCCAGGGTGCGCGGACCCGAGAGCGTACGGGCAACCCTGCGGATCGATCCCGCGCAGCCACTGCCGACTCCGTAACGGTCGCCGGCCACCTGTGAACGGGGGGGGGGGGGGGGGGGGGGGGGGGGGGGGGGGGGGGGGGGGGGGGGGGGGGGGGGGGGGGGGGGCGGGGGGGCGGCCCCGGGGGGGGGCGCCGGGCCGGCGGGGCGGGGGGCGGG
>NZ_JBITDM010000008.1:0-129941 GCF_044454195.1 Streptomyces sp. NPDC051561 | reverse complement strand
AGGCCCCTCGTGCAGCCCCGGTGAGCCGTCCGGCCCCCCCCCCCCCCCCCGGCCCCGCCCCCACCCCCCCCCCCCCGGGGGGGCCGCCCCGCGGGGGGGGGGCCCCCCCCCCCCCCCCCCCCCCCCCCCCCCCCCCCCCCCCCTCTCTCGTCCGAGGCACCCGTGCGGAACCGGTGCCCGTGGATTGGTCAGTCCCGTGGGATATCAGTGACGGCCCCAGGACACGCGGTCGATGACGCGGCCCTTGTTGTTGCGGAGGGTGGCGGTGTCGCTGTAGTTGTCCCAGACGTAGCGGCTGCGGTCCTGGTAGACGTGGCCGTAGCGGTCGTGGCCGTAACCGGTGTGGACCTTGACGCTGGAGCGGCCGTCCAGGCGCAGGTTGTGGAAGTAGTAGCGCTTGCCGTCCCGGTCGGTGAGTGAGTAGTTGCGCAGGTTGACCGTGTGGCGGCCGAGGTTGCGGATCTGGACCCACTCGCCGTTCAGGCTGCGGTTCGAGCCGTCGTCGTAACCGGGGCTGTTGTACTGCACCTGGCCGATGACGATCGTCGGACGCGGGGCCTTGGAGGCCTGCGTGGCGGCGGAGGTGGGTGCGGCGGCGGAGGCCGGCAGTGCGGTGATACCGACGACGGTGCCGGCGGTGAGTACCGCGGCGGCGACGCGTCGGGCGGTGCGGGTGCGGGCTGTGGACATGAGATTTCCCCCTGGTGTACTGCCCATCCGCCCCTGGCCGGGACGGAGATGGGGTGGTGCGGGTCCCGGCGTGCTGCCGAGAAACACCACTGTGGACCGCCTCGCGGCCAATCGGGAGCGGTCGGCGGGAGGTGTTACGGGATGCGGATACGGGTGTATCTCTCCGCTGTAGTCCGCATCCATCCGTTCCGCGTGGTTACCTGCGGTTCGCGGTGAGGTGCACCTATGTGGTGTGAACTCGGGTGCAGTGAAGGGGAATTGAAGCTTCCGAGCTTTTTGTCCTACCGGGTGGGGTGCCTCGGAGGGGGAGTTGTCCGGTAACAGGCGATTGCGTGTCTGTGACGTGGTTGTCCGGCGTGGGGGGTGGTGCGGTGGGGTGGATGTGGCGCGCGGTCTTGACGGGGCATCGCCAAGTGGTCGACGCTGTCCGGCAGTTCCGAGAAACCGACAGTTCCGCTCATGACCGCGCACACTCCACCGCACGGCATCGATCGGTGCCACACGTACCCGCACGGCACCGCACGCACCGCACTCCACCGCACGCACCGCACTGGAGGCCGCATGACCGTCGTATCCCGGACCCTCGTATCCCGGACCCTCGCGTCCCGGACCCTCGCGCTCACTCTCGCGATCGGGTCCCTGAGCCTGGCGGCCCCGGCCGCCACCGCGGCCCCGGATTCCGGACCCGCGCCGGCCGACGCCGCGCCCGTGGCCGCGGGAGCCTCGTCCGCGCTGCCGGTCGTCTCGCCGACGCCGCAGAGTATGACCCGTACCGGATCTGACATCGTTGTCCCGGACCGGGTCGAGGTGATCACCGGCAAGGACACCGACCCGGCGGCCCGCGCCCTGCTCGCCGGCACCCTCCGCGCCCACGGCGTACGCCATGCCGACTTCCGCGAAAGATCCTCCGCGCACTCCCGGTTGAGCATTCTGCTCGGCCCGGCGACCCGCGCCGACATCGCCCGCGCCCTGACCGGCACCACCGTTCCCCAGCAGGCCGACGGCTACGCCCTGCGGGCCGCGCGCAGGACCGTCGCCCTCGGCGGCACCGACGCCACCGGCCAGTACTACGCCGTCCAGACCCTGAAGCAACTGCTGAAGCCGGGGGTCCACGGCGCCGCCCGTCTCGCCGCCGCTTCCGTCTCCGACTTCCCCGCCATGCCCCTGCGCGGCTCCATCGAGGGCTTCTACGGCCCGCCCTGGACCCGCGCCGAACGCCTGGACCACATGGACTTCCTGGGTCAGGTCAAGTCCAACACCTATGTCTACGCGCCCAAGGACGACCCGTACCACCGCGACAAATGGCGCGAGCCCTACCCGGCGGCCCCCTTCGCCGAACTGGGCGAACTGGTGGAGCGAGCCACCGCCAACCACGTCCGCTTCACCTTCGCCGTCTCGCCGGGCGCCTCCATCTGCTACTCGGATGCGGCCGACACCAAGGCCCTGACCGCCAAACTCCAGGCGATGTACGACCTCGGGGTGCGTACCGTCTCGGTCCCGCTCGACGACATCAGTTACACCAAGTGGAACTGCGACGCGGACCTCAAGGCTTTCGGCGCGCCCGGCCAGGCGGCGGCGGCCAAGGCCCAGGTGAGCCTCCTCAACAGCCTCCAGAAGGACTTCGTCGCCACCCACCCCGGGATGCGGCCGCTGCAGATGGTGCCCACCGAGTACGGCGACCTCAAGGACTCCCCGTACAAGCAGATCCTGCGCGCCACCCTCGACAAGCCGGTCGAGGTGATGTGGACGGGCACCGATGTCGTCCCGCCCGCGATCACCGTCGAGCAGGCGAAGAAGGCTTCCGAGCTCTTCGGCCGGAAGGTGTTCGTCTGGGACAACTACCCGGTCAACGACTTCGGCCGTACGGCGGGCCGCCTGCTGCTCGCCCCGTACGACAAGCGTGAACCCGGCCTCTCCGACCACCTCACCGGGCTGATCTCCAACCCGATGAACCAGGAGGCCGCCAGTAAGCCGGCCGTCTTCACCATGTCCGACTTCGCGTGGAACGACAGGGGTTACGACCGCACCCGGTCCGCCCGGCAGGCGGCGCTGCATCTGGCCGGTGGGAATGTGCGACTGGCCGACGCCGTGCAGGTCTTCGTCGACCTCAACCATCTCGCGCCCACGTTCGGCACCACGCCCTGGCAGCCGCAGTCGCCGGTCTTCGGGGCCAGGGCGAGCGCCTTCCGGGAGCGATATGCCACTGATCCGGGTGGTGCGGTCCGGGCCTTCCGCCCGGCGGTGGAGGAGATCGCGGAACTCTCCGGGGTTCTTCGGGGCGGCCTTCCCGACAAGCTCTTTCTGAGCGACGCGTCGAACTGGCTGGACGCGACGGAGCTTTGGGGACGGTCGATGTCCCACGGGCTGGATGTGTTGACTGCCATCGGGCGCGGGGACGTGGTGGCCGCTGAGGCGGCGCGCAAGGAGATGGATGCGCGGGCGGAGGCGGCGGTGAGGATCACCGTTGATCCGAAGGAGCATCATCAGCTGGGGAGGGTGCGGCTGGGGGACCCGTTCATCGAGGACTTCGTGGGAGGGGTGCGGGAGGCGCATGAGGCGTCGAAGGGGGTTCGGGCGGTGGGGTAGCGCGGGCGTCCGGGGGAGGGGGGCCGGCGTTGCCTGCGGCGCTCGCCCCGCCCCCTTTCGTCCGGAGGTGCGCTCGGGCACCATGGGCGGGTGGACTTAGCTGATCATCGGGCTCTGGATGTCTGGCAGGGCAATCCCTATCCGCACTATGCGCGCGCTCGGGCGACCGAAGGGCTTGTGTTCGTGCCGGAGCTGGATGCCTGGTTGGTTGCTCGGGACGTGGACGTACGGGAGGTGCTGCGTCGGCCCGAGGACTTTTCCTCGGCCAATTCGCTGAGGCCCGACGTCGCGCCGTGCCCCGCCGCCCTGGCCGAGTTCGCCAAGGGGATCGGTGGTCACCGGACGGTGGTCACCTCCGACGGCGACGCGCACCGCAGGTACCGTGCTCCGCTCAGCAGCGGCCTGTCCACGGCGCGGGTCAACGCCGTCCTGCCGTACGCCACGGTCCGCGCCGAGGAACTCCTCGATGCGTTCGCCCCGCGCGGTTACGCCGAGCTGATGGGGGAGTACGCCGAGATCCTGCCCGGTGAGGTCATCTGCCGGCTCCTGGGCATCGACCGGGCGGACGCGGCCGGCGTGGTGCGTGGCGGACGCCGTGCCGAGGAGCTGCTCTTCCGCCCGCTCTCCGAGGACGAACAAGTTGCCGCCGCGCGCGACGTCGTCGCCCTGCAGCACGTGCTGGACAACTACCTTCGTGACCGCCGTGCGCATCCCCGCGACGACCTGATCTCCACCATGACCGCCGCGCTGATCCCCGGCACGGGCGACCTCACCCGCGAGCAGCGCCGCGAAATGGTCTCCCAACTGCAGAACCTGCTGCTGGCCGGGCACCTCACGACCACCGCACTCATCGGCACGGCGTTCCTGCACCTGCTGAGCGACCGCGCCCAGTGGAAAATGCTGTGCGCCGAACCGGACCGGATCCCCGCCGCGATCGAGGAAGCCGTCCGTCACGACACCCCGATCCAGGGATTCCGCCGCCTCACCACCCGAACGGTGACCCTCGCGGGCACCGAACTCCCGGCCGGCAGCGCCCTGTTCATCGCGTACGGCTCCGCCAACCGGGACCCAGGACAGCACCGGGACCCCGGCACCTTCGACCTCGCCCGCCCCGACCAGGCACGCCACGTCGGCTTCGGCCACGGCATCCACGGCTGCCCGGGCTCACAGCTGGGCCGCGCGCAACTGCGCATCACCCTGGAGCTGTTCACCCGTCGCCTCCCCGGGACGCGCCTGGGGCGAGCGGCGGACCAGCGGGCCGTCATGCGACCCACTCTGATCCACCGCTCGCCCCAGGCACTGCACCTGACCTTCCGCGCCTGACCTTCCGCACCTGACCCACTGGACGGCCGAGGCTCAGGCGGCCAAGGCTCAGTCCAGGTAGTCGCGCAGGACCTGCGAGCGGGACGGGTGGCGCAGCTTGGACATGGTCTTGGACTCGATCTGGCGGATGCGCTCACGCGTCACGCCGTAGACCTTGCCGATCTCGTCCAGCGTCTTGGGCTGGCCGTCGGCCAGACCGAAGCGCATGGAGACGACGCCCGCCTCGCGCTCGGAGAGGGTGTCCAGCACCGAGTGCAGCTGCTCCTGGAGGAACGTGAAGCTGACCGCGTCGGCCGGAACCACGGCCTCCGAGTCCTCGATGAGGTCACCGAACTCGCTGTCACCCTCCTCACCCAGCGGGGTGTGCAGGGAGATCGGCTCGCGGCCGTACTTCTGGACCTCGATGACCTTCTCGGGGGTCATGTCGAGTTCCTTGGCCAGCTCCTCCGGGGTGGGCTCGCGGCCCAGGTCCTGGAGCATCTGGCGCTGCACACGGGCCAGCTTGTTGATGACCTCGACCATGTGCACCGGGATGCGGATGGTGCGCGCCTGGTCGGCCATCGCGCGGGTGATCGCCTGACGGATCCACCAGGTCGCGTACGTCGAGAACTTGAAGCCCTTGGTGTAGTCGAACTTCTCGACCGCACGGATCAGACCGACGTTGCCCTCCTGGATGAGGTCCAGGAAGAGCATGCCGCGGCCGGTGTAGCGCTTGGCCAGCGAGACGACCAGACGGAGGTTGGCCTCCAGGAGGTGGTTCTTGGCGCGGCGGCCGTCCTCGACCAGGATCTCCAGCTCGCGGCGGAACTGGGGGGTGAGCTCGTCGCCCGTGCCCTCCTCGTCCTCCAGCTTGTGCTCGGAGAAGAGACCGGCCTCGATGCGCTTGGCCAGCTCCACCTCCTGCTCGGCGTTGAGCAGCGGCACCTTGCCGATGAGCTTCAGGTAGTCCTTGACCGGGTCGGCGGTGGCGCCGGCGACCGCGACCTGCTGCGGCGGCGCGTCGTCCTCGTCCTCGTCGGAGAGGACGTAACCGGCGGTGCCGGGCTTGGGGGTCTCCTCTTCCTCCTCGCCGTCACCCGCCCACTCGTCCGTCTGCTTCTTGGCGGCAGCGGCGGTCTTCTTGGCCGCCGTCTTCTTGGTGGCGCGCTTCTTCGGTGCGGGCTTCTCGGCCGTGGCCGAGGTGCTCTCGTCGAGCTCGTCCGCGTCGGCGGAGACGGGCTCCGCGGCGGCGGCCTTGGCAGCGGTCGTCGTCTTCTTGACGGCGGCCTTCTTGGCGACGGCGCGCTTCGCGGCGGGCTTGGCCTCACCGGTCGCGGCAGCGGTCTTGCGCGGGGCGCGCTTGGCGGCCTTCGCGGGCTTGGCGGCAGCGGCCGCCGTCACCATCAGCGTCACACCCTCTTCGTCGAGGACCTGGTTCAGGCTGCGCAGGACCCGCTTCCACTGGTCTACGGGGATGCTGTCCGCTTCGAAGGCATGGCGCACGTCGTCGCCATTGATGTGGCCCTGCTCCTGGCCCCGCTCGATGAGCGAGACCAAGGACGGCGATTCGGCGATCTCCTGTGGGAACGGGCGGGACGGACTGAGCGACACGAAGAGCCTCTCGTAGCGAGAAATACAGGTGTGATGGCGGGGGCGAGGCCGCAGCCGGCCTCTTGGTGAAACAGAAAGCGTGGCTGCGCGACGGCACCTGTCGGTTCATCGCGCGCCCGCGCTGTTTCGTTACGCCTTTTCCAAAGTGACCTGAGCCACTCTTGCTGCCCCGGTCCAACCCCGAGCTCGAAGCGGGCTGTTCCGGTGGTGCGCCGACCCCTTGTGCGGGCCGTCTCGGGGTCGCGCAGAATCCCCAAGGGTACTCCCGGGTGACATCCCTTCCCTTGCCCTGCCCCAGCCGCCCGGATTTCGCCCGCCCAGGTGACCCCAGTGGGCCGGACAGCGGACCCGGGGTCGGTGACCGCCCGACCCGATGACCGGCATCACCCGCTTATCCGACCTTGATCACCCGATCTTGATCGTGGCCCTACCAGGACGGCTCCCACACGCATATCCTCCGACCTATGCGCGTCGCACTCTTTGTCACCTGCGTCAACGACGCAGTGTTTCCGGCCACCGGGATCGCCGTAGTGAAGCTCCTGGAGCGGCTCGGCGTCACGGTGGACTTCCCCCGCTCCCAGACCTGCTGCGGGCAGCCGCAGTACAACACCGGCTACCGCCGCGACACCGAACCCCTGGTCCGCAGGACCGCCGAGGCCTTCGAGGGGTACGACTGCGTGGTCACCCCCTCCGGCTCCTGCGCGGCCATGATCCGCGACAACTATCCGCGGATCGGACGCCTGCAGTCCAAGGAGGGCAGGGGCTCCGACCTCACCAGGGCCGCCGGGTCACTGGTCCCCAGAACGTACGAGCTGACCGAGTTCCTGCTCGACGTGCTGAAGGTGACCGACGTCGGGGCGTACTTCCCGCACACCGTCACCTATCACCCGTCCTGTCACGGACTGCGCATGCTCGGCCTGGGCGAACGCCCCCGCAAACTGCTCGAAGCGGTCAAGGGGCTGGAGCTGAAGGAGCTGCCTGGCGCCGAGGAGTGCTGTGGCTTCGGTGGCACCTTCGCCCTGAAGAACTCCGATGTTTCCGCCGCGATGGGTGAGGACAAGGTCCGTAACGCGGTCTCCACCGGCGCCGACTTCCTGTGCGGCGCCGACAACTCCTGCCTGATGCACCTCGGCGGCATGCTCCGCCGCCAGGGCGCCCCCCTGCGCGCACTGCACCTGGCCGAGATCCTGGCGAGCACCGAAGAGGAGCCCCTGCTGTGAGCACCACCGGCGGTACGTATCTCGGTATGCCGTCCTTCCCCCGGGCGGCCCGCGTGGCCGTCCAGGACGAGACCCTGCGCGCCAACCTCAGACACGCGACCCACACCATTCGCGACAAACGCGCCAAGGCCGTATCAGAGTTGAACGACTGGGCGGAACTACGCGAAGCGGGCAAACAGATCAAGGACCGCACTCTGCGCCATCTCGACACCTATCTCCTCCAGTTGGAGGAGTCGGTCACGGCGGCGGGCGGCACCGTCCACTGGGCGGCCGACGCGGACGAGGCCAACCGCATCGTCACCGATCTGGTCAGGGCCACCGGCGAACGCGAGGTCGTCAAGGTCAAGTCGATGGCCACCCAGGAGATCGGCCTCAACGAGGCCCTGGAGGCGGCGGGCATCGCGGCGTACGAAACCGATCTCGCCGAACTCATCGTCCAGCTGGGCGACGACCGCCCCTCCCACATCCTGGTCCCGGCGATCCACCGCAACCGGGGCGAGATCCGCGAGATCTTCACCCGCGCGATGGGCGAATGGGGCCGTCCGGCCCCCGACGACCTCACCGACCGCCCCGCCGACCTCGCCGAGGCCGCCCGACTGCACCTGCGGGAGAAGTTCCTGCGCGCCAAGGTCGGCATTTCCGGCGCCAACTTCATGGTCGCCGAGACCGGCACCCTGGTCGTCGTCGAGTCCGAGGGCAACGGCCGGATGTGCCTGACCCTCCCCGAGACCCTGATCTCCGTCGTCGGCATCGAGAAGACCGTCCCCACCTGGCAGGACCTCGAAGTCTTCCTCCAGACCCTGCCGCGCTCCTCCACCGCCGAGCGCATGAACCCGTACACCAGCACCTGGACCGGCACCACCGACGGCGACGGCCCGCAGACCTTCCACCTGGTCCTCCTCGACAACGGCCGCACCAGCGTCCTGGCCGACGAGGTGGGTCGGCAGACCCTGCGCTGCATCCGCTGCTCGGCCTGCCTCAATGTCTGCCCGGTGTACGAGCGGGCCGGCGGCCACGCGTACGGCTCCGTCTACCCGGGTCCGATCGGCGCCATCCTCACCCCCCAACTGCGCGGTACTTCGAGCGAGTTGGACGCCTCCCTGCCCTTCGCCTCTTCCCTCTGCGGCGCCTGCTACGAGGTCTGCCCGGTCGCCATCGACATCCCCGAGGTGCTGGTCCACCTCCGCGAGAAGGTCGCCGACCAGGGCGGCAGGGGCCACCGCCTGGAAAAGGCGGCGATCAAGGCAGCGGGCTGGGTCCTCAACCACCCCGCCGCCCTCACGGCCGGCGAACGGGCCGCCTCCCGCACCCGCAAACTCCTCCCCAAGAAGCTCCCGCTGGCCGCCGCCTGGACCAACACCCGAGAGCTCCCCGACATCCCCGCCGAGCCGTTCCGCGACTGGTGGAAGAGGACCCACAACTCATGACCAGCCACCACGCCCCCGGCCCGCCCACCGGCCACTGGGCCCCCGGCCCGCCCACGGGCCACTCCGCCCCCGCCACCGGCCGCGCCCGCATCCTCGCGCGCATCCGCACCGCCGTCGCCGACGCCCCCGAGGCACCGCACCCCACCCGGACGTACGCCACCAGCCACACCCCCGACGACCCGGCGGCCCTCCTCGACCTGCTTCACGAGAACCTCGCCGAGTACCGCGCGATCGTCCACCGCACCACCCAGGACGGCATCGCCACCCTCCTCGCCACCCTGCTCGCGGAACGCGGCTCGGGCTCCGTCCTGGTCCCCCCGCAGCTCCCGGAGCACTGGCTCTCCGCCACCGGCGTCCCCCGCGTCGAGGACCGCGCCGAGCCGACCCCGGCCGCACTCGACGACGTGGCGAGCGTCATCACCGGCTGCGCCCTGGCCATCGCCGAAACCGGCACCCTCGTCCTGGACGGCAGCCCCGACCAGGGCCGCCGCCGCATCACCCTGATCCCCGACCACCACATCTGCGTGGTCCGAGCCCCCTCCCAGGTGGTCGCCTCACTCCCGCAGGCCATGCCGCGCCTGGACCCGGCCCGCCCCCTGACCTGGATCTCCGGCCCGTCCGCCACCAGCGACATCGAGCTGGACCGCGTCGAAGGTGTGCATGGCCCCCGCACCCTGGAGGTCGTCCTGCTCGCCGAGGACTGAGCGGCGCGGGAAGGGGAATACGGAGCCGGGCCCGGTCGGATCACCTCACCGGGCCCGGCAGGGTTACGTCGCCGGGCCCGCCGCCAGCCGGGGCGCCTCGGCACCCGCGTCCACCGGGCCCGCCCCCGGCGCACCCACCCGCCCGGCCAGCTCCCGCGCCCAGCGGACGAGAGCGTCGAGGTCGAGCCCGTGCACGGAGCCCGGCTCCTCGTGTGCGTACCCCTCGATGTGTGCGTACCCCTCGATCCACCCGGCCCCGCGCCGCAGCAGCCGCGCCCCGCCCGCCGTGTTCCCGCGCGCCGAGTGGGTCAGCCCCACCGCCAGCTGTGCGAGCCCGCGCCACAGTGCCGTCTCCTCCTCGGGGCCCGACTTCCACGCGTCCTCGAAGACCTCGTGCGCATGGAACGGCATCCCGGCGTCCAGCAGCCGCTGCGCTTCGCGCACCGTCTCGGCGGGGGAGCGCACCACGCCCTCGGGCTGCCGTTCCACCCCCGGCGATCCGTAGGGCAGCGGGCGTCCCAGCCCGTCGCGGGGACGGGCATTGCGTGCCCGGCCTTCTGGGTCGCGGTCCCGCTTCGTGTCCATGCCCACCATTGTGGCCACCCGGCCCGGGGAGCAAAGCCCGGTGGGTCCACGCCCCACGGCAAGCCCCGGCACACCTCACGGAACGCGGAAAAGGCCGTATCAGATTTCTCTGATACGGCCTCCGACCTGCGAAAACGCTGGTCGGGACGACAGGATTTGAACCTGCGACCCCTTGACCCCCAGTCAAGTGCGCTACCAAGCTGCGCCACGTCCCGATGCGCGCTGACCTGGGTTTTCCCCTGGCTGAGCGCGCATGAGAACAATACCGCACCCCGGGGGTGAGTCCGAACCGCCTGCCGCCGTGCCGCCGGGATCAGGGAACCGGCCGCACCGGGGGTTCCTCGGCGGCCGGGGGAGCCTGCGGGGCGGAGGCCGCCGCGGAGGACCGGCGCTGCCGCGGGATCCCCGGCGCGACCTTCGCCAGCACGTCGTCCAGGTACGGGACCGCGTGCTCGCCGGGCTGTTCCCCGTGCTGCTCCGCGGGCGAGGTGCCCTGGACCACGGTGACGTTCCGGGCCGGCGCCGGGACGCGGATGCCCTCCGCGCGGTAGCGCTGGTGCAGGCGCTTGATGAACTCGTGCTTGATCCGGTACTGGTCGCTGAACTCGCCGACACCCAGGATCACCGTGAAGCCGATCCGGGAGTCGCCGAAGGTGTGGAAGCGGACGGCGGGCTCGTGCTCGGGCACGGCGCCGGTGATCTCCTTCATCACCTCCGCCACGACCTCGGTCGTCACCTCTTCCACCCGGGCCAGGTCGCTGTCGTAGGAGACGCCGACCTGGACATTGATCTGGAGCTCCTGCTCGGGGCGGCTGAAGTTGGTCATATTGGTGCCCGCGAGCTGCATGTTCGGGATGATCACCAGGTTGTTGGAGAGCTGGCGCACGACCGTGTTGCGCCAGTTGATGTCGACGACGTACCCCTCCTCCCCGCTGCTGAGACGGATGTAGTCGCCGGGGCGCACGGTCTTCGAGGCGAGGATGTGGACGCCCGCGAAGAGGTTGGCGAGGGTGTCCTGGAGGGCGAGCGCGACCGCCAGGCCACCGACACCGAGCGCGGTGAGCAGCGGTGCGATGGAGACGCCGAGGGTCTGCAGCAGTACGAGGAAGCCCATGGCCAGCACCACGACGCGGGTGATGTTGGCGAAGATCGTCGCCGATCCGGCCACCCCGGACCGGGACTGCGCCACGGACCTCACCAGGCCGGTGGTGATCCTGGCCGCGGTGACCGTGCCGGCCAGGATCAGCAGGGCGGTCAGGACGCGCGAGACGATCTGCCCGGTGCGGTCGGTCAGTGGCAGTACGGCGGCCGCGACGGCGAGGCCCGCCGCGACGGCGGCGACCGGGATGAGGGTCCGGACGGCGTCGACGATGACGTCGTCCCCGCTCCACCGGGTGCGGCTGGCGCGCTCGCCCAGCCAGCGCAGCACCATCCGCAGCAGTACGGCCGCGAGGAGACCCGCCGCCACCGCGATTCCGGCGACGATCAGATCGCTGAGTTCCAGGGCTCGTTCCATCAGTGCGCTCCCCGGCTCAAGCGGCCGCCAGCGTACGGCGGGTTCCCTGGTCTGGCTGCTGCGAGGACGAAATGCCCCTGGGGGCGGCCTATGTGAGGTGTCGTCACCTTGTACCTGCTCATTCCGGGTTGTGCGGTCACGCCGGGGCACGGACATGCCTGCGACGCGAGCGTCATCCTGCCGCATGCCCCCGGCGCACGTCCCCGCCGCCCCCTACGGCTTGCGGCCGACCGCCCCGTAGAACGGCACCGGCGATCCGTCGCGGATCTCGCCTTCTCCCAGCTCGGGATGCCAGTCGGGCAGCCAGCCGAGCCCGGGTTGCACAAGCTCCAGCCCGTTGCCGTCGAAGAACCGCCGCACCTCGTCGTGCGAACGCGGCGCGAGGGTCACCCCGTTCGCCCGGTACATCTCCACCGCCTGCTTCGTCCGCTCGGGGTCGAAGTCCCCGGCGATCTGCGAGATCACCAGATGACTCCCGGACGGCAGCGCGTCCAGCAGGCGGCCGACGATGTCGTGCGCGCCGTCGCCGTCCGGGATGAAGTGCAGGAGCGCGATCAGGGAGACGGCGACCGGCTCCTTGAGGTCGAGCACATCGCCCGCCAGACGGATGATCCGGTCCGGCTCGCGAGCGTCCGCCTGGACGTAGGCGGTCGCACCCTGCGGTGTCCCGTGGAGCAGCGCCTCGGCGTGCGCGAGGACGATCGGGTCGTTGTCCACGTACACCACACGTGCCTCGGGGGCGGTCAGCTGGGCGACGGTGTGGAGGTTGGGGGCGGTGGGGATGCCGGTGCCGATGTCCAGGAACTGGCGTATCCCGGCGGCGGAGACCAGTCGGCGGGTGGCCCGCTGCATGAACCAACGGTTGTGCTGCGCGCAGTACTTGGTGTGCGGCTCGAAGGCCACGATCTGCCGGCCCAGCTCCTCGTCGACGGGGTAGTTGTCCTTGCCGCCTAGGAACCAGTCGTAGACGCGCGCGGGATGCGGTCTGCTGGTGTCGATGGCGGTGGGGCCGGTGGCGTCCATGCTGCAACTCCCGTGTCGTTACGTCGCGTTGGTGGTCCGGATGCTCTCACTCATCGTGCTCTCCGTGTGGGCCTCAGGGGTGGATTCGGGGGTACGGGGCGGAGCTGGACGGCGTACCCACAGCAGCGCGCCCGCCAGCAGGACCGCACCTGTGAACAGCCAGGGCAGCGGCCCCGTCGGCAAGACGCCCACCACCAGACTGCCTGCCGCGCCCGCGAGTTGGAGCGCCAGGGACTGTACGGAGAGGGCCGTGGCGCGGCCCGCGCTGTCGACGCGGTGGTGCAGCAGGTCGTTCTGGTTGGGGCCCGCGGCGCCGAGGCCCAGGTAGCACAGCAGGTAGCCGGCGACGGCGAGGGCCAGGGCGAGCGGGCCGATGAAGCTCGTCGTGACCCCGAGGAGGAGCAGCCCCGAGGCGCCCACGGTCAGGGTCGCCACGATCGCCCGCTCGCCGCCCCCGGCCAGCCGGGCGGCCAGTGGAGCGAGGGAGCTGCCGAACGCGGCGGTGGCGAAACCCGCGCAGGCCAGCACGGAGTAGAGCGCGGCTCCCGACCCGGGGGCGCCGGTGAGCAGGGCCGCTCTGCTCGGGGTGAGGAACTCGGCTCCGGACATCGCGACCCCGCCCGCGCCCGCGGTGAGCATCAGCCGACGGACCGTCACTTCTGTTACACCCAGGCGCAGTCCGCCGGCCACGGTGGGCGGCACCCCGCGCAGGACCGACCGCAGAGTGGTGGCCCTGCGGGGCGGTTCGCGCAGTGCGGACAGCACGTAGAGGACGTATCCGATCAGCAGGAGCGCCCCGACGAGGCGGGGTACGGCGAGCGGGACGACGAACCCGCCGGTGGCCGCTTCGAGCCGGGCGGCGAGATCCGGGGCGCGGTCGAGCAGCCAGGGGAGGGCGCCTCCGGCCAGCGTGCCGAGCGCCAGGGCCGCGTTGGAGACGGTGCTGCCCCGGGAGAGGCCGGTGCGCAGTTCGGCCCCGGGCCCCGCGTGGGCCTGCACCGTGTCGACGTACCAGGATTCGGCCGGGCCGCTGGACAGCGCGCGGGCCGCCCCCATCAGCATCATGCCGAGCAGCAGTACGCCGTACGAGGTGCCCAGGGCCTGGAGGGTGAAGGCGACGGCGTTGAGGACACCGGCGGCGGCCAGCACCGGGCGGCGGCCGAGCACGTCGGAGAGGCCGCCGGTCGGCAGTTCCAGCACGGCGACGGTGAGGGAGTGGGCGGCGAACAGCCCTGCCAGCTGCGGCAGGCTCAGGCCGCGCTCGGTGAACAGCAGGATCTGGGCGCCGATGGTCAGCCCGAGCGGCAGCCAGAAGAGCGCGGAGAGGGTGCAGTAGCGGCGGCGGGCGGCGAGCAGGGCGACGCCGTGGGGAGTGGGCTCGCTCATGACTGGTCCTCGCCGGCAGTGGAACTCTTGTCCTCGGAAGCCGAGTTGAGGGGGGCGACCGGCAGCCCCGCCGTGAAGAGCACCACACGTGCGGCCTGCGGATCGCCCTCGTCCCTGGCGGTCAGCTCGGTCAGTTTGGCATCAAAGGCCTGCCACAGTTCGGTGAGCGACTCCGTGGTCAGCAGCGGCATCAGGTCGCTGACCCTGGAGGGTTCCAGCCACTGCGGGCCGAGCCGGCCCCCGGCGATGTCCGCCTCGTGCCGCGCGAGGGACTTTTTCAGGTGCTGGAGTTGCTGCCCGCGCACGACGGTGACGAAGGCCCGCCCCGAGGCGGTGGCCTCCAGACCCTGGTTGCTCCAGGACGTGATGGAGTGCACCGCACGCCACCGCCGCTCCCGCCCGTCGCGGTGCTCGGCCTCCATGATGAAGGCGTGCTTCGCCAGCACGCGCAGGTGGTAGCTGGTGGAGGCGGACGACTCACCGGTGCGGGCCGCCAGTTCGCTCGCGGTGGCGGCGCCGCTCTCCCGCAGCATGCCGAGGAGCTGGATGCGCAACGGGTGGGTGAGGGCCTTGAGGGCCGCCCCGTCCCGCTCGGGGTCCAGGACGCGCGTGGCGTCCTCGGGGGGCCTGTTCTCGGCGTGCTCTTCGCTGACCATGAACGGGAGCGTAGAGCGATCCGGGACTCTGCAAAAGTAGTTTTGCAGAATTTTTTTGGGAAAGTTCTGGGTACGGTTTTGGCATGCATACCTATGGGCCTGAAGTGGCGGACGTGGCGAGCGAGTTGATCGAGGTGTACGGCGAGGTCTTCACCGCCCCGCCCTGGAACGAGGGGCCCGAAGCGGTCGAGGACTACGCGGCCCGGCTCGACGCCGACCGCCTGCGCCCCGGATTCCGTGCGGTCGTCGCCTCCGCGGACACCGGAGCCGACGGTTTCACCACCGGCTGGACCACCCCGGACCCCTTCCCTGCCGAACGCTCCTACGGGCGGGTCGCCTCGCAGCTGGGCCCGAGGGTGGCCGCCCTTCTCGGCGGTGCCTTCCGGGTCGACGAGCTGGCCGTACGGGAACGGGCCCGCCGCACCGGCCTCGGCCGCACTCTGCTGGAAGCGATCCTGAAGGACGCGGCCCCCGGCGGGCGCGCCTGGCTCCTCACGGACCGCAAGGCCACCGGGGCCGTGTCCTTCTACCGGCGCTGCGGCTGGCACGAGGTCGAGCCCGTACCCGGTGCGGACGGCGGCAACGTCATCGTCTTCCTCGCCCCGGGCCACCCGGAGGCGCGGAGCGCGCGGACGGCCCCCTAGGCCCCTCCGGCATCACCGCGTCAGCCGGTGAGCACCTTGCGCAGCACCTCGGCGAACTCCTCGGTCTCGCCCAGGAATCC
Organism: Streptomyces sp. NPDC051561; assembly: GCF_044454195.1. Taxonomy (NCBI): domain Bacteria; kingdom Bacillati; phylum Actinomycetota; class Actinomycetes; order Kitasatosporales; family Streptomycetaceae; genus Streptomyces; species Streptomyces sp. NPDC051561. The sequence goes on along the minus strand of NZ_JBITDM010000008.1, from coordinate 114,511 downwards.
ACCGTGGTCGCCCGGGAACTCGACGGGCTGCGTCCCCAGCTGTCCGGCCAGTGCCACGGAGGTGTCGTGGGTCAGCAGATGGCCGGAGGCGGCGCCGATGCCGACCACGATCCGGGCGGGGCCGGCGGTCAGGGCGGCGATGTCGGGCCGGTAGCGGGTGGTGCCGTGCATCTCGTGGACGAAGAAGCGTTCGGTGTTGGCACGGTCCCGTGGCGACGGCTCGTCCGGCTGCGGCACCGGCGCACCTTCCTCCCCCTCCTTCACGAACCCGACGAAGGTCATGAACTTCAGCCAGGCCGCACCCCTCCCGTCCCGCTGGTAGGTCGCCACCATGTCGTCCACCTGGGCGTGCCGGGCCTCGGCGTCCGGCAGCAGCGTGAGCAGCGGCGGCTCGTGGGCGACCAGCGTCCGCACCCGGGCCGGATGCCGTTCCGCCAGAGCGAGTCCGGTGACCGCGCCGCCGCTGCTGCCGAACACATCGACCGGCGACTCGGCGCCCAGTGCGTCCAGGAGTGCGGCGACGTCGTCCGCCCGCAGCGCGGGGGTGGAGTCCTCGGTGGGGTCGTCGAGGGTGCTGGCGGAGATGCCGCGCGGGTCGTAGGTGACGACCGTGCGGTCACCGGCCAGTGCCTCGGCGAAGGGGGTGAAGGCCGCGGCGTCCATGGGGGAGCCCAGCACGAGCAGCAGCGGTCCGGTGCCGCGCACCTCGTAGTGCAGGTTCCCGCCGCGGACGGGAAGGTCGTGGGAGGAGGGAGTGGGCATGGCGGCTGGTCCTTCCGTCGAGTACCGGGCGTGCTGATGCGGCGCTACAAGTAAGACCCCGGGCGGCCGGGAAAGTCATCGGTGCGGAATGAACTCCCGCGTCCTGGCGGTGAGTTGCCGGGCCTGCGCGTTTTCCCATGGGCGGCCCCGAGGTGGTGGGCGGGTCCCGGAAAACCCAAGGTGACCGGCGCCCGCGCTGCATAGGCTCGCACCATGACGCATCCCGAGTCGTCCCGTATCCGCTCCTTCCTGGTGGCCTTCGACCGCCGCCGGGCGGGCCGCGTCACCGAGGTCCCCGGCGGATTCGCCGTGTTCGACGACGAGTTCCCCGCCTCCCACGGCGACAACCACCTCGTGCTGCCCGGTGCGGTCGAGGACCCCGAGGCGCTGCCCGCGTTCGCCGAAAAGGTGCTCGGCGGACTGCGGCACCGGACCCTCTACCTGTACGACGACGAGGCCGGCGCCGCGTGTGTGGCACCCATGGTCCGGGCCGGGTACGAGCACTCCGTGGATCTGACCATGCTGCACACCGGGCCGCTCCCGGGCGGCGACCTCGCGAGGCGGGCGGAAGTGGTCGGTCTCGACGACCTCCGGGGGCCGCTCACCGACAGCCTCCGGGGCTTTTTGCCGGACGTCGGTGACGAGGATATCCACCAGCTCGTGGAGCGCCGGGAGTCCCGCCGCAGGGGCGCCGACACCGTCCACTTCCTCGCCTCCCGTACGGAGACGGGCGAGGTCGCCTCCTGGGCCGACCTGTATCTGGACCCGGCCGAGGGCATCGCCCAGATCGAGGAACTGGCCACCGCCGAGGCCCACCTGCGCCGTGGCCACGCCGACGCGGTGGTGGCCACCGCCCTGCGGATGGCCGCGGAGGCGGGCTGCGACACCCGGTTCCTGATCGCCGACGAAGCCGACTGGCCGCGCCACTGGTACGTCCGCCGCGGCTTCGACGTCATCGGCCGCTGGCACTGCTTCGAGCGCGACGACTGATCCCCGCGAGGTGTTGATCCCCGAGTGGTGTTGATCCCCACGTGGTGCTGGATCCCCGCGTGGTGCGCGACGTCCGACGCGCACAAAGTCACCCCCACACCTCCGCCCGGTGTTCGCCCTTTCGTCGCCCGACCTACCGCTCCGGTGTGGGAGAACGCATCCATGTGCGACGACGACCTGATCCCGCCCCTGGCGGACATGACCGAAGAGCAGTGGCTGCGGGCCGAACCCGAGCTGTCCCAAGGGCCGGTGGGCGAACGGGTGGGGGCCATGAGCGCGGTCCGCAGGCGGGCCCTGCTCGGCGGGGCGGTGGCCGGGGCCGCGCTCGCGGTGCTTCCCGGGGGCGGCACCGCCGAGGCGCGGGGCGCGCGTACCCCGAGGGAGCGGACCGCGGACGCGGAGAAGTTCCCCCTCCCCCAACACCCCAACGCGGAAGGCGAGTTCAGCGTCCTGATCACCGGTGACGCGGGAACGGGCGAGGAGGCCCAGCACGCCGTGGCCGCCGCTGCCCGTGAGATCTGCCGGACCGAGGGCATCGGCCTGGCCGTCGGACTCGGCGACAACATCTACGAGAGCGGCCCCGAGTCCGACCACGACTCGGAGTTCCACACCAAGTTCGAGGAGCCCAACACCGGGATCGACATCCCCTGGCTGATGGTCCTCGGCAACCACGACTGCTCCGGTCTGATCCCCGGCAGCGGCGGCGACCCCTCGCGCGGCGACCGCGAGGTGAGCTACGCCAGATCCTCCCGCCGCTGGTACATGCCGAGCCGCTACTACCGTGCGGCCCTGCCCGCCGGAGGCGCCGAACCCCTCGTCGAGTTCTTCGCCCTCGACACCAACCCGGTCGCCTCCACCGTCACCCAGCTCGACCCGCACTACCAGTGGAACGGCCCCTACATGCGCGCCCAGCGCGAGTGGCTCGACGGCGCGCTCGCCGACTCCCGGGCCCGCTGGAAGGTGGTCCTCGGCCACCACCCGTACCTCAACAACGGGAAGCACGGCAGCGCCGGTACGTACGACGGCTTCCTCATCGGCCACTACACCCGCGGCATCCACCTCAAGGAGCTGTACGAAGAGGTGGTGTGCGGGCGGGCCGACCTGATCCTCTCCGGCCACGACCACACCCTCCAGCTCCTGGAGCCCACCGCACGCACCGCCGGAACCCGGCAGATCGTCTGCGGCGCCGCTTCCAAGTCCGGTGACGGACGGGCGCATTCCAGCCACCCTGCCACCTGGCAGAACTTCTCGGACCACGGCTTCATGGTGCTCAAGGCCTCCGAGGGGGCGATGACCGTGGACGCCTACACCGTCGACGTCCCCACCCGCACCGCACGTCTCGCCCACCGCACCAGGACCACCTCCCCGCTTTCGTCGCAGCACAGCACGGCGGGCGCCCGGGGGTAGTCCGGGGGCAGCCGGAACCGGACGATGCTTTTCGGCACAAGTGTGCGAACGATGCGCAGGTGCACCCTGTGTGCGCGTACAGTCCGCCGGGAATTCCGAGACACCCGTGGCGAGGAGTGCCCCCAGTGACGTCCGTGGTTCAGCACATCACCTTCGGCTGCCCCGAACCGTACGAGCCGTACGAGATCGCCGAGTTCTGGAGCGAGGCGCTGGGCAGATCGGTCGACATGCTGGACGCGCCGGGCGACGACACGGTGGCCCTGGTGGAGGACGCGGGGCAGCCGGTCCTGATGTTCGTACGGAGCGAGGAGAAGAAGTCCGAGCGCAACGGGGTGCTCCTCAGCCTCCGGCCCGAGGGGACCCGCGACGCGGAGGTCCGGCGACTGACCGGCCTCGGCGCCACCCTCGTGGACGAGACCCGGACGAACGGCTGGGCACTTCTCGCGGACCCCGCGGGCAATGAGTTCCGGGTCGGCGCCGGAGTGCGGGACCGGGAGCAGGCGCTGTCCGCGGCGGACGCGCCGCCGGCAGGGGCGGTGGTGCCCAACGCCGTGGTGCTGCGCCGCACCGACGAGGGCTACCAGGGCGTCCAGGGCGGCATCTTCACCCAGGGTGTCTCCGCGGAAACCGTCGACACCAAGGCGCTCTGCCTGCACGAGGTGCGGATACCGCCGCACACCCGCGGCGAACCGCACGTCCACGCGGGCCATGAATCGGCGATCTACATCATCAGCGGACGCCACCGCATCCACCACGGCGAAGGCCTCGCCGCCAGTGACGAACTCGGCCCCGGCGACATGGTGTTCATCCCTGCCGACACCCCGCACATGCCGGTCACCGGCGACGAGGCGGTCCACTGCGTCGTCGCCCGCACCGACCCCCGGGAGCAGGAATCGGTCCACCTGCTGAGCGACGCCCTCCTGGGCTGAGCGCCTGCCTCTGAACCCCGGAGCCTCCGAGGCCGACGGGCGCCGCGACCCGGGCACGGCCCGCACCGACCGGCGTAGCAGAATGCGGACCCATGCCCGTGAACAGCACCGCGCCACTGAACAGCCCCGCCCCCGTGAACAGCACCGCCCCCGCGACCGTCCACCCCGTGCCCTACCACTCCCAGTGGGCCTCGCGCGAGCTGGTCCCCGCGATCCTCGCCGGTGAACTGCAGGCCGCCGAGGACCCGTTGTGGCGTGAGTACGGCGCCTCCTCGCCCGAGGAATACGCGTGGTGGTCATGGCGGCTGTGCGGGGTGGCCTGTCTGCGGATGAGCCTCGCCCACTGGGGGCTGACCGTGCCCACGGCCATGGAGCTGGCCGCCGGGTGCGAACGGGCGGGGGCCTACGTACGCCGGGAGGACGGCGGGCTCGACGGGCTGATCTACGCCCCGTTCACCCGGTACGTCGAGGCGAACTGGCCGCTCACCGCGGAGTGCCGCCCCGGCCTTCCCGCCGCCGAGATCCCCGGGCTCATCGCCGAGGGGCACCTGCTGATGCTCTCCGTGCACCCCTCGGTGCGCGAGCCGGACGGAGGGGACCCGCCGCGCCGGGGCGGCCACCTGGTGCTCGCCGTCGGCGCGACGCCCGAGGCCCTGCTCGTGCACAACCCGTCCGGGTTCCCCGGCCACTCGCAGGAGTTCGCCCCGGTCCGCTGGAGCGACCTGGGCCGCTTCTACGCGGGCCGGGGCGTCGTACTCGGACGGGCGTGAACCGCCGGGGAGCCCGTCCCGTACGGGATCAGCAGGTGCGACCCGCGTAGTACGCCCCGCCGATCCTGCTCGCGGAGCCCAGCCACGTCTCGCCCGGCGCCACACAGCGCTCGTAGTCGGGGCCGAAGTTGACCTCGACCTTGATGACGACGCGCGAGCCGTCCGAGGTGCAGTGGTGGTAGAAGGCGTCACTGCCGGTCTTGTAGAACCCGCACGGATTCATGACCGCCCCCGACGCCCCGGGAAGCGCGGACGCGCCCGTGGCCGTACCGAGGAACAGGGCGACCGCACCGATGACGGCCGGCAGAAGGCGCTGAACGCGCATGGCAGAACTCCTTGTCGAGTGACGCGGCAGAGAACACCGCGGAAGAGAGGGGCCGGGGGGAACACGGCGCCGAGCGCCGAACTCATCCCCGCCACCCGAGACCTTGGCGTCCGCCGCGACGCACGGTCACGCGCTTTCCCTCCCACGGGTGATTCCCGGCGCCTCAACTCCCCGAATGGCGCACGTCGGCGAGCACACAGCTGACGTTGTCGGGCCCGCCGGCGGCGTTCGCCCGGGCCACCAGGGCGTGCACCGCCGCCTCCGGGTCCTCGACGGACGTGAGCACCTCGCGGATCTCCCCGGTCGCCACCACCGCGGACAGGCCGTCCGAGCACAGCAGATAGCGGTCCCCGGGCAGCACGTCCTGCAACCGGGTGTCGGCGGCCACGGAGGTCTCGCCGGCTATGGTCAACGCCCTCGCAAGCAGAGCCCGTTGAGGGTGCGACGCGGCCTCGGCCGGGGTGAGGCGGCCCTCGTCGACCATCGCCTGCACCATGGTGTGGTCGTGGGTGATCTGGAACAGGCCGCCGCCACGGAGCAGATAGGCGCGCGAGTCCCCGATGTGCACCAGTGCCAGCTGCGACCCCGTCCACAGCATCGCGGTGAGCGTGGTGCCCGCCCCGTGGTCCTGACCCCCGCTCCCGGCCCCGTCCCCGGCCACCCCGTGCACCGCCCGGCGCGCCCGCTCCACCGCCTCCTCCAGGGCATTGAGCAGATCGCCCGCCGGAACACCCTCCGTCTCCCACTGCTTGAGTACGTCCACGGCGGCGGCCCCGGCGGGCGCCCCCGCCGCCCCGAACCCGTCGGCGACGGCGAACAGCCGACCGCCGGCATGGGCGGTGTCCTGATTGCTCTCCCGTACCAGACCGGCGTCGGACAGCGCGGCGTAACGGATCTCCAGCGGAGTTGCGGTGGTCATGACGGATTCCTCCCGTGCCAAGTGACCGATCAGGAAGGACGCGAGGTCGCGGCGGGCGGCGGTCTCGGACTCGACCCGCGACCAGTACGCCCGCACCTCCCCGGCCGCACCGGCGGCGTCCAGCGCGCAAACGTGCCGGATACGGGCCAGTGGCATCCCGAGCCTGCGCAGCCAGGCCACCAGCCTGGCCCGCTCCAACTGCTCGGGGGCGTAGAAGCGGTAGCCGCTGACCGGATCCACACGGGCGGGCGGCAGCAGCCCCAGCTCGTCGTACAGACGCAGCGCCTTCGGGGACAGCCGGGACGCCCTCGCGAACGCCCCGATGGTCAGCAGTCCCACGGCTCCCACCCCCGCACTCTTCCCTCTCGCACCGGGCGCACCGCCCGGCCCCACCGATGCTGGGCCTTGCCCCAGGGGGAAGGTCAAACCCCTCCCAGCAGCCATTGTCGCGGGCCTGCCCCCGAGAGCTCCCGGCCACCCCGTTAGGGTGAACCTCCGCCAGCCGAGGAGCCCCGCCGTGACCGCCCGCCCCCGACTTCTGTACGTCAGCGACCTCGGATACCAGGCCCGTGGCCGCCGGTACTGCGACGAGGACATCCACCTCTCCTCCAGGCTGCGCCAGGACTTCGACATCGCCCTGTGCCACCCGCTCGACGCGGCCCGGCTGATGGGCGGCTTCGACGCGGTGGTGGTGCGCAACAGCGGGCCCGTACTGCACTACCCGCGGGAGTACGAGGCGTTCCGCGCCCGGGCCCTGCGCGACGGCACCCCCGTCTACAACCCGCTGCACGGACGCGGCGACATGGCGGGCAAGCAGTACCTCCTCGACCTCACCGCCTCCGGCCACCCGGTCATCCCCACCGTCGACCGGCCCGAGGACCTCGGCACGCTGCCCGCCGGCGAGCTGTACGCGGTCAAGCCCAGGACCGGCGCGGACTCGGTCGGCCTGGAGTTCCTCCCGTACCCGCGTCTCGCGGAGCTGACCTACGGCGACCTGCTGGTCCAGCCACGCGTCGACTTCCGCTACGAGGTCTCCTTCACCTACATCGACGACGCCTTCCAGTACGCCCTGTACGCCCCGGACCCAGACCGCCGCTGGGAACTCGTCCCCTACGAACCCACCGACGCGGACCTGGACTTCGCCGGCCGCTTCATCGACTGGAACACCCTCGACCACGGCATCCAGCGCGTCGACGCCTGCCGCACCCAGGACGGTGAACTCCTCCTCGTCGAGCTGGAGGACCTCAACCCCTACCTCTCCCTGGACCGCCTCCCCGACGACCGGGCCCGCGACGCCTTCGCCACCGCCCTGTCCGGGTCGCTGCACCGCTTCCTGGACGCCCGTTGATCGCGGTCCCCGAGGCGTTCGCGCAGCTCACCGTCGCACGCGAGGGTGAGGCCGGCCGGGCCTGGCTGGCCACTGTGCCCGGACTGACCGAAGAGCTCCTGGACCGCTGGAACTGCCGCCCCACCCACCCGGCCACCCACGGCCAGGTGGGTCTCGTCCTCCCCGTCCGGGACGCACAGGGCGACGCGGTCCTCAAGATCTCCTTTCCCCACCCGGGCAACGACCACGAGCCCGACGCCCTCGCCGTCTGGGCCGGACAGGGCGCCGTCACCCTCCTGCGACGCGACGACGCCCACTACGCGATGCTGCTGGAACGGGCGGGACCCGCCTCCCTCGCCCACCACCCCGACCCCGAATGGGGAGTCGTCCGGGCGGGCCTGCTCGCCCGCCGGCTCGCCGTCCCCGCGCCACCCGGCCTGCCCCGGCTGAGTGACCGGACGGAAGAGTGGGCCGACCGGCTCCGCAAGGACGCCGACCGGCTGCCCGACCCCCTGCCGTCGTACGTCGTCGGCGCCGCCCTCGCCACGCTGGACGAACTCGGCCCCGACCAGCCCGGCACCCTCGTCCACGGCGACCTGCACTTCACCAATGTGCTGCGCAGCGCCCGTGCGGCCGACACCACCACCTGGCTGGCCATCGACCCCAAGGGCTACGTCGGCGACCCGGCGTACGACTCCCTCACCGTGCTCCGGGGCAACGCCCGCCACCTGCTCGCCGCCGCCGACCCGAAGGTCGCGCTGCTGCGCAGCCTGGCCGTCTTCGCCGAGGCGGCCGGGATCGACCGCGAACGGGCCCGCCGCTGGGCCCAGACCCGCGCGGTCATCGCCGCCCACTGGGGCCGCGCCCACGGCGAACCCGCGTGGCTGGTGGGGGCCACCGACCAGGTGGCGACACTGCTCGTCTAGCCGAGCGCGCGGCTCCTACGCCTCCGCGACGAAGTGGTAGCGGACATCGATCTCGGCGCGGGGCTGCGAGCCCTGGGCGTGCCGCAGCCGGATCGGCAGGCCGCCGGGGTTGTCGAAGAGCCGGATGCCGTCGCCGAGCAGGACGGGTGCGATGTGCAGGTCGATCTCGTCGATCAGGCCGCGTTCCAGCAGCTGGCGGCCGATCGTCGGGGAGTGGACTTCGAGGTTCCTGCCCTTGGCCGCCTCCAGGCCGATGCGTACGGCCTCGGCGACGTCGCAGTTGAGGAAGGTGACGCCAGGGGCGGGCGTGGCGTCCTCGGGGTGGTGGGTGAGGACGAAGATCTCGCCCTTCCAGTCCTCGCTGTACGGCCGGGCGCCCGGGGCGCGGTCCCAGCCCTTCCGCCCGCCCAGGACCGCACCGGTGGTCGCGATGTACTCCTCTTCCACGCCGTCGCGGCCGGTGATCCCGGTCAGCCAGTTCACGTCGTCGTCCGGGGCCGCCACGAATCCGTCCAGCGACATGCTGAAGTGCAGGAGGACCTTGCCTGCGGGCTGTTGCGGTGCGAGGTCGAACATCGGAATCTCCTTCGCTCGTCGTGCCGGTGCGAAAGCACCGCTGCACAGATAGACCGGAGGGACGCCCCGAACTCATCGCCACTCATCTCATCGCCCGCATCCACAGCAACCGACCGCGGGCCCCTAGAGCGCCACCACCGTCACCTCGGTCGCCTTCACGCTCGTCCACACCGGCGCCCCGTCGACCAGCCCCAGTTCCGCGGCCGCCTGCGGCGTGACCTCGGCGACCAGGTCCGGGGCCTCCTCGGAGGAGATCAGCAGGCGCAGCCGGCTGCCGCTGGAGGTGACCTCGCGAACCGTTCCCGGCCAGACGTTACGGGGGCTGCCGCCGGGCCGCTCCCGGTGCACCGAGACCGCCTCGGGGGCGATGATGGCGAGCGCCTCGGTTCCGGCGCAGGGTGCGTCGGCAACGACCAGGAGACCCCCTCCGTGGAGTTGCAGTCCGCCGGCGGATACGGTCGCGGGCCAGGCGTTGCGGCCGAGCATCCGGGCCACCCACGGTGAGCGGGGGTGGCGGGCGACCTCGGCGGGCGGGGCGTCCTGGAGGACGTCGCCCTCGTCGAGGACCAGGATGCGGTCGGCCAGCGACACCGCCTCGACGGGGTCGTGGGTGACGATCAGACAGACCCCGCCGAAGTCCGCGAGGTGCGCGCGCAGGGTGTGCCGGACCCGGGCCCTGGTCGTCTGGTCGAGTGCGGACAGCGGTTCGTCGAGGAGGAGCAGGCGGGGACGCGAGGCCAACGCCCTGGCCAGGGCGATGCGCTGGGCCTGGCCGCCGGAGACCTCGGCGGGTTTACGGTGCGCCAGTGCGCCCACTTGGAGGCGGTCCAGCCACTCCTGAGCGCTGCGCCGGGCCTCGGCGCGCGGCACACCCCGGGCGCGCAGCCCGTACGCGGTGTTGCCCAGTGCGCTCAGATGCGGGAAGAGGGCCCCGTCCTGGGGCACCCAGGCAACCTGGCGCCGGTGCGGGGGGAGGCCGGAGACGTCGGTGCCGTCGAGGAGGAGCGGGGTGGCGCGGGCACGGGAGGTGAGGCCGAGAAGGGCGCGCAGCAGGGTGGTCTTGCCCGCGCCGTTGGGGCCGACGACGGCGATGGTGGTGCCCGCTTCGGCGTCCAGGACGAGGCGGTTGAAGCCGGTGACCCGGGTGTGCAGCGGCCACCGGCCGGCGGAGAGGGGGGCCGGGGGAGCGGCGTCGGTCCGGGGCTCCGGTTCCGGTGCGGCGGCCTTGCGCGGGGGCGCGGCCCGCGGCGTACCTGTCCACCGTCCGCGCAGCCCGATCAGCACGGCCATCGCTATGGCGAGCAGCAGCAGGGAGACGGAGGTCGCCGCCTCCGGCTTCTCCTGGAGGAGGAGGTAGACCTGGAGCGGCAGGGTCTGCGTGGTGCCGGGCAGGTTGCCCGCGAAGGTGATGGTGGCGCCGAACTCGCCCAGCGCCCTGGCCCAGGTGAGCGCCGCCCCGGCGATCAGCCCGGGGGCGACCATCGGGAGGGTGACGGTGAGGAACACCCGTACCGGTGAAGCACCCAGCGAGGCCGCCGTCTCCTCGTACCGCGGACGCAGCCCGCCCAGTGCCCCCTCCAGGCTGATCACCAGGAACGGCATGGCGACGAAGGTCGCCGCCACGATGGCGCCCGTGGTGTGGAAGGGCAGCGTGATGCCGAAGGTGTTCTCCAGCCACGGCCCGAGCACTCCCCGCCGCCCGAACGCCAGCAGCAGTGCCACCCCGCCCACCGTCGGCGGCAACACCATCGGCAGCAGCACCAGCGACCGCACGAACGCCTTGCCGGGAAACTCCGTCCGCGCCAGCAGCCACGCCAGTGGCACCCCGAGCAGCAGGGAGAGCCCGAGCGCCCAGAACGACACGAACAGCGACAGCTTGAGCGCCTCGACGACCTCCGGGCTCGTCAGATGTGTGCCCAGCTCCCCCCAGGACGTGCGGGTGAGGATCCCGATCAGCGGCAGCAGCAGGAACGCCACGGCCAACAGGGCCGGAATCGCCAGGGCGAGGGGGGCGCGGGTGCGGGTGAGCGTCATGGGCGGTTCCTGGATTCGTCGGACGTGCGGAGGCGGCGACGGAGGCTGCCGGCGTCCACTCCGATACGTCCGCGGAGGTACGTCGTACACCGCGCGCCGGGGCGGACGGGCCCCGGCGCGCGGCAGTCGGTGGGATCCCGGCGCGCGGCAGCCGGTGAGTCCCGGCCGGTCACGGTTGCTGGAAGCCCGCGGCCCGGAGGATCTTCTGCGCCTCTGGCCCGGACAGCCACTTCACGAACTCGGCCGCGGCCTTCTCGTTCCCGGTGGTCCTGAGGGTGGCCGCCGGATAGGACGCGACCGCGTTCTGCGCGTCCGGGATGTCGATGGCGTCGACCTTGTCGGTGGCGGTGGACGCGTCGGTCCTGTAGACGAGGCCCGCGTCGGCCTCGCCCAGCTCGACCTTGCTGAGGACGGCGCGGACGTTGGGCTCCTGGGAGACCGGCTTCACGGCGACCTGCTGGGCGTCGAGGATCTTCTTGCTGTACCGGCCGACCGGCACCTCGGGGGCCGCCAGCACCACCTTGAGGTCCTTGCCCGCGAGGTCCTTCAGGGTGGCGATCTTCTTCGGGTTGCCCTCGCCGGTGGCGATGACCAGGCGGTTCTTGGCGATGACGGTGGGCGTACCGGTGTCGGACCCCAGCCCGTCCATGGTCTTGGTGTCGGCGGTGACCAGAGCGTCGGCGGGGGAGCCCTGCTTGACCTGGGCGGCCAGCTCCTGGGAGCCCCCGAAGGAGAAGACGACCTCGGTGCCGGGATGCTTCTTCTCGTACGCCGTGCCCGCCTTCTTGAAGACATCGGTGAGCGAGGCGGCGGCGAGCACCGTCAGCTTGGCCCCGGGCGTGGAGCCGGCCGTCTTCTTCGTCCCCTCCTCACCTCCGCAGGCGGCGAGCGGGGCGAGCAGGGCAACGGTCACGGCGGCGACGGCACTGCGGCGCCCAACGGCGGTGATCTTCATCAGGGACAACTCCTAGCCAGGCAGGAAAGCTGTGCGAGGTGGAACAGCTGCACAGGGCATGTCGCTGTGCAGGGGGTGCTGTGGTGCGGGGTGTCGCAGTGCTGCTGGGGGTGGAATCGGAGGGTCAGGTGCGGTCGATGTGCACGCTGGTGGATTTCACGCGGGCGGTGGCCTGCATACCCACCTCCAGGCCCAGCTCCTCGACGGCCTCCCGGGTGAGGAGCGAGACGAGCCGGTGCGGGCCCGCCTGGATCTCCACCTGCGCGGCCACGTCGCCGAGCTTGACCGCGGTGACGATGCCGGGAAAGGCGTTGCGGGCCGAGGTGTACGGGGTGTCTTCCTCGCCGGTGCCGTTCTGCGCGCTCTGGGCGACCTCGACCGAGAAGGCGGCCAGGGCGCGGCCGTCGACGAGACGGCGACCGCTGTCGTCGCGATGGGTCGCGAGCCGGCCCGCGTCCGCCCAGCGGCGTGCGGTGTCCGGGCTGACGCCGAGCAGGCGGGCGGCCTGGCCGATTGTGTAGGACTGCATGTGCGGCAAGATAAGCCACTTTCGGGCGCACCTGCAAAGATGTGTGCGAATTGCCGTCGCAGATGCGAAAAGCTTGGACGAACACCCGAAGGCGATGCCTTGCACATGCTTTGGAGGGGAATCCCCCGAAGGGATTCCCCGGCGCATCCAAGGGGGTGAAGTCCTGGGGGCCTGGTCTCCAGAATCGATTCTGCAGTCGGCGTCCTGAGCTGCAACGATCTTGAATCCGCTGCCGATTTGGACATATGTCCGAGAGATTCCTTGTTGCGTGGTAAATCTCTTTCGCACCTAAAGTCTTGCCGGTCACGTCAACCACTGCGCGGCCCATGCACTCGTACCGGTCATGGCCCGCATTCAGTGGACCCGTCTATCTGTGCGAGGTGTGGTGTCCGGCGAACTCTCCTTCCTGGCGGAGCGGTTGAAGGCTTGGCAGGTCCGCCGGGCGAGCTGGGGCGGCCCCCTCTACCGGGGCCGGGCCACCCCGAGGAGCACCGATCTCACGCTCATGTCCAACGACTACCTGGCCGTCGGCGGACACCCCGCCGTGCTCGACGCTCAGGTGCGCAGCCTGCGCGAACAGGGCAACGGCGCCCTGATGTCAGGGGTATTCACCGGCGACACCGACCCCCTGCGCCACCTCGAAGCTTCCCTCGCCGACTGGCTCACCGCACCGGCGGTCATGCTCTGCCAGTCCGGCTGGGCCGCCAACACCGGCCTCATCCCGGCCATTTGCCCACCAGGCGCCCCGGTGTACGTCGACGAACTGGCCCACGCCTCCCTCTGGGAGGGCATCGCCGCAGCCCGCGCCGTCGCCCGCCCCTTCGCCCACAACGACACCGAGCACCTCGAACGTTCCATCCGCCACCACGGCCCCGGGCTGATCGCCTTCGACACGCTCTACAGCGTCACCGGCGACCTCTGCCCGCTCCTCGAACTCACCGCCGTCGCCCACCGCACCGGCAGCGAGCTCATCGCCGACGAATCCCACACCCTCGGGGTCCTCGGCCACCGGGGCGCCGGACTGGTCGCCGCACTCGGCCTCACCGACCGGGTCGCCTACCGCACCGCCAGCCTCGCCAAGGCCTTCGCGGGCCGCGCCGGGCTGGTCGCCTGCGCCGAGGAGGTCGCGGACTACCTCCCGTACCACTCCCTCGGTGCGGTCTTCAGCTCCACCCTGCTGCCGCACGACGTGGCGGGCCTGGCCGCCGCGCTCAGGGTCCTCACCACGGCCGACGATCGCAGGGCGCGTCTGGAGCGGCACAGCCGGCGTCTGCGCGAAGGACTCACCGCGCTCGGCTACCACATCGCCCCCAGCGAGAGCCAGATCATCCCGCTCCAGCCCGGTACCGAACCGGGAGTGCGCCGCCTCCAACAGGCCCTGGACGCCCGGGGTGTGTTCGGTGCTGCCTTCGTCCCGCCCTCGGTGCCCGCCAGGCGCTGCGTCCAGCGGCTGTCCGTGCACAGCGAACTCACCGACGCCGACCTGGACCGGATCCTGGACGCCTGCGCCGCCGTACGGGACGAAGTCGGCCTGCGGGACTGGAGATCCACCCGCCGCCTGGCCGCCGCCGCGCACTGATCCGGCGGCCGGACCCAGCGCCCGATGCCGACCGCCGGACGCCCGTCCCTCCATGCCCCTTCGAGAAATGCCACTTCGAGAGAAGAGAGCCCCAACAGCCATGCGTACCCTCGATGTTCACCTCGTCGTCGAGCCCACCCTTGACGAGCAGACCCCTGGCGAGCAGACCCCTGGCGAGGAGGCCCTGGACGACCGGCAGAGCCGGATCACCGAGATCGTGTGCGACCGGCTGGAGATCGAGCCCGACGAGATCGGCGAACGGGACCGGTTCGTCGAGGAGCACGGTGCGGACTCGCTGGCCCTCATCGGCGTACTGGCCGCCCTGGAGAAAGAGTTCAGGGTCACCATCGACCAGCACGAGATGCCCCGCATGGCCAGCCTCGCCGGCGTGCGGCAGGTCCTGGCCGAGACGGCGGGCTGGTAGCCGCCGCCATGAACAACACCCTTCTCACCAGGCCACCGTCGGGCACTCGCCAACCTCGGCGCGTCGTCGTCACCGGACTCGGGGTCCTCTCCGGAATCGGCACCGGCACCGCCGACTTCACCGCCGGACTGCGTGCCGGGCGCAGCGGAGTGCGCCCCATCACCGCCTTCGACACCACCGGCTTCGCCCACGCCAACGGCTGCCAGGTCCCCGACTTCGACCCCGCCCGGCTGCTGCGGCGTATCGACCCCGACGCCTACGGACGCGCCTCCCAGTTCTCGGCGGCCGCCGCCCGGATGGCGGTCGAGGACGCCGGGCTCACCGAGGACGACCTGCGCGGCGTACGGTGCCAGATCTCGGTCGGCACCACCGACGGCGAGTCCTACGACCTGGACCGGATCACCGAGGCCCATCTGCACGGCGGGCCCGCCGCCGTCACCGGGCAGGCCGCCCGCCGCATCCCGGCCGCCCGGCTGGGCATCGCCGCCGCCCGTGAACTGGGCCTGACCGACGCCGAGATCCTCACCATCGGCACCGCCTGTTCGGCCGGCAACTACTCCCTCGGCAACGGCCTGGACGCCATCCGGCACGGTGACGCCGACATCGCGCTGTGCGGGGGAGCGGACGCCTTCTGCCGCAAGACCTTCGCCGCGTTCTACCGCCTCGGCACCATCGCCCCCGACTGCTGCCGCCCCTTCGACACCCACCGCCAAGGCATCCTCACCGGCGAAGGCGCCGGGATACTCCTGCTGGAAAGCCTCGAATCGGCGCAGGCCAGAGGCGCCCGGATCTACGCCGAAGTACTCGGCTACGGACTCAACTGCGATGCCCACCACCCCGTCGCCCCACAGGAGGACAGCGTCGCCCGATGCCTCCAACTCGCCCTGGACGACGCCGGGGTGAAGGCGGAAGAGGTGGACCTGATCTCCGCACACGGCACCGGAACCAAGGCCAACGACGTCACCGAGTGCCGCGCCGTCCGCCAGGTCTACGGCGAGCGCCCGCCCCGCACCATCTCCCTCAAGTCGATGCTCGGCCACACCATGGGCGCCGCCAGCGCACTCGGCGCCATCGCCTGCTGCCTGGCCCTCACCCACCGCTTCGTCCCGCCGACCATCAACCACCGCACCACCGACCCCGAATGTGCCGTCGACTGCGTACCCAACCAGGCGGTCGACGCCGATCTGCGCATCGTCCAGAACAACGGACTCGCCTTCGGCGGGAACAACGCGGCGGTCGTGCTGGGGCGTTACGACACCCCGCGCGACCTCCTCAGCGAAGGGCCCCGCCGATGAACATCACCGCCTGGTCGGCGCTCTCCCCCTACGGGCACGCCGCCGCCGACTTCACCACCGGGGTACGGGAGCGAAAGGCCACCGCCACCCGCGTCCCCGGAGAAGCGGGTCAACTCGGCTGCCTGGTACCGGACTTCGAACCCCGCGCCGTACTCGGCCGCAAGGGCACCCGCGACATGGACCGGCTCACCGCACTCGCCGTCACCGCCGTCGGCGCGGTCCTCGCGGACGGACGCACCGAAACCGGACCCGACACCGCACTCGTCCTCGGCACCACCACCGGCAGCGTGCAGTCCATGACGGACTTCACCCGCTCCTCCCTCACCGGAGAGCGCCCCTACGACGTCGAACCCGGCGTCATCCCCAACAGCGTGATGAACTGCGCCGCCGCCCAGTGCGCCATCCGCCACCGCATCCAGGGCCCCAACACCACCCTCGCCGGCGGCCGCGCCGCCACCCTCCTCGGACTGCTCTACGCCCGAAGGCTGCTGCGCGCGGGGCGGGCCCGCACTGTGCTGTGCGGCGGAGCCGAGGAGTACTCGACGGCCCGCGCCTGGCTGGAGGCCCGCAGCAGGGACGGGGCTCCTTCACTGCTCGGCGAGGGGGCCGCCGTGGTGCGGCTCACCTCCGACGAACTGCCCGGCCCCGTAACGCCGTTGGCAACCGTGCGCGCCGTACACACCCGCCGCACACCCGACGGTGGCGATCAGGCGCAGACGGTACGCGAAACCGTGAGCGAGGCACTGGCCCAGGCCCAGGTCGCCGCCGGCGATGTGTGGGCGGCCACCGGATCCGGCCTCGACCCGGCGGAGACCCGGGCCCTGAACGTGCTCTTCCCCCGGCAGGCCCGGGAACAACTCCCGGAGCTGGGAACTCTGCTGGGCGACACCGGTGCCGCTTCCGGCGCCCTCCAGCTCGCCGCCGTACTCGCCTCCGCCGCACGGGCCCCCGGAGCACACGCGGTGATCACCTCGGTGGACGGCCAGGGGCTGGTGGCCGCCGCCGTCCTTCGCATGGGACGCAGGGGAGAGGCATCAGGAGAGGAACCCCGCCGATGAGCAACGAGAACACCAAGGTCGCCCTGGTCAGTGGCGGCTCCCGGGGCATCGGCGCGGCCGTGGTGCAGCGGCTCGCCCAGGACGGCTGGGACGTCGGATTCTGCTACCGCGCCGACGAGGAGGCCGCCCGCCGGGTGGAGAAGCGGGCGGGCGAGTACGGGGTACGGGTGCGGGCGGTGCGCGCGGATGTGTCGAACCCCGCCGAGGCCAAGGAATGGGTGCTGCGCACCGAGGGCGAACTCGGGCCCGTGGGCGCGCTCGTCGCCAACGCCGGAATCACCCGCGACCGCCCACTGGCCCTGATGTCCGACGACGACTGGCACCAGGTCATCGACACCAACCTGGACGGCGTCTTCCACACCTGCCGCGCCGCCGTCTTCCCCATGCTCAAGCGCCGCACCGGCTGCGTGGTCACCCTCTCCTCGGTCGCCGGAGTCCACGGCAACGCGGGCCAGACCAACTACAGCGCCGCCAAAGCCGGAATCATCGGCTTCACCAAGGCGCTCGCCAAGGAGGTCGGCCCGCACGGCATCCGCGCCAACGCGGTCGCCCCCGGACTCATCGAGACCGACATGACCGGCACCCTCCCGGCCCGCGACCGCGACCGCCTCCTCGCATCGGTCGCGCTGCGGCGCTTCGGCACCGCCGAGGAGGTCGCCGACCTCACCGCCTTCCTGGTCTCCGACCGGGCCTCCTACCTCACCGGAAGCGTCCTGGAGGTGCACGGTGGCCTTGCACTCTGATCCCCACCCGGCGACCGGCCCCACCGGCGCCCACGACTCCGACTGCTCCCTCGGCTCCCACGGCCCGTACGACTCGTACGACGCGGTGATCGTCGGCGGTGGCATCGGCGGCCTGGTCTGCGCCGCCTATCTCGCCGTCGCCGGAAAGCGGGTCCTGCTCGCCGAACAGCACGATGTGACCGGCGGCAACGCCCAGGTCTTCCGCCGCCGCCGCGCCTACGAGTTCGACGTCGGCATGCACTACGTCGGCGACTGCGGCCCGGACGGACTGCTGCCCGCCATCCTCTCCGGCCTCGGTATCGGCCCCGACCGGGTCGCCTTCCGCCCCCTCGACCCGGACGGCTTCGACCGGATCGTGGTGCCCGGCGCGACGGTGGACGTGCCGGCCGGCTGGGACGCGTACCTCGGCAGGCTGAGTGCGGCGCTGCCCGCCGAGGCGGCGCAACTCGCGCGCTGTGTCCGGGTGTTGCGTACCATCGCCGCCGATCTGCGCAGCGGCATGACCACCCCTCCGGGCAGCGGCCGCGCCCCCCTGTCCACCGCCTTCATGACCTGGGGCGGCCGCACCCTCGGCGAGCTCTTCGGCCACTGCGGACTCTCACCGACCGCCCGCACACTGATCGCCGCCCAGTCCGGCAACTACGGAACCCCACCCTCCACCACCCTCAACTCCACCCACGCCACCATGCTCGACCACTACCTCCGAGGCGCGTACGCCCCCGTCGGCTCCGGGCAGACGATGGTCGCCACCCTGGTCGAGGTCATCGAGACGTACGGCGGCCGGGTCCGCACCCGGTGCCCGGTCGAGCGGATCCTGGTCACCGAGGACCGCAGGGCCACCGGGGTGCGGCTCGCGGACGGCACGCAGGTCCACGCCCCGCTGGTCGTGTCCAACGCGGACTACCGGCGTACCGTCCTCGAACTCTGCGCAGGTCGCGGCTTCTCCCCGACCGTCGTGGAACGCACCCGGCAGGCCACCATGCGGGCCGCCGTCGCCACCGCGTACATCGCCCTCGACCGCCCGCTCGACCTGCCCAACACCAACATCTGGTGGTGGGCCCACACCGACGTCGAAGCCGCCTACACCCAGGCCCTGAGCGGCGCCGACCCCACCTTCGCCTTCCTCTCCTTCGGCTCCCTCAAGGACCCCCGAAGCCGCAGCGTCTGCCCGGCCGGACACAGCAACTTCCAGGTCATGACACTGGTCCCACCCCTCGAAGCGCCGCCGGGGCGCTACCGCCGCGACCCCGGCTACGCGCGCGCCAAGACCCGGCTGCAAGACTCCCTGGTGGACATCGCAGAAGGCGTCCTGGGCCCGTTCCGGTCGCATCTCACCCATCTGGAGACTGCCACCGCGCACACCAACCACCGTTACATCCAAGGAGGTTCGGGCACCCCGTACGGCTTCGACGACTGGGGCGGGCACGGCCGCCGGCCCAGCATCCGCACCGGCGTCCGGGGCCTGTACGCGGTCGGCGCCAACTCCAGCTTCGGTGCGGGCATCCTCGGTACCGCGCTCAGCGGCATCTCGGCGGCCGGACGGATCCTGGAACGGCCACTGCTCTCCGAGGTCTGCGCCGGAACGGTCCTGGCCGACCCGGCACGACTTCCGGCGCGCACCCCCGACTTCGACCCGTTGCGCATCTCGCGGGGGACGGCGCGCCGGGACGCGAAGGGGCTGGCACGGATCGGCTGACCTGGATCGGCTGACCTGGATCGGCTGACCCGGATCGGGTGACCCGGATCGGCTGACCCGGATCGGCTGACCCGGATTGGCTGACGTCAGGGCCTCGACGTGGGTGTTTCCCGTCCTGCACACTGACCCGCACGGCGGACCAGGCTGCCGTCGGTGGACGGGAAGCAGCGGGGAGCGCCGGTGGATCGGATGCGCGCACGGCGGCCCAGCGGCAACGGCGGTGGGACCGGCACCGGCCATGGCACCGGCCCCGTGCTGGGCCGGGCACTCCAGATCCTCGGCGCGTTCACCGCCGAATGCCCCCGGATGACGCTCAGCGAACTCTCCCGGCGGGCCGGGCTGCCGGTGTCGACGGTCCACCGCATGCTGGGCGAACTGATCGCCTGGGGTGCGCTGGAGCGCGACGACAGCGGGCACTACCGGGTCGGGCTCAGGCTGTGGGAGGTCGGCTCGCTGGCGCCGCGCGGGCAGGGGCTCCGGGAGCGGGCGCTGCCCTTCCTGGAGGATCTGTCCCAAATCACCCGGGAGAACGTGCAGTTCGCGGTCCGCGAGGGCACCGAGGCGGTGTTCGTGGAACGCATCGCGGGAACCGGCGCGGTCCCGGTGCTGACCCGGGTGGGCGGCCGGTTCCGCCTCACCGCCACCGGCGTCGGTCTGGTCCTGCTCGCCCACGCGCCCGCCGAGGTGCAGGAACAGGCGATGGCCGAACCCTTCGAGCGCATCACCCCCCGCACCCTCACAGACCCCCGCGAACTGCGCCGCATCCTCGCCGAGATCCGCACCAACGGCTATGCGGTCAGCGACCGACAGGTCACCATGGACGCCGTATCGGTGGCCGCCCCGGTGCACGGCAGCGACGGCACGGTGATCGCCTCGGTATCGCTGGTGGTCCGGCACGGCACGGTCGCCCCACACGCCCTGGCCCGCCTCGTCTGCACCAGCGCGCGGGCGATCTCACGGGCGATGGTCGCTCCGTAGGAACCTGCGTCCGTACCCGGCCCGTGCCCGAACCCCGTTCGGACCGGCGGCGTACACCCGCCCAGAGATCTTTCCCGGCATCCGGGAAAGCACCTGGTGACCCTCCCCGACCGGTCGGACGATGGGGCGCCCCCCGCTCCACCCACCGCTGACAGTTCACAACGGAGTGCTGCCATGGTCCTGCCGCGCTGTCCCCGCTGCCCCGCCACCCGCCGGTGAGCCGGCTCCCGGAGGGACGTTCCGCCGCGCAGCCGACCTCCCTGCGTGCCGCCCTCGACGACGGGCCGATGAGCCGCTTCCAGTGGGGTGCGGTCGCGGTGTGCGTCCTGCTCAACATGCTCGACGGCTTCGACGTCCTGGTCATGTCGTTCACCGGCAAGGCCGTCTCAGCCCAGTGGGGGCTCAGCCCCTCCCAGCTGGGGCTGCTGCTCAGCGCGGGACTGGTGGGCATGGCGCTGGGCGCGATGTTCGTCGCCCCGTGGGCCGACCGGATAGGCCGGCGGCCGGTCATCCTGGGCTGTCTGGCCGTCGCCGCCACCGGAATGCTGCTCTCGGCCGCCAGCCAGTCCGCCGTCCAGCTGGGCGCGCTGCGGGTGTTCACCGGCATCGGCATCGGTGGCGTACTGGCCGGCAGCAACGTCATCTCCGGGGAGTACGCCAACCGCCGCTGGCGTGGGCTCGCCGTCAGCCTCAACTCCACCGGCTACGCGATCGGCGCCACCCTCGGGGGTCTCCTCGCCGTCGCCATGACCGGCTCGTACGGCTGGCGCTCGGTCTTCCTCACCGGCGGTATCGCCACCGCCCTGACCGTTCCCCTCGCCTACTTCCTGCTGCCCGAATCCGTGGACTTCCTCACCACCCGCAGGCCCCGCCGCGCACTGGAACGGATCAATGTGCTGGCCCGCCGGATGGGCCGCCCGCCTCTGGAGCACCTGCCCGAACCGACCGCCGCACCGGCCGGAATCAGCGCCGGATTCCGCGAGTTGCTCTCCCCGGCGCTGCGCCGCACCACACTGCTGCTCTGGCTGGCGTTCTTCCTGGTCATGGCGGGTTTCTACTTCGTGACGAGCTGGACCCCGACCCTGCTGGTCGAGGCCGGGCTCTCCGGAACCCAGGGCCTCACCGGCGGTACCCTGCTCAACCTCGGCGGCATCTTCGGCGCCGCCGCCCTCGGCGCACTCGCCGCCCGCTTCGCACTGCGCAACGTCCTGATCGCCTATCTGACCGTCACGGCCGTCCTGCTCCCGGCCTTCATCGCGTCCACCTCCGCCCTGGGAGCGGCATTCACCCTCGGCGCGGTGATCGGTCTGTTCGCCAACGGGTGCGTCGCCGGTCTGTACGCGCTCACCCCGGCGACGTACGGCACCGAGATCCGCGCCACCGGCCTCGGCAGCGCCCTGGCGATCGGCCGCATCGGGGCGATCCTCGCGCCGACCGTCGCGGGCAGCCTCCTGGACAACGGCTGGACCCCGCAGAACCTCTATCTCACGGTCAGTGCGATCTTCGCGGGGACCGCCCTGCTCCTCCTGCTGCTGCGCCCCGCCGCCAAGGCACCGGCTCTCAGCCCGCAGGGTGCAGCCGTACCGGAAGGGAACTCCACGCCCGCATAGTGTTGTTGAGGTGGCGCTGCGGCGTGCCGGCCCGCTCGATGCGCTGCACGCGACGGGCCAGTACGGACAGCAGCGCCTCCGCCTCCAGCCGGGCCACGTGCTGGCCCACGCACTGATGGATGCCCATCCCGAACCCGACATGACCGGACGGATCCCGCCGGAGGTCGAAGCGGTCCGGGTCGTCCCAGCGGCCCGGATCGCGGTTCGCGGACCCGAGGAACATCAGAACCTTCGCGCCCTCCGGTATCCGCGCCCCCGCGATCGTCACCTCGGCGGTGGCGGTACGGAAGAAGATCTGCACCGGCGACTGCCAGCGCACCGCCTCGTCGAACGCCACCCGCACCAACTCCGGCCGCGCGCGCAGGAGGTGCCACTGCTCGGGGTGAGTGGCGAAGGCGTACAGTACGGCGCCCAGCCCGTGCACCGTGGTGTCGACCCCGGCGGTCAGCAGCGAGCGCACCACCAACGGGGCCTGCTCGTAGGTGAGTTCGCCGCAATCGGCGGCCGCCCAGATCCGCGCCCCGAATCCGTCCTCCGACAGGGCCTCGCGGGTGCACTGTGCGTCCACCCAGGCCGAGAAGCCCGGGCCGCGTTCGGCGTCCGCCGCCACCAGGTGATTGGCCGGACCGAACGCGTTGAAGGCCATGTTCCCGTACGGCAGGAGGTTCTCCCTGCCGTCCGGGCCGAGGCCGACCGCGTCGGGGAACACCCGTAGCGGAAAGGCCTGCGCGAGTGCGGTGAAGGCGTCGCACTCCGGCCCCCGGGACAGGACCTCGTCGACGAGCGACTCGGCAGTGGAGAGCCACTGTTCGCGAAGGCGCCGCAGCGCGGGCGGCGCCAGCAGTTCCCTCAGCACGCGGCGCGGGGCGTCGTGCAGCGGGGGGTCCGCCTCAAGCAGCAGGCTCGGGCGCCGCCACGGCTTCTCGTGGCGGAAGTTGCTCAGCCCGACCCCGGCGCCCGACTGGAAGCGCTGCCAGTCGGTCAGCGCGGCGTGCACCTGCGGGTAACGGGGGAGCGCGTAGACGTCGTACCTGGTCAGGTGGACGACCGGGCCGGCCTCGCGAAGGGCCTGGTGCAGGGCGTCGGGGTGCGCCAGGACCTCGTCGGAGAAGGGATCGACGTCGCTGGTGGGCAGGGGGGAGGGGCGGTGCGCGGTCTCGGGCGGCACGGGGGTCTCTCCTCACGGGGGAGCGGTCACGGGGCGAGTGGTCAGAGGTCGAGGACGAGACGGTCGTCGCGGGAGCGCGACACACACGGCAACAGGCAGTCCTCGGCGGCCCGTTCGTGGTCGGTGAGGACGGAGTCCCGGTGGTCGGGGCGGCCTTCGAGGACCGTGGTCAGGCAGGTGCCGCAGGTGCCCTGCGCGCAGGAGGACAGCACCTCGGCCCCGGCGTCGCGCAGCGCCTCAAGGACGGAGACGCCCGCATCGACGGTGACGGTGCGCCCGGACCGGCGCAGCTCCACCTCGAAGGGGCGGGCGCGCACCGGCGGGGCGAGCTCGGCGGTGAACCGCTCGGTGCGCAGCGCGTACCGGGGCCAGCCGGCACAGGCAGCCTCCACGGCCGCGAGCAGCGGGCCAGGACCGCAGCAGTACACCTTCGTGTCCGGCCGGGGCGTCCCGAGCATGCCCGCGAGGTCGAGCAGCCCGCACTCGTCCTGGGGCACCACGCGGACCCTCTCCCCGTACGCGGCGACCTCCGCACCGAAGGCCATCGAGTCACGGGAGCGCCCGCCGTACACCAACTCCCATTCAGTGCCCAGGAGTTCCGCCTGCCGGACCATCGGCAGCAGCGGAGTGATGCCGATGCCGCCCGCGACGAAGAGGTACTTCTCCGAGGGGACCAGCGGGAAGTGGTTGCGCGGCCCGCCGACGCCGACCCGGTCCCCGGGGCGCAGCCGGTCGTGGACGTACGCCGACCCGCCGCGCCCGCCCGGCTCGCGCAGCACCGCGATGCGGTAGCGGTACGCGTCCCAGCGGTCCCCGCACAGCGAGTACTGCCGCACACCGCCGTCGCCGGGCAGCACCAGATCGATGTGCGCACCGGGTGTCCAGTCCGGCAGCCGGGCCCCGTCGGGATGCTCCAGGGTCAGTGCCACGACCCCGTCGGCCGCCCGTTCTTTGGCCGCGACCACCAGGGACACGGCGTTCACCGGTCCGGGGCGCGCCTCGGACCCCGTACGGGAGGACGAGCCCGAACCGCCGACGGGATCTCGGACCGGACCGCCGGTCGATCCACCCGTCGAATCACCACTGCCGGTCACCATGTGCCTCCCACCCTCGGGTTGACTGCCCGAAGGATGTGCGGCGGAGGGGCCCCGCCGCGACGGCGTTCTCACTCAGTGAGAGGCCGGGGTCAACGGGGAGCGGCAGGCGCCGCCAGCGCCCGCGAGATGCCGCGAGCGGCGGCCCGTACCACCGGCACGCAGGACGGGCCCGCCGCGTCATTGGGGACGATCACCGACAGCGCCGCCACCACGGCTCCCCGGTCGTCACGCACCGGAGCCGCCACGGCCAGGGCGTCCTCGTGCACATAGCCGGGGCACAGGGCGTACCCCTGACGGCGCACCTCCGCCAGCACCCGCCGCAGCCGCACCGCGGGGGTCGGGCTGTGCGGGGTGCGGCCGGGCAGCGGCCCGGCGAGCACCCGGACCCGCAGTCCGGGTTCCGCGTGGGCGAGCAGCACCAGCCCGCTCGACGACAGATGCAGCGGCAACCTGCCTGCCACCGTGCTGTAGTTGACGACCGCACCCGGCGCGGACAGCCGCTCCAGGAACAGCGTCTCCTCCCCGTCCAGGACCGCCAACTGCACATGGTGGCCCACCACGTCGTGCACCCCCTCCATGAACGGCATCGCCGCATCCCGCAACGACCGCACCGGAGAGGCCCGCATCGCCAGCTCCCACATGCGCACCCCGACCCGCACCCGGCGGTCACGGTCCCTGGTCAGAAAGCCGTACGACACCAACTCGGCCACCAGCCGCGACGCCGTCGCCAGATGCAGTCCGCTGCGCCGGGCCACCTGGGACACCGTCAGCGAGGGATCCTCCGCCGTGAACGCCTCGAAGATCCGCACCGCGCGGGACAGCACCGACTCGCCCCCACTCGCCGGCACCGGCCCACCCCCTCCCTCAAGTACGCGCTCATCATGCGACCGGCCCGCGGCCCGGTCCAGGGGTGCACCGCGTGGGGCTGTGCGCGCCCACCCGCGAGGGGAAGCACGGGGACGGCGGTGAGTGGCTTTGCCACAGCCTCGTAACGGAATTGGCTGAGAGGCATCCGCAGCAACCCAAAACCCATCCTGAGCTGCCAGAACGGGCAAAACTGAAGCGTTAGTGGAACGTGAGTGGAACGGCAGGGCCGGGGCCGAGTCTGACAAAGGACCGGATGCCTGCACGGGGCATCCAGCAGCCAATTCCGCACCCCTCAGCCACTCCGTACCTTTCAGGGAGCCCCCACATGCGTACTGCCACCCGCCGCCCCGTCGTCCTCGCCGCGACCGCTTTCGCCGCGCTCACCCTGACCCTGACCGCGTGCAGCGGTGACGGCACCGGCACCAGGAGCGAAGGGGGCGGCGCGCCCGCTTCGGCGCCGAAGGATGCCGCCGGGGCGGCGTCGGGGGACAAGGCCACGGAGGGCGGCAAGGGAGAGGCGGGCACCTCCGGTTCCGGTACCTCCGGTGCTGGTACCGCTGGTTCCGGGGACTCGGGTTCCGGCACCTCCGGTTCCGGAGCGGCCACCTCCGGTACGCAGACCGGCGCCAAGTCGCAGCAGAAGGCCGGGGGCAAGGCCCGCGCCTGCACCGTCAACGACCTGAGCATCACCGCGGCGAAGCAGGAGGGGGTGCCCACCACGCACATCACGCTGACCGCCAAGAACACCTCGGGCCGCTCGTGCACCCTGGTGAAGTACCCGCTGCTCGCGTTCGGCGACATCCAGACCGCCAAGGACGTCCCGGCCGTGCCCAAGAGCAAGCCCGGCACCCCCGTGGTCCTGGAGGCCGGCGCCCCGGCCTACGCCGCCGTGCGCATCAACAACGGAGGCCGCGACGAGGAGAACCGCGCCGTGAGCTCCTTCAACGTCAACCTCTTCGCGGCCGACGGCCCGGCCGAGGGCAGCAAGGTCGTCAGGATCGCGGGCGGCATCGCGGTGGACGACGCCGTCGCGAAGACGGGGTACTGGACTCCCGAACTGCGCAACGGAGCCGACGAGTTCTGAGCCGCCCCGGGCTGAAAGTCCGGGCTGCCGGAACGGGAAACGACAGGACGGCGGGGGTCTGCACCCCCGCCGTCCTGTGCTGTACCGGCTCTTCAGCCGTGCCGTGCCGTGCTAGGCGACCGGCGCCGGGTAGGTCGGGTACTCGACCCCGGAGACGTGCTGGACGACCCGGATGACCTGGCAGGAGTAGCCGAACTCGTTGTCGTACCAGAGGTAGAGGATCGCGTCGTCGCCCTCGGCCTTCAGAGCGCCCGCGTCCACGATCGAGGCGTGACGGGAGCCGACGAAGTCGCTGGAGACGGCGTCGGGGGCGCTGATGAAGTCGATCTGACGCTTCAGCGGCGAGTTCAGCGACACGTTACGGAGGTAGTCGAGAACCTCCTCGCGGGTGGTCTCGCGGGCCAGCCGCAGGTTGAGGATCGCGATCGACACGTTCGGGACCGGAACGCGGATCGAGCTGCCCGTGATGGTCGCCTTGAGGTCCGGCAGCGCCTTGGCCACGGCGGAAGCGGCACCCGTCTCGGTGATCACCATGTTGAGCGGCGCGGAACGGCCACGGCGGTCCGAGCTGTGGTAGTTGTCCAGCAGGTTCTGGTCGTTGGTGAACGAGTGGACGGTCTCCACGTGACCGCGCAGCACACCGAACTCGTCGGCCATTGCCTTGAGCGGCGGCACGATCGCGTTGGTGGTGCAGGAGGCGCAGGACAGGATCTGGTCGTCCGGCTTGATCGTGTCGTGGTTGACGCCGTGCACGATGTTCGGAACGTCGCCCTTGCCCGGGGCGGTCAGTACGACCTTGTCGATGCCCGGCCGGAGGTGCTTGGAGAGGCCCTCGCGGTCGCGCCAGCGGCCGGTGTTGTCGATCAGGATGGCGTTCTTGATGCCGTACTCGGTGTAGTCGACCTTGGTCGGGTCGTCGGAGTAGATCATCTTGATCGCGTTGCCGTTGGCGTAGATCGTGTCGGTCGCCTCGTCGACGGTGATCGTGCCCTGGAACTGGCCGTGGATGGAGTCACGGCGCAGCAACGACGCGCGCTTCACGATGTCCTGGCCCGCACCCTTGCGGACGACGATGGCACGCAGCCGCAGACCGTTGCCGGAACCCGCCTTCTCGATGAGCAGCCGGGCCAGCAGACGGCCGATCCGGCCGAAGCCATAGAGGACGACGTCACGGGACTCGTTGCGCTCGATCTTGTTCGCGCCCGTGGCACCGGCCACGGCCTCGGCGGTGAATTCGGCCACCGTGAGACCACGGTCGTCGGACCGGTGCGCCTCGGCCAGCAGGCCGATGTCGATCTGCGAGGGCCCGAGGTCGAGCGTGGTGAGCGCCTGGAGGAAGGGGAGCGTCTCGATGATCGAGAGCTCCTCGCCGGCTATCTGGCGGGCGAATCGGTGGGTCTTGAGAATGCTGACCACCGACTTGTTCACCAGCGAACGGCTGTGCAGCAGGATCGTCACGTCCCGCTCGCGGTGCAGCTTGCCGATGATCGGAATCATCGACTCCGCGATCTCCTCGCGGTTCTTCCAGTGGGTGAACGAGTCGTCGTTGACAGTCACAGGGTTTCTCTTTCGAGCTAGGCGGCGCTCATATGCTAACCCTCCTGCTTTTCGATCATGCAAGCGGTGTCGCCGGGACGTGCGGAACCCGTGGAACTTCGGCGCGGGGGGTCTCGTTAGTGCACGGTGAGCGGCCGGCAGGGACGGCCGCGGACACCGCGGAAAGGAATGCGCATGTCAGCCCCCGCCCTCCTCGTCGACATCGACCGCCAGCAGGGTCCGCACGGGGAGGTGGTTCTGCGCCGACGCGGAGAGGTGTACGAGATCATCGCCAACGGCTGCTTCCTGATGGACACCTCGGACGGCCGCTCGGAGCGACTGCTGATCGATGCGGCTTATGAGGCGCTGGGGGGTGCCGGGCGGGCTGGTGGCGTGCGCACCGGTGGGGTGCGGCCGTCGGTGCTGATCGGGGGACTGGGGGTGGGTTTCTCATTGGCGCATGCTGCGGGGCAGGAGCGGTGGGGGGCGATCACGGTGGTGGAGCGGGAGCGGGCGATCATCGGGTGGCACCGGGAGGGGCCGTTGGCGGCGATCTCGGGGCCTGCCCTCGCGGATCCCCGGGTGTGCGTCCTGGAGGCGGACCTGGTGGCCCATCTTCGTTCGCCGGTACGGGAGTGGGGCGGGCGTCGCACCTTTGGCGAGGACGGGGTTCCCGGGAGCCAGGACACCTATGACGTGCTGTGTCTGGACATCGACAATGGGCCGGACTGGACGGTCACCGACGACAATCGCAATCTCTACACCCCTGGTGGCCTGGCGGCCTGCCGTGCGCGGTTGAACCCTGGGGGTGTCCTCGCGGTGTGGTCCGCGCAGCCGTCGAGTGCCTTTGAGGGGGCGATGCGGGAGGCGGGGTTCGGGGAGGTGAGGACGGAGGAGGTTCCGGTGGGGAGGGGGGTGCCGGACGTGGTGCACCTCGGTCGCAGACCGGCTTGAGCTTGAGGGGGAGGGTCTGCGGCCCCCCCCCGACGGAGTCGCACCCACCCCGCCCCGGCCCACCCCGCTCCCTCCGGAGAACCGGCCCACCCCGGCCACCCCTACACGCCGGCCACCAACACCCCCACCGCCTCCGCCGCCCCCGGATACCTCTCCACCAGCACCGCCCCCGCCGGATCGCAGTCCTCCGACTCCCACCCCCCGTCGCACCCCAACAATCCCGCCACTGCCTCACACACCGCAGGATGCGCGGCCAGCAACGCGACACCACGCCCGCCCTCCGCCCGCACGGTCGGCACCGACCCCGCCCCACCCCGCTCCCGCCAGGCCGGCACCCACCCGTCCAGCGCCGCCAGCCGCCCCGGAAACACCCGCCCCGCCTCCCGAATCAACAACCCGGCGGGTTCCGCCCGGTCCGCCCGCAGGGTGGTGATCAGCGTCGGCAGCCACGGCAACAGCACCGGATCCGGCAGCCGAGCAAAGGCATTCGACACCGCCTCCACCACGAACCCGGTCAGCGACGGCACCGGCTCCAGTGCCTGCACGAACCCACTGATGTAGCGCGGATAGGCCGGCACCACCAGCGGATTGGTCAACAACTCATCGCACCTGGAACGGAGTTCGTCCGCCGACAGGCGCCCGAGATGACACTGGGCCGCCCACAGCAGCGCCGTCTTCTCCGGCCCCTGAGGATGCGACTGCGCGACCGCCAGCTCCAGCTGAGTGCGGTCGCACCCCAGCGACAGCGCCAACGACTCCATGCCGAACAGGAAGCCCAGCATCGCCGCCACCTGCCGGACCGTGGCGCCGTCGTCGGTGAACGCCGTCGGCAGCAAGGTGCAGTAGTGCGCGTACCCCGCCTTGGTGAACGCCTCGATCCACGGCGGCAGCACCGGCTCACTCGTCCGGTAGTAGGCCAGCAGTCGCCGCACCCGGCGCAACACCTCCGGCGCCCCGTCCACACTGCGCTCGGCGGCGAGCACCTCCAGCGCGCGTACGCCCAGCTCATCGGCGAGACGCCGGCTGCGCAGATACAGGGTGGCGTCCTCCACGGCCTCCAGAACGACCGCCGCGGTGGCCTTCGAGTCGTAGGCGGTGCGGCGCAGTCGCTGTTCGAGCACCTGCTCGATGCTGACGCCTTCGTAGCCGAGCTCGATGAGTGCCCGCTGATGCGTACCCAGCGCCAGGTCCCAGGACTCCTGGATCGACCGCTCGCCGAGTTTCCGCTCACCCATGATCGGGCGGGCGGTGCCCGGCGGCATGAGGTGGCGCAGCATCCACAGCACGTCGGAGCACCGGGCCAGTTCGGGCCGTCCGGCGATGTCGAGAAGTGCCCGCTGCACCCCGCGCTGCTGGAGTTTGAGGTTCAGCGGGGCGAGCCGGTCGTGCACGTCGCGAGCCAGCGGCGGCAGTGCGTCGTAGCCGACCTGTCCGACCCGGTCGCCGCCCATCATGATCTCGACCAGCCGGCCGACATCGCGCCGGCCGGGCACCGAGTCCTTCTCGATGCAGGTGACGGCCGCGTCCTGGAAGTCGTACGGCGTCGGCTTCGCCCGCTCCCGCATCCCGGCCAGCAGGATCGACGTCTCGAACACGGCGATGGCGTCGGCGGTGGATGCCGGATAGCCGTTGCGCCGGGCGGCCCGCACGATCTCCACCGACCAGCCGAGCAGCTCAGCCTCGTCCAGCTGGTCGAGTACGGGCGGCTGTTGGAGGAATCCGGTGAGCCTGTCCCCGGCAGACGGGGGCGCAGTGGTGAGCGCCGGTGCGGGCGTGGATGTCTTCTTCCTGGGCTTCGCCTTCCGCGCGCCCGCCTGCCCCGCCAGCCGGAAGGGCTCCACCCGCGTCCGCTTGAGGTTCTTCGCCCACAGGGTCGCCGCGATCGACACCGCCCCGGCGGCGAGGCCGAACTGTGCCTCGATCGCCGCATGGCTGGACGGGATCAGACCGTGCTGCCACTTGGTCGCAGAGCGCTCGCTGATCTCGAAGGTGTCGCTGCCGGCCACCCCGAACTCCGCGACCCTGCTGGCCGCGTGAAAGGCGCCGCAGACGTAGAGACAGTCCTCGGGATCGGTGCCGGTGGCCGCCAGATGCGCACGCATCCGCGTCCACATGTAGCGCTCGCGGTTCTCGTCGACACCGATCCGCCGCTCGTCGCCGGGCGCCAGCCGCCGGAAGAGGCTGCCGATCAGGAACATCACCTGGCGGTAGGTGTCGTGGTCCGCGTCGCCGAGCGGCAGCTCCACATACTGATGCCACCACTCCGACCAGTGCCGAACCTTGCCGTGCCGCAGCAGATGCTCCTCCAGCTCGGCGAAGCGCGGCCGCAGATCACCGATCTTCACGCCGACCGCATCCCCGTGCAGCGCCGCCTCCTCCTCGCGCGCAGGCGCGTCCTGATCAGGCGTGTCCGGATCGCCGGCCCCGGCCGCGCGTTCCTCCCGTACGTCCCACTGGAAGACGTGGTCCGAGGAACGGTCGACCAGGACCAGCTCCACCCCCGGCGTCTCCAGGGCGTACGAGATCGCCTGGTACTCCGCCGAGGCCTCGGTGATCGGCGCGACCACCGACAGCGGCGCCCACTCGGGCGGGAAGCCGTCGATCTCGCTCGCGAATGCCTGGACGGCCACCGGCAACCGGCAGTTGCGCAGTTCGGTGAGGAGCGGAGCCATGTCCTCGCACAGCTCCAGGTACACCACCTTCGGCTGTTTCTCCCGCAGTCTGCGGGCCATCGCCAGCGCCGAGGCGGGGGAGTGGTGGCAGACCGGGAAGATCTCCAACGGTTCGGCCGCCGCGCGGTCCACGTCGTCGACCATGCCCAGGAGAATGCCCTCCAGGGTGTCCGGTCCACCGGCGAAGGTCTCGGCCGCCTCCTGCAACTGCGCACGCAAACCGGTGAAGGTGCCCTCCGAGGGCCCGACCGGACTGACGGAGCTGACCGGGCTGACAGGGCTGCTCATGACAGGGTCGCAATCGCCTCGCGGCCGCCTTCGAGGAACTCCGGCCAGTGCCCGCCCTCCTCCTTGCTGCGCGGCTCCACCACCCCGTGCAGATACTTGTTGAGAATGGCGAGGTCCTCCGGCTCGCGCCGGGCCAGCGAACCGACCAGCGAGGACGCCAGCGTGCGGGCCGTGAGCGCCTGTTCCCCGAAGAAGTTGCTGTGCAGGATCGCGTCCTCCAGTACGCCGATCTGCTCGGCACTGGACAGCGCCGACTCCAGCTTCTCGTCGTCGCTGCCCGCGGCTGCCGCGGAAGCCCGCAGATCGGCGAAGCTCTGGAGGAGCACATCCAGCAGGTTCGGCGGCACCTCCAGTTCCAACTGGTGCCGGTTCAGCAGCTCCTCGGTGCGGAACCGGACGATCTCCGCCTCGCTCCGCCGGTTGGTCACCACCGGGATCCGCACGAAGTTGAAGCGGCGCTTGAGGGCCGAGGAGAGGTCGTTGACACCCCGGTCCCGGCTGTTCGCTGTGGCGATCACCGAGAAGCCGGGCTTGGCGAAGACGATGTTGTCACTGTCCAGCTCCGGCACCGAGATGTACTTCTCGGACAGGATCGAGATCAGCGCGTCCTGGACGTCGCTGGTGGAACGGGTCAGTTCCTCGATCCGGCCGATCGCGCCGGTCTCCATCGCCGTCATGATCGGCGACGGGATCATCGACTCCCGTGACTGCCCCTTGGCGATCACCATCGAGACGTTCCAGGAGTACTTGATGTGGTCCTCGGTAGTGCCGGCCGTGCCCTGCACGACCAGTGTGGAGTTACGGCTGATCGCGGCGGCCAGCAGCTCCGCCAGCCAGCTCTTCCCGGTGCCGGGATCACCTATCAGCAGCAGCCCCCGGTCCGAGGCCAGCGTGACGATGGACCGCTCGACGAAGCTGCGGTCGCCGTACCACTTCTGCGAAATCTCCCGGTCCAGGCCGTCCGAGCGTTCGGACCCCAGGATGAACAGGCGGACCATCTTCGGCGACAGCCGCCAGGAGAACGGCTTGGGGCCGTCGTCGACCGACTCCAGCCAGTCCAGCTCCTCGGCGTACTTGGTCTCGGCGGGGGCACGCAACAGGTCGGACATGTGAAGCCTTTCTTGGACGAGGTCATGACGGACCGCGCCGCGGGCGGTGACGCCCGAGCGGGGGAACGAGCCAGGTGTTGAGCGGTGAAGGTCCCGGTCAGCTGCGCACTAGGCGGTGAGGAACGTCTTCAGCTCGTGGACGAGCTTGCGTATGTGACCGGAGAGGACCGGTGTGCCCAGGTCCTTGAAGCGCTCCCGGAACCACGGGTTCACACTGCCCCGGCCGGAGCTGGTCACCGAGCCGACCGGAATGAACCTGGCCCCCGAGCGGTGAATGGCCGCCATGCTCTCGAAGAGCGGCTCGGTCCGCCATTCGTAGAAGTCGGAGATCCACACCACGACCGTGTTGCGGGGTTCCGCGATCTTCGGCTGGGCCAGTGCCATCGCCACCGTGCCGTCGGTGCCGCCGCCGAGCTGGGTACGCAGCAGCGTCTCGAAGGGGTCGTGCACCCAAGGGGTGAGGTCCAGCGCCTGGGTGTCGTACGCGATCAGATGGACGTCCACCTTGGGCAGCCCGGCGAAGATCGACGCCAGGATGGTGCAGTTGACCATCGAGTCGACCATCGACCCCGACTGGTCCACGACCACGATCAGCCGCTGCGGTGTCGTCTTGCGCGCCGTGTGCCGGTAGTAGAGGCGGTCGACGTACAACCGCTCCTCCTCCGGGCTCCAGTTGGTGAGGTTCTTCCAGATGGTGCGGTCGAGGTCGAGGTTGCGGAACACCCGCTTGGGCGGCACGGACCGGTCCAGGGCGCCGACCGTGGACTTCTCGACCTGGGTGCGCAGCACCTGGGCGACCTCGTCCACGAAGCGCCGGATCAGATCCTTGGCATTGGCCAGGGCGACCCCGGAGAGGTTGTTCTTGTCCCGCAGCAGCTGCTCGATCAGCGACATGCTCGGCGTCAGCCGCGCGGCGAGCGCGGGGTCCGCCAGCACCTCGCGAAGCCGCATACGCTTCACCAACTCGGCTTCGATATTGCCCAGTTCGGGGCCGATCGACGGAATCAGCCGACTGAGGTCGGGCACGGCGTGCGAGCCGCCGGAACCCGTCGGGCTTACACCCCCACCGCCCCCCGCGCCCCTGCCGCCGCGCAGGTCTCCCGGCTTGCAGCCGAGCGCCCGCTCCAGCCAGCCCGCATCGGACTGCCAGCACGCCAGCTGTCCCGCGCTGACCGTGCCGGGGGTTGCGGCGAACACATTGAGCAGCACCTTCGACACCAGCGCCGCGCGTCGCACCTCGGCGGCCCGGTCACGTGCGACCGTGCTCCCGCCGTCCTCGGCCGGCTCCGGTGCCATGAGGCCGTCGAACTCGGCGGCCAGCTCCGGATGCCGCTGCACGATCGAGTCGACGGAGGCCTGCGGGTCGAGCAGCGCGGCGGGCAGCCCGATGTCCTCGACCACGGCCAGACTCGCCGACTCCAACGCGGCCTGCTCCTCGGGCTCGAAGAGCCGGGCCAGCAGCCGCCAGTACAGCGCCTGCCGCCGATTGCCGTGCGCGACGGAGTCGAGTGCGACGGACTCCGGCCGGTCGGTCAGGTCGGGCCGACCGGTCAAGCCGGTCGGGTCGGTCTCTTCGATGCGGTCGGTCTGCTCGGTCTGCTCGGTCTCTCCGGCTTGTCCGGTCGTCATTTCCGCAACAACCTCCCCGCCCGCTCCCGCAGCGCCGCCACCGCATCGGTGGCCGCCTTCTCCGCCTTCACCCCGGCCTTGTCGGCCGTACCCCCGGCCCAACCCCCGGCGTGGAGGGTCACCGCCTTCCTCCGTACGGTCGCCTCGACGGCGAGAGGCTGGAGGCGGTACGTCCCGGCGTCCCAGCGCAGCAGCCCGATGCACGCACCGGACCCCGTGACCGCCTGCGGAGTCAACGGCGAGGCGGCGGGAATCCGGTCCGTATCGACGGCCAGGGCCTGCCCGGCGACGGTGAACGTCGTCCCGTCGTCGTCCTTCACCACCCCGTACCCCTCCAGGAACACCGGTACGGCGATCCGCACAGGATGCCGGTCCAGGGGCGCTGTCACCGAGTCGGCAGCGGTCGGCAGGGCGACCCGAGCGGTGGCGAACGCATCCGCGCTGTCCCCCGACCGTGCACGCTCCTCCTGCCAGAGCAGATCCCCCTCGGCGGTGACGGGCATCTCCGAGAGCTCCATTGCGCGACCCTCACCGACGGCCGCGAGCAGCGACATGTGCGGGCGCAGCAACTGCCACAGCCCGGCTCCGACCACCGTGTCCGGCTTCGGCACCGACACCGTCGCCCGCACCACTCGGGCCGCCGCACCGTCCGCGGGTTCGAACACCGCGTGCACCTGGGCCTGCACGGCCCCCGCATGCTCCTGCACATCGACGCCCAGCGGCAGCAGCCGCCCCGTGAACGCACCGGTCGGCGCGGCATCCGCCGCACCGGGCAGCGTCAACAGCAGAGCCCGCGACCACAGATCGGCCCACCGGCGCACCGGCACTCGTTCCAGAGTGGCCCCGGGGCAGGACGCGGCCAGTTCGAAGGCGAAACCGTCCAGGACCGTCGCCAGCCGGCGCAGCGCCGGGTCCCCGAGCATCGCCGAGACCACGGGCGCGGCCCCCGAGACCAGCTCGTGGTCGATACCCCGCCACCCGGCACGCGCCAGGTCGCACAGCCAGGAACGGGCCGCGACCAGCAGGTTCACCGACTGCTGCGCTCCGGCCGGGGAACGGACCGCATCGAGTGAGGGCCGCCCGGTCACCTCCGCGACCCGCTCCGTCAGCGCATCGTGCACGGAACCCAGCAGCGCCGTACGAGCGGCGGCCAGCGCCACCAAGTGGTCCTCGCCCGCCGACCCGGCCGCCGCCTTCTCCGCGGCCTCCGCGGTCCGGGCGGCCAACGGCGACCCGGCCACAGCACCCGCGAACTCCGCCAGCCGCACGGCCACTTCGGCCGGCGGCCGCAGCAGGCCGCTGACCAGCGACCCGTCGAAGGCATCGACGGCGGCCAGGGCCTCGTCCAGTCCCTCGATGCTCTCCCCGAGCAGATCGGCCCGCATCACGCCACCGCCCTGGTCGGCGGAAACCAGTGCATCTCCGGCAACGGCACGGTGACCGGCGCCAGTTCGAGGTACCCCAGGTGACGCAGGAACCGGCTGAACACCGGCGCCGCGGCCGTGGCGTCCCCCTGCGACGGCCGGGCACTGCTCATCGCGTAGGTGATCCCGCCCGCACTCGGCTCGTCCTCCCCAACGGTCTCCACCCGCAGGTACCGGCCCACCCGCCCGGCCCCGTACTGGAGCACCGCCTCGTTGATCAACGCCCGGATGTGATTGCAGTACGACCCCCGGGCGCCCCCGCAGGGCC
The DNA here is from genome assembly GCF_044454195.1 of Streptomyces sp. NPDC051561. Classification (NCBI taxonomy): domain Bacteria; kingdom Bacillati; phylum Actinomycetota; class Actinomycetes; order Kitasatosporales; family Streptomycetaceae; genus Streptomyces; species Streptomyces sp. NPDC051561. The sequence continues at coordinate 78,583 of NZ_JBITDM010000008.1, read as the reverse complement.
GGTTGTTGTTGGTGCTGCACGCGAACGCGTACGTACCGGCCACGACCGACGAGACGTACACCCGCGCGATGTCGGAGCCGCTGGACACCACCCCCTGCAACCGTCCGTCGGCCAGCTCCACGAACGGAACCTTGGCGAGCTTGCGCGGCCTCGCGGGCGCTATCACCCGCGCCGTGCTGGACCTCTCCCACTCCGTCAACACACCATCCCCCAAGCAGCAGGAACCACGTCCACGCCTTCTCCGGCGGGACGTGAATCAACTTAGCCGCGACCACTGACAATGGACTTCGAGCCGCTGGTCACAGGGCATCCGCAGCGACTTGGACGGTCCATCAACAAGGTGTCGGGGAGGGGCGTTCGGGGGAGCGGCCGGGCCTGGGGGCGGGCGGCTCTCAGCCCGTCGAACGACCCCGCTCGTGCCCACTCCCGCGTTGCGAGACGACCACCACGACCGCACCCGCGGCCACCGCCACCGCCCCTCCGATCCCCGCCCATCCGAGCGCGCCGAGCGGCTCCGACGCGGCGCCGCCGACCGCCGTGGCAGAGGACGCGGGCGGGGCGGCGGCGGCGACGGGCGGCGCGACCATCGGGTCGAGACTGCCCACCGGCTGCGCCCGGCCCGCGGCCGAGAAGCCCCAGTCCAGCAGGCGGCGCATCTCGTTGTAGACCTCGTCGTGCTTTTCCGCCTGCGGGTTCATCACCGTGACCAGGAGAGTGCGCCCGTCACGGTGGGCCGCCTCGGCGAGGGTGTTGCCCGCATGGGTGGTGTAGCCGTTCTTTCCGCCGATCAGACCCGGGTACTTGGCGACACCGTCGATACCCGACAGCATCCGATTGGTGTTGGCGATCGCAAACGGCTTGCCCTTGGTGCTGGGCCCGCCGGGGAACTCGGCCTGCGCCGTGGAGCAGTACTCCTTGAAGTCCGGGTTCTTCAGCCCCGCCCGGAGGAACAGCGAGAGGTCGTACGCCGAGGAGACCTGTCCCGGAGCGTCGTAGCCGTCGGGGCTGAGGACATGTGTGTCCTTCGCGCCCAGTTCGTCGGCCCGCTTCTGCATGTCCGCGACGGTCTTCGGTACGCCGCCGTGCAGCGCGGCCAGTACGTGCACGGCGTCGTTCCCCGACCTCAGGAACACCCCGCGCCAAAGGTCGGCGACCCCGTAGCTCTGCCCCGGCACAATGCCGACCGCACTGCTGCCGGAACCCATCCCCTCCAGTTCGCCGGGGGTGACCCGGTGGCTGGTGCCGTGCGCGACGGACGGCAGCACGGTGTCCGCGAACAGCATCTTGAGGGTGCTCGCCGGAGGGAGCCGCCAGTGTGCGTTCGACGCCGCGAGGACCTGCCCGGAGCCGGCGTCGGAAACGATCCACGAAAGTGCTGTGAGCCCCCGCGGCAACTCCGGCGCGCCCGAACCGACTTGAGGACCCGGCCTGCCCAGTCGCTCGCCGCCCACCGAGGACATCCGCGCCGGAGGTGTCCTCGCCGCCTTCGAGCCGGGCGCAGCCGCCTCCTGCCGCTTCTCCACGGCAGACGTGTCCGTCGCCCGGTGACCGCCCGCCGCGGCGGGGGAGACCCCCGCGAAGGTCGTGACCGCGGTGACCGAGAGACCCGCCACGGCGTGCCGGAGCCAGGGAGATGTGAAGGAGCGCATCCCCCGAACGTATCGCAGCCGGTACCGCACAAAACCACACTGACCAGTGGAATTCCCCACGCCCCGAAAGGGAACGGGATCCTTCCGAATCCCGTCTCCACGCCCCCGGCGAACGCCCCCGGCACGACCCCGTCTCCACGCCCCCCGGTGAACGCCCCCGGCACGACCCCGTCTCCCGGGCCCGGCAAACAGCCCCACCGTGCCCCGGCAATTCCTCCGGCGCCCCGACAGCCCCTACGCCACCACGACCGAAGCCGCCAGGTGGTCCCGGAACCAGCGGTGCCCCGGATCGGCCGCCGTCCGCGGATGCCAGGCCATTCCGAGGTCCATCGGTGGCAGCCCCAGTGGGATGGGAAAGGTGCGCAGCCCCAGCGCGGCGGTGGTGCCGGGTAGCCAGCCGTCCAGGGTGAGCGACACCAGATCGGTCTCCCTGGCGAGCATCATCGCGCCCGTGTGGCTGGGCACCACCGCCGCGATCCGGCGCTTCAGCCCCCGCTCCGCGAGCGCGCTGTCGATGGGGCCCAGGCGCTTGCCGTGCCGGGAGATCCCGATGTGGTCGGCCGCGGCGAAGCGCCGGGCGTCGATCCGTCCCTCGAACAGCGGGTGTCCGCTGCGGGCGACAGCGACCACCGTCGCCGAAGTGAGCCGGCGGCTGCGGATCTCCGGATCCAGCTGTCCGAGCACCCCCAGCTCGACGTCCACCCCGCCCTGTCGCAGCCCGGGGCCACCCTCGGCCGACTCCGGCAGGAACACGACATCCACCTGCGGAGCCTCCGCGCGGATCCGGTCGGTCAGTTTCCCCGCCAGTCCCACCAGCAGCAGATCCGTGGCCTGCACGGTGAACGTCCGGCGAAGATGCACCGGATCGAAGCCGGCCCCGGGCCGCAGTATGTCTTCGCAACCGCGAATCAGTGCGCTTACCTCCCCCCGCAGTTCCAACGCCCGCGGGGTCGGTACCAGCTCCTGCCCCGCACGGACCAGCAGCGGATCACCCACCGTGCGCCGCAGCCGCGCCAGCGCCCGGCTGACCGCGGCGGGTGACGTACCGAGCCGCTCCGCGGCGCGCGTCACACTGCTCTCCTGGAGCAGGGCATCCAGGACCCGAAGCAGATTGAGATCCACCAAATGCCTTCCTGAGCAGCGTTATTGCGTCTTGGGCAATGAATAGATGCCCATCTTTGCATTGCCCGGCCGGCTGCCCCTGCGGACAGTGAAGGAGTGCGGACAGTGAAGGAGTCCACACGGACACCGACCCACCCACCCCTCTCCACTCCATGGGAGCCCCCGATGCAGTCATCCCCCCGTGCGGGCCGACACGGCGACGTACTGGCCGTGGTCAGCCAGAGCGGCCCGAGCGTCTCCTTCTTCGACGCCGCCACGGACCGGCACCTCTCCACGCTCCGACTCACCGCCGAGCCGCACGAGTTGTGCTTCGATGCGAGCGAACGACTGCTCTGGTGCACCACGGCGTACCACTCGGGCTACTACCACGCGCACTCCGGCCGGCACACCGTGCTGACCGCCATCGACCCCGATACCCACCGCATCGTGGAGGTCGTCGACCTCGCCCCGGAACACGGGCCGCACGGGCTGGCCCTGGACGTGGGGCGCGGTCGCCTGTACGTCAGCGTGGAGGGTTCCGCCGACCGTCCCGGCGGGGTCGTCGCACTCGACACGAAAACCCGCAAGCCGCTGGGTCGCATCGACACGGACGCGCCCGGGCCGCACTGGTTCGCCATAGACCCGACGGGCGGCAGGGGCTACGCCACCAACAAGGAGGCCCCGTTCGTCTCCGTCGTCGACCTCGACCGCGGCACCCTCGCCGCGAAGATCGAGGTCCCGGGAAGCGAGGGGCTGGCCGTCGCCGCCGACGGCGCGTACGTCTACGTCGCCGCGCCGTACGCCGGATTCGCCGCCGGCCCGGAAGCGCCGGCCACCGGCGTCCGGGTCATCGACACCCGTACGGCAACCGTGGTCGACACCCTGGGCACGGAGAACGTCGTCGTGCCGGTCCACCTGACCTCGACCGGAAAGCTCCTCGCCGGTGAAGCCCGTATGGCCGTCGATCCGGCCGACCCGCTCGGCCACCACGCCCCGGGGCAACTCACGGTCTTCGACGCCGACACCCGCACGCGGCTTGGCCAACTCCCCGTGAACCGCTTCCCGTTGACCCTCGACTCCTCGCCCGACGGCCGCCTCGCCTACGTGGCCTGCGTCGTCTCCTCCACCGTCGACATCATCGACCTGGAAACCCACCGCACCCTGGCCTCCCTGAACATCCCCAAACTCGCCGAACCCGGGGCTCACGGACTGGCCTACATTCCCCGCCGGTCCTGAGTGCTTGCGGGTGAACCCCGGTCCGGCGCGAGCCCAGAACTCCCCTCTTGCGAACCTAGGGCCCCTAGGTTAAAACTAGGGGGCCTAGGCAAGACTTCGGGGAGGGCATATGGCAAGGGCCGGACTGACAGTGGAACGAGTGACGCTCGCGGGCGCCGAGCTGGCGGACGAGGTCGGGCTCGACCGGGTCACCATGGCGCAGGTCGCGCGGCGGCTGGGCGTGAAGGACGCGAGCCTCTACGCCCATGTACGCAATCTGGAGGACCTGCGCGGCCGGATCGCACTGCTCGCCGCGGACGAGAAAACCCTCCGTATCGCAGAGGCGGTCGCCGGGCGAGCGGGCCAGGACGCGCTGGTCGCCTTCGCGAACGCCTGGCGGGAGTACGCCCATGAGTACCCCGGCCGCTACACGGCGACCCAGACCCGCATCCGGATCGACCCCGAGCTGGCCGCGCAGGCCCCCGGACCGCGGCGCGCCGGACTTCTGACGTACGGGATGCTGCGTGGCTACGGCCTGGCCGAGCCCGACCTGACCGATGCGGTCCGACTGCTGCGCAGCACCTTCCACGGCTTCGTCGCACTGGAGGCCACGGGCGGCTTCGCGCACGAGCGTTCGCCGGAGCAATCCTGGCTGCGCGCACTCGACGCCCTGCACCTCGCCCTGGAGAACTGGCCCGCCACTCCGAGAACTCCCGCCGATCCGCGAACCCCCTGCGATCCGGGAGTTCCCACCACCCCGCCGCAAGGACTCCCCTCATGACCCCGATCACCGCCCCGGCGACCGGGACCCTGCGCGTGCCCGGCGCGACCCTGCACTACGAAGTGCGCGGCCGGGGCCCGCTCCTCCTGCTGATCCCCGGCGGGGCGGGCGACGCGGCCACCTTCGACGGCGTCGCCGACGACCTGGCCACCACGTACACCGTCGCCACCTACGACCCCCGGGGCATGTCACGCAGCCCGTTGGCCGATCCCTCCGCCGGGCAGCAGGTGGCCGAACACGCCGATGACGCCCTCCGCCTGCTGGATCTCCTCTCGCCGGACGAACCCGCCAGGCTGTTCGGCGCCAGCTCGGGCGCTATCGTCGCCCTCCACCTGCTCACCGCCCACCCCGAACGCCTCACCCGCGTAGTGGTGCACGAGCCACCGGTGGTCGAACTCCTCCCGGACGCTGCCACCAGCCGGGCCCTCCTCGCGCACGTCGTGGAGACGCTCCGCACCGAGGGCCTGATGCCCGCGATGAGCGCATTCGCCGACGGGCTGAGGAAGCCGGGCGCCCCCACCGCCGCACGGACCGAGCGCCTCACCCTCCCGCCCCAGGCAGCGGCACGCGCCGCACGGACGATGGCCAACCTGCCGTACTTCATCGAGCGCATCGTGCCCCGCTTCATGGCCTACGTCCCGGATGTCGACCGCCTCAAGGCGCTGCCCGAACACCTGGTGATCGCCAGTGGCCGCGACTCGGAGGGCGAACTGCCCCACCGTGCGACCGCCGCCCTGGCCGCCCGCACCGGCGCGCGGCTCCGGAACCTCCCCGGCGGCCACACCGGGCTGACCACGCACCCCGCCGAGTTCGGTGCGCTCCTGCGACTGGAGTTCGAGTTGATAGGTAAGTAATTACTTGCCTATGGTGGGAGGCGTGGCGGACGACATATTCAAGGCGCTGGCCGACCCCACCCGTCGGCGCATCCTCGACGAACTGGTGGAACGCAGCGGCCAGACCCTCTTCGAGATCTGCGCACGGCTGGTGACCAAGCACTCTCTGGGGCTGAGCCGCCAGGCGGTCAGCCAGCATCTCGCCGTACTGGAATCAGCCGGTCTGGTGCTCACCCGGCGCGAGGGCCGCTACAAGTTCCACGATCTGAACACCGAACCCCTTGAGCACATCGTGACCCGGTGGCTCAGGCCCGACACCTCGGAGCGCACCCCATGAGGATCCATCTGACCAGCGTTTTCGTCGACGACCAGGCCAAGGCCATGCGCTTCTACACCGAGGTGCTGGGCTTTGTGGTGAAGCATGACGTGGCGATGGGGGAGGAGGCCCGCTGGCTGACCGTGGTCTCGCCCGAGAACCCCGAGGGGACCGAACTGCTGCTGGAGCCCTCCGGCCACCCGGCGGTCAAGCCCTACACGACGGCCCTGGTGGAGGACGGTATTCCGGCTGCTTCCTTCGCGGTGGACGACGTCGCAGCAGAATTCGAGCGCCTGCGAGGGCTGGGTGTGCGGTTCACCCAGGAACCGCTGAAGATGGGCCCGGTCACCACGGCGGTGCTGGACGACACCTGCGGAAACCTGATCCAGATCATGCAGGGCGGGTAGCGGTGCCCCGCCCGGAGGCCGACCGGCTCAGACCCCGCCCCCTGCCCGTCCCTCTCCGGCCTTCTCCAGGTCGGTGAGGGTCGCCGTGATCTGGCGAGCCGTCGCGGCGGCGATCCGGGGTGACCCGGCCGCGTAGGTGGTGTAGGCGTTCAGGCCGCAGGTCAGGGCCCACCCGCGCCCTCGCGCCCAGGTCGCGTCGTCCACGTCCAGGTTCGTGCGGAAGACGGACCGGCCGGGTGAGTTCAGCAGGGTGAAGGCCATCATCAGGTCGCTCGCGGGGTCACCGAATCCCAGACCCCCGAAGTCGATCACCGCACTGAGCCGCCCGCCGACGGTCAGCAGATTCCCGGTGTGGAAGTCTCCGTGGAACCACACGGGCGGACGGCTCCACGGCGCGGCGGCGAGGGCCGTGTCCCACACCGCCGTCATCGCGTCGGCGTCGAACACCTCCGCGACCTTCTCGATGTCGGCCCGCGTCGACCGGTCCCGCGAGGCCAGCGGCTCCGGAGCCAGCGCCGCAGCGGCCCCCGGATCCGGCCTGCACACCTCCCCGAAACCCCACAACTCACCGAGAAATCCGGCGAGTTCACGGGCCGCGTCGGGAGAGTCGCCGAGGGCGTCCACCGTGGCGACCTCGCCGTCCATCCACCGGAAGACCGACCACGGCCACGGATAGCCGAAGTCCGGCCGCCCCTGCGCCACCGGAACGGGAACGGCGAGCGACAGATGGGGAGCGAGCCGAGGCAGCCAGGCGAACTCCTTGGCGAGATGGCCAAGGGGGCCCGTGTGGCGCGGGAGGCGTACCGCCAGCTCCGTACCGAGCCGATGGATCACATGATCCGAACCACCCGGCTCGACACGCTCCAGCGGCAGCCCGGCCCACTCGGGAAACTGCGAGTCGACCAGCTCGCGGGCGAGTGCGGTGTCACTCGCGGGGCGTACATCGGTCTCGGACTCCGTGGCCAAGAGCTTCTCCTGAAATTCGATCCCTGTACGGCCGGACAACGCCGCCCCGCGGGTCCTGTGTCTCAACCCCGGCGCGGCCCCCAGAGCCTGGCAGATCCCGTCCGTACTTCCGAGGGGATTTCCACCGGGGAGCGGCCCGGCGACGGCCGTGGAGCGCGCCCTGAAACCCTCCTGAAACCACCGTGAAAGCGCCCTGCCGCACCCTCCTGGCCATGACGAACTCCCCACCACCCGCCCCGGCCATCGAGGCCACCGCACTCCACAAGTCCTACGGCGACAGAACGGTCCTCGACGGCATCGACCTGAGGGTCCCGGCCGGCACCGTCTTCGCGCTGCTGGGCCCGAACGGCGCCGGCAAGACCACCATCGTCAAGATCCTCTCCACGCTCGTCACCGCCGATGCCGGTGAGCTGTCCGTCGGCGGCCACGACCCGGCCGCCGACCCGCAGGCCGTGCGGGCCGCGATCGGCGTCACCGGGCAGTTCTCCGCCGTCGACGGCCTGATCACCGGCGAGGAGAACATGCTTCTCATGGCGGACCTGCACCACCTGCCTCGCCGCGAGGGCCGCCGTACCACCGCCGAACTGCTGGCGCGCTTCGACCTGACCGAGGCCGCGCACAAACCCGCCGCGACCTACTCCGGAGGTATGAAACGCCGCCTCGACATCGCCATGACCCTCATCGGCAGCCCGCGGATCCTCTTCCTCGACGAGCCGACCACCGGCCTCGACCCGCGCAGCCGTCACCGCACCTGGCAGATCATCCGTGAACTGGTCTCCACCGGCGTCACCGTCCTGCTCACCACCCAGTACCTGGAAGAGGCGGACCAACTCGCCGACCGCATCGCCGTGTTGAGCGACGGCAAAATCGCCGCCGAGGGGAGCGCCGAGGAGCTGAAGCGGCTGATCCCGGGCGGCCATGTACGACTCGGATTCACCGATCCGGCGACGTACCGGAACGCGTCACTCGCCCTGCGCGAGGCCACCACCGACGACGACGCGCTGTCCCTCCAGATCCCCAACGACGGAACCCAGCGCTCCCTGCGCCGCCTCCTCGACCAGTTGGACTCGGCCGGAGTCGAAGCGGACGAACTGACCGTCCACACACCCGACCTCGACGACGTCTTCTTCGCTCTGACCAGCGACGCCGACCCCACCACCCGCACGCATCGCACCAGCCGCACCAAGGAGGCCGCCCGATGAGCGCTCTGCCCCTGACCGCACGGGACTCCGCCACCATGCTGCGCCGCAATCTCCTGCACGCACGGCGCTACCCGTCGCTCACCCTGAACATCCTGCTGACCCCGATCGTCCTGCTCCTGCTCTTCGTGTACGTCTTCGGAGAGGTGATGAGCGCGGGCATCGCAGGTGGCGTGCCGGACCGCTCCGCGTACCTCGCCTATCTCGTCCCCGGCGTCCTGCTGATGACCATCGGCGCCACCCCGGCGGGATCCGCGGTGTCCGTCGCCATGGACATGTCCGAGGGGATCGTCGCCCGGTTCCGGACCATGGCGATCCACCGAGGGTCCATCCTGATCGGGCACGTCGTCGGTAGTGTGCTGCAGTCGCTGATCAGCGTGGTGGTCGTCGGCGCCGTCGCCGTGACCATCGGGTTCAGGTCCACGGACGCCACTGCCGTGGAATGGCTCGCCGCGTTCGGGCTGCTCGCGATGGTCGCCCTGGCCTTCACCTGGATCGCCGTCGGCCTGGGCATCGCTGCCCCGAACCCGGAGGCGGCGAGCAACCACGCGATGCCGCTGATGATCCTCCCGCTCATCTCCAGCGCCTTCGTGCCGGTCGACGCGATGCCGGGCTGGTTCCAGCCGATCGCCCAGTACCAGCCGTTCACCCCTGCCATCGAAACCCTGCGCGGACTGCTGCTCGGCACCCCGATCGGCAACAACGGGTGGCTCACCGTGGCCTGGTGCCTGGGGCTCACCGTGCTCGGATACCTCTGGTCGAAAGCACTGTTCAACCGCGATCCGAGCTAAGTGCGCGGTGCGCCTCGCGCAGTTCGTCCCGCCCCAGGGCGGCGTACCGCGACACCGCCTCGCGGTACGCCGCCCCGGCTGCCTCCTCGGCGGCCCGGCGGGCGCGTTCGACCGACATCGTCGGCCGGAACTCGCCCAGCACCCCCGTCCGACCGGCCAGCGCCACCTCCCGTACCGCACCGGTGTCGCCGGCCACGAGCCCCGCCACCCCGAGCGCGAGCAGCACCGTCCCGCAGGCCGGCAGTTCCAGCGGAGTGCCGGGCGGACCGTCGAGCAACCTGCGCTGCCGCTGACGCAACAGGCCGATCAGCTCCTCGACGAGATCGGAACGACCGGCGTACGCGTGCGCGGTGACCGCCGCCGACTGGATCTCCAGCGCCCAAGGGTCCAGCCAGAAGTCGTCGACGCGCGCCGCCGCCGCCTCCGGCAGCCGCGCCACCGCACCGCGCCACAGAGCGAGACCCGCCTCCGTCAGCCCGCGGGCGAGCGCGATCTCCGCGCGCACCCCCAGATCAGGGCTGTAGAAGGCGTCCCGCTGCGGATCCCCCGCACCCTCCGCCTGCCGCTGCCAGTACTCGGCCTCGTCCGGCTCCGCGCGTTGCAGGCACGCAAGGGCGAGACCCCACCGGATCCCGATGTAGTCGTCCGCGTCACCGAGCCGGGGCAGCGCATCGAGAGCAGCTCTCAGAGCGCGGTACGCGGTGTCCCCCTCGCCCGACCTCAAGCACAGCTCGCTCAACCGTGAATAGGCCATGACCTGCACGGACGGGGTGTCAACCCGCGCCAGGGCGGTGACCATCCGGTGAGCCGACGCCAGTGCGCGACCGACGTCGTGCTCGTACTCCCAGAAATAGGTGGCCACACACTCGGCGATGCCGGCGACCAGCGGCCGGTCGCTGCCGCAGAGCTTCAGGAGTACGTCGTAGGAAGGAGGCAGCATCTCGGGGACCGCACCGAGCACCGCCGCGACGGCGCGCAGCGGAGTGTCCGGCGAGGCCGGGGGCAGCCGCCGCAGGACGACGAGTTGGCGTACGACATGGGGCCCGTACCCCATGAACAGGCTCGGGGTGCACAACACCGCGGCGGCCCGGGCGACTTCGACGTACGCGGGCTCCGGGTAGTAGTGCGACAGCGGCGGGCCGGTGTCGGCGGCGAGTGCGCCCAGGCGCGGGTAATTGGAGTCGGTGGCGAACAGGGCTGCCAGTACGGCGGTGATCGCGGCGATGGCCGGGCCGTCCGAACGGGTCAGGGCCAGCCGCAGCGCCGCCACGAGATTGTCCTGCTCCGCCCGGATCCGCTCCCATCCGGCCAGCGGCTCGGGGCCGAACAGTACGTCGTGCTGAGACACGCCGAAATTCGTTGCCCAGCGCAGGAGTCGGACCACGGCCTCGTCCTCCTGCCCGGCCTCCGCGCGCCGGGCCGCGCTGAACTCCCGTACCGTCTCCAGCATCCGGAACCGCACCCCGGCAGGCGTGTCCACAACCGTCAGCAACGACTGGCCGGCCAATTCCTCCAGCAGATCCAGCGCGGCACCGCCCAGCACCCACTCCGCCGTCCCGACAGAGAACCCGCCGGGGAAGACGGACAGCATCCACATCGCCGCCCTGGCCTCCTCCGCGAGCAGATTCCAGCTCCACTCCACCACCGCGTACAGCGTGCGATGGCGCTCGGGCGCATCCCGCGCCCCGCCCCGCAACAGCGCGAACCGGTCACCGAGCCGACGGGCGATCTCCGGCACCGACAACACCCGCACCCGGGCCGCCGCCAACTCCACGGCCAGCGGCAGTCCGTCCAGATGACGGCACACCTCGGCCACCGCGTCACGCGCCGGCTCCACGCCCGGCCGCACCGCCCGCGCCCGCTGCACGAACAGCTCGGCCGCCACCTCGGGGACGAGCTTCGGCAGCGCGTACACCACCTCCGAGGTCAGGCCCAGCGAGGCCCGCCCGGTGACCAGGACCCGCAGCCCCGGCGACGACGCGACCAGCCTCCGTACGAGAGCGGCGGCACCCCGCGCGACCTGCTCACAGTTGTCCAGCACCAACAGCACAGGACCCGCGCCGAGCACACCGAGAATCTCCGCCACCGGATCGGCCGGCGCACGGCCGCCCGCCGTGCCGTGCCGCCCCTCGACGGCGCCGAGCACGGCCGCCACCTGTGCCGCCACCTCCGTGTCCGCGCTCACCCCGGCCAGCGGCACGAAGTACACCACCCGCTGCTCGGCCGCCCGGCCCACGGCATGCGCGAGACGCGTCTTGCCCAGCCCGCCGGGCCCGACCACGCCCACCACCCGCGATTCCCGCAACAGCCCCGACACCGCCGCCACATCCCGGGCCCGCCCCAGCAGCGGATTCGGCTCGTGCGCCACCCCATGCCTGACCAGCGGCGCCGCAGCGCGCAGCAGCTCCTGCTGTACGGCCCCGAGCGCGGCCCCCGGGCCCGTCCCCAACTCCTCGCGCAGCGCACGCCGGTACGCCTCGAACCGCGTCAACGCGGCCGGCGCCCCCACCGTCGCCGCCTCCGCACGCAGCAACTCGGCCAGCACCGCCTCGTCCCGCGGACGCTCTGCGGCCACCGCCGCCAGCGACCCCACCGCCTGCGCATGCCGCCCCGACCGGGCCAGTGCGAGTGCCCGCGCCCGCACCAGGGCATCCCGCACCAGGGCGCATCCGGCCCGCAGCTCCGCCACGGGACCGTCCGCCGACGCGGCCCGCCCGTCGGACGCGCCCTCCCACAACGCCAGCCCGGCCTCGGCAGCCGCCAGCGCCCCCGCATGATCCCCGGCCCCGGCCCGCTCGGCACTGAGTGCGGCATGCGCCCGCAGTACGGAACTGTCGACCTGGTCCTCCCGCAGGCCCAGCCGGTAGCCCCGGGGGGTGCTGACGACCACATCGGCCCCCACCTGCGCCCGTACCCGGGATACCAGTACCTGCACCGCTTTGCCGGGCCGCTCCGGCAGTTCACCGTCGGCCCACAGCCCTGCCACCAGGCGCTCGGTGCTGCACCCCGTCCGTACCTCACCCGCGAGCAGGGCGAGCAGCCCCCGCAGTCGGGGCGCGGTGACCTCCTGCCCCCGGAAGGCCACACTCGGCAACAGAACCAGGTCGATACCCACCCGCGCAGCCTAGCCAGGACGTCAACGCGCAACCGGGGCGCTCTCGTTGCAAGGAAGTGGAACGGCTGCCACCGATCCGGAACCGGCTACCACCAATAGACGGGGTAGCGGTGCTTCACCCGGTCCACGCGTCCGATCAGTGCGCCCATGGCCACGATCACCAGGGTGGCCAGCGTCAGCAGGCCCAGGAAGTGCCAGGGCTCGGGGTTGGTGAGCACCACGATGACCGCGGTGGCGGCTGCGGGCGAGTGCGGGGTACGGGCCCATGCCATCGCCCCGATGGTGAGACCGGCCGCGACCGCCGCCGTCCACAGCGAACTCCCGCCCACCGCGACCGCGCCCAGACCCAGGGCAGCGGAGATCAGCTGCCCGCCGATCACGCTCCGGGGCTGTGCCAGCGGCAGCGCGGGGGCGGCGAAGACCAGAGCGGCGCTGGCGGCCAGCGGAGGTATCAGCAGCGGCTGGTGCAGCAGTACGCCCAGGGCCACGAGCAGCAGCATGACGGCGACCCCGCAGACGGTCATGACCGCCACGGTGGACATCGGTGCCCGGGCGGGCGCCTGTCCGGCGAGCGCGTCCGCGTATCTGCGCCAACGGGTGCGCTCGTCGAGGGAGTTGCCAGTGACGGAAGGGTCGGACCCGGACACCTCGGGGGTGGAGAGGTGGAGCGTGGAGGTGTCGGTCACCAAGGATTCCTTCCGCGACGTCCCGTCGGACGGGAGCGGGGCCCTGGGCGACCCCCGTAAAAGATCTAACGTCCCAATATACAAAGAGGCATTAGCTCTGGTGATTTCGCGTCCGACCGGCAAGATAAACGCATGGGCGCCCCCACCGAACACCGGCCGGACGACCGGCCCCCGTCGGCCACCTCCACCGCGGGCCGGCTCCCGCTGAGCGGCGAACCGTTGCCGCTCGACCTGGTCAACACCACCTTCATCAGAGGCGGCGTACGCGGCCGGCTCCTCGACGCCCTGGCCGAGCCCGCCGACCTGGATCACTGGCTCTCCCGGCACCGTCCGCGCTTCAGCGACAGTCTGGGCGAATTCCTCGCGGATCCCGCACCCGCAGGTGACGCCCACCTCGCCCGGTTCCTGGAGCTGCGGCTCGCGCTGCGCTCACTCGCCGGAGCGAGTGCCCGCCGGCACACCCCCGAGGCCAAGGACGCCCAGGTGGTCAACCGGGCGGCACGACTCGCCTCCCACTGGCACGAGCTTGCCCTCGGTTCCCCGCTCACGGCCCTACCGCGCTGGCCGGAACCCGACCCCCTGCTGGTGGCCCTCGGCGAGATCGCCGCCCAGGCCATCCAGCTCTTCACGGGCCAGGACGCCGACAAGGTACGGGCCTGCCCCGCCCCCGGCTGCGTCCTCTACTTCCTGAAAAGCCCGGCCCGGCGCGAGTGGTGCACCACGGCCTGCGGCAACCGGGTACGCGTGGCCCGCCACAGCCGACGTACCCGCGACGGGGCACAGGGGCACTGACCTGCGCCGTCCGTAGACGTGGGCGCAGCGCCGGGCGGTGTCCCGCCGGGCCGTCCGCATCCTGCGTGCCGTGACCTGACCACGGCGTCTCCACTCGGCGCGCGGCAGCCCGATGCGCTGGCCGCCGTTGGTGAACAGGGCGTTGACGGGAGCATGCGCGTCGGCGGCCATCCCCTTGGCCACCAGGACCCCCACCACCAGGGGCCCCAGAGCGACGACGAGCGCCGAACCGGCGGTGGCCACGCGGCGCAGGTGCGGGCGGTACGTGACGGACGGGGCAATCGGGAGCGGGGTGGAAGTCATGCCCTCATTCCAGCAACGCCGGACCGGCGGCAGATGGGCGCGGGTACTCAGATGCGGGTCTCCAGGTACTCACGGCCGGCCTCTCAACCTCGGTCTCTCAGCCGTCGATGGCCCGTCGCCCGCCGCCGCGCGGGGCAGCCGCCGGCAGCTCCACCGTGATCCGGATCCCGCCGGCAGCGCGTGGGGTGAGGGTGAGGGTGCCGTCGTGGGCGTCGGTGAGGGTCTTGACGATGGCCAGGCCGAGGCCGACGCCCCCGTGGTCGGTGCGGACGCGCTCGGTGCCGCGACGGAAGGGTTCGGTGAGGGTCGCGACCAGCTCCGGGGTGAGCTGCTCGCCGGTGTTCTCGACCGTGAGCACCATGGTGGTGGGGCGGGCGGTGGTGGTGATCCACACCGTGCCCCGCTCCGGCAGATTGTGGACGATCGCGTTGTGCACCAGGTTCGTGGTCAGCTGGAGGAGGAGCGCCGGTGATCCGGCGGCAGGGGCGATGTCGCCGCCGGTCTCCAGGGTGACGCCGTGCCGCTCCGCGAGCGGGAGAAGCGTTTCGGCGGCCTCCTCGGCCATCAGCGACAGGTCCACGCGCTCTCGGGTGAAGGAGCGCTGCTCGGCGCGGCTGAGCAGAAGCAGTGCCTCGGTGAGGTCGATCGCCCGGGTGTTGACGGTGCGCAGTCGTGCGACGAGTTCGCCGGTGTCGTGGTGCGGATCGGTGTGGGCCACATCGAGGAGCGCCTTCGACACGGCCAGCGGGGTGCGCAGCTCGTGCGAGGCGTTGGCCGCGAACCGCCGCTGCTCGGCGACGTGCGTTTCGAGGCGCCCGAGCATGGTGTCGAAGGCGTCGGCGAGTTCACGGAACTCGTCCCTGCGCCCCGGCAGCCGGATCCGGTGGGAGAGCGTGCCTCCGGTGGCCTTGCGGGTGGCCTCCGTGATGCGGTTCAGGGGCGCGAGCATCCGGCCGGCCAGGACCCATCCGCCCAGCAGGCCGAGCACCAGCAGGAACGCGAGGATGACGAGGGCCGGTGTGGCGAACACGCCGAGCAGGAGCTGGCGGTTGGGGTTCGAGTTGAGCATCCGGCGGTCCCAGTCGTCGGGCACGTAACTCAGCATGAAGAGCCACACCGCGGCGAGCAGCAGGACTCCCGCGACCATGAGGAATCCGGCGTAACTGAGGGTGAGTCTGAGCCGCACGCTCAGCCCGGGGCGCCTATCCACGGCTTCCTCCCTTCCGTACGTCGATGTCCTGTGGGCCGGTGTCCTGTGGGCGGGGGTCCTGCGGGCCGGTGTCCCGTGGGCCGATGTCCTGCGGTACGTCGATGCGGTAGCCGACGCCCGCCACGGTGGCGATCGTCCAGGGCTCGCCGAGCCGCTTGCGCAGGGCCGAGACGGTGATCCGTACGGCGTTGGTGAACGGGTCGGCGTTCTCGTCCCACGCCCGCTCCAGCAGCTCCTCGGCGCTGACCACCCCGCCCTCGGCGGCGACGAGGACTTCGAGTACGGCGAACTGCTTCCTGGTCAGCGCGACATAGCGGCCGTCCCGGTAGACCTCTCTGCGGAACGGGTCCAGACGCAGCCCCGCGATCTCCCGCACGGGCGGCCTGCTGTGGGCCCGTCTGCGGTCGAGCGCCCTGAGCCGGAGCACCAGCTCACGCAGGTCGAAGGGCTTCGTGAGGTAGTCGTCGGCGCCCAGCTCGAACCCGGAGGCCTTGTCGTCGAGGCGGTCGGCCGCGGTGAGCATGAGGATCGGCATGCCGCTGCCGGAGGCGACGATGCGCTCGGCGATCTCGTCCCCGGAGGGGCCGGGGACATCGCGGTCGAGTACGGCGATGTCGTAGACGTTGACGCGCAGCAGCTCCAGCGCGGTGTCGCCGTCCCCCGCGATGTCGGCCGCGATCGCTTCCAGGCGCAGGCCGTCGCGTACGGCCTCCGCCAGATAGGGCTCGTCCTCGACGATCAGCACTCGCATGCCGCCAAGGCTACGAGGCGGGACATATCGCCGACGTATCGAAAACCGCATACGCACCGGCAACGCCACGCTGCCTTGACTGAGGGAATGACTCAGCATCCGCCCTCAGTACGTACGACGACCCACCGCGCCCACTGGCTTTTGGCCATCTGCCTGGCAGCAGCCCTGGTGGCGATCGTGGTGGCGGTCGGCCGGCGGGCAGCGGAGCCCTCGTCCTGGCCGGCCGTGACCTCCGCGGGACCCCCTTCGGCTGTGCCACCCCCGAAACCCTCCGCACCCCCGTCACCGCACGCGCGCCACAGTGAGCATCGCGGTGGTCCGGCCGACGGGGCCGACGGCGTCGTCCCGGACGGCGTCACCGTCTTCGACGACGCGACCGCGGCCGTGACCAAACTCGATCCGGACCTGCTCAGGGCCCTCCGCCGGGCGGCGAGCGCCGCCGCGGACGCCAGGGTCACGTTCTACGTCAACAGCGGCTGGCGCTCCCCGGAATACCAGAACCGGCTGCTCCGGGAGGCGGTCGCCAAGTACGGATCCGAGGCCGAGGCCAAGCGGTGGGTGGCCACCGCGACGACCTCACCGCATGTGTCGGGGGACGCCATCGACATCGGGCGTTCCGACGCGACGGTCTGGCTCGCCGAGCACGGCGCCCGGTACGGCCTGTGCCAGATCTACGGGAACGAACCCTGGCACTACGAACTGCGCCCCAGGGCGGCCGACAGCGGCTGCCCGCCCCTGTACGCCGACCCCACGCACGATCCGAGGATGCAGCGTTGACCAGCACCATGCGCCCGGACACCACCCGTACCGGACTCCCGGACACCACTCCCACCGAACTCCCAGGCACCACCCGCACCGAACGAGGACAGACCATGACACAGGTGGACACGGCGGAAACCGGACAGGGCGGCGCCGGCCACCAGGACACCCGACAGGGCGGCGTCGGCCACCAGGACACCGGCCCGGGCGCCCGGCGGGCAGCCGCCCGGCGGGCGGTCCGCCGCGCGCTGCGCCCGGGCCCCTGGAAACGCGGCCCGGTCCTTACCGCCCTGGCGCTGTTCCTGGGCCTGCTCATGCTGCTGCACGCCCACATCCCGAACCGGATCTGGAACGTCGGCAGCCTGGCCGAGACCTTCCTGCCGTGGTTCGGCCTCCTCGTCCCGGTGCTGCTGGCCCTGGCGCTGCGGCGCCGTTCCCTCTCCGCGGTGGTCGCGCTGCTGCTGCCGGCCGTGGTGTGGCTGAACTTCTTCGGCGGGCTGCTCACCGACAAGTCCCACCCGCACGGCGACCTCACGGTGGCCGGCCACAACGTCGGCGCGGACAACCCCGACCCGGCCGGGACCGCCCGCGACCTCGCCGCCTCCGGCGCGCACATCCTGGCCCTCGTGGAACTTTCCGCGCAGGCCAGGCCCACGTACGAGAAGGAACTCGCGAAGACGTACCCGCACCACACGGTGCAGGGCACGGTCGGGCTGTGGAGCAAGCTGCCGCTGTCTGCCACCGGGCCGGTCGACATCATGATGGATTACGGGCCCCTGGGGGACGCCAAACCGGCCGCCACGAAGCGGGCCTACAACCGCGCCCTGCGCACCACGGTGGCCACCGACCGGGGTCCGCTGGCGGTGTACGTGGCCCACCTGGGATCCGTACGGGTCAACCCCAGGGCGGGCTTCTGGACGGACTCGCGGGACCGGAACGCGCAGGCGCTCGGCAAGGCCCTCGCCGCCGAGCGCAGTGCACGGGTGGTACTGCTCGGCGACCTGAACGGCACCGTCGACGACCGCGCGCTGACCGGCCTCACCTCCGCACTGCACTCGGCCCAGACAGCGGCGGGGGACGGCTTCGGCTTCACCTGGCCGGCGAAGTTCCCCGTGGCCCGGATCGATCAGATCCTCGTCCGTGGCGTCGAACCGACCAGTTCGTGGCTGCTGCCGGCCACCGGCAGCGACCATCTGCCGGTGGCGGCCGGAATCAGGTGGTGAGCAGCGCCGCGCACAACCAGTCGTGGGCGGAGCCCGGGGTCGGCTCCGGGGTGGCGCCGGCCGGGGTCACCAGCTGGCTCACCAGGTCCCAGTACTGGTCGATGCGCGGGTCCGTGGCGAGCTGTTGGTGCAGGACCGTGCGGAACTCCGGTGTGTCCCGGCCGCCGTAGGCACCCACATAGGCGTCGACGAAGCTGTCCAGCGCGTCGCCCCGGTGCGGATCCCGGCCCCGGAGCATCTGCGTGCCCGCCAGCTCGTACGCCTCGGCCAGCCCCGAGTAGAGCAGTGCGGAGCCGTGGGCACCGGCCGCCCGGTGGGCCGCGGGCTGTGGCTGGGTGGTACCGGGGCAGGGCCGCGACACGAGGGCGTGCAGGTGGGCGAAGGCGAGGGCCTGGGCGGGGGTGGGGGCGTCCGGCGGCTGAGGCACCGCCACTTCGAGGAACGCATGGGCCGCCCGGGCCGGCATGCGTGCGGGCAGCCAGCCACGCCAGAAGCGGACCAGTGCGTCGGTGGTCGGCGGAGTGCTCATCGCGCCGATCAGCCGCAGCCGGTCGGCGCGTTCGCCCGGCGGGCAGTCCTGTACGAGCTGGAGCCCCGCCTCCTGCCAGCGCAGCGCGGTGATCTGCGCGCCCAGGGTGCGCAGTTGGCCCGCGACGGCGTCCTCCAGCGCGCTCCCGGCGTCGGCCGCCCGGTCGTCCTCCTCCTGCTGAAGGACGCGCCGCACCTCGCGGACAGGGAGGTCGAGGGCGCGCAGCGAGCGGATGAGACGCAGTCGGTCAAGTGCGTCGGGGCCGTAGCGGCGGTGTCCGCCGGTGCTGCGCCGTGCCTCCGGGAGCAGCCCGTTCTCCGAGTAGAAGCGGACGGTCTTGACGGTGACCCCCGCGTGTTCCGCGAGCTCACCGATACTGCACAGCTGGTCATGGGATGCGAACACTTGAACCTCCCCCTGAGGGAGTTTCTACCTTATGGCGAGCGGGGCGACGGAGTTCAGCAGCCCGCGGAAACGACTTGTCGACCTACCCAGGGGAGAGATCCATGACCACGTTCGTGCTGGTGCCAGGGGCGTTCACCGGAGCGCAGGTCTGGGAGGAGACCGCGGTTCTGCTGTCCGGGGCGGGGGCGCAGGTGCACGCGGTGACGCTCACCGGTGCCGACTCGGGGGCGTCGGCCGTCGACCTGGAAACGCACATCGCGGACGTCGTCGCGGTCATCGACTCGGTGCGTGCGCAGGCCACTTCGGAGGGGGCGGATGCGCCGCGGATCGTCCTCGTGGGGCACGACTACGGGATGCATCCGGCCCTGGGCGCGGCGGACCGCCGTGCGGAACACATCGCGCGGGTCGTGTACGTCGACGCGGGGATGCCCCAGGACGGGGTGAGCGCGCTGGCCGCGATCCCCGACCAGGACCTGCGAGACGAACTGGCCGCGTCCGGCGACCCGGCGGGAGTGCTGAAGCCCCCGGCCCCGGAGGAGTGGCAGCGCTGGGGCAGTACCTCGGGCCTCGACCGGGCGGCGTTGGGCCGTCTGACGGAGCACGCCGTGTCCCAGCCGCTGGCCACGCTGCTCCAGCCGCTGCGACTGACCGGTGCGGTGGCCTCGGTACCCTCCACCGCCGTGCTGTGCACCCAAAACGGCGTCAGCATCGAAATGATCCAGATGGTCGTCGGCCTCGGTGACCCGGCGCTGCAGGCCCTGGTGGATCCCCGGGTGAGCTTCTTCGAACTGGCCACCGGGCACTGGCCGATGCTGACCTGCCCCGCGGAACTCGCCGAGACGCTGCTGGGGGCCGCCGCGGGTGAGGGCAGGCGGTTGAAGCCCGCCGACGCCTCCGGGCCGCCCGCCCATGCGCGGCCGTTCCTGCTGGAGGTTCCCGACGTCCCCGTCGAGCGGACCGGGAACGTCGACCTGTATCTGCCCGAGCCCGGCAGCACCGAAGGGCTGCTGCCCGCCGTGGTGTTCGTGCACGGTGGTCCGGTCCCGGCAGGCATCACGCCGACTCCGCGGGACTTTCCGATGTATCAGGGATACGCGAAGCTGGCCGCGGAGCGGGGGCTCGTCGGAGTGATGCTCGATCACCGGCTGCACGAGGTGGGCGACTTCCCCGTGGCCGCCGCCGATGTCGCCGCAGCGGTGGAACTGGTGCGCGACGACCCCAGGGTGGACGGGGAGCGGATCGCGCTGTGGTTCTTCTCGGGCGGAAGCCCCATGGCGGCCGAATGGCTGGCCGCTCCGCCTGCGTGGCTGCGCTGCCTGGCGGCCACCTACCCCCTCATGGACCCGCTCCCGAACTGGGGGGTCAGCAAGAGCCGCTTCAGGCCTGTGCAGGCGGTGGCGCATGCCGGAGACCTGCCGGTGGTGCTGACCCGGGCCGGGCTGGAAACGCCCGAATTCGCGGCCACCGTCGAGGCGTTCGTCGCGGCGGGAGAGGCGTCCGGAGTACGGATCGACCTCGTCGACGTACCGCAGGGCCATCACGGATTCGAGATCCTCGACCGCACCGACGAGTCGCGGGAGGCGGTGCGCCGCGCGCTGGACAAGGTGGTGGCGTATGTGAAGGACTGAGACACAGGCTGCCGGTTCACCGCCCCGGCGCCGTGCCCGTATCCGAAGGAGAAGCATGGCAAAGCTCATCTACTCGATGATCACGTCGCTCGACGGCTACGCCAAGGCGGCGGAGGGCGACCTGGGCACCGGCGCCGAGGACCCGGAGGTGCACACCTTCATCAACGACCTCTTCCGCCCCGTCGGCACCTACCTCTACGGCCGACGGATGTACGAGACCATGGTCTATTGGGAGACCGCGCACACCGAGCCCGACCAGCCGCCGCACATCCTGCAGTACGCCCGCGACTGGCAGGCAGCGGAGAAGGTCGTGTACTCCACGACGCTCGACTCGGTGTCCAGCGCGAGGACCAGGATCGAGCGGACCTTCGACCCGGACGCGGTGCGCAAGCTGAAGGCCGAGGCCGAGGCCGACCTCACCGTCGACGGCCCGAATCTCGCGGCCCAGGCGATCGCGGCTGGCCTGGTGGACGAGTACCACCTGTTCCTCACCACCAGCGTGATCGGCGGGGGTACGCGGTTCTTCCCCGACGGCGTGCGGCTCGATCTCGAACTGGTCGAGCAGCGTGCCTTCGACAGCGGACTGATCCACGCGCACTACCGGACCCGTTGAGCCGCACCTGTCGGTTCCCCGGAGCGGTCGAAGTGGAGGGGCGAAGAGCGAGTCCGCCCCTCCACGCAATGGCTCAGGCGCGGTGCACGACCGTCCCGCCCGTCATGGTGAGGACAACGGGCGCCTCGGCCAGCTCGTCGGCGGGTGCGGCGACAGGGTCGACGGCGAACGCGGTCAGGTCCGCCCGGAAGCCCGGGGCGATCCGGCCGGCGACGTGCTCCTCGCCGACCGCGCGTGCGGCGTGCGAGGTGTAACCCTCCAGGGCCATCAGGCCGGTCAGTGCCTGACCGGCCAGGACCGGTGCGGTCTCCGGGCGGCCGGGCAGCCTGCGCAGCCGGGCGGTGGCCAGTACCTCGCGGGGGTCGAAGTGGGCGATCGGCCAGTCCGAGCCGAGCACCAGAGTCGCCCCGGCGTCCCGCAGATCACGGCAGCGCCAGGCCCTGCCGGCCCGCTCCTCGCCGACCCGCTGCGACCACTCGTCGGTGTGGTCGGCACGGGTGTACGCGGTGTGCGTGGGCTGCATGGACGCGGCGACGCTCAGCTGGGCGAACCGCTCCAGCTGACCGGTGGGCACGGTCTCGATGTGCTCGATCCGGTGCAGCGCCCGCTGCTGACGGTCCGTCAAGAGCTCTACGGTGTCCAGGACATGACGCACCGCCGCGTCCCCGATGGCATGCGTGGCAGTGCGCACCTCGGCCCGCGCGAAATGGTGCACGGCGGCGGTGTACGCGGCCGGGTCCGGCCAGAACGCCTCGGTGCCCTGGCCGTGGCAGTCGGCGTGCTCCAGCCAGGCGGTACCGCCCTCGACGGTGCCGTCCATGAAGAACTTCACCCCGCCCACCCGCCAGTGCCGGCCGTGCGCGCGCTGCAGTTCGACGAGGTGGTCCAGACCCCCGGCGTCGATGCCCGGCATGCACCAGGGGGCGAGCCGCAGCCGCACCGGCAGGGCGCCGCCCTCTTCCTCGCAGGCGGCCAGCAGATCGAGCACACCGACGCCCTGGAGGTCCATGACGTGGGCGCCGGTGAGCCCGGTCGCGGCCATCTCGTGCAGCAGCTTCAGCAGCCGGGCGCGGCGCGGTGCCGGTTCCTCGCGCGGCAGCACCGGTTCCATCAGCTCCATCGCGGCGGGCTCGACGAGGTGCCCGGTGGGCCGCCGGTCCGGATCGCAGACGACCCGTGCCCGCTGCGCGAACTCCCGCGGCCCGTCGATCCCCGCAGCTGCCAGAGCGGGGCCGCTGGCCAGTGCCGAGTGCCCGTCGTACAGGCGCAGGAACGCCGGTACGCCGCCGAGCGCCGGGTCGATCAGCTCGTGGTGGACGGGGCGGCCGCCGAAGGTGTTGTGGTCCAGGCCGTGTCCGAGGATCCAGTCGCCGGGGGCGGCCGTGCGGGCGGCCCCGGCGAGCGTGGCCCGCAGGGCGTCCAGGTCGTGGCAGCCGGAGAGGTCGATTCCGGTGGCCATTTCGAGGCCGAACACCGGATGGCTGTGCCCGTCGACGAGGCCGGGGGTGAGGGTGGCGCCGGCCAGGTCGATCACCTCGGTGTCCGCGCCGCGCCACTCCCGTACGTCCGACGCGTCACCGACCGCGACGACGGTGCCGTCCTTGACGGCGACGGCACCGGCCGATGGCCGGCCCGGATCGAGAGTGTGGACGCGGCCGTTGGTGAGAACGGTGTCGGCGGTGGCGGACAGCGGACGGGCGGGAGTCTGGGACACGGCAGGCATTCCTTGGACTGGGGTGCGGGTGGTTCACCGTACGAACCCGCGCACCGGGAGGCGGGCGCGGCACGGCGGGGGAGTGCTGTGGGGCGTCAGCCCCGGGGGGAGGAGGAAGAGGACGAGGCCTCCGGTGGTTCGGCGGCGAAACCCTCGTACACCTCGGGCCGGCTGCGCCGGGTCCGCAGGGAGAGGAGGACTCCGAGGACGAACACGGCGGGGACGGACAGGACCAGCACCGCGTTGGTGGTGAAGGGGGCCGCGGTCGTCAGCGCGATATTGCTGATCACCAGCCACAGTGCGCCGGCCATCAGGACGGCGGCGGCGAGCGGCAGGACCACCGTGCGCAGTCGCCCCTCGTCGTGGCGGATCCGGTGGAAGTGGCGGAACACGGCGACCGCGGTGATCGCCTGGAGGGCCAGCAGGCCGATCATTCCCGGGGTGTTCATCCACAGCAGGAGCTGTTGGTACGGGTCGGCGCCGGCCAGCGCGAAGGCCGCGACGACCAGCAGGGCGAGGATGCTCTGCGCGATGCCCGCGACGTACGGGGAGCGGTGCCTGGGATGCACCCGGCCCAGGGCCTCGGGCAGCACGCCCTCCTTCGCCAGTGAGAGGCCGTAGCGGTTGATGGCGTTGTGGAAGGCCAGTTGCGAGGCGATGATGCTCGTCACGATGAGCAGGTGCATGAGGGTGGCCGCCCAGTCGCCGACGTACTGCGAGGTGGCGGTGAAGAACAGGCCGAGCGGATCGTCGGTGACCGCCCGCATGACCCGGTCGCTGCCGAAGGCCTGGATGACGATCCAGACGCTGAACGCGTAGAAGAGGCCCAGGAATCCGACCGCGATGAAAGTGGCGCGGGGGATGGTGCGGTGGGGATCGCGTGCCTCGTTGCGGTAGATCGCGGTGGACTCGAAGCCGGTGAACGCGGCGAAGGCGAAGGCGAGGACCGCGCCGGTGCCGGGTGTCAGGACATTGTCCGGGGTGAAGGAATCCCAGGTCAGGCCCCGCGCGCCACCGTCAAGGAGGACGCCGGCGGCGAGGAGTGCGAGGATGCCGGTCTCCGCGACCAGCAGTACACCGAGGACCTTCGCGCCGAACTCGATGCTGCGACAGCCGAGGAACCAGATCACGAACACGCCCGCGCACGCGATCACCGGCCACGGCACTTCGACGCCCCACAGCACCCGCAGCGCGTCCTGGGTGCCGGTGGCGAGCAGCCCGTACACACCGATCTGCATGCCGTTGTACGCGAGGAGGGCGAGTGTGGCCGCGCCGAATCCGGCCGGGCGGCCGAGGCCGCGGGTGATGAACGCGTAGAAGCCGCCGCCGTGGCGGACGTAACGGCTCATCGTGGTGAAGCCGACGGCGAAGAGAGCCAGCGTCGCGCAGGCCAGAAGATAGCCGACCGGGGCGCCAATCCCGCCGACGCCGATCGCGAGCGGGGCCACACCGGCCATCACGGTCAGCGGCGCCGCGGCCGAGACGACGAAGAAGACGATGTCGGCGACTCCCAAGCCGCCTCGGCCCGGTCCCGGCGGACCGCCACCGCGCTGCCCTGCGGCACCTTCGGGTGACCCCTTGCGGGGTGCGGACGCTACGTCCATGGCGCTCGGCCCTTCATCGGGAGGAGGAGGCGGGGGGCGGCCGCGGGCCGGTGGGGAGGGGCAGCAGCGGAACCGCGTAGAAACCTAAACCGTTTCGGTTTAGGTAACTTAGGGGGCCGGCCGTACGATTGGGAAGACCTCGCGACGGGAGAACGAACATGGGGCGGCCGCGGAAGGCTCTGCTCGACAGGGCGCGTATCGGGGCCACTGCCCTCGAACTCGTCGATGAGACAGGGGACTTCACGGTCCCGGAGATCGCCCGCAGACTCGGGGTGCAGACCGCGTCGGTGTACCACCATGTGGACGGCCGGGCCGGTGTGGTCGAGCTGGTGCGCGAGCGCGTCGTGGAACGGCTCGACCCCGAGACTCTCGATCTGACCCCCTGGGACGCCGCCCTGGAGGCCTGGGCGCGCTCCTACCGTGCGGCGTTCGCCGCCCATCCGCGCGCCATCGCTCTCCTGATGACCTCGCCGGTGCGTGCGCCGCGCGCGATCGAGCAGTACGAACGGGTGGCCGGGCTGCTGGTGGACGCGGGGTTCGCCCTGGACGAGGTCATGCCGGTCATCACCGGCCTGGACAGCATCGTGCTGGGTTCGGCCCTGGACATGTCGGCCCCCGAGGTCATGTGGGTCGTGGCCAAGGAAACCGACGCCCCACGACTCGCCGCGGCCCAGCAGGCGACCGGACCCCTCCGCGCCGACCGCGCCTTCGACCTGACCCTCGCCGGGTTCATGGCGCACTGCCGCGCGGTGAGGCCCGGGCTGAAGGGCCGCGGCTCAGCCTGAAAGCTGACCATGGCCGGCCTCGGGGCCTCAGGTGCGTGGCCCGGCGCCGTGCAGCAGGGTGTCGATGATCCGGGTGGCGAGGGCGTCGGGGTCGAGGCCGGTGTCGTCCGCGTTTGCGTGCAGGGACTCTCCCAGCAGCGCGTAGTAGACCCGCCGCACCCAGAGAAGGTCGGCAGCCTCGTCGATGAGCTTGTCCGTGCGGGCCCTTTCCAGCACGGTGAGGCAGCGTTGGCCGATGTCCTCGTGGAGGGCGGCGGCCTCACTGCCGGGGTCGGCGGGCAGGCTCAGGGCGAAGGCCCAGGAGGTCTTGACCTCAAGCACATTGGCCGTGATCCGGTGCAGGGCCACCAGGGGAGGGGCGGTGCCCGGCCGGCCGTCCGCCACGACCTGGGCGAGTTGACGGGCGGCGGACAACGCCAGTGCTTCGATCAGCGCCTGTCGATGCGCGAACCGCCGGTGGATCGTCGTGCGGGCAACGCCGGCGGCGGACGCGATCTGCTCCATCGACGCATGAGGGTCCTCGGAGAGGACGCGTTCGGCCGCCTCCAGGATCGCCCGCACACTGCGCTCCGCGTCCGCTCGCAACGGTCGTGCCGCGCTCTCGCCCATGGCGTACCGCCTCCCGCTTCCTTTTCCACACCGACGCGCAAAACGATACATCGGTGCGCCAGATTTTCTGTATCTGCGTCAATGGTGTTGCAGTTATCAAGAAAAGAGATACTGTTCCGACTCAGTTGCTCATCGAGTGGAGGGGTCTTCCCATGAACAGCACAGCACTCGTCACCGGTGCCTCGTCCGGGCTCGGCGCGGAGTTCGCCGCACAGCTCGCCGCCCGCGGACACGATGTGATCCTCACGGCGCGTTCCGAGGACAAACTGGCCGCCCTCGCCGAACGCCTGGTCGCGGAGCACGGCATCCGCGCCCATGTCCTGACCCAGGACCTCACCGAGCCGGACGCCGCCAGGCGCATCGCCGACCAGCTCGCCGAGCGCGGCCTGAGCGTCGAACTGCTGGTCAACAACGCCGGGTTCGGCACCTGCGGCCGGTTCGAGGACATCGCCCCGGACCGCGACCACGACCAGCTGATGGTCAACGTCGTCGCACTCGTCGACCTCACCCACGCCCTGCTGCCCCGGATGCTGGAGCGCGGCACGGGCGCGGTGGTGAACGTCGCATCCACCGCGGGCTTCCAGCCCTCCCCGTACTTCGCGGTCTACAGCGCGTCCAAGACCTTCGTGCTGAACTTCGGACTGGCCCTGCGCCAGGAGTACCGCAGCCGCGGCATCCGCGTCCTCACACTCTGCCCCGGCCCGGTCGACACCCCCTTCTTCGACGCCATCGGCACCAGGAAGGCGGCCGTCAACGGCTCGATGAGCACCCCGGAGTCAGTGGTACGCGCCGCGCTGCGCGCACTCGACCGCGATCGCGCATACGTCACCCCCGGACTTGGCAACGCCGCCTCCGCGCACCTGCTGCCGCGCCGGCCGCGCAAGCTGGTCACCGCCATCGCTGAGCGCGTCACCCGCAAGGTCCTCACCCCCGGGGCCGCGTCATCGCAGCCACTGCAGCGCGCGGCGTGAGTTCATTCCTCGCGGCGACCGGCGTAATGGAGCGGGGTTCTTGGGGGCCCGGCCGTGCGCGACTCATCGGTCAACTGATCCCCGCCAGACACCCCGGCCGGGCAAGAGCCGCCAGACACCCGGATCCACTGCGGCCCCGGGTGTCCTCGCGACCCCTCGTGCGGCTGCCTCGGGCGGTTGGGCGGCGCGGCGCCGTCAGGCGTTCGGGACCCGTGCGTTCTCGCCGGCGAACTCCTCGTCCGTCAGCGGCCCCTGAGCCTTGAGCTCGGCGAGCGCGGTGAGCTGGGAGGCGCGGTCCTGGGCCGGCGGTGCGGCAGGAGTGTGCTGGGCCTGAGCCGCCTGCGCCGCGCCCTGGTCCATCCCAGGCCTGCTGCTGGGCCTGTGCGTCAGCCTGCTGGCGCGCGCCGCGCTGGCCCGTACCGCGTTCCACCCGGCGGGACACCGTGGTCGCCGTACCGGAGATCACCGCGGTGCGCGCGTTCGTGGCCAGAAGGCCGGGCTGTCCGAATCGCTGCGGCACGAGAAAACTCCGCCCGTCCCGACGACGTCGACCGGTCCGACGAGGTCGGCGTTCAGGTCACTGGCCACGAGCGGGCCCCTTTCCCTTGGGTTGCATTACGGGCATTTCGGATCTTTTGGGGCATAAGGTGGCGCACGAGCGATGCGCGAGCCGCGCCCGGCGTGCCGGACGCGCGGGTAAAGGGGATGCGAGTCACGGTGACGGCCTGTAGGGACGCAGAAAAGAAGCCTGGAACCGGATGGCACCGCCCAGCCCTGCTGAGCGCGGCGGCGGCGATAATGATCACCGGGTACTTCCTGCTGCCCCTCCATCTGTTCGGCGCTCACCGGCCGGTCATGAGCTGGCTGGTGCTCGCCGCCGGGCTGATCCTCGTCGCCGCCGGGCTGCTGGTGCAGATCCAGTACCTGCTCACCGGTCAGGTCGGTACCCGGCCCGCCTGGATCATCGCCGGTCTGATGTGTTTTACGGTCCTGTTGTTCTCCTCGGCGTACTACATCCTGGCGCGTCGGCATGGCGAGTTCATCGGACTGAACACGCGGATTGACGCGCTGTACTTCACGGTCGTCACCCTCGCCACGGTCGGGTTCGGGGACATCAGCCCCAGCGGGCAGACGGCACGGGTGCTGACGCTTCTGCAACTCCTGTACACCTTCGTCTTCCTCACTGCCGGCGCGACGGCCCTGAGCCGGCACCTGCGCGGCAGACTCCGGCACCGCGTCGGTGCGCCCTCCGGGCAGCCGGATGACTGAACAGGGGTGATGTCGAGCCGTCGGCGCGGCGCCGCTCCGGTGCTCCGGATGGCCGCATCAGACTGATGGATCATTAGATTTAGGGTGTGGCCTGCCCCTTCGCCCCGGAGGGTCCCCTTGGCGTCGCGAGGGCCAAGCCGCCCGAGCTCACTGGTGAGTGACGAGCTGCGAGGCCAGGCAGCGGGGAGCTGATGGCGCACATGCGATGCGAAGGACTGGTCAATGCTCGGAAGAAGGCGCGCCCGTCTGCGCTTGCCCCTGGGAATCGTGACGGCGCTGAGTCTGGTGTTCGCCTCGCAGGCGGAGGCGGTCTCCCGGGGGCGAGGACCCCATGAGTTCGGTCGGTATCACCAAGACCAATAGCGCGAGCGGCCCGCTCAAGCCGGGCGACGACTTCATCTACACGATCAACGGGCAGTGCTCCGGTCTCACGGTGGACTGTGTGGACTTCACGGTCGCCGACACCCTGCCCGCGGGACTTGAGGTGACCAGCCTGCCGAAGTCCACCACCACCCGCGATGTGACGGACGACGAGGCGACGCGGCAGCCGACCATCGTCTACAAGCAGACGCTGCAGAATCCCGCCGGAAAGACCGGACTGCGGGCCGGTCAGGCCGGCACCGTGGAAGTGGGCATGCGGGTACCGGCCGATACCCAGCTGGCCGACGGCACGGTCGTCACCAACACCGGCGGGCCGCCGCTACACCGCCAACCCGTGCATCGCCCTGGTCAACCCGGGCGACCAGTACCACTACCTGATGCGCATTCAGAACGCCGGCACCGAACCCAGCACGGACATGCGCGTCATCGACCGCTTCCCCGTCCAGGGGGACAAGGGCGTCATCCTCGACACCGACCGCAACACCGCCTGGGACAAGCGCCCCACCCTCGCCTCACGCCCGAAGCTCGACGGACCCGGCACCATGACCGTCGAGTACGAGAACGACGAACCGCTGTGCACCGACGACCTGGACATGGGCGGCGCCGGTTCCACCGAGGCCCAGTGCCCGGCCAGTACCTGGGACGACGCCCACAGCGGGCGGGCCAAGGGTGCCGAAATGAAGCTCGCCTTCGCCCCGGCACTCGCACCCGGCGGCATCGTGGAGCCCAGCTGCTTGACCAGCTTGAGGTCGCCGTAGCCGAGGGCCACGCCCACCTGGATGGGCTCGTTGGCCTGCAGCACGCACACCCCGGCCAACTGGACGGCGCACTGCGGAAGATTCCCTTCCCGTTCCACGTCACCTGCGTCATCCACCCGCAGGGCGGCCGGGACCGTACGGTCGTCGACAAGGACTACCGGGTCTCCGCCGACAAGCCGGTCACCGTCAGCGGGATTCCTGCGGGCGCGGACTGCAAGGTGTGGGAGACCTCGGCCCTGGGTGGTGTGGCTGCCCGGATGATCTCCCGCAGACGTCGGAGCTGAGCCGGATCGACCAAGCAAACGGTGGCCCCGGGCGCATGACCGGCCCGGGGCCACCGTGTGCGTTGGGGCCGCCATGTCCCCTCGTGCCATGCCCATTTGGCTATACCGCAGACAGTAAAGGGCATTAGACAGGCATATCTCAGCGCCAGCATGCTCGTCGTACGGGATCCGGACGGACGACTGGCGAGGGACGTATCACGATGAATCCAGCGCACTACGTGGACGGGACCTTTCTGCACGACGAGGCGGGCGCCGCCACCTTCCCGTTGACCGACCCGGTCGACGGCACCGTGCGCGGAAAGGTCCCCGAGGCGACCCGGGAGACCGTGAACCGCGCGGTGGCCGCCGCCCGTACCGCACTCGAAAAAGGCTGGGGCCGCGGCAGCACCCAGGAGCGGGCCGCGGCGCTGCACCGAATCGCCGACGGCATCCAGCAGCGCTTCGCGGAGTTCGTCGACGCCGAGGTGGCCGACACCGGCAAACCGCGCGACCTCGCCGCCACTGTCGACATCCCGCGCGCCATCGGCAACTTCCGCAGCTACGCCGACCTCCTGTACGGCCGCCCCGAGCGCGCCCACACCACGGAAATCCCGGGCTGGAGCACTGGCACTGGCGAGGCGCTCAACTACACGGTGCGCCGCCCGCTCGGCGTCGTCGCGATCATCTCCCCGTGGAACCTGCCGCTGCTGCTGCTCACCTGGAAGGTGGCGCCCGCCCTCGCGGCGGGAAACGCGGTGGTCGCCAAGCCCTCGGAGGAGACACCCTCCACGGCCACCCTGCTCGCGGAGGTGATCCACGCGGCGGGCCTGCCGGCCGGTGCCTTCAACCTGGTGCACGGCCACGGCACCGACGCGGCCGGAGCGTTCCTCACCAGCCACCCCGGTGTGGACGCCATCGCCTTCACCGGAGAGTCCGCCACCGGATCGGCCATCATGCGCGGCGCCGCCGCACACCTCACCCCGGTCTCCTTCGAACTCGGCGGGAAGAACGCGGCGTTGGTCTTCGCGGACGCCGACCTCCAGGCGGCCGTCGAGGGCACCGTCCGCTCGGCCTTCACCCACTCCGGGCAGATCTGCCTGTGCACCGAGCGCGTCTACGTCGAGCGTCCGGTGTACGAGGAGTTCACCGCCGCACTGGCCGAGCGGGCCCGTGCGCTGACCGGGTACGGCCCGATGATCTCCGCCGCACACAGGGACAAAGTCCTCTCGTACTACCGGCTGGCCGTCGAGGAGGGGGCCACCGTGCTCGCGGGCGGCGGCGTACCGCACTTCGGGGACGCACGCGACGGCGGCTTCCACGTCGAGCCGACCGTGCTCACCGGGCTGCCGCAGCACGCCCGCACCGTGCAGGAGGAAATCTTCGGGCCCGTCTGCCACGTCGCTCCCTTCGACACGGAGGACGAGGCGATCGCCCTCGCCAACGACAGCCGCTACGGCCTCGCCGCGACCGTGTGGACCCGGGACCTCTCCCGCGCCCACCGCGTCCCGCCGCGCCTGGAGAACGGCATCGTCTGGGTCAACTGCTGGAACCTGCGCGACCTGCGCACCCCCTTCGGCGGCATCAAGGACTCCGGCATCGGCCGCGAGGGCGGTGAGTACTCGCTCGACTTCTTCTCCGAGCCGGTCAATGTCTGCGTGCGGATATGAGCCCCGCTGCCGCCGACGCCGTCCGAAAGGGAGCGCTCTGTGCGCGACAGCAACCAAGCCCCGCCCCCCACAGGCCCTTTCGGCCGCCGCCGAGCGGCTGCCGCGGGCCTCGGCCGTAGAGAGGTGACCGTCCGATGAAGCACCCCGACACGGACACAGCCGCCAGCACCGTTACGGAACCGGGCCCCGGTACCGACCCGAGCAGCCCCATCAGCCCCAACAGCCCGAACCGCACCGCCCTCCGCGTCGCAGGCAAGGCCGCTCCCCGAGGCCGGTTCCCGCACCTCAAGCGCGCCGGGGACTTCGTCTACGTCTCCGGGACCAGCTCCCGCCGCCCCGACGGCACCTTCGTCGGCGCCGAGGCCGACGCCATGGGCACCACCAGCCTCGACATCCGCGCCCAGGCCCGCGCCGTGATCGAAAACATCCGTGACCTCCTCGCGGCCGTCGACGGCGGCCTCGGCGACGTCGTCACGCTCACCACCTACCTCGTCAACATGAACGACTTCGGTGGCTACAACGAGGTCTACGCCGAGTACTTCGACGAGACGGGCCCCGCCCGCACCACCGTCGCCGTCCACCAGCTGCCCCACCCGCACCTCCTCATCGAGATCTCCTGCGTCGCCCACCTGCCGCGGACGACTACCGACCGCAAGGGAGTCACCCCATGACGCTTCCCGCACTCCCGCAGCTCCCCAAGCTGTCGAACGGCCATCCGTTCCACTTCCAGCGCTGGATCGACGAGCACAGCGACCTGCTCAAGCCTCCGGTCGGCAACATCCAGATCTGGCAGGACGCCCACCTCATGGTCACCGTCGTCGGCGGCCCCAACCAGCGCACCGACTTCCACGACGACCCGCTGGAGGAGTTCTTCTACCAGTTGCGCGGCAACATGGTGCTGCGCGTCATGGAGGAGGAGGGCAAGCCGCCCGTCGACGTACAGATCAACGAGGGCGACGTCTTCCTGCTCCCGCCGCACGTACGTCACTCCCCGCAGCGCCCTGAGCCCGGCAGCATCGGCCTGGTCGTCGAATTTGCCCGGCCGAAGGGCCAGTTGGACGCCTGTGAGTGGTACTGCACCGCCTGCCACCGCCTGGTGCACCGCTCGGAGTTCCAGCTCACCTCGATCGTCGAGGACCTGCCGCCGATCTTCGAACTCTTCTACGGCGGCGACCGCACCTGCCCGCACTGCGCCACCGTGCACCCCGGCCGCCAATGGCCCGACGAGCTGCGCCCGCGCACCCAGCCGCGCGTCTGACCTCCACCCCGCAACGGAGCCCCGCCTTGACCGTCATCGACATCCACGCGCATGTCTTCCCCCGCATATCGCAAGCCGAGAGCCGCATCCTGACCGGCGCCGGAGAGCCGTGGCTGCGCGTCCACGGCGACGGCACCGGCATGATGATGAGCGGTGCCGACGAGTACCGGCCCGTGACACCCGCCCTGTGGGACCCCGAGCAGCGGGTGGCCGAGATGGACGCGCTCGGAGTCGACGTACAGGCCGTCTCCTCCACCCCGCTCACCTTCGGATACGGAGCCGCGCCGGCCGCCGCCGCCGCATGGTGCGAGCTGGTCAACCACCGGATCCTGGACTACTGCGCCCAGGCCCCCGACCGGCTGCTGCCGCTGTGCCAAGTACCGCTCCAGGACCTGGCCCTGGCCTGCGAGACCGTCTCCAAGGCCGCCGCCGCCGGACACCGCGGCGTACACATCGGCAACCACGTCGGCGACCGCCCACTGTCCGACGCGGACATCCTCGCCTTCCTGCGCCACTGCGCGGACGAAGGCGTACCGGTGCTCGTCCACCCCTGGGACATGCCCGCCAACGAGCGGACGCGGCCGCACATGCTCCAGTGGCTCGTCGGGATGCCCGCCGAGACCCAACTGTCCATCCTCGGCATGGTCCTGGCCGGTGCCTTCGAGGAACTGCCCGCCTCCCTCAAGCTGTGCTTCTGCCACGGCGGCGGCAGCTTCGCCTACCTGCTGGGGCGGGCCGACAACGCCTGGCGCAACCGCGACATCGTCCGCGCCGACTCCCCGAAACCGCCCTCCGCCTACGTCGACCGCTTCCACGTCGACTCCGCCGTCTTCGACCCGCGTGCGCTGCGGCTGCTGGTCGACGTGATGGGCGCGGAGCGGGTGATGCTCGGCACCGACTTCCCCTTCCCGCTCGGCGAGCAGGATCCCGGCTCGGTGGTACGCGAATGCGCCGGCCTCGACGAGACCGAGCGCGCCCTGATCCTCGGCGGGAACGCCGCCCGGTTCTTCTCCCTCCCGGGCCTCTCCCCGGACCGCGCGCCCTCCCCGGAGGCCACCCGTGCCTGAATCCACCAAGGTCGCCGTCATCGGCTCCGGCAACATCGGCACCGACCTGATGATCAAAGTGCTGCGCCTCAGCGAGAAGCTGGAGATCGCCGCGATGGCGGGCATCGACCCGCACTCCGACGGCCTGGCCCGCGCCCGACGCCTCAAGGTCGCCACCACTCACAGGGGCGTCGAAGGGCTCGTCGCGCTGGACGAGTTCGCCGAGGTGGGCATCGTCTTCGACGCCACTTCGGCGGGTGCCCACCACCACCACGACCAGCTGCTACGCGGCCTGGGCCGCCGGGTCGTCGACCTCACCCCGGCCGCACTCGGCCCGTACGTCGTGCCACCGGTCAACGGCGGCGCCCACCTGGACGCACCCAACGTCAACATGGTCACCTGCGGCGGACAGGCCACCATCCCCATCGTCGCCGCGGTCGGCGTCGTCACACCCGTGCACTACGCGGAGATCGTCGCCTCGATCTCCTCCCGCTCGGCCGGACCCGGCACCCGGGCCAATATCGACGAGTTCACCGAGACCACCGCCGCCGCCATCGAGCGCGTCGGCGGTGCGGCCCGGGGCAAGGCGATCATCGTCCTCAACCCGGCCGAACCCCCGCTGATCATGCGGGACACCGTGCACTGCCTGGTCGGCGACTGCGACGACGCGGCGGTCACCGCCTCCGTCCAGGAGATGGTCACCCGCGTCCAGACGTATGTCCCCGGCTACCGGCTCAAGCAGCGCGTCCAGTTCGACCGGGTGACCGGCGACGACCCCCTGCGCTCCCTGCTGCCGGCCGGCTCCCGGACCCAGGACGCGGCGAAGGTCTCCGTCTACCTCGAAGTGGAGGGCGCCGCCCACTACTTGCCCGCCTACGCCGGGAACCTCGACATCATGACCTCGGCCGCTCTCCGTACCGCCGAACGCATGGCCACCCACCACGCCACGGAGGTGGCCCCCCGATGAAAAACCCGCCGCCCCCGCACATCCCCGAAGTCCCGCAGCTGTACATGCAGGACGTCACCCTCCGCGACGGCATGCACGCCATCCGCCACCGCTACACCGTCGAGCAGGCCCGTACCATCGCCACCGCACTCGACGCAGCGGGCGTCGACGCCATCGAGATCGCCCACGGCGACGGCCTGACCGGCTCCAGCATCACCTACGGCGTCGGCGCCCACACCGACTGGGAGTGGATCGAAGCCGTCGCGGGCAGCGTGCACCACGCCATCCCCACCACCCTCCTCCTCCCCGGCATCGGCACCCTGCGCGACCTCAAACAGGCCCACGCGCTCGGCATCCGCTCCGTCCGCGTCGCCACCCACTGCACCGAGGCCGACATCGCCGCCCAGCACATCGCCGCGGCACGCGAACTGGGCATGGACGTCGCCGGATTCCTGATGATGTCCCACATGGCCGAGCCCACCGAACTCGCCCACCAGGCCCAGCTCATGGAGTCCTACGGCGCCACCTGCGTCTACGTCACCGACTCCGGCGGCCGCCTCACCATGGACGGCGTACGCGACCGGCTGCGCGCCTACCGCGACGTCCTCGGCCCGGCCACCCAGCTCGGTATCCACGCCCACCACAACCTCGCCCTGGGCGTGGCCAATTCGGTCGTCGCCGTCGAAAACGGCGCGACCCGCATCGACGCCTCACTGGCCGGCCAGGGCGCCGGCGCGGGCAACTGCCCCCTGGAAGCCTTCATCGCCGTAGCCGACCTCTCCGGATGGAAGCACCACTGCGACCTCTTCCCCCTCATGGACGCTGCCGACGATCTCGTCCGCCCCCTTCAGGACCGCGAGGTCCGCGTCGACCGCGAAACCCTCACCCTCGGCTACGCGGGCGTCTACTCCAGCTTCCTCCGCCACGCCGAAACCGCCGCCCAGCGCCACGGCCTCGACACCCGCACCATCCTCGTCGAGGTCGGCCGACGCGGACTCGTAGGCGGCCAGGAAGACATGATCACCGACATCGCCCTCGACCTGGCCGCGACACGATCCGCCACCCCGACAGGTACATGCACCGAAGCGCCCGGACTCCAGTGACCCCGCGTCCGTGACCGGGGCAGCGCAGCATCCGCCACTGCGCCCCGGGCGGTTGTCCTTCGCGTACGCCTGCCCCGAAAGGGCCGTTGAGCCAGGCACCGCATGTGAGGGGCGCACCGCCGGGGTGCAGGTCCGTGCGCAACGCGACGTGCTTCAGGAGAGCGACTTTACGACCACCGAGGCCGCTTCGGCGATCAGCCTGTCGTCCGGCTCGGCGTCCTTCGTGCTGCGGTGCGACAGGATCGCGATCACGAGGGGTGCGGAGTTCGGGGGCCACACCACGGCGATGTCGTTGCGGGCGCCGTAATGGATGCCGGTCCCCGTCTTGTCGCCGACGACCCAGTTCTTGGGCACGCCGGCCTTGATGGTCGCGTCACCTGTGGTGTTGGTCCGCAGCCACTTCGTCAGCTGTGCCCGCTCGGGCTTCTGAAGGACGTCGCCCAGGACGAACGCGCGCAGGTCCCCGGCCAGTGCCCGCGGCGTGGACGTGTCCCTCTTCTCGCCCGGCACCCACCGGCTCAGTTCCGGCTCCTCACGGTCCATGCGCGTGACGCGGTCGCCGATCTTCGTCAGAGCGGCGTCCAGCCCCTTGGGCCCGCCGACGTGGTCGAAGAGGAGGTTGGCTGCCGTGTTGTCGCTGTAGCGGACGGCCGCGTCACACAGTTCGCCCAGCGTCATGCCGGTGTTGACGTGGCGTTCTGTCACCGGTGAGTTGGCGACCAGGTCCTTCTGCGTATAGCTCACCCGCCGGTCGAGGCCGGCCACGGAGTACTTGCCCAGCACGGCCCCGGCCAGGAGCGCCTTGAACGTTGAGTTGTAGGCGAACCGGTCGCCGGCGTGGTAGGCCACGTCGCGTCCGGAGCCGGTGTCGAGGGCGTACACGCCCAGTCGTGCGTCGAACTTGCGCTCAAGTTCCTTGAAGTCGCGGGTGAACGACTTCGCCGGCGCGGTTGCCGTGGCCGCGACGGGCTCCGATCGGGACG
Organism: Streptomyces sp. NPDC051561; assembly: GCF_044454195.1. Classification (NCBI taxonomy): domain Bacteria; kingdom Bacillati; phylum Actinomycetota; class Actinomycetes; order Kitasatosporales; family Streptomycetaceae; genus Streptomyces; species Streptomyces sp. NPDC051561. The sequence goes on along the minus strand of NZ_JBITDM010000008.1, from coordinate 41,954 downwards.
GGGGCCGGTCGGCGTCGTTCTGCCCGCAGGCCGTGAGGGAAACCAGGGAGAGGGCGGCGAGCGCACAGGTGACGCTGCGCCGGACACGGTTGTGCTGCACGGGCTTGAAACCTCCGGGCGCCCCGCATCGGAGCGCATAGGGGACGAGGCGGTACCGCTCCGCCCCAGTACGTGGTCGTGAGTGCCGGTGTCAGCCTCGCCCCCGCTCGGTCATGCGGTCCAATACGCTCATGCGCGTCTTGTTGCGGTAATCGCATAGGGTTCCGGTCGTGGATCTGGTCGGAGCGTGCCGGGCGTTCGTGAGTGTCAGCGAGTACGGCGGTTTCACCGATGGGGCGGCTGCCACGGGGATGTCGCAGCCGGTGGTGAGCCGTCGGGTCGCTGCACTGGAAGAACGCTTCGGTGAGCAGCTGTTCGAGCGCACGTCGCGGCGGGCCGTGCTCACCCCCTTCGGGCGCGACCTGCTGCCCGCGGCCAGATCGCTCGTCCAGGCCGCCGATGTGCTGCTGGACGAGGCCGAAGCCGCCAAACGTAAACCGTGGCGGCTCGCCGTTCCCGGAATCTGCTCCGCGTCCGCTCTCGCCCGCCTGGTCGCGGAAGCTCGCGGGCACGCCATCAGGCTCGCCCCCCGGATTGCGGGCCCGGCGCGGCGCAGGGAACTCATGCACGCGCAACAGGTCCGTGCCGCTCTGCTCGCGGTGCCCGCGGACGAGGCGACCTGGACCGTGCCGCTCGGGCTGGCCGCGGCGCGGGACGGCGGAGTGCGGCGGATCTACGTCGAGACACTGCGACTCGGGCGGGCCGACCCCGGCCCGGCACGCCACATCTGGGTCCAGCCGGAGGACGACGTACCGCACATCCGCGACCCACTGACGCGACTGCGCGACGCGCTGGGACTGCGGCCCACGCAGGTCGTCACCTCACCCGAGCTGACAGCGGCCGCAGCCGAAGTCCTCTGCTCGGAAGACCTGTTGCTGTGCTCCCGGGCGCAGGCCGACGAACTCGCCCTGGCCTGGCACCCCATCGGCGAGACCGTCCTGCGCCGGGGCTACGCGCTGACCGCCGCGGCGGACGGCGATCCCCTGCTCGTGGAAACGCACCTGGGCGACGCCATCGCCCGCTGCCTGGGCGCGGGTGCCCAGGCCGGTACCGGGGGAGAAACGCCGGCATGAACACCGAGGCCCTGCTGCGCGACGTACGCGCCCGACTGCAGGACGGCGGCTTGCGCGGCTGCCTGCTCGTGCGGGACCTGCACACGGGGGAGGAGCTGGGCATCGAGGCGGACACGCTCCTGCCCTCGGCCTCCCTGGTCAAGGTCCCCCTCGCGCTCGCCACGCTCGAACGCATACGGCGCGGTGAGCTGGACGGCGCAATGAGGCTGGAGGTGGAACCCGGACGCGTCACGACGCCGGGCCCGACCGGCCTGAGCCGCTTCCGGCACCCCGTCCGGATCGCCGTGGAGGACCTGCTCTACCTGAGCACCTGCCTGAGCGACGGAACGGCCGCCGACGCGCTGTTCGACCTCACTCCGCCCGATCAGGTCGCCCAGATCCTCCAGGAGGCCGGCCTTCGCGGCATCACCGTCCGGCACCGCACGGAGGAACTCTTCGACACGCCCGTGGAGCGCTTCGACGCCGACCAGGTGCACCTCGCCCACTCGCTGGCCATCACCGCGGGTACCAGTGGCCGCGGGCACCGGGTGCCGCAACTCGATACGCCCCGCGCCAACTCCGGCAGTGCGCGCGCCTTCGTCGACCTTCTCCAGGCCATCTGGACCCCGTCGAAGATCCATGCGGAAGTGGCCGAGCGGGTGCGTGACCTCATGGCGCACAACGTGCTCCGGCACCGGCTGGCGCCGGACTTCAGCTCCGACGCGAGCAGGTGGTCCTCCAAAACGGGAACACTCTTGAACCTGCGGCACGAGATCGGCGTCGTGGAGCACGCCGACGGCCAGGCCTTCGCTATCGCCGTCCTGACCGAGTCCCGGGTCCCGGCCGCTGCGCAGCCGGGCGCCGACGCCCTCATGGCGCAGGCCGCCCGCAGCCTGCGCGATCATCTCCGGCAGTGAGCATGAACCTCGTTCGGTGGCGGGAGAGACGGGGTGTTTCGTCCGGGCCTCCCAGCCCCCCACCACGACAGGACCACCTGACAAAGCACTACCGGAGGCCGTACGGAGGCAGCGTGAAGGTGTCGGCGGGCGGTACGAGGAAGCGGTTGAGGGCTTTGGCGACGCGGGGCCCGGAGGCGGCGCGCAGAACGGCGTTGAGGGTGTGGATGCCGGCCCGGGTGCGGGGGACAGCGATGCGGGGCACGCCGGGCGGCAGGTGCTGGGCCCGGGCGACGTAGGTGCGGAGGATGCCCTCGTAGCGGGCGAACGCGATGCCGTGATGCGCGTGGTGGGCGAGTTCGCCCGCCAGGACATAGGCACCGGCGAGGGCGAGGCTGGTGCCCATCCCGCTGAGGGGCGAGGCACAGTACGCGGCGTCGCCGACGACGGCGACGCGCCCCTGCGACCACGAGGGCATACGGACCTGAACAACGGAGTCGAGGAAGAAGTCGTCGGCGGTGTCCATGGCGGTGAGGATGCGCGGAACCTCCCAGCCCGCGCCGGTGAACAGACGGCGCACGAGCTTCTTCTGGGCGTCCGGTGCCAGGCGTTCGTCTCCGCGGGGCTCGGGCTCGGAGAGATAGGACAGGGAGGCGCGGGTAGTGCCTCGGTTGTCGGGACGCAGGGTCGCCGTGCGTCCTCGGGTGGCGTTGTACCAGCGGGCCCAGCTGCCGTCCGAGGGCCGGCGGGGGATGGTGAAGTACGCGGTCGTCAGGCCGACCGGCCGGATCTCGGTGTCGCCGAAGATCAGGTCGCGGGTGCGGGAGCGGGCTCCGTCGGCCGCGACGACGAGGTCGAACGTACGGTTCGGCCCGTTGCGGAAGGTGACGTCGACGCTCTTCCCCGAGTCGGACAGCTGGGTGATCTCGTCCCCGAACAGGTATTCGGTGTGCGGGCGGGTGGTCTCGTAGAGGATGCGTGACAGGTCGGCTCGCAGGATCTCCAGGTCGGCGATCGGGCCTTGGCCGCCGAAGGCGCCGCTGGCGAAGGCGGCCTTGGTGCGGTTCGCTGCGTCGACGAAGCGGATGCCTTCCTCACGGGTGGCGTGGGCCCGGAGGGTGCGTTCCAGGCCCATCCTGTGGGCGACGTCCCGCCCGGCACCGCGCAGGTCCACGGTCTGTCCGCCTTCCCGCGGAGCGGGGGCCCGCTCGACGAGGGTGGCCCGCATTCCGTGCCGTCCGAGCCAGTGGGCCAGTGCCGGGCCTGCGATGCCGGCTCCCGCGATCAGCACGTGCCGGTGTGTCATGACGCCTCCTTACGTCTTCCTCGCCGTTTCCCGCCTCGGGATGCGACCTCTGTGCGGTCCATCGGGGGCGCGGCCGGGGCCGCTTGTTGTGCACGGCCCCGGCCGGGGCTCAGACGACGAGGTGCTGCTTGGTGCCGGAGTCGTCGGCAGTCGTCTCGGGGGTGATGCCGTGCTGCTCTTCTTCGGGGCGGCCCTTCTTGGGCAGCAGGAAGGTGATCGCGAGGAAGACCACGAGCAGGCACGCCTGGACGATCAGCGCATGGTGGAAGCCGCCGCTGAAGTCACCGGTCTTGGCCTGGGCGAAGAACACCGAGCCGAAGACCGCGACGCCGACGGAGCCGCCGACCGCCTGGACCGCCGACAGGACACCGGAGGCGGATCCGATCTCGTCGTCGTCGACCGCGGCCAGGATGAAGCTGAACAGGGCGGCGATCACCATGCCGGCGCCGACCCCTGCCACCGTCGCGCCAGGGACGATGTCCCAGATCGAGAACGAGGTGGCGTCGAGGCCGTCGAGCTCGAACCACAGCACGGCCGCGCCGGCCAACTGGACCAGCGGTCCGATCTGGAGCACCTTGCGCCCGATCTTGTCCGCGAGGAACGCGCCGCTGATGGCGCCGCCGACCGCGGTTCCCACGGCGAGGGGCAGGTTGCCCAGCCCCGCGTCACCGGCGGTGAAGTGGTGGCCGATCTGGAGGAACAGGGTCAGGACGAGCTGGCTGCCGATCAGTCCGCCGAAGAACAGGGCGATGCCGCCGAGGCCGACGGTGAAGGCCGGCTTGCGCAGCAAGCCCGGGGTCACCAGTGGCTCGCGGCCCGCGGCGGCCGTGCGGCGCTGCTGGAGGGCGAAGAGAGCGAAGCCGATCACCGAGGCGCCCATGGACAGCCACGTCCACAGCGGCCAGCCCTCCTCCTGCCCCTGGTTCAGCGGCAGCACCAGCAAGGCGCAGGACGCCACGACCAGGGCGGCGCCGGTCATGTCGACCCGTACCGAAAGATCACCCGCCTTCCTCGGCACGAACTTCGCGGCAACGATCAGTGCCGCGACGCCGATCGGCAGATTGATCAGGAACACCGACCGCCAGCCCAGTCCGAAGAAGTCGCCCTCGATGAGGAAGCCGCCCAGGACAGGCCCGATGATGCCGCCCAGCCCAAGGACGGGTCCGAAGATCGCGAAGACCTTGGTGAGCTCGGGCCCGGAGAAGTTCTCCCGCAGCAGGCCCAGTCCCTGGGGCAGCAGCATCGCTCCGGCGGTGCCCTGCAACAGGCGCAAGACGATCAGAAACTCGATGTTCGGCGCGATCGCGCACAGCAGCGAGGCCGCGGTGAAGGCCGCAAGACCGATCAGGAACATCCGGCGCCGACCGTAGCGGTCGCCGAGCCGGCCGCCGAGCACGAGCCCGGCCCCCAGGGTCAGTGCATAGCCGCCGATCACCCACTGCAACCCGACGGAACCGGCACCCAGGGACTTCTCCAGGTCCGGTCCGGCGACGTTGACGATCGAGGCATCCAGAAGATCCATGATCTCCGCGACGATCATGACCATCAGGATCAACCACCTCCACCGGTAGGGCTCGGTCGTCTCCTCAAGGGTGACGGACGGGTCACGCATTCGAGATACCTCCACCGTGAAGCAATTCCATCATGAAGGTAAAGTGGCGGCGGTAGGTTGTCAAAACGGAGTGGCCGTGCGGACCGCGTGACAGGAGAGAAGGGCGAACGCATGGAGGAAGCAGTTCGCGAGCGGATCTCCCTGTCCACAGGCGCCACCACCGCGCCGCTGAATCCCCCGAAACGGGCGAGATCGCCCAGTGTGACCCGTGGGTTCCCGGTCGCCGAGATTCCGCTCGGCTTCGGGCGGACGGGACATCCGCCGGTCCTGGTGAGGGTCGCCGCGTATTCGCGGTGGATCACTGCCCGGATGCTGCCCTCGCGCAACGGCGCCGATCTGACGGCCGGTGCGCCCTCCCCGGCTGCGCATCCTGGACATCACCTGCCGACGCGTCAGACTCCGTTTCCGGTGCGCCCCGGCCACACTGGGCAGGACCGATTCCCTTTCCGCAGCCTGGAGCCAGCCCGTGCCCGAGCCTCTTGCAGAACCCCAGGATTCCGAGACCTTTCCGGCGCTGTGCGGGTACACGCATCTCTTTCCCGGCGTCCGCTGCCGTCTCCAGGGGCTGCCCGATCCGCAGGCCTTCGCCGCCGCGCCTCGACCGGTCGGCGTGGACCTGAACTTCTCCGACGGGACGTCCGCCGATGCGGACCTCCGCACCGACGGCGACGCGGGCCCGGTACTGGTCGTTCCGGCCCACACCACCGGCGCAGGGACCCACGTCGGCGAATGCACCTGGCCGGTCAAGAAGTTGACCCCCCTCGGCGATGACGTGGAACTGACACTCGGCAGCCGGGACAGGGAGGCACGCGGGTGAGCCACAGAAAGAACGGGCGAGCCGAGTGACTCGGGCAATCGAACGGCGCGATGCAGCAGGGCCGATCCGGCACTGCTGCACCGCGGCGCAGCGAGTTGTTCCGCGGCCACGGGCGGAAGGTCACGCGCCAGGCACCGGCGGCTGCCGGACACCCTCCTCGTCGACCACAGCGCCCCGTTTCCCGCCCTGGACATGCTGAACGGCGAGTAAGGGGAGGCAGCCAACGTCGCCCTGTCCCGCTGGTGGCGGCTGCGCGTCCACGCCCAAGGACGCGCAGCCGCCCCCCTCAGCGGAAGTCCGCCGCGTGGTCCACCGCCCACTCCCGGAAGGACCGGGCCGGGGTGCCGGTGATGCGCTCCACTTCATCGTTGACCGGCTCCGGGCGATCGAGCATCTCCGCCTGGGCCGGCACGATGGCCGCCACCAGTTCCGCCGGGTAGCCGGTGGCCCTCATCTGCTCGGCGGCCTCGTCCAGCGTGATCTCCTCGAACCGCACCGGGCGCCCGATCGCCTCGCTTATCAGCGCCACCTGCCGCTCCTGGGTGACCAGTTCGGGGCCGGTGATCAGAGGGCGGGTGCCGAGCAGGGCATCGGTCGTCAGTGCCTCGACGGCGACCGCAGCCATGTCCGCCTCGTGGATCAGCGGCCGGGCCAGTCGCGCCAGCGGCGCCCGTACCGCACCGGTGGTACGGACCTCTTCCGCCCAGCCCAGCGTGTTGCTCGCGAAGCCGGTGGGCCGCAGTGCCGTCCACTCCAGGCCCGATGCCTCGATCAGCCGCTCCAACTGCGTGTGGAACATGGTGATCGCCTCGCCGGGCTCCTCCTCGTCCCCGACCCCGGCGGACGACAGGTACACCACCCGTCGAGCGTGCTTCCCGATCGCGTCGATCACGTCCGGCGCGCCCTCGGCGCTCAGGAACGGCCACACCAGGAAAACCGTGTCGACGCCGTCCAGCGCCGTACCCAGCGACGCGGGATCACCGAGATCGCCGCGTACCGCCTGCACGCCCTCAGGGAAGTCCACCTTCCCCCGCACCAACGCCCGTACGGGCACACCCGCCGCGTGCAGTTGGGCCACCACCGCGCCGCCGACCTTCCCCGTCGCGCCGGTCACCAGGATTCTGGGCTGTGTCATCGGAATCTCCTCGTCTCGCCGTTCGATGACACGACTCTCGTACCTCGACCGAGCTTCAGGTCAAGCACGGTGGCCAAGGTTGTGAGTTCGGTCTTCCGATCGCCCCGCTCGTCGGGTTCCACCAGCGCGGGAGCCACACGTCGGTTCTCTGCGGGCCCTCAGCCGGCTGGGAGCGGTGGCGCTGAAGAGGGCGCGGAAGCCGCCTTGCCGGCAGGGGGAGTTGGCTCGTCTGGTCCGTGCGTTCGTGGGTTGGCTTCGCGGGCGGCCTTGGGCCCCTTGCTGCGGGTGAGCGCGACGCCGAGGAGTACCACGGCCATCCCCGCGATGATCCGCGCGCTCAGTTGCTCGTCAAGGACGAGCGCGCCCAGCGCGATCGAGACGACCGGCAGCAGATAGCCGACGGTGGCGGCCGCCGTGGGGCCTTCGGTCGCGATGATCTGGGAGTTGAGGTGGAAGGTGATCCCGGTGCCGAAGATGCCGAGGACGATGACGGCGATCACCGCGCTGAGGCTGGGACCTGCCGGGGCCGCCGGTCCGGTGGGCAGCGCGAGCGTGGTCAGGCCCGTCGCCATGAGCAGCTGAGCCGCGGAGAGGGCAAGTGGTGAGGAGCCTCGCAGGCTGAGGAAGCGGGCCATGTAGGCGAAGGCGACGGCATAGCTGGCCCCCGCCCCGAGCAGGACCAGGGCGCCCCCGCCGACCAGCCCCGACTGCTGCCAGGGCGCGAAGATCAGCAGCACGCCGGCGAAGCCGAGCAGCAGCCCGCCCAGGCGCCGCGGGCCCAGCCCACGGTCGGTACCGAGACCGAGGCCGATCAGCAGCGACCACAGAGGGGTCGTGGCGTTGAGGACGCCGACCACCCCGGAGTCGACGTGTCGGGAGCCGAGGCTGAAGAGGAAGAACGGCAGCGCGTTGCAGAAGAAGGCAGCCACCACGAGATGCCCCCAGATCCGGCGCTCGCGCGGCATCCGCTGGCGTGCGGCGCGGGCCAGGACCAGCAGCACGCCGGCGCCGAGGGCGCAGCGGATGACGGTGATGTGCAGTGGGGCCAGGCCGCCGCTGAGCGCGACCTTGATCAGGAGGAAGCCCGAGCCCCAGAGAAGGGCCAGGACGGCCATGCGGAGATGGGTGCCGCTTCTGCCACTGCGCACGGGCTGCCTCCAGGTGATGGTGTTTCTCTTACGGTGTCCCGGGCCCGCCCGTAAGACAAGCGAAGAGATCTTCAGGAAGCGTTAAGCTCAGCTACATGCTTGATGTGCGACGTATGCAGGTACTGCGAGCCGTGGTCACCAGCGGTTCGGTCTCCGCGGCTGCCCGGAATCTCGGCTATACGCCCTCGGCCATCAGCCAGCAGATGGCCGTGCTGGAGCGTGAGGCCGGTATCGCGCTGCTGGAACGGACCGGGCGGGGTGTACGGCCGACGGATGCCGGGAGGCTGCTCACCGAGTACGCCGCGGCCATCGGCCGGCAGGTCGCGGAGGCGGAGACCGCGCTCGCCGGCCTTCGGGAGGGGCGTACTGGACGGATCGCGGTCCGCTATTTCGCCACGGCCGGGGCCCCGCTGCTGGCTCCCGCGCTGGCGGAGCTGCGCCGCGAGCAGCCGGGCGTGCAGGTCGAGTTGAAGCTGAGCGATCCGCATGACCCGCTGCCGGAGGTGCGGGAGGGCACGGCCGATCTGGCGCTCGTGGTCAGGGCGCGGGAGAGGGCGGCCGTTGAGGGCATCCGCCTCGTGCACCTGCTCGACGACGGCTATGACGCTGTGCTGCCCAAGGGCCATCGGCTGGCCGGGAAGCGGGTGCTCGATCTCGCCGATCTCGCCGATGAGCCGTGGATCGCCAGCGACCGTCCCGGCCCCTGCCTGGAGCCGGTACTCAAGGCCTGCGGCGCGGCCGGCTTCACCCCGGATTTCGTGGTGGACAGCGAGGACCATGCCACGGCGCAGGGCTTCATCGCCGCCGGACTCGGCATCGGCGTGATCCCCCGGCTGGGCATCGGCAGCCGGCATCCCGGCGTGCTCGTACGCAAGATCCGTAACCCGGAGCCCGTCCGCTCGATCTGGGCGGCCGTGCGGGAATCCGCACCGGCCACCCCCGCCCTGAGCGGACTGATCGACTCGCTGCGCGCCTGCGCTGCCCAACGGAGGTAGTTCGCCTGCCGGACCACGTCACACTGCACCATCGAGCCGGGTCATCTCTGCGACGGACTCACCACTGACGCGCTCGATCGGACCCGCCAGATCCACGGCGCAGACCTGGCTGGCCGGTCCGGCTGCCTGCCGGCTGCCCCACCGAGGCGAGTTCAACTGGCTCAGCGGGAGCAGATGACGGTGACGAGGGTGAAGGACGCGAAGAAGGGTCCCTCGGAGAGCGCCGTGAACCACCTACGGCCGCGCGCGTCGTCGATGTGGCCGCCCTGGATGGCTCGCTGCATGTTGCGGCCGAGTCCCAAGGTGCGATCCGCGTCCTGGAAGTCGAGGAAGACCGGTGTCGTGGCCCTCACCGTCTCGACAGCGAACCCCGCCCGTTCGGCGTCACGAGCGAGACGGCGGCCGATGGTGGCGTGACGGACCGCCTCTGAGGTGGTGCAACGCGTGAACGCACGGCTCGTGTCGAGATCTTCCGCATCGACGACCAGGGTGTCCCAGTCCGGCTCGGCCAGGGCCGGAAGGTCCGCGCCCGGGCCGCATCCCACATCGAGCGCGGTCTGACCCGGCTGGACGTCCAGCAACTCCAGCATTTCCCGTTTGTACCCGCGTCCGGCGGTGCTGGCCGCGGCTTGCCGCATGTAAGAGGTCGACACCGATGACTGCCTCGTGGGCGGCGTCCTCGGCCCGGCCAGGCCGAGGGCCGGGTCAAAGGCGTGAGGCCGACCCTCATCGCAGCCACGTCGACCGAACAGGCCGGACCGGCCGGCCGCAGGCGAGGGCCGTGCACGCAGCGCGGATAGGGTACCGGCATGACCAGACAGGCGCCCACCCTTGAGGACGTCGCGCGGGAGGCAGGTGTCTCCCGCGCGACCGTGTCCCGGGTTGTCAACGGCATCCGCAACGTGGATCCGACGATCCAGGCCGCAGTGCGCGGCGCCATCGAGCGGACCGGCTACGCCCCGAACCGTGCCGCGCGTTCTCTGGTGACCCGGCGGACCGAAACCGTCGCTCTGGTCGTCTCCGGAGCGGGTGACGACTCGGAGAGCGCCCAGAACCGGTTCGCCTCCCAGGTGCTCGGCGACCCGTTCTTCGGCCGGGTGGTCAGCGGTGTCGTCGGCTTCCTGCGTCCCCGTTCGATGTACCCGGTGCTGATGTTCGCCGAGACCGATACCGCGCGGCAGGACGTGGTTGCGTACCTGCGGCAGGGCAGGGCGGACGGCGCGCTGATCTTCTCCACCCATGCCGGGGACCCGCTGCCGGGCCTGCTCGCCGCCGAGCGGATACCGTGCGTGCTGTTCGGTCGTCCTGCGCTTTCCGCGCCGGTCAGCTACGTGGACGTGGCGCACCGCGAGGGCGCGCGGCTGGCCGCTGAGAAGCTGCTGGCACGCGGCTGCCGCCGAGTAGCCACCGTTACGGGCCCGCTCGACCTGTCGACTGCTCAGGAGCGGTTGGCCGGCTTCCGGGACGCGATGGCCCGGCACGGCCAACCGCACGTCATGACGGCCGAGGGCGGTTTCACCGAGGACAGTGGTGCGGCGGCGATGGCCCGTCTGCTCGCCGAGGACGGTGACATTGACGGGGTCTTCGCGGCCAACGACCTGATGGCGCAAGGTGTGTGCCGGACCCTGCACGAAGCCGGCAGACGGGTGCCGGACGACGTGGCGGTGATCGGGTTCGACGACTCGGGCCCGGCGCTCACCTGCCGGCCGTCGCTGACCACGGTCCGCCAGCCGATGGAGGAGATGGCGGCCACGATGGCGAGGCTCCTGCAGGACCAGATCGAGGGCGGGCAGCCGCAGCCCGTGTCGGTCGTCTTCGATGCGGAACTCGTGGTCCGGGAATCGGCGTGACGAGGTGTCTGGAACCTGCTGTCTGTTGCCCGTTGACGCTCCCTCTGCATACCGCGTGAGGTGTTGACACTCGTGTGGATGTCTTCTGAATTCGCGACAGGAGAGGGTCTCCAATAAATCGGTGAGGGTGAGAGAGCCGCCAACTCGTCGAGTTCCGCTGCCGAGAGGCTGAAAGCGGGTCTTTCGACGACATCGATCCGTGTGCTGGTGACGGGTGGTGCGGGATTCATCGGCTCCCCTTACGTGCGCACCCTCCTCGGGAGAGGTGGTCCGGGCAAGCCGCTGCCGCCGGCGAGCAGCATCCCTTTCACAGGCTCGCGCCGCCGTCGCGGTCCACGGGCGGGGTGCGACCGAGCCCCGGGGCGGTAACGGGCCCGGCCGCGATCCACCGTGGAGCGCCCGCGCAGTGGCTCGCCGGCTACGCGGCGGCCGCGCCGGGACGGATCGAACGGGTGACGGCGGAGGTGCTCGTCACACCGCGCGCTGCGGTAACGGTCCACCGTTGAGGGGACCTGGCGTCCGGCCCCCGGACCGGGCGAGCCCGTCGTCCGTTCGCGCCGGGTGCGGTGTGCCGACGGAGCGTGGGCCGCCGGCCCGGGCAGGGCCCTTCGGCGCCCTCACTGCGCCGCCCGCTTCCCCAGCGCGGTTTTCCACGCCGGCGTCGTCTCCTCGATTTCCGGCGGCTCCCGGCGGCCTCCCCGGGCGAAGAACTCGGCGAGCGGCAGGATCGCGGCGCCGACCGTGACGGCGTCGGGTCCCAGGGTGCCGAGTCCGATGCTCACGTGCGAGGCCGGGTAGGGGAGGGCACCGAGGAGGGCGTGCTCCCTGACACTGTCGAGGAACCTGGTACCGAGCTGAAGGCCTGCCCATCCGCCCACGACGATCCGCTCCGGTTGGAAGAGGTTGATCAGATCGGCGAACCCGGCGCCGAGGTACTCCGCGGTCTCCTCCAGGACGGCGAGCGCGGTCGCGTCGGCCTCCGCCCCGGGGGCGGAAGGATGGGCGGAGGCGAGAAGTGCGGTCAGTGCTGTCTCCTCATCGGCGCCGGCCGGAGGGCGGCCGCCGGCCTCCCGCCAGCGCTCCAGGAGCGCTTCCGCTCCGGCGTAGGCCTCCAGGCAGCCCTGGGCGCCGCAACGGCAACGGCGCCCCCGGACCCGTACCTTCAGATGCCCCCATTCCACGGCCCGCGCGGAGTGCAGGTCCTCGCTGACGACGCACGCGCCGACTCCGGAACCGAAGAGGACGACGACGGCGCTGCTCGCTCCGCGGCCGCCCCCGAACCACATCTCGGCCTGACCCAGCGTCATGGCTCCGTTGTCGATGAAGTACGGCACCTCCGGCGGCAGCGTCACGGTCTCGCGCAGCAGCCGCTCCAGGGGCACGGCGTCCCAGCCGATTGTCTTTCCGTGCACCACCGCGCCGTCCTGCGGTGTCCTGGCGACGATGCCCGGAACTCCTACGCCCACGCCCAGCAGTTTCCCGGGCGCCACCCCTGCCTGCTGGACGACCTCTTCGATCCCGTCACGTATGTGAGCGACCACGAGAGCGACGTCGTAGCGCTCCTCCCGTCGTTGTTCGTTCGTGGCGAGCGGTTTCTCCACCCGTGCGAGCTCGGTGAGGGCCAGGTCGAAGAGCTCGACCCGGACCCGCGTCTCACCGACGTCGACGCCGATCATGCAGGCACTGCCCTGGTGGATGCGCAGGAGCGTGCGGGGCCGACCGCCGGCGGAGTCGACGCTGCCGGCTTCCTCCACCAGGCCCTCTGCGACCAGCTCCGCCACCACGTTGCTCACGGACCCCGAACTGAGGCCCGTGGCCGGCCCGAGGGAAAAGCGGCTCAGAGGCCCGTCGAAATACAACCGTTGCAAAACCGTGGTGCGGTTCTCTCTCCGCAGGTCACGCACGGTACGACCGCTGCGCACTCTCACCGGACACCCTCTTCCGTAGGTCCTACGCGCAACATACCGCTGTGACGACCCTTGACGCGACCTTCTCCCGAGGTTTAACTCACACTCTAAATTAAGCCGAGAGGCCGTCAGGTCCTGGTGTGGGACGCAGCTTCCTGATCCCACTCGGCTTCACCATCCCTGAAAAGGACTCGTGGACCCATGCGCAGAACCAGAATCGCAACTGTCGGAGCCGTCATTCTCTCCCTCGTCCTCTCGGCGGCTGCCTGCGGCGGCGGTTCCGCCGGTGGTTCCGGATCCAACGAACAGCCCAAGACTCTCACCTACTGGGCATCGAACCAGGGCGCCAACATCGAGGTCGACAAGAAGGTCCTGCAGCCCGAGCTCGACAAGTTCGAGAAGCAGACCGGCATCAAGGTGAAGCTGGAGGTCGTGCCCTGGGCCGACCTGCTCAAGCGGATCCTCACCGCGACCACCTCCGGCCAGGGCCCCGACATCCTCAACATCGGCAACACGTGGAGTGCCTCGCTGCAGTCGACCGGCGCCCTGCTGCCGTGGGACGCGAAGAACTTCGACGCCATCGGCGGCAAGGACCGCTTCGTCGAATCGGTCCTCGGCTCCACCGGTGTCCAGGGGCAGGACCCGGCCGCCGTTCCGCTGTACTCCATGGCGTACGCGCTCTACTACAACAAGAAGCTGTTCAAGGAAGCGGGCATAACCAAGCCGCCGGCCACCTGGGACGAGGTCGTCGAGGCGGGCAAGAAGCTCACCAAGATCGGCAAGTCGGGCATCGGGGCCGAGGGCTCCAACCTCTCCGCCAACATCCACCAGGTCTTCGTCCTGGGCAAGCAGCACGGGGCCGACTTCTTCACCGCCGACGGCAAGGCCGACTTCACCTCCGACAACGCGGTGGCCGCCGTCAAGCAGTACGTCGACCTCATGGCCACGCACAAGATCGTTTCTCCCGGGAACGCCGAGTACGCGCAGAACCAGTCCCTCAGCGACTTCTCCAATGACAAGACCGGCATGGTGCTGTGGCAGACCGCAGCTGCCACGTTCAAGACCCAGGGGATGTCAGAGGACGAGTGGGGGGTTGTTCCGGCCCCCGTGCCGTCCGGCCGGCCCGGCCCGGGCAAGCAGACCAACTCCATGGTCGCCGGCATCAACATGGCCGTCTTCAAGAACACCAAGAACCACGATGGCGCGCTGAAGTTCGTGAAGTTCATGACCAGCGACGAGGAGCAGAAGACCCTCAACAAGGCCTACGGCTCCATTCCGCCGGTCAAGACCGCCCAGCAGGACGCCGCCTTCAACACCCCCGACCTGGTGGCACTCCGCGACACCCTCGCCTCCAGCGCCGCCGCCCTCCCGCAGTTCCCCGAAGAGTCCCAGTTCGAGACGGTCGTCGGCACCGCGGTCAAGGAGCTGTTCGCCGAGGCCGCCGCCGGCCAGGCCGTCACCACCGATTCCGTGCGGGCCAAGCTCGAAAAGGCCCAGCAGCAGATGCCCAAGAAGTAGGCCGCCCGAACATGACCGAAACCGTCGTCACTCCGCGGAGTGAGCGGACGGTGCGCAAGGCCGCACCCGGAGGGGCGCGCAGACCGCGCCGCTCCGGGCGTCGCCGCGTCGCACTGCCGTACCTGCTCCTCCTGTCCGCTCTGCTGCTCGAACTCCTGGTGCACCTCATACCGATGCTCATGGGCGTCACCATGAGTTTCCGCGAGCTCACCCAGTTCTACATCCGCAACTGGTCCGAGGCCCCCTGGACGGCCCTGGACAACTACTCCCTCACCGTCGACTTCGACGCCCCCGTCGGCCAGGCGCTCCTGCAGTCCTTCCTGACGACCTGTCTGTTCACCGTCCTGTCCGTGGGACTGTGCTGGTGTCTGGGGACGGCCGCCGCGATCTTCCTCCAGGAGAACTTCCGGGGCCGCGGCTTCCTGCGGACCCTGTTTCTCGTCCCGTACGCGCTGCCCGTCTACGCCGCCGTCATCACGTGGGCGTTCATGTTCCAGCGCGACAACGGCATCATCAACCACGTCCTGCACGACCAGCTCGGCATCGGCGACAGCCCTGCCTTCTGGCTCATCGGGGACAACAGCTTCTGGGCGCTGCTCATCGTCTCGGTCTGGAAGGGCTGGCCCTTCGCCTTCCTTACCGTCATGGCCGGTCTGCAGAACATCCCCCGGGACATGTACGAGGCTGCGGCCCTCGACGGCGCCGGCGTGTGGAAGCAGATCCGGCACATCACCCTGCCGTCCCTGCGCTCCGTCAACCAGGTCCTCGTCCTCGTCCTCTTCCTGTGGACGTTCAACGACTTCAACACGCCGTTCGTGCTCTTCGGCAAGGCGGCACCCGAAGCCGCCGACCTGATCTCCTTCCACATCTACCAGTCGTCGTTCCAGACGTGGAACTTCGGCACCGGCTCGGCCATGTCCGTGCTGCTCCTGCTCTTCCTCCTCGTCGTCACAGGCATCTACCTCCTGCTCACCACCCGCGGAAGGAAGACTTCCGATGTCTAGGCACGCGCAGCCCGCTCAGCGCTCACCCATGGCCGCGCCCAGTTCGTTCCTCTGGACCCGGCGGATCTTCCTGACCCTGCTCACCGCGTTCGTGGTGCTGCCCGTGTATGTGATGATCTCCAGCTCCCTCAAACCCCTCAAGGACGTCTCGGGGAAGTTCGAGTGGATCCCGTCCGACATCACGCTGCGGCCGTACTTCGACATCTGGGAGACCGTCCCGCTCGCCGACTACTTCGTGAACTCGATTCTCGTCGCGGGCGCGGCCACCGTTCTCTCCGTAATCGTCGCGATCTTCGCCGCGTACGCCGTAAGCCGCTACACCTTCCGCGGCAAGCGGGTCTTCACCGTGACGGTCCTCTCCACGCAGATGTTTCCCGGCATCCTCTTCCTGCTGCCGCTCTTCCTCATCTACGTCAACGTGGGCAACGCCACCGGCATCGCTCTCTTCGGCTCCCGCGAAGGCCTGGTCCTCACCTACCTGACCTTCTCGCTGCCGTTCTCCATCTGGATGCTGACCGGCTACTTCGACTCGATCCCGCGCGAACTCGACGAAGCAGCCAAGGTCGACGGCTGCGGTCCGATCCGGGCGCTGTTCCGCGTCATCGTGCCGGCCGCCGCCCCCGGCATCATCGCCGTCGCCATCTACGCCTTCATGACCGCCTGGGGCGAGGTCCTCTTCGCCTCCGTCATGACCAACGAGACCACCCGCACCCTCGCGGTCGGCCTCCAGAGCTACGCCTCCCAGAACGACGTCTACTGGAACCAGGTGATGGCCGCCTCCCTCGTGGTGAGCGTCCCTGTCGTCGTCGGCTTCCTGCTCCTCCAGCGTTACCTCGTCGCCGGCCTCACCGCGGGTGCGGTCAAGTGACGTCCTCCTCCACACTGACCACGAAGAGGTCCCCTGTGTCCGAATCCACCGACTTCCGCACCTCGCTCGACCTGGAGGCGTTCCCTCCGGAATTCGCCTGGGGAACGGCGACCGCCGCATACCAGATCGAGGGCGCCGTCGCCGAGGACGGCCGGTCACCCTCCATCTGGGACACCTTCTCCCGTGTCCCCGGTGCGATCGACAACGGCGACCACGGCGACGTCGCCTGCGACCACTACCACCGGTGGCCCGAGGACATCGCCCTGATGAAGCGCCTCGGCACCGACACGTACCGGATGTCGGTCGCCTGGCCGCGCATCGTGCCCGGCGGCGACGGCCCCGTCAACAAGGCCGGACTCGACTTCTACGACCGGCTCGTCGACGGCCTCCTCGACGCCGGGATCACCCCGTCCGTCACCCTGTACCACTGGGACCTGCCGCAGATACTCCAGAACCGGGTCCTGGACAGCCACGGCGGCTGGACCGAGCGGGTCACGGCCGAGCACCTCGCCGCGTACGCCTCCGTCGTCGCGGAGCGGCTCGGCGACCGGGTCACCCGGTGGGCCACCCTCAACGAGCCGCTCTGCTCGGGGTGGATCGGCCACTTGGAGGGCCGGATGGCCCCCGGAATGACCGACCTCACGGCGGCCGTGCGCGCCTCGTACCACCTCCTGCTCGGACACGGCCTCACCACCCAGGCCGTCCGCGCCGCCGTACCCGGGGCCCAGGTCGGACTCGTCACCAACCACTCCACCGTCGCAGCCGCGTCCACCCGGCCCGAGGACATCGCCGCCGCGGCCCGCATGGACGGCCACACCAACCGCTGGTGGCTCGACCCCGTGTACGGCCGTGGCTTCCCCGTCGACATGCGTGAGCTGTACGGGGTCGAGCTGCCCGAGCGGGCAGGGGATCTGGAGACCATCGCCGCCCCGCTCGACTGGCACGGCCTCAACTACTACTTCCCGGTCACCGTCGCCGACGATCCGGCCGGCCCCGTCCCGTACGCCTCCGAGGCACGCCTGCCCGAGGTTCCCCGTACCGGCATGGACTGGGAGATCGACGCCGGCGGCCTGGAAGCCTTCCTGCTGCGGCTCACCGAGGATTACGGCGTACGCAAGCTGTACGTCACCGAGAACGGCTCGGCGTTCCCCGACACCGTCGGACCCGACGGCGCCGTCCACGACCCGGAGCGCACCCGCTACCTCGAGCAGCACATCGCGGCCTGCGCTCGCGCCGTCCGCAAGGGTGCGCCGCTCGCCGGCTACTACGCCTGGTCCCTGCTCGACAACTTCGAATGGGCCTACGGCTACGACAAGCGTTTCGGCCTGGTCCACGTCGACTACGCCACGCAGAAGCGGACCGTGAAGACGAGCGGCCGGTGCTACGCGGACATCGTTCGCGCCCACCGTGAGGCGACCGCCGGCTGACCGGAGCCCCGCGTCCGGCCTCCGGTCAGCTGCCCGGAGGCCGGAAGCGGGCGGACGTGCGTGGCTGAGGGTGGCCGGTCCTCCGTTGTAGGTACGGCCGTCGCGCCACCCCCGGGATGCCCGGGGGTGGCCGCCTACGCGCTCGGCCGCTTCCTTCGCAACCGGAGAGTGGAACCGAAGAGACCGGGGGAGGGCGCCCGCTCCGGCTGTGGGTGTTGACAACGGATCTCGCCGGTCCGGCCCACCCGGAACTGTCCAGATTGACGCACGTGCCCCCGGCGGCCGACGAACTGACGGTCAGCCGCTCCCCGGTGAAGCCCGTCTCCGCGAACAGGCAGACGGTCCTGACGGACGAGCAGTCTCCGGCGCTTGCCGCGACCGCCGGTGCGGCGGTCGGCAGGACGAGCGCCGTGGTCGAGACCGCAAGTGCCAGGGCGGACCCGACTCGCCTCAGGTTGGCCTTCTGCCCTTCGGGGTGCTTCTGTCCCTGTTGGCCTTCTGCCCTTCGGGGTGCTTCTGTCCCTGCTTGAACACAGTGCTCCTCCTCGTTGTCCTCGACGCCCGTTCGGGCGCGGGTATGCCAACTCCGTATGCGGTCACGACACGGCGGTCGGCGCACCGGAGGGGCTGTTGGGCGCGGCCACAGGAGTGGGGGCCTGTTCGGCGCCGTCCGCGTATCCGGGTTCGATCCGCGCCCGGTCCAGGACGTCGGATTCCCGTCCGGGGAACACGAGGTTCCTCACTTCGTGCGCAGCGGCGGCACGGACCGGGCCGCGCGGGCTCTGCCTCGTGAGACACGCAGTGGATCCCACCCCTCGCCGCGCTCGGGCAGCAGTCCGGGATCGCCGAGCACCGCGCCGGCCCTGACCGCCGCCAGCAGCGGACGGCCCAGGATCTCCGACGCGCACAGCACACCGCTGGCGCCGGCGCCGGGGAAGCCGCCACCGGCCCGCGTGCTCACGCCGACCAGGTACAGGCCGTCGACCGGTGTCCGGTACGACGGCCGCAGCGGTCCGGTCTGACGGGGCGTCGCCGCGAGCCCGTACGCGGTCCCGCCCGTGGCGCCCGTGTAGCGGGTGTGGGTCTCGGCGGTGGACAGCTCCAGGTGGGTCAGGCGATCGCGGAACGGTCCCAGTGCCCGTTCCGCGAGGTCCAGCAGCCGCGCGGTGACGTGAGCCTTCCTCTCGGTGTACTCCGGACTCCTGCGGTACGTGCGGGAGTACGGCTCCGTCTTCGTCCGGGGCAACAGGGTCAGCACCTGGAAAGCGCGCTGGCCGGGGGGAGCGATAGCCGAGGCGAGGGTGACGACCCCGAACCCGGTCCCCGGCGAACGGGAGTGGCACACATCGATGTCGTCGTCCGCGAAGCACCAGATGTTGGCGTCGGTGGGCCAGTCCGGTTCATGGTCGACCGCCAGGAACAGCGAGGCCGTGGGCAGCGCGTACCGACCCCGCTCCACTCTCCCCCGGAGAGCGGGAGAGAGCAGGCCGGGAGGCAGCAGATCCGTCATGGTGCGGTGGTAGTCCGCGTTGGAGACGACGACGGGCGCGTCGAGCCTTTCGCCGGACGTGAGCAGGACGCCGCCCGCTCGGCCCCGGCGCACCGTCACCTGTTCCACCGGGAGGGCCCGCACGGTCGACCACCGCGATGTCGTCGAGCGAGGAGCCGAGTTCCGCCAGACAGGACGAGGCGGTGAGATCGACGATCATGACCGGCATGTCCGCCGCGTCCATCATGGCCCGGGTCCGTTCCGCCGGATACTCCGGATTGAGCGGTACGACGGCCGCGCCCGCGTAGAGGGCGGCGAGCACGCCCGCGTAGGCGAGCGGCCCGGGCGCGGAGCGAGCACTCCGACCCGTCCCGGTCCGGACCTTGCCGCGAGGACGGCGCCCGCCAGTCCGCGGGCCTCCAGGTCGAGCTGACGGTACGTCAGTTCTTCCCCGCCGGCCCGTACCGCCGGCCGGTCCGGTGAGAGGGCGAGGCCGCGCCGGAACCAGTCGAGAAGGGTGTCGCTCTGTGTCATCGCCGGGCCTCCCCGGCACCCCGTGCGCCGTCACCGGCGCACAGTACGACCGCGCCCGTCGCCTCCTCGGGGTCCACGGCCGCGACGCCCTGCGAGGCCGAATCCGCCCTCCGGGCGCTCCTATCGCTGCTTAAGTCAAGAGGAAAGGAAAGTCGTGTCAGAAGTATTGACCGCACCCAGGGGGAGGGGCATGGTTCCGGAGAGCGCTCTCCCCCGCGCTTTTCTCGCTACAAGGAGATCCCCTGATGGCTACATTTGGCATGCCCCTGGCGGCTCCACCGCCGCCCCGCGGCCGCGTACGGCGCAGTCTCGCGGCTGCCGTCGTCACCGCGGTTGCAGCCACGCTCCTGGCCGTGGTGCCGACCAGTGCGGCACAGGCTGCTCCCGTGCTCCTGTCGCAGGGCAAGCCCGTCACGGCTTCGAGCCAGGAGCACTACGGAACCCCGGCGACGGAAGCGGTGGACGGAAACCTCGGTACGCGTTGGTCGAGCGCGGCTTCCGACGCGCAGTGGCTGCAGGTCGACCTCGGCAGTGCCGTCGCCGTCAACCAGGTGGTGCTGCGCTGGGAGGGGGCCTATGCCAAGGCCTACCGGATCGAGCTGTCGACGGACGGAACCCACTGGACAACGGCGTACTCGACCGCGGCCGGCGCGGGCGGCAACGAGACCGTCGCCGTCTCCGGCACGGCCCGGTACGTGCGCATGCAGGGCGTGACCCGGGCCACCGGATACGGCTACTCGCTCTGGGAGTTCCAGGTGTACGGGTCCACCGGCGGCACCGGTCCCACCCTGCCCGGCGGTGGCGACCTCGGCCCCAACGTGCACGTCCTCGATCCTTCCACCCCGGACATCCAGGGCAAGCTGGACCAGGTCTTCAAGGAGCAGGAGTCGGCGCAGTTCGGCAGCGGGCGGCACGCCTTCCTCTTCAAGCCCGGCACCTACAACAACCTCAACGCGCAGGTCGGCTTCTACACGCAGGTCGCCGGTCTGGGGCTGCGCCCGGGTGACACCACCATCAACGGTGACGTGACGGTCGACGCCGGCTGGTTCAACGGCAACGCCACCCAGAACTTCTGGCGCGGCGTGGAGGGCCTCACCGTCAACCCGGTCAGCGGCACCAACCGCTGGGCGGTCTCCCAGGCCGCGTCCTTCCGCCGGATGCACGTCAAGGGCGGCCTCAACCTGGCGCCCAACGGCTACGGCTGGGCCAGCGGCGGCTACATCGCCGACAGCAAGATCGACGGCCAGGTCGGCAACTACTCGCAGCAGCAGTGGTACACCCGCGACAGCTCCATCGGCGGCTGGTCCAACAGCGTGTGGAACCAGACCTTCTCGGGTGTCGAGGGCGCTCCGGCCAACGCGTTCCCCGAGCCCCGCTACACCACGCTGAACACCACGCCCCTCTCCCGTGAGAAGCCCTACCTCTACCTTGACGGCAACGAGTACAAGGTCTTCGCCCCGGCCAAGCGCGAGAACGCGCGCGGTACCAGCTGGGCGAACGGCGCCCCGGCGGGCACGTCCGTACCGCTGAACCAGTTCTACGTCGTCAAGCCGGGCGCCACCGCCGCCACGATCAACCAGGCGCTGGACCAGGGCCTGAACCTGCTGTTCACCCCCGGCGTCTACCACGTCGACCAGACCCTCAACGTGAACCGTGCGAACACCATCGTGCTCGGCCTCGGCCTCGCCACGATCATCCCGGACAACGGCGTCACCGCCATGAAGGTCGCCGACGTCGACGGCGTCCGCCTCGCCGGCTTCCTGATCGACGCCGGGCCGGTCAACTCGCCGACCCTGCTGGAGCTCGGCCCGCAGAACTCCGCCGCCGACCACGCGGCCAACCCCACCACCGTGCAGGACGTCTACATCCGTATCGGCGGCGCCGGCGCGGGGAAGGCCACCACCAGCATGGTCGTGAACAGCGACGACGCCATCATCGACCACACCTGGGTGTGGCGCGCCGACCACGGCGAGGGCTGGGGCTGGGAGACCAACCGCGCCGACTACGGCGTACGCGTCAACGGCGACGACGTGCTGGCCACCGGCCTGTTCGTGGAGCACTTCAACAAGTACGACGTCGAGTGGTACGGCGAGCGCGGCCGCACGATCTTCTACCAGAACGAGAAGGCCTACGACGCCCCGAACCAGGCCGCCATCCAGAACGGCGCCACCAAGGGGTACGCCGCCTACCGGGTCGACGACTCGGTGAACACCCACGAGGCCTGGGGCCTGGGCAGCTACTGCAACTACAACGTGGACCCGACCATCGTCCAGGACCACGGCTTCAAGGCTCCCGTCAAGCCGGGGGTGAAGTTCCACAGTCTCCTGGTGGTGTCCCTGGGCGGCATGGGCCACTACAACCACGTCATCAACGACACCGGGGCGTCCACCATCCCCTCGGGCACCTCGACCGTGCCGTCCACCGTCGTCTCCTTCCCCTGAGACGTCCATGCCTCACCGCCGTACGACGGTGAGGACCTCGATTCCCTTCCGGGCCGGGAGCTCGCTTCCCCGCGGTCCGGCCCGGAAGGGCTCGCACGGCGACTCCGTGCAGCCCCCTCCACAAGCGCCGCACGCGCACCGGGCCTGACGGTCCGGCCGGCGCGCCCGGCTCACGAAACAGCCAGGAGCACAGGTGTCCCGTCCCCCCTTCGCACCCACTCGTTCCCGCAGACGCAACACGATGTCCCTGGTGACGCTCGGCGCGCTGCTGGCGTCCTCACTCACCCTGAGCCTGTCCCCGCAGGTCCAGGCCGCAGAAACGCTTCTCTCTCAGGGCAGGACGGCCACCGCATCCTCCCAGGAGGGCGAGGGATTCGCCGCGTCCGCCGCTGTCGACGGGAATCTCACCGGCACCCGGTGGGCGAGCCGGTGGAGCGACGCTCAGTGGTTCCAGGTCGACCTCGGCGCGAGCCGCACCCTGAACCGCGTGGTCCTCAACTGGGAGGGCGCGTACGGCAAGAACTACGAGATCCAGGCCTCCGACAACGGCAGCGACTGGCGCACCCTGAAGACTGTCACCGGCGGCGACGGCGGCACCGACGAGGTCGCCGTCTCCGGCTCCGGTCGCTTTGTCCGGATGCAGGGCGTCGCGCGCGCCGGCGGCTACGGCTACTCCCTGTGGGAGTTCCAGGTCTACGGCAGCCAGGGGGGCACCGTCGACCCCCCGCCGGGCGGCGCGGTCAAGGTCGCGGGCTCGCAGGGCAATTGGCAGCTGACCGTGGGCGGCCAGCCCTACACGGTCAAGGGTCTCACCTGGGGTCCGTCCGTCGCGGACGCCCCCAAGTACCTGCCGGACGTGAAGTCGATGGGTGTCAACACCATCCGCACCTGGGGCACCGACGGTTCCACCAAGCCTCTCCTCGACGCCGCGGCGGCGCAGGGACTGAAGATCGTCAACGGTTTCTGGCTGCAGCCCGGCGGCGGCCCCGGATCCGGTGGCTGCGTCAACTACGTCACCGACACCACCTACAAGACGAACTCGCTCAACGAGTTCGCCAAGTGGGTGGACGCGTACAAGAGCCATCCCGCGACCCTGATGTGGAACGTCGGCAACGAGTCGGTGCTGGGGCTGCAGAACTGTTACAGCGGTGCGGAGTTGGAGGCGCAGCGCAACGCGTACACCAGCTTCGTCAACGACGTCGCCAAGAAGATCCACACCATCGACCCGGACCACCCGGTCACCTCGACGGACGCGTGGACCGGGGCCTGGCCGTACTACAAGCGCAACGCCCCCGATCTCGACCTGTACTCGATGAACTCCTACGGCGACATCTGCGGGGTGCGCCAGGACTGGATCGACGGCGGGTACACCAAGCCGTACATCATCACCGAGGGCGGTCCGGCGGGTGAGTGGGAGGTTCCCGACGATGCCAACGGTGTGCCCGACGAGCCCACCGACGTGCAGAAGGCGGACGGTTACACCAAGGCCTGGGACTGTGTCACCGGCCACCGGGGCGTCGCACTCGGCGCGACCTTCTTCCACTACGGCCTTGAGCATGACTTCGGCGGTATCTGGTTCAATCTGGTGCCCGACGGGCTGAAGCGCCTGTCGTACTACGCACTGAAGAAGGCGTACGCGGGCAGCACGGCAGGGAACAACACCCCGCCGGTCATCACGAACATGGCCGTCACCCCGGCGTCCGCCGCCCCCGCGGGGCGTGAGTTCACGGTCCGGGCCGACATCCGTGACCCCGACGGCGACCAGGTCACTCCGAAGATCTATCTGAGCGGCAACTACGCGAACGGTGACAAGCGGCTGGTCGACGCGCAGTGGCGCGCCACTGGCAACGGCACGTTCGCCGTGACCGCGCCGGAGAAGCTCGGAGTGTGGAAGGTCTACATCCAGGCCGAGGACGGCAAGGGCAACGCGGGCATCGAGACCAAGTCCGTGAAGGTCGTCGCCCCGCCGGTCACCGGCACCAACCTCGCTCTGAACAGGCCCACCACCGCCTCCTCCGCCCAGGCCTCCTACGGCGACTGCCCGTGCCCCGGGTCCAACGCCACCGACGGCAACACCTCCACCCGCTGGGCCAGCGACTGGGCCGACCCGCAGTGGATCCAGGTCGACCTCGGCGAGGCCAAGCCCGTCCGCACACTGCAGCTCGTCTGGGACCCCGCGTACGCCAAGGCGTACGAGGCACAGGTGTCCAACGACGGGACCACCTGGCGCACGGTGCACTCCACCACGACGGGCAACGGTGACATCGACACGATCAGTCTCAACGAGACGGCCCGCCACGTGCGGCTCAACCTGACGCAGCGCGGCACCGGCTGGGGCTACTCGCTGCACGAGTTCGGTATCTACAGCTGACGACGCCGAACCTCCTGAACGGGGGTGATGGGGGTCGTAGCCGGATCCCGCCACCCCTGCACCACCGCACCACCGCACCACCAACCCTGCACCACCGCACCAACCGAAGAAGCACCACATCCGTCGCGTGACGCCCGTATGGACACGCGAACCCCCACATGGGCAGGAGATCCCCATGAGATCGAGTCCCAAACGGCTCCCCGCACTCCTCCTCGGTACGGCCCTCATCGCAACCGTCCTCGGCATCGGCACCGTCGCCACCGCGGCGGGTGCCGACAGCAGCGCCCCGACCGCCGCCACCGTGGCCGGCGCCCACAGTGGACACACCATGGCTGTGTCCACCCAGGCGTCGGGTGACGACGCGGACGGGGACGGCTACATTCCGGCCGTACCGCAGGTCACCGGGGTGACACCGTCCACCGCCACCCCGCCGCCCGCCTACCACCACGAGTTCCAGGCAGGCTGCTCGGTCACCCACACCGCTCCGGACGACCCGATCGTCTACCCGGGCCAGTTCGGCAAGTCCCACGACCACACGTTCATGGGCAACACCTCCACCAACGCCGCCAGCACCACCGGCTCGCTCTACGGAGGGAACACCACCTGCAAGGCACCCGCGGACGCCTCCGCGTACTGGATGCCCACGCTGTACAAGGGCGACCAGAAGATCCTCCCCGTCGGCCCGCAGGTCATCTACTACAAGGCGGGTGTCACCGACTACCGGAGCGTGCGGCCCTTCCCCAAGGGCCTGCGGTACGTCGTCGGCAACCCGATGCAGAGCGCCGAGGAGTTCCGCGCCCACAAGGGCTTCGTCGAGGGCTGGGAGTGCGGTGACAGCTTCTTCAACTCCGACATCCCGGCGAGCTGTCCGAGCCGGCCGGACGTCCAGCTCAACCTGCGCATGCAGGCGCCCAGTTGCTGGGACGGCAAGTACCTCGACACTCCCGACCACAAGAGCCACATGGCCTACCCGGTCGTCAAGCCCGGCACCAACGACAACATGTGCCCCACCTCCCACCCCGTCGCCCTGCCGATGATCGAGTTCAAAATGGCGTGGCCGGTCAACGGCGACATGAGCCAGGTCCGCCTGGCCAGCGGGCGCGGGTACTCCTTCCACTACGACTTCTTCAACGCGTGGGAGGAACGAACCCTCAAGGCCCTGGTCGACCACTGCATCGTCGGCGGCCTCCAGTGCGACACCCGGGGCTTCGACCTCTACCGACCCGAACGCGGCACGGTCCTGAACGCCGACCACCGACTGCCCTGACCAGGCCGAAGGCTCCGACGCCCGGCCGTCTCCCACCCCGGAGACGGCCGGGCACCCATCCGCCTGCGTTCTCCGCACGGCCCTCGAACGGTCGCGCCGGAGCGCCGAGCCGCACCAAGGGGACTGCGCTCTCCCGGAAGGAAACAGGAAGCAGCGATGCGAGAAGACATGCTGGACCGGCTGGTCGAAAAGCTGACCCTTGAGCAGAAGATACGTCTGCTCACCGGCTCCACGACGTGGAGAACGGCTGCCGAAGAGGCGATCGGGCTCAGGGAGATGGTCTGTTCCGACGGCCCGGCGGGTGTGCGGGGGGAGGCGTGGGACGAGCGGCGCACCTCTGCCCTGCTCCCCTCGGCCTCGGCCCTCGGCGCGGCCTGGGACGATCAGCTCCTCTTCGACCTGGGGGGACTGCTCGCCTCGGAGGCCGTCCTCAAAGGTGTCGACATCGTGCTCGCGCCCAATCTGAACCTGCACCGCAGCCCGCTGGGCGGGCGCCACTTCGAGTGCTTCTCGGAGGACCCCGAACTGACCGGCCGTACCGGGGCCGCGCTGATCCGGGGCATCCAGGAACACGGGGTGGCCGCGACGGCCAAGCACTTCGTCGCCAACGACTCCGAGACCGACAGGCTGCACGCCGACGTCCGGGTCGGCGAACAGGCCCTGCGCGAGGTCTACCTCGCCCCCTTCGAGGCAGCCGTGGAAGCCGGTGTCTGGCTGACCATGGCCGGCTACAACAGCGTCGACGGCACGACGATGACGGCTCACCCGCTGCTGTCCACGCCGCTCAAGACCGAATGGGCTTTCGACGGCGTTGCCGTCTCCGACTGGGCCGCGGTCCGCACCGCCGAGCAACCGGCGCGCTCCGCCCTCGACCTGGCGATGCCGGGCCCCCGCAGCCCCTGGGCGGACGGCCTGGTCCGGGCCGTGGAAGAGGGCCGCGTCCCCCCTGCGGCCGTCGACGACAAGGTGCGCCGGATACTCCGGCTCGCGGCCCGGGTCGGCGCGATCGAGGAGCGCCGTCGTCGCCGTCCGACGATGCGGACCAGGGAGGTGCGGCTGCTGCTGCGACGTGCGGTCGCCGCCGGGACGGTACTGGTGCGGAACGAGAAGATCCTGCCCCTCGACCACGGAACCCTGTCGACGGTGGCGGTCATCGGAGAGCACGCCGCATCCCCCCGCGTACAGGGCGGCGGCAGTGCCGGTGTGTTCCCCTCGGCGGTCGTCACCCCGCTCGATGGCATCCGCGCACAACTGCGAGGGCGAGGCCGGGTGGTGTACGCCCCGGGCCCCACTCCGCACGTGCCTCCGCCGCCTTTGGGCACCGACCGGTGCACCGACCCGAGGTCGGGCGAGCCCGGTGTACTCCTGCGCTGCCTGGACGCCGCGGGGCGCGAACTGTACGCGGAACGGCGCCTGTCGGGCAGGCAGCTCGAACCCGAGGAGGTTCCCGGTGCGCACACGGTGGAGATCAGCGCGCTGCTCCGGCCCGAGACCGCCGGGGCGTGGACCTTCGGCATGGGCGGCTTCGGCCGGATGACGCTCAGCGTGGACGGGGAGGCCGTTCTCGATGGAACCTACGCCTGCGAGACCGACGATCCGGCGCTGGTGCATGTCACCCCGCACCTGCACACCG
Organism: Streptomyces sp. NPDC051561; assembly: GCF_044454195.1. Classification (NCBI taxonomy): domain Bacteria; kingdom Bacillati; phylum Actinomycetota; class Actinomycetes; order Kitasatosporales; family Streptomycetaceae; genus Streptomyces; species Streptomyces sp. NPDC051561. The sequence goes on along the minus strand of NZ_JBITDM010000008.1, from coordinate 14,585 downwards.
CACAGGCGCACTTGGAGAAGGAACACCCAGTCCTGCTGGTGGCACGGCGTCAACTGGCCTCCGGCACGGGCCGCGCCACCGTGGTCGCCGCCGCGCCGCCGCGGCGCGACCGGGCGGACGCCCTGGCCCGGGCCGTGGACGTGGCCCGCGACGCGGACGCCGTGATCGTCGTGGTGGGTACGACGGAGCACAGCGAGACGGAAGGGTACGACCGCGCGGATCTGTCCCTCGGCCGCCATCAGGACGATCTCGTACGTGCGGTCGCCGCCGCCAACCCGCGTACCGTCGCGGTGGTCAACAGCGGAGGTCCGGTCGAGCTTCCCTGGCGCGCTGAGGTGGGCGCACTGCTGCTCTCCTGGTTCTCCGGCCAGGAAGCCGGCGCGGGCCTGGCCGACGTCCTCTTCGGACGCAGCGAGCCGGGAGGCAGGCTCCCCACGACCTGGGCGGCCTCCCTCGCCGACGCCCCCGTCACGCACACCCGGCCCGTCGACGGCCGGCTCGACTACGCGGAGGGCCTGCACATCGGTTACCGCGCCTGGCTCCGCGAAGCACGGGAGCCCGCCTACTGGTTCGGGCACGGCCTGGGCTACACCACCTGGGAGTACGTGCACGTGGACGCGCCGGAACGGACCGAAACCGGAGTTCCGTTCACCGTCCGGGTGACGTTGCGCAACACCGGCGAGCGACCGGGGCGAGAGGTCGTCCAGGTCTACCTGGCCCGACCGGACTCAGCCGTGGAGCGTCCCGCACAGTGGCTCGCCGGTTATGCGGCGGTCCACGCCGACGCGGGCCGCTCGGTGACGGCGGAGGTGGTTGTCACGCCGCGCGCGCTGAGGCACTGGTCCTGCGGGGAGGGGGCCTGGCGTACGGAACCAGGACCGTACCGGCTCATGGTGGGACGGTCGGCGGGAGCCACGGAGTGGGAGGGAACGGTGACGGCGACTGCCTGACGCCCGCCGCACAGCGTTGTCACCACATGGTCAACCATTCTTTTCTCATGGCGAAAATAGCTTTCTCAAAGCTCTTGGGCGAGCTACTTCCAGCTCGCCCTTACTCTCTCTGTCCCGGGCGGATACTCGTGAGTCGTGCCATTGTGCTGCGAGGTGTGAGCAAGAAGTACGACCGTGACTCCTTTGCGGTCCAGCAGGTTTCCCTGACGGTCGGGCCGGGGGAGTTCCTGGTGCTTCTGGGGCCTTCCGGCTGTGGGAAATCGACGGTCCTGCGCATGATCGCCGGCTTGGAGGCGATCAGCGAGGGCGAACTGCTGCTGGGCGGGAGTCACGCCAACGAAACCCCGCCGCACCAGCGGGACATCGCCATGGTTTTCCAGAACCTCGCGCTTTATCCTTCGATGACGATTCGAGAGAACATCGGCTTCCCGTTGAAGCTCCGGGATCCCGCGGCGGACCACGCCCCGCAGGTGGAGGCGACCGCGCGGATGCTCGCCATCGAGGACCTGCTCGATCGTCTTCCCGGTCAGCTCTCGGGTGGAGAGCGGCAGCGGGTGGCCATGGGCAGGGCCGTCTCCCGGCACCCTTCCGTCTTCCTGTTCGACGAGCCGCTGTCCAACCTCGATGCCAAATTGCGCGAGCATCTGCGCGCCGAAATCGCCCAGCTGACCAGGGAAATGGGTGTGACGACGGTTTACGTGACCCACGACCAGTCGGAGGCGATGTCACTGGGTGACCGGGTCGCGGTCATGCGGGACGGGGTTCTGCAACAGATAAGCCCACCCCGCGAGTTGTACACCCACCCGGCGAACGTCTTCGTGGCGGCCTTCGTCGGCACGCCGCGCATCAACTTGCTGGAAGCCGTCGTGCACGCCCCGGTCGGCGCCCGGATGACCCTGCAACTGGGCCGGCAATCCCTCGTACTGCCGGAACCTCTGAGTGCGGACCACCAACTCCTGCGTCTGCAGCAGGGACGCCCGGTGATCGCCGGGCTGCGCTGCGAAGCGGTACGCATCGCCGCCCCCAGCCAGGCGAGAGAGGGCGAGACAGTACTGACCGGGATCGTGGAGCACGTCGAGTATCAGGGGCACGAAGTGCTGGTGCATCTCCATACCGGCTCGCGGCCGGCGGCCGTGCCCGATCCGCAGAGCGTACGACTCGGGGCTGCGGGCCCGTACAGACGCTCCTCGCGACAGCGTGGCTTCGAGCGGGTGAAAGCCCTCACCGCGGGCTGGAGGGACCGGTATCCGATGCCCGCGGACAGCACCTCGACGGCGACCCGGCGAGAGCACAGGACCACGGTGCGCAGCGACCTCGTTGTACGGACGAGCCCGCAGGGGCAAATGAGGATCGGCGCCCAGGTGCCGCTGCTGGTCGACCTGGCTCAGCTGTACGTGTTCGACCACCAGGGCCGGAGAATCTGCCCGGCACCGGAGAACGCGGTGGGTCTGGACTGAGCGGGCGGGAGCCGCCTCGGTCCGCCGCCTTCAGGGCGAGGCAGCGGGACCGGCCCGTTGCCGTGCGGGGGTGTGCCGCCCCGTGCCGGCACACCCCCGCCCCTCCCCGGTCTCAGGACCAGACGGTGAACGTCACGGTGACCCGGGACGATGTGCCCGCGGCATCGGTGACGGTCAGGACCGCGTTGCGTGATCCCCAGGCGGTGGGCGTGCCGGAGACGACGCCCGTTCCGGCGGCGATCGTCAGGCCCGCCGGGAGGTTGGTGGCGGTGAAGGAGTACGGGGCGCTCCCGCCGGTGACGGCGAGGGGCAGCCGTACGGGGCGGCCGACGTAGACGTTCTGGCTGCCCGGGTTGGTCAGGACCGGGGTGGTGCCGCCCGCCGGCGCGACCGTCCAGCTGAACAACGTGCTCGCGCTCCTGCCCGTGGAGTCGGTCACCTTGGCGTTCACGGTCGAGGTGCCCGCGGTGGTGGGGGTCCCGGAGACGACGCCGGTGGCGGCGGCCAGGGAGAGCCCGGCGGGGAGGCCGGTCGCGGAGTACGTGTAGGGGGTGCTGCCGCCGCTCGCGCGCAGGGTGAGGCTCGCGGCCTTGGCGACGGTCGCGCTCTGGTTGCCGGGTGCGGCGAGGGCCAGGTCGGCGTTGGCCGGGGTGATGGTCCAGGTGAAGGACGTGCTGCCCTTCCTGCCCGCCGAGTCCGTGGCCGTGACGGTCACGTTCGAGGTGCCGGCGGCGGTCGGGCTGCCGGTGACGGTGCCGGTGGAGGCGGCGAGGGAGGTGCCCGCCGGAAGTCCGGTGGCGCTCCAGGTGTAGGGGGCCGTACCGCCCTCGGCGCTGTTGCGGATCTCGGCGGCCGTGTTGACGGCGGTACTGCGGTCGCTGACCGCGGCGACGGTCACCTCGCCCGGCTGCGGGGTGGACGTCACCAGGCCCGCGCCGAACTTCGACAGCGCCTCGTTGACGGGCTGGAAGATCGTGAACTTCTCGCCGCTGCCGCCACTGCACGTGGCGCTCCCGCCGCCCGAGTGCAGGCCGACGGCTTTCCCGCCGGCGGCGGTGACGTAACTCCCGCCCGAATCACCCCCGGCGGAACAGGCGTTGGAGTAGGACAGGCCGTCGATGACGACATTCCCGTAGTCCACGCTCTGGTTGACCTTGGTGACCTCGCCGCACTGCAGTCCCGAGGTCTGCCCCGAGCGGCACACGGACGTACCGACGACCGCTTCGGCGGAGCCGGTGACGGGGATGTCCGCCTTGCCCCAGCCGCTGACGACGCCGGCGAGTTCCCAGCCCGCCTGGTCGACGTCGACGATGCCCATGTCGCCCTCGCGGGCGTTGACGCTGCCGGAACCGTTCTTGTTGGACGTGCCGACGCGGGTGCCGTCCTTGCCGTACGCGGGCTGGCTCACGTCGTTCGTGCAGTGCCCTGCGGTGAGGAACGCCTTGGACCCGCCGCTGGTACGGGTGACGGGGAAGCCTATCGAGCACGGGCTCTCGCTGCCCGGCACCCACTTCTCGCCGCCGCGCACCTCGCCGCCCTGCTGGCGGGGTACGTCCGAGGACTCGGCGACCCGGACGAGATTGCCGTACACCGCGAGGCCCGCCAGGAAGTCCGATGTCACACGGTTCGCCGTGCTCGGGTCGACCTGGACGAGGATCTGGCCGGCGCGTGCGTCGGGTCCCCACGACAGGACTCCGGGAACGGCCGCCGCCCGTGCGGACACGGCACGCAACGCCTGGTCGAGGGCCGCGGGGGAATGGGCCGCGCGCTGGGCGACGGCCCCGGCGGCACGTACGGCGGCCGCGTCGGCCTCGGTGGTGACGGCCGCATGGAGTCTGCCGTCCGACGCGTCGAACCAGAGGCCCGCGACCCGGTCGCCCACCCGTGCCCGTACCGCGGTCGCGGTACGGGCCGCGGTGGACTCCTGGTCGATGCGCGTACGCAGCGCGCCGGGGGAGAGGTGCAGGTCGCGCATCATCGCCTTCTCGACGCCCGGCGGCAGAGGCAGAGGTTCGCCGGTGGGTCCCGCGTGGGCGGGTACGGAGCCGAGCGCCACGAGGGCGGCACAGGCCGCGACAGCGGCCGTCACGGCCCGGTGGGGGAATGGACGCATGGGGAGGAGCCCTTCAGTTGGGGTGGGGATCGACCGGGTGGGGTCGATCGGTGTGGGGCCGACAGGGACGGAACGCCGCCCAGGACCGGGACGGGGCGCTGCGGAATACCGGGACGGGCGCCGCGGAAGGGGACCGCGACTCCCGTACCCGAGGCCGTGCCGGCACGGCCTCGGGTACGGGACCGGGCGGGTCGTATGGGGAGCTGACGGCTCCGGCCCCGGGTGGACCCCACAGTGCGGGGCCGGGAGGTGCACGTCATCGGGGAAATCCCCTGCATGTGAGGGGAGTTGGGGAGGGGGCTCCGTGCCCCGCCACCGGGCCCGCCGGAGGTCCGGGGCGCGCCGGTCGACCCCGGGCGCGCGACGCCGCGGCGGTCGCGGGCATCCCACCCCGCGTACCGGCTCGAAAGCCCCGCACGGCCGGGCCGCCCCCGGGGCTCCGCGCGGTGGCGCCCGACCATCAGGGATAACCCTTGACGCCGCCTCTCCCGCGACCGCCCCGTTGCCCCTTCCCCGTGCCCCGCCTACCGTGCCGGGATGACCAGCTCTTCCTCGTCCGCGCCGGTCGCGGGAGAACTCGACCGCTCCTGGCGCGAAACCCTGCGCGAGGCACGGGAGTTGCTCGAACAGCACGGACGGCTTGCCGTCATCGGTGCCTGGGGAACGGGCAAGTCCACGTTTCTCGACGCCCTCGCCGCAGCACTGTCCGACCGGCTGTGCCTACGCATCGGTGCCCGGCCCGGAGACCAGAATCTGGCCTTCGGCGCGGTCTCCCAACTCCTGTGCCGCGCGCGGCACATGCCCGCCGTGCCCCAGCCCGAGGCCTCTCGCACGGGCGTCGTCGCCACCGCCGACCCCCGTCTCGCGGCACGCCTCGCCCTCACCCACGTGCTCGGCAGCGCGCGCCCCGTGCTCCTCCTCGTCGACGGTGCCGAGTGGCTGGACCCCGTCAGCGCGCAGACCCTGGCCCATGTGCTGAGCGCCCTGCCCGCCGGTCGGATCGCCGCCGTCGCCACCGAGCGGACCACCGGATTCCCCCGCTCCGCCGCACTGCTGACCGGCGGCCACCCACCCGTGCTCCCGCTGCGCCCGCTCACTGTCACGGACACCGCCGACCTGCTGGAACAGCGGGCGCTGCCCGCCCGTTGGGCGCCCGGCATTCACCGGCACTGCGGCGGCCACCGCGCCCTGACGGAGGCCCACCTGCGTGCCGTGGCCCGCGAGCCACGACGGCACGGCCTGCCGCGTCCGCCCGCCGAGGTGCGCGACCGTGCGGAGGTCTGGCTGGCCGAGCTGCCCGCCGAGGTGCGCGCGACCTTGCGCACCGCGGCCCTCGCGCACCGGCCCGACGCCGCACTGCTGCGGGAGGCGGGATTCCCGGAGGCCGACGACCACCTCGTGCACGCGGTTGCCGCGGGGGTGATCGACGCGCAGGACCCGTACGATCACGTGCGGTTCACGGCGGGGGCGCTCGCCGACGCCGCTGCCGCCACCGGCGGCGCAGCGGACCGGGCGGACGTTCACCGGGCCCTGGCGGACGCCGTCGCCGATCCCGTCCAGCGGGTCCGCCACCTCGCCCTCGCCCGGCACACCGCCGACCGGAGCACCGCCGAGGACGCCGACCACGCCGCCACCACCGCCCGCGCCGACGGCGACCGGCAGCTCGCCGCCGAACTCCTGCTGCTCTCCGCCAGGTTGACCCCCGCCGACCGCGCCGGCCTGCGCCTGGACCGACTGGCGCGCGCGGCAAACGACGCGTCGTCCGCCGGTCGCGCGGACCTCGCACGGCTGGCCGCCCGCGCACTCGCCGCGGGACGCGCCGGGCGCGCCCAGCGGGTCCGGGCACTTCTGGCGGTCGTGGACGCGCAGGGACAGGACCTCTCCGACATGGAGGCCGACCTCGCCGAGGCCAGGCGGCTGGCCGCCGACGACCCCGGTCTGCTGGCCGCCGTGGAACTGAGGGCGGCCATCGCCGCCAACGTCACCCAGGGCGTCGCCGCCGTTGCCCTGCATCACGCGGGCACCGCCGCCACCCTCGCCGAGCAGGCACAGGACGGTCCGCTGCGGGCCGCCGCGCTCACGATGCGCGCCCGTATGGAACGGCTCACCGGCCACCACGACGACGCGCACCGCACCCTCGCCCAGGCGCTCGCGCTCGGCGTTCCGCCCACCCGCATCGGCATCCGCAACAGCCCCGAGTACCTCACCGCCCGCCACGCCCTGTTCGACGATCGGCTACGGGCGGCACGGGCCCGGTTCGTGGACCTGTTGCCGCAGGCCGGGCAGGCGGGGGAGGCCGAGGACCTGGTGGACCTGTGGCGCAGCCTCGCCGAGGTCGAGGCCCGGCTCGGCTCCTGCGGGGCCGCCCTGCGATGGGCCGCGCGGGCACTTGAACGTACCGCCGCCGCGGGGCTCTCGCCCGGACCCGCCTGGTACACCGCGGCCGTCGCGCACAGCCACGGCGGCTCCTTCGACCAGGCGCGGCAGTACGCCCTCCAGGCGGTACGCGCGTCCCGGGAGGAGCACGACGGCATTCACACCGTCCGGGGCCTGTGGATTCTGGGCGCGATCTGCCTGCACACCGGCGACGCGGAGGGGGCCGCCCGCGCGTTGTGCGAGGTCGGCGAACTCGAAGCGGCCGGAGACACACCCGATCCCGGCATCCTGCGCTGGCAGGCGGACGCCGTCGAGGCGCTGACCGCGGCCCGCCGGGACGGCGCTGCCAGGACACTGCTGGACGCCACGCACGAGCGGGTCGGCACGTACGACCGGCACGCCGGGCTGCGGGCCGCTCTCACGCGTGCACGCGCGGGCTGTCTGCGCGCGGAGGGCCGCACCGACGAGGCGGCGGAACTCCTCGACGACGCAGGGCGGTTGTTCGCCGCCCTGGACATGCCGGTCGAGCAGGGCCGCACCCTCCTCGCCCGGGGCCGCCTGGAACGCGGCCGGCGCAGGCAGGCGGCAGCCCGGGCGGCATGGCAGGAGGCGCACACCGTCTTCCAGGAGGCGCAGGCCGCGCCGTGGCTGGCGTTGTCGGCCTCCGCCCTGGAGCGGCTCTCCGGCCACCACGTGTCGACCGCGCAGTCCCCGGCGGGGCTGCTCACCGAGAACGAACGCCGACTGACCGCCCTGGTCCGGCACGGCGCGACCAACCAGCAGGCGGCCGACCAGATGTACTTGTCGGTCAAGACGGTCGAGTCCATGCTCAGCCGCATCTACCGCAAGGCCGAGGTCCGTTCCCGCACCCAACTCCTGACCCGCCTCACCGAGGGGCCACCCCTGTGAAGGACGGAGGACCGCCCGCCCGGCTATTCGGTACGCGTTCGCGATCCGGCATGGGTACGGCCACGAGGTCATGAGGTAACGCCGGCTTCGGACGGCGCCCTATGGGGTGACCCGTCTGGCCACGCCCGGCGACGGGCGGCTTCGCTGTCCGCTCGAAGCGGTCCGCCTGTTTCTCCAGGATGCGAGTGGCCGCTCCCGCCACTGCCCAGCGCGCGTACCGTGGGGTGACGACCCGCTGGGAGGATCAGCCCATGAGCGCGCAGCCCGACCACGAACCCGTGACGCCGTACGCGCCCGCTCCGGGAGCCCCGGCCGAACTCCTTTCCCGACTGCGCGCCGACCGGCGTGCCGCCGTGTGGGTGCCGGTCTTTGAGCGGGAGTGGGCGGCGGCGCTGGAGGAGTCCCGCCGGACGTTCTCTCTCGCCATGCTCTACGAAGTTGTCCAAGACTGGGAGGGCCGTCTCGCCCACGCCCCGGCCATCGACGCGTTCGTCGCCTCCGGCTACGACGACAGCGAATCCATCGACATGGCGGAGCTGCGGGGAAGGCGCCGGTGACCGCACAGCCGTACGCGGTCCGCTTTTCACCGGCGGCCGCGAAGACCCTCGACACCGTGCCCGAGCACGCAGAAGACACGGTGTGGGACATCCTTGATGGCGCCGCAGCCGCTCCCTGGGGCTTTCGCCAGTGGAACGTCGAGGACCCCGAGGGTGACGACGTGCGTTACGCATCCGTCGGTCAACTGTCCCTCACCTACTGGGTGAACCGGCCCCTGCGTCGTCTGACCGTCCTGAATATCGTCTGGCTCGGGTAACAACCCCGGCCAACCCGCCCGTTCAGCCGCCAGGCCGCACTGGGTGCGCCACCCCAACGGACTGTGAGCCGGGGTGGAGCCCAGCAGGCTCTGGATGCTGACGTGCCGGATCAGAGTGCGTCGTCGTCCCGGTCTCGTGCCCATTCCTCGCGCGGCCGGATGCGTGCGAGGATCCTTCGGACTTCGTCGCGGACGCCGTAATCGGCGTCCGTTGCCAGCTCCCGTAGCTGCTTGATCAATCGGTCTGCACCCTGGGTCGTCATCCAGTCCGGGTCGCAGTCCAGTGCTGCTTGGATCTCCTCGGCCGTCGAGGGGTCGGCCGCCCAACTCCTGGCCAGCAGGACATGGCGCAGACCAACGGTGTCTTTGCGCGCCAGCAGTGCTTCAGCTGTCTGCGAGGTCACGCCAGTGTCCTGGGCGTCCAGAAGGAGACGGTGGAGGACGTCCGCCACCTCGGCGATCCCGGCCGATCTCGCGAGTCGCCGTCCGGCTGCGGCGCGAACCGACCAGGTCGGCGAGGCGGCATCCTCGATCACCTTGCTCAGTTCTTGATCGTCGGTGGACACCATGCCCCCAGCTTGCCAGGGAAGCTGTTGTCTCGCGTGGTTGGCTTTCGGCCGTCCTGCTGGGAACTGGTGAAATCGCCTGCAGATGGCACGCCCCTCCATCGCCCGGGGGAGACTCGTCCGGCCTGGCGGGCGCTGGACCACATGCGGGTAGGGCGGTGCCCGAAACCCCCTTATCCCTGCGGGAGTTGTGCTGCCCTGATCATGCGATACCACGAGCCTGTTCGGGTCGGGGATCACTGGGTGCCCGACAGCCACGGTTCCACGAATCCCTCAGGCCGTCCTCGGTCACGAGCGGAGCCGGATAAGGAGTGCGGCGGCGTTGACGGTGCCGGGGAAGACGTATCCGCGCTTGTCGTAACGGGTGGCGACGGCCCGAAAGTGCCTGATTCTGTGGATCGTCCGCTCAACAGCGTCCTGGCTTTACCACTGGCAGCCAGGACCGCCCCCTCGTCGTCGCTGAGATCCCCTCTGCTGAGCATGATCAGAGCGCGGTAACAGAGCGCGGCCGGTCGTTCCGACGACCAGGAGAGACACATGTCTTCCTCTTCTTCACCCGTCCACGCCGACGTGGACACCAAACGCCTCGTCCTGCGGCACTGGACCAGGAGCGAGGCCACCGCGGTCCTCGACGGCACCCGGTCCCCGTACTGGGCGTACGACTTTCCCGCCGAAGGCGATGGCGTGGTCGCGGGCCTCTTCGAGCAGTACCCCGACTGGCTCGGCGCCTACGGCCACCGTCTGGTCATCGAGCGCGACAGCGGCCTGGTGGTGGGCTCCATCGGCCTGTTCTGGCCACCCACCGAGGGGGTCCTTGAGATCGGCTACGGCATCGTGGCCTCCCGACGTGGCCGAGGCTATGCCCCCGAGGCCACCCAGGCCCTCGCCGACTTCGCCCTCGCCGCGCCAGAAGTCCACACCGTGTCCGCCGACGTGGAGCTGTCGAACCCGGCCTCGGTCCGAGTACTGGAGAAGGCCGGCTTCCGCCGTTGGACGACTGGGGAGAACGTAGCCAAATTCAGGATCTCGAACCCGAACCGCGGTCTGCGCTGATTGCGTGGGGTCCTGGAAGCTACGCCCTCCAGGACCCCATCGTGACCGCTGAATTCCCGGGCTGCCGGCGTGATCGGAGAGACAGGACCTAGTCGGACCTGATGCCGAGCGGGACCGCAGTGGCGTTGCCGGGCCGCTCTGCGGCACCGGCCGCGTAGCAGGCTTCCGGGTCGTCGCCTCCGGTCGGCGCCGTGGCGGCGATGACGGCGTCCAGCGTGTCCCGTGCGGCCAGCAGGCCGGCCACGGCCTCGTTGATGCGTTCACGTTCCCGGTTCAGGTCGGGCAGCATGCCAGAACAGGCCGGCGCCAGGGTCTGCCCGTCGTCGACCATGCAGGGCATCAGTTCGGCGATCGTGGCGGTGTTGAGACCGGCACCGAGCAGCATGCGGATGCCCCGCACTGTGGTGATGTCCTCTTCCGTGAACTCGCGATATCCGCTAGGCCGCCGCGATGGCTTGAGCAGCCCCTGCTCCTCGTAATAGCGCAGCAGGCGTTGGCTGACCCCGGTCCGCCGGGAGAACTCCCCCATGCGCATGTGACGACCACCACGTTCAGTTGACTCTCACATCGATGTGAGCCTGCAGTCTAAGCCGCATGACGAACCAGCGATCAACTAGCCCTCAGCGCGCACCCGTTACCGTCATCGGCCTGGGCCCCATGGGCCTCGCCCTCGCCGAGACGCTTCTGGAACACGGCCACCCCACGACCGTCTGGAACCGCACCCCGGAGAAAGCCAACGGCCTCGTCACCAAGGGCGTCCGCCGCGCGGGGACCGTTGCCGAGGCGGTGTCCGCGAGCCCTGTCACGATCATGTGCCTGAAGGACTACGAGATCATGTACGCGGTTTTCGACTCCGCTGGTGACGCCTTGAAGGGCCGCGTACTGGTGAACCTCAACTCCGGTACCCCCAATGAAGCGCACGCTGCGGTCAACTGGGCAACCGAGCGAGGCATCGGCTATCTGGACGGCGCGATCATGGTGCCGCCGCCGCTCGTCGGGCACCCCGAGTCCGTCTTCCTCTACAGCGGTTCACAGAACGTCTTCGACGAGCACCGGGCGACGCTGGCGAGCATGGGCGATCCCCGATACCTGGGCTCCGAGCCCAGCCTGGCGGTGCTGTACAACGCGGCACTGCTCGACATGATGTACGCGACCATGAACGGCTTTCTGCACGCCACGGCACTGGTCGGGTCGGCGAACGTATCGGCGGTCACGTTCGCCGATCTCGCCCTCAACTGGTTCATGCCCTCGGTGGTGGACTCCACCCTCACCGAGCAAGCTCCCGACCTGGACAAAAGCAACTACCCCGGCGACGTGGGCACCATGGAGATGAACCTCAACGCCCTTGAACACATCACCCGCACCTGTGTAGAGCAGGGCATTCACTCCGACCAGCCGCGGCTGATGAAGTCAATTGCCGAGCAGGCGATCGCCGAGGGCTACAGCGGTAAGAACTACCTGGCCGTGTTCGAAGTCTTCAAGAAGGCGACACAGGCTTCGTGACCTCGTTCCAGCCGGCACACGCAGCAGGTCGCGCACTGCCCAACAAGGCGATCGTTGCCCGCTGCGGCACCAGCAGTCGACGTCCACAAGGACTGACTGTGCTACGAGTGCACTTCCCTCGCCGGACGTCGGCAGATGACCGAGCGTCACTGGCAGAGAATTCATCGAAAGCACGCAGGACGACGGAAGGCGGGAACTTGACTGAGGGCACCCCTCCTTGCCGGGCCGGACTGCCGGCCCCGAGAGGCCGCGGGTGGACTGACCTTGTGCGGGCACCTGACCAACTCGATGAGGGCCTGGACGATTTCGGCAACCGCGTCTCGGGCAAGTGGATGCCCACGGGCATCAACCAACCGTTCTGGGAATTGATCAGAGGCGCCACGATCGAGGGCTATCTGGGAACAGGGGCCAAGGTCCTGAAGGACTTCACCCGGGCATGTGTCTACACCCGGGACTACCGGGATCTCAACGACCTACGACGTGTGCTCACCACGTTGCGGGAACTCGGCCTCACCGGATGGATCAATTACAAACGGGACTGCGACACCGGCAGAGGCTTGTACGGGCGCGGAGCCCTGTACTGGCACTCTCCACCGTGCACCCTGCGCATCGAGGCTCCCCGGTGGTCGGTGGGCCGGGAGATGGACCACGAGAGCCGCCTCCTCAATAGGGAGACCGGCCGAGGGGCGGTCATGCCACAGCCGTAGACCGCAGGACCCGCCCCGCTGGCGTGCTTCCTGCGCAGCGGCCGCGGGCTCGCTCCCGGCCGCTTCCGCCACTTTCGGCACGTCGGGCAGAGAAGGTTCCCGCCGACTCCGTGTCGGTGGGTGGTCTTGTGGCTTCTCTTGCATGAGTTGTTACTAGTTGTTGCGGGCCAGGGCGTCGTTGGCATTGTTTGCCTTGCGGGCCGCTCGCTGCAGTCGGGAGCGTGGGACGTGGCATCGTTCGCACGCTCGTCCGCAGCGGAGCGCCGGGGGTGACCACACCGCCGAGGGCAAGCGTGCTTGTCTGCGGCGGCCTGCGCTTCTCCGTGGTCGTCAGCCGCCGTTGGGCAGTTGAGTCGCGTTCGCATGAACAGGGGCGAGTGCGGTGCGGAGGACCCCCGGGTCGCCGCGGAACTCGCCGACGGCGATGGCCTGCTCGATACTGATCGCTCCAGCGGCCAGAGCGACGACCACGTCGGGAGCTGCGGTGAATACCGAGACTGGATCCCGATCGGGAACGAATGCGCTTGGACCGTCTTCGTCGATCCTCAGCGCCATCAGGAAGCCGCCGGTCTCGATGCCGAGCTCGACGGGCGGAGAGGCGGTTGCGCCTCGGAGGAGGGCAGGCAGCGCGAGGGTCAGCCAGCGCGGCTGAAAGGCGTCGTCGCCCTGGCCGGTCGCCAGCAGCGGCGCGCCCCATCGCCCGAGTGCCTCCATCGGCTCTCGCAGCCCCGCTCCCCATGACGTGAGGGCGTAGACGACTCCCGCATCCCCGAGGCGACGCTCGACTATCCCGTTCGCCTCCATGGTCTTCAGTCGCTCGGACAGGAGGTTCGTCGCGATGCCTTTGAGTGAGGTCTTCAGCTCGGTATAGCGCATCGGACCCGGGATCAGCTCGCGCACGATGAGCAGCGTCCACCGGTCGCCTACGACGTCCAGAGAGCGTGCGAGGGCGCAGAACTGCCCGTAGGAGCGTGCGGCCTTGACCTTCTGGTTTACTTTTTCCACCATGCTTGACGATATCAAGCGCACGGGGCGAGTTCCGAGCAGAGGAGATTCCGTGGAGCTGAGCATCAGCTGGCAGGCCGTCGTGGCCGCGACCGCGGTCGGCACGGCGATCGCCTGGGTCTGGTACAGCGACTGGGGGTTGGTCGGCGGTACTTGGCGGAAGCTGACCGCGGTGACCAAGGAGGACTCCGCGAGAGGTGGCAAGGGTCCGTTCGTGGTCCTGGTGGCGTCGATCGTCGTCACCGCGCTGGCACTTGCAGCCGCCAGCTCCGTCGCTTCCGGCTTCCTCGGCACCGACTCCCTCTTGGCCGCCCTGACAGTTGCTCTCGTGGCATGGCTCGGCTTCTCGCTGACGACCCTGGCACAGCACAACGGCTTCGAGCAGAAGCCTGGCCGGCTCACTGTGATCAACAGCGCCTACCAGCTCGTGCTGTTCCTGGGCATGGCGGTTCCGATCGGGTTGCTGCTGTAGCAGCGCGCACCGGCAGACGGCATGAGTGACGAGGCCGTCGGCGGCGGTGCAGGCGGCCGTGAGTTGTCCGAAGCTCGCGGGGTTTCCGTGACCGTGACAGTCCTCGATCACGGGGCGTCGTGCCACCAGCGGGACAGCGCGAACCGGTGCGCACCGTGCTTCAAGTTCGACGTTCTCGATCCGCGGCTCACGCCACACCTCAACGTGCGCGCCCGCAAGTCTGCCGACCTCGCCTTGTGGATCAACGAATCTGGAGAGTGGCGGCGGTGATGAAGGCGTTGAGGGCGCCCTGTAGCTCCTGTTCGCGTTCAGCAAGCTCGGATTTCGTTGCTGCCCTGCGGATTGGGCCGATGGCGTCGAAGGCCGATGCAGCAAGGGCGACGAGCGTCTCGTCCTCGGCGAGGAGCCGCACTCGGAACTGGGCATTCTCTGTGGCGGCGCCAAGTCGGTCACATTCGGTGAAGGCCTGTAGCGTTTCAGGACTGTCAGCATCTCGCTGCAGGCGGAACCAAAGGGCAACTGTCCCTTGCTTGAGCGCTGTTACGGCCCCTGCGTAGGCACTATAAGAGGCTGTCTCACGTGGTGCTTCAGCTACTCGACCGTACTCGTGAGAAATGCATGAAACTCGGTGGCAAGGTTTCGCATCTCCTCGCCGGCGGC